>QYLO01000038.1 GCA_022766165.1 Candidatus Electrothrix gigas
CCAGCAGGATGGTACAGATATCAGTGATGCGGTTGAAGTCATCCTGAGAAAGATCCCATTTTGTTTTGACATATCTTGATCCTTCAAGAACCAAGACCATAGGCAGGGCAAAGGGAAGCAGGCCGGTCTGCCAGCCCCAGAAGAGGAGTATTGCGCTGGAGAGAAAGGGAGGGAGAGCCATAATTTTGTTAATTATTTTTTTGCTAAATCAGTGTCTATGATAGCATACTGGACGTTGAGGATCAACTCACAAAAAGAACGACGAACTTCCTGATGAGGAAAGTCAAGGGTATAGCTTTCCTCTTCCCTGTGTTTGATGGTCAAGTTGCCAATATGGAGATACCCTGTAGGGCTGGGTGGGAAACGGACACGAACTTCTGTCATTGTTGTTCTTTCTTGTTTTTATTTTATACAATATCAGGTGATTTTTTGGATTCGCCCGATTAACTTTTTTTGCTGTAGGTAATCGTTCTGTTGCCAACTGTCAAAGAGAAATTTTCCAGATGGTCGCGGCTACGGGCAAAGCGGGTAAAGACCTCAAGCTGACTGAATACCTGTTGAAAGGCAGCATCTCTTATTTTTCTAACCCCGAAATAATATCCTGCACCTCAGCCTCTGACAGCCCGACAAACGCAGATATTTCAACAGGATTTATTCCCATTTGATGAGCTTGGAGAACGGTTTTGCGCTGTTGTGCTAAGGCACCTTTTTCGATCCCCTGCTCCAACCCGCTCCGCCGTCCTTCGGATAAAAACCGCTCCTTGGCCTTATTCCAGGCAGCCTCGTCCTTGATTTCTGCCAGTACAGCCGGATCAACCGTGTGCCGTCGCATAGCTTCCGCCATTTCCCGGAACATCGCATCAGTGCAGCTGCTCTCCTCCATTTTGCCGTCCAGAGAATCGGCAATAAAGTCCAGCCAGCGACGAATCAGGGGCGGCGTATGCTCACTGGCCTGGGGTGGCGATAAAAAAACCAGTCGGTGCGGATAGACAGGCACTTTCTTCCCTTGTTCATCAATTGGGCTGAAGTCGCTCACTGCACAACTAAAGTTCACGCTGCCGTCCCGAGGCACACTGGTCAGCACCACGATGGTGAACACGGTGCGGTCAAAGCCGTATTCGTCAAAACCACGCACCTGCTCGGCCATGCTGATCAGGTGATAGTAGAGAAAGCGGTCAAAAAAGTCCTCTTCCTTGACGTGCTGGATTTCGACAATAATACGCTGTTCCTCGTCTTCGGCAAAGAGGTCGTAGCGACTGCGGACAAAGCCTATAGGTTCTGGGTACTCGTATTCGGTATGCACCGTGTCGATGTTGAGTTTAATGCCAAGGACATCCTGGGCAAAGCGGGTAAAGACCTCGGGCTGACTGAATACCTGTTTAAAGGCAGCGCCGTATTTGAGGGGGATGACTTCGATCATGGGGAATTCTCCTGATTTTACAGGGCAGGCACGGGGGGCCAGCTCCTACAGTTTGCATCGAAAATAAAATGTGTTACAGGCAGATAATAGCAGTGTTGCCGTTCTGCGCTTTGACCGGAAAACACATCATGCTCTTCTTGGGCTGGTCTTCGCAGGCATCGCCGATACCATCGCCGTCCTGATAGCCGTTTTCATCCTCCTGATCTGGGTTGACGATTAGGGGGCAGTTGTCTTCTTCGTCAATAACGTTGTCGTTGTCATCGTCAATGTCCGCATTATCGCCCTGCCCGTCGTTGTCGCTATCTGACCATTCAGCGGCATCCAGTGGAAAGGCGTCTTCAGCATCGGCAATGCCGTCATTATCGTCATCCGTGTCTGCATTGTTACCGATACCGTCACTGTCAGTATCCACGGACTCCGTCGGGTCATCTGGAAAGGCATCCTCATTATCTGGCACACCGTCGTTGTCTCGGTCAGATGTTCCTTGGTTTGTCGGGTCTAGGGGATAGGAATCCAGATGGTCTTTTATGCCGTCGCCGTCGTAATCGATAAAGTAGGATTGGTCGGGATCGGCTAAGGTGAAGGGGTTGCGTTGGTGGTTGAAGAGTTTGGTTACGGCTACCTTGGTGGTGAAGGTTTTTAGAGTGTTGGTGGTGAGGAGGAGTTCGTTGAAATGGGAGTAGTCGGAGGAGGAATACTCGAACGATACCTCCTGGGGGCCGTCGCCGGAAAGGATTACCTTGTGAGAACCTCCGGCTTTGAAATTGTAGTACCCGGCGTTGTATGTCGCTTTCTGGATAAAATTTCCTTTCAGTTCCAGTGTTCCGGCAGTGAGATATCCGTCGTGGTCGTAACCGCTGTCCGTGACGAAATTGCCTTCGACGACGATATGATCGGATTCGTTGACCATTTTCAGGTAGCCGCTGCTGTGTATGTAACTGCCGTCCTCAATTTCTTCCTGTATCCGATAGTCTCCTCTGACGATAAGCTTGCCGCCGTTCACGTTCAGCAAACCGCCGGACTGAACAAGATCGCCTTCCACGGTCAGCGTATGCCCGTTCAGATCAAGCGTCGCGCCGTAAAGCCGGAGAGTCGATTCCGCCGAAGACGCAACCGTCATATCCATAGAGAGAACGAAATCGACGGTGCCGATACTCACATTGCCGAGCGGCGATCCTACGCCGCTGTAGACAAAAGCGGGCCAGCAGGGAGTGAAAGTGATTTTGGTCGGATCGGGATTGGTGATCTCCAGAATATTGAAGTGTGAGTAGTCGGAGGAGGAATACTCGAACGATACCTCCTGGGGGCCGTCGCCGGAAAGGATTACCTTGTGAGAACCTCCGGCTTTGAAATTGTAGTACCCGGCGTTGTATGTCGCTTTCTGGATAAAATTTCCTTTCAGTTCCAGTGTTCCGGCAGTGAGATATCCGTCGTGGTCGTAACCGCTGTCCGTGACGAAATTGCCTTCGACGACGATATGATCGGATTCGTTGACCATTTTCAGATAACCGGTGCTGTAGGTAAAGCTACCATCCTCCTTTGTCTTTTGTATCCGGTAATCACCCTTGACGACCAGCTTGCCGCCGTTCACGTTCAACGTTCCACCGGACTGGAGAAGATCACCCATAACAGTCAAATTGTATCCGTTCAGATCTAGGGTTCCGCCTTCAATAAAGAAGTTACCCTTCACCACGACATTTTCTCCGTAAACAGTCAGGGAAACATCCTTCTGAATAATATTTGACCAGTAAATACCAGACAGCGAGAAATCGTACTTCCAATAACCGGAAGAATTCTCTACAGGACTAAATGTCCGGGATCGAATGACCCCTTCAATCCCCGGTTTGGTCGGATCAGTCCCATGCAACCACTCCTGATAATTCGTCTCCCCGTCATTATCAAAGTCCCCACCCGCCAGTTCATCAAGCGAACCGAAATACTGATTTTCCCAAGCATCTGATAGTAAATCGGTATCCATGTCGTCAGGATTCACCATATTTTTGGTATAGGTTGGCGACTCGACAGCTTCAACTTTTACTTTAAAGTCAACAGGAACATACCCAGTTTCCCGATACATATCATAACCGTCAACGGCAATTGCAAACTTCCTGCAATTACCCCCTAAATCCTCTGCCCCAGAAAGATCAAAAAATTGCGCTTCCCATTCCTCCGCATCACTCGCTTTGAAATACAACCCGGCATCATAACTTTCATCCCCGCAGAACTTCACAGACATTTCCATCTGTTCGGAGAAAAGGTTTTCCGGAAGATCAATCAGCTCCAAAGAGTCAATCTGCGGATAAAAAGTTAAACGTGTAGTGGAAAAAATAGTGTATCCATCCGAATAAACGATGGTGGCTTTCAGAGTCTGGTCGTCTTTGATCGCCTCATAGGCGCTCAGGTCAACCTTCAGCTCCTTGACCAGCTCGGTTCCGCTGATGACGATTTCATTGCTGACCGCATCAGGGTAGACTGTTTGGATATTTTCGTCATTTAGTGTATAGGTAACAGATGTCGGAATCCCGCCATGCGCACTGTCGTTCTGCACATAATCAGGCAGACGAATTTCATATTGGTTGGCGGTCAGATGAGACTTGAACAGCACAAAGCTGTGTTCCTTGAGTTCCTCCAGCTTGACACGGGCAAGGATTTCTTTTTTCATTGTTCTGAGATCAAGCCCTTCAACGAGAGAAAACAGGGAAGCGATCATGTATGCTGTTTTTTTATCCTTCTCTGTGGTATTATCCTTAGAAAAAAAGCCGCCATACTCTGCACTGCATAATGCTTTCGCAATATTATCATCGTTAATCGCTAATGAAAAGCAGATAGAATCTCCATCTGATTGAAAATTGAGGAAATCCATGAGTCCACCAGTGCCAATATCCAGATATTCATTTTTCCGATCAGGATAAGTTGTCGAGAAATAGTACATATTGACAAGATGCGCACCTTGTGCGGACTCATGCAGTTGAGTGGCAATATAATCAGCTGTGTTGTAGAGAATCATTGCCGGTGCGGCTACGAGTCCAAATCCTCCTTCAACAAGAGCAAATCCCCCTGTACTCAAATTTTTCAGGTTAAACGCGGCATCAGCACTGATAGTATTTGAATTATCAAGAATATCGATAAAGAAACCCGATAAATCGGAATAGCTTGGTCTTATTGAAAGACCGGTCAGCATACTTTGATTGGAGGCGATATTACTGCCAAATGTTATAATATTACTTTCTATTTTTCCTTCAATATAACCATCATTTACAAAAATATTGCCGTAATTTGTACTTCCTGCGCCGAAGAGGGTCTTGATTATTGGGTTGCCATCTTCTATATATTCTTGATAGATGGTAAAAATACCAAAGGCCCTGCTGTAAGCATCATGTAGACTGGCACCGGATGCTGTCCCCATAGGAAAAATGCAGTCCTCTTTCCATTTTTTTATACTATCCTGCATACTTTCCAAAAAAAGAACATCTCGCATCTGGTCACTGATAGAGTAATCTGCACTAAATAAGGTTGTCTCAGTGCCGTCAACATCTATCATCACATCCTGCGTAAAGCCAATATTCAAGGTGCTGGAAACGTAATTCAAGCTACTGTCCAGCAGGTCAATATTGAAGGTATCTGACCATTCTTTCAGTTCCTCCTTATATTCATCAATATCTTTTGAAGGGATTCCGGGCATATTTTTGTCGCTGCTAAAAAAACCAGGATAATCCAAGGTTACATTGGCATAACTAGCTGTTGTTATGAACAACAACGTACCTATCAGAAGAACTACTGAAAACACCCTTGCAATCATTTCTTCACCATACTTTTGAATTAACAGGAGATAGTACAAAATTTAAACCACCCAAAAGTAGCTTCAGTCGAGAATAACTACCCCAGCATGTTCTTTTTCAGCATTGAAATAAACAGGGGGATAGTCAAACAAGACTTACCATTACGAGGTAATTATGGGAAGAAAAAAGAGGAGAAAAAAAATCCACCCCCGGTAAGGGATGGATTGGAATTGAACAGATAAACGGCGTTTGTTAGTAAAAAGTTTGCTGGTAAAAAATCAAGCAACCTTGGAAGCGCACTCCTGAGAGGCTTCTTGAGTAGAATGAGGGAGATGTTTGAACACAGAGGCAACCGTTGACAACTCAATCAGCACGCCCAGGCCCTCCTGCACCTCTTGACGTTTTAAGGCAGATATCATACCGAAAATACCAGTGATCGGTTTTGCCTTAGTAAGGTCAGTTTGCTTCATCTTGATACTAACCTGCTCACCAATATCAAGCATCCGCTGAAAGTCGTCAAAAAGACCACGTTGCTTAAAGGATTCCAAGCGTTCAATAACATCGTTGACAACCGGACCACTCAACATCTCGACATCCTGCTTCATATCCATCAGAGAACTGAGCATCTTCATCATCTCAGCAAGGTTGCCCATATTGACGATAAACTGCCTGATCAACTCCTGCAAATTTTCCCCTTCAAACCCCTGCAGCGCTGTCTGAAGACGAAGAATTGTCTCGTGAAACATGTCCTTGGTGTAGGGCTGTATATCCCTTTTCAACTCCATGATGCTGTTCAGTGTTTTCAGGGCATCGGTAATATTTGCACTGGATGCCAGTGACTGGCCAACCATCTCCCCGACCTCTTCTATATCCACATTTTTATCCAACCCGCTCAGGCGAGTCGTTGTTTCATGGAGCATCGAATGGATCAGAGGTTCCAACTCCTGCTTCAGCTCTATGTATGGTCTGACAGCACGTTTGGCTTCTCGCACTTCCTCGGTCAGTTCGTCAAGGCGGGCGAGAATTTTCTCTTCATTGGTCATAATACGCCCCCTTAATCCTGAACTTTGCCCGCAAGAGACATCTGGGCCTCAAGCGGTAACTCCTCACCAGGCAGCAGTTTATTCCAGTACACCCATTTAAACATCATTTTGCCCCAGTGATTTGCCTTGGTATTGCCGAGCAGGGAGAATGGTCCTAAGCCAGGCAGGGGAAATTTTCCAGGCAGTGGCTCATACTCATAGTTAAAGTCAATAAGAGATGCCTTCTCATAGCCCGTTTCAATAAAACAGTTTGAGTGACCGTCATAGTCTGGTCGAACAGGTTCGCCGTTGATCTCACGCATGAAGTTTTCTATCATGATCTCTGCGGAAAAATGGGCAACAGAACCGGCCTTGGAGGTGGGAATCGTTGTGTTGTCTCCAAGCACATACATATTTTTATGGTTTTCTGCCTGTAAGGTATGGTTATTTGTTTTCACATAGCCCACCTCATCCATAGCAACCTTGGAGTTGACCAGATAGCGGGCCCCGACATTAGGTGCAATCGAGACCAGTAGATCCCAGTCAATTTCATCGCCGGATGCAGAGATCAGTTTATTGTTGGTGCAGTCAACCTCGGCAAGGATAAAATCTGCGGTCACCTTGATGTTTTTTTCCTCCATCATCTTGGTAAAGTAAGCAGATGCCTTGGGTTTGGTAAAGGCCCCGGTCATAGGGGTGACAAAGTGGATTTCAATAGCATCACGCACCCCACGCTCGGCAAAGAACCAATCTGCAAGATAGACAAACTCCAGCGGGGCAACTGGGCATTTGTACGGGAATTCAGCAATATTCAGCACCATTTTACCGCTGTTAAAGGTACGCAGTTTCTTTTCCAGGTTCACTGCTCCTTCCAAGGTGTAAAAGTCAAAGATCTTGGTCTGCCAGCCGTCCATCATGCCTGGAATTTCCTCTGGAGCCAAGCTCACACCGGTACAGACAATAATCTTATCGTACTCGTATTTACCTGCCGTAGTATCAACGACTTGCGTTTCTGTGTCAACGCCAATGATCTCATCAACAACAAAGTTGATTCCCTTGTTGATAAATTCGCTACGGGTGCGGACGATATCCTCTGGCTTGTACATGCCAAAGGGGATGAAAATCAAGCCGGGCTGATAAATATGCCGGTCATCTTTATCAATAATCGTGATTGACCACTCGTCACGATCCAACTTTTTGCGCAAATTGTTTGCAACCATTGTACCTGCACAGCCCGCTCCAAGAATTACCAACTTTTTCATTACTTATCTCTCCTTTGAGACTTCTGTTCGTTGACCGGTCAGGTATGATCGGCCCAATATACTATTTTCTCTTGTCTTGATAATAAAATACGATGTAAAAACTCACCTCATAAGAATGGAGTATCACAAACTGTACTGATGGTCAATGGAGAATCTTGCCACTGTGTGGTGTTTACTTCAGTGTTCACCTTTGGAAAACCAAGGATAAGGAGGAAGATGTCGTTCTGTTCTACTCTTTCGCCCTAGCATAGGCTTGGATGATTTTTTGTACCAAGGGGTGACGAACAACGTCGTTATGATCAAAACGGCTAAACCCAATCCCGTCGATTTTTTGAAAAAGCTTGCCTGCCTCTGACAGACCAGATGCCTGTTTTCCAGGAAGATCAATCTGGGTGATATCCCCGGTAATGACCGCTTTTGCATCAAAGCCAATTCGCGTCAGGAACATTTTCATCTGTTCACTGGTGGTATTCTGCGCCTCATCAAGGATAATAAAACCGTTGTTCAAGGTTCTGCCACGCATAAAGGCCAACGGTGCAACCTCAATCACGCCTCGTTCAATAAGGTCTGCAACCTTTTCACTCCCTATCATGTCGTTGAGTGCATCGGTTAAGGGGCGGAGATACGGATCAACCTTTTGGGCCATGTCACCGGGCAGAAAACCGAGTTTTTCCCCAGCCTCCACGGCAGGGCGAGTCAGGATAATACGCTGCACCTGCTCTGAGGCCAAAGCAGAAACCGCCATAGCGACAGCAAGATAGGTTTTACCTGTGCCTGCTGGGCCGATACCAAAAACAATATCGTTTGCCCGGATAGCCTCAATATACTGTTTTTGATGGATGCTCTTTGGCGAAATAACCCTTTTTTGGGCCGTGATACAGACTTTATCAAGGAAGATTTCTGCTAAGGAGGCAGTTGCTGATGCTTCTAAAATCTTGATACCAAAGGCGATATCCTGGCTAAAAATAGGATACCCCTTGCGAACAAGGTCATAGAGCTGAGAGAGAAGGGAGACAGCCAGTTCCACAGCATGGCCTTTGCCAGTGATGGTCAGACTGTTTCCCCGATCATGGATATGAACCCCAACAGCCTGTTCAACAGTTTTGAGGTTATGGTTATGCGAACCAAACAGAACCTGAGTAACGGCATAGTCGTTAAATTCCACGTGCTGTTTGGTTTCTTTGGTGAGCTCTTGAGAAGTATGCAAAGCTTTTGCTTGTTGAGCTTGTTGAGCTTGTTGATGTTGTTTATTTTTTAGAGGCCGATTCCTGATCAATCATCTTCTGGAGAATATCAGCTCCACGAGCTTTGACCTGCCGTCCGTTAATAAACAGGGTTGGGGTTCCGCTTACACTGGCTTTGCCCGCATCAATCATATCTTTTTTCAACTTGTTCTGCGTGGCAGTACTGTCAAGGTCTTTCTTGAATTGCTCCATATTTAAGCCAATATCCTGAGCTGCCTGATTGATGCTCTTTGTGTTCAGATTTCTGCCAAGAGCAAAAAGGGCATCGTGCATTGGCCAAAATTTTCCCTGCTCTTGAGCTGCAATAGCGGCAAGCGCAGCAGGTCTGGCCTGATTATGCATATTCAGTGGAAGATGCTTGAAAACGATTTTGAGCTTATTAGGATTTTTTTTCATGAGGTCATCCAACAGTGGTTTAACCTTGCTACAGTACGGACATTGGAAATCAGAAAAGACAACCAGGGTAACAGGCGCATTTTTCTTCCCAAGAAATGGGGAGCCTGTGGTGTCAATATCCTGAGCAAAGGAGATATCCATTGCTGTATATTTTTTGTTGCTGTCCACTAAAAAGAGCATTTCGCCGCGAGGAGCAATATCAATGGCAATGGTCTCTTTGGCAACTGGAACTGCACCCAACTCAGCACCGTCTGCAGCAGAGTAAATATGCACCTGACTGTCGTTACCCAAGATAAAAACTAATCGACTATCCAATGACTGGGCAAAGTCAACAGGTGTAACGCTCAGTTGCCACGTCGTCACTGGCGAGGTAAGTAGCTTTCCATGAGATTGTGCTGCTGCATTTCCAAGCAATACTTGGCTTCCTGACAAGAGAAGCAGGGCGCAGAGGATTAATGGTTTTTTCATCTTTTCTCCTTTAGGTTAGTTTTTATATCAAAGGTACTGGCGACCATATAGAGTCGCTTAAAGAACATGATTTTACTGGATAGTCATTGGCATAATATTGGCGTAATGCCATAATTCGGCATGAATGGCATAACTATACCCCTCACAAACATATTATGCAAGCTGTGCAAAATATATACAAGAAGGCTCTTGCATAATATGTCGTAAATATGGGGAGAAAAGCCGTCTGCAGAACTGTTTTCAGCGTTGTTTTCCTGCGTAGGGAAACGCATACTACGAGCGCATTTACTGCATCGCATTTAACGTAATGGAATACGAATGGATTTATAGATTCTATTGCGGGTAATAAGACTGAGTGTTCTCTTTCTGGAAGGAACAGTAATGGCAATCGTACCAAATGGAACTGGAAGAACTTTTTTCTGTATTCCGTTTATGGTGTAGACATGCACTTTATTATCGCTTTCCAGAATAAAGGCATATTTTTTGTCAAATGACTGCGCAATGTCAAGAGGACGTGTACGGGTTTTCCACGTCTGTACTATTGACTTATTTGTAACGGTATCATTTTCTTTCCGATAGGTAATTTTCATGGCTGTGTAGCTCCTGTCACTCCCAACAAGGTAGAGCATACCTCCACGCGGCGCAATATCAAAGGCAACTGTTGTCGGGGCAACGTTGATGATGCCCAAACGGTTCCCATTATACGAGTTTGCGTAGATCCGTACCTTATTATCCTGTTCTAGGATAAATATCTTCTTTTTGTCAAAGGAAACAGCAAAATCGCGGGCAACCGATGATGTTGTCCAATTTTTTTTCTTTGACCAGTCAATAATTTTGCTGACGTTTTCTCCATACGCAACCGGTGTAACAGGTGTTGTTAGTTGAGAAAAAAGCAAAAATATGAGAAAGGTGAGCGAGAGAGAGTGATTGTTTTTCATTGTATTCTATTCAGGTGGATTCAGGTGGGATAGGCTGCTGTTGAGCTGTTGTTGATGAATCAGAAATGCTGTATCTCGCTTGCTGTACAAGTTTTTTAGGTTTTTATTAACAGCAAGAGGAGCGTAGAGCATTATTCGTTTAAGTTCCAAAAATAACTATACACCTCTTTGTGGTATTACGTCAAGACGATACAAGCGGACTTTTCGCATTGAGGCTCTGTGAAGGCTGTATGAATGGAAAGACAGGGCGATTGTTGCCGATGGCAGGAGGGGAGGGTAAGAGGGTAAGCAAAACCGTATAAAAAACGGTGAGGAATAAAAAAAGGGAGTCAACGGCAAAACCGTCAACTCCCTGCAATTACTGGCGGGGCCGACGAGACTCGAACTCGCGACCTCTGGCGTGACAGGCCAGCGTTCTAACCAACTGAACTACGACCCCTTAACCCTTAAGTAATTTGGTGGGCGAAACAGGGCTCGAACCTGTGACCCTCGGCTTGTAAGGCCGATGCTCTCCCAACTGAGCTATTCGCCCCAAATCGTGAAGGCATTTATATCATTTTCTGCAATCTGCGTCAAGCATAAAAGTGAACCTTATCTGATAAAAAATGATAAAAAAGAGAGAATGCCGTTTTATCAGGTAGAAAAAAATCCGTACAGCCTGGCTCCAAGCAACTGCAATGGATGTTATTGATGCACTGTTGTATTGTGAGCGGACAGGGCAACATTGTTGACAATGCTTTCCAACGGAACGTGTTTAAAGAGTTGCTCCCCTTGAGGAAGAATCAATGCCTTGGTTAAGACATCGTCCACATGATCAACAAAGGTGATATTGAGATGATCACGGATCTTTGCTGGCACCTCTTCCAGATTTTTTTCATTTTCTGCTGGCAAAAGGATATGGGTTATATTTCCCCGTTTAGCAGCCAGTAATTTTTCCGTCAGCCCACCAATAGGTAAGACTCTCCCGCGGAGGGTAATTTCACCCGTCATGGCCAGATGGCGATGAACAGGATACTTTAACAGTGCGGAAACAATGGAGGTAGCAATAGTGATACCAGCAGAAGGCCCGTCTTTGGGGATGGCTCCCTCTGGAATATGGACATGAATATCAAGTTGTTGATAAAAATCCACAGCCAGCCCCAAGCGCATAGAACGGGACCGGACATAGGAAAGAGCAGCCTGTGCAGACTCCTGCATAACATCTCCGAGCTTACCGGTAACGGTCATTTTGCCGTTGCCCGGCATCAGCACAGACTCAATCTGAAGCAACTCGCCCCCAACTTCTGTCCAGGCCAACCCTGTTACCAAGCCAACAGAGCGCTGTGTTTCAGCAAGCCCAAAGCGATATTTGGGTACCCCAAGATATTCACTCACAGAGTGAGCTGAGAGCTGATATTTTTGCTCCGATCGTTTTTTCTTTAAACGATCACGGGCAACCTTACGGCAAACCGCAGCAATGGTTCGTTCCAGATTACGGACTCCAGCTTCACGGGTGTAGTGTCGAACGATCTCCAGCACAGCCTTTTTATCAAATTGAATATCGTCCTCTTGAAAACCGTTGAGCTGTAACTGTTTAGGAGCTAGAAATCGTTCAGTAATCTCTAATTTATCCTCTTCCGTGTACCCATTCAGGCGGATGATCTCCATGCGATCCTGTAAAGGTAGCGGAATGCCGTGCAGATTGTTAGCTGTAGCGATAAAAAACACCTGGGATAAATCATAGTCAAGGTCAAGGTAGTGATCATTAAAGGCGTAGTTCTGTTCCGGGTCCAGCACTTCCAGCAGGGCAGATGAGGGATCACCACGAAAATCAACGCTCATCTTATCCACCTCATCAAGACAGAAAACCGGGTTCATCACCTCTGCCTTTTGCATGGAGTGGATGATTTTGCCGGGCATGGCTCCGATATAGGTTCGTCGATGCCCTCGAATCTCTGCCTCATCCCGTACTCCTCCAAGGGAGAGACGAACAAATTTGCGATTCATGGCCCTGGCAATGGATTTACAGACCGAGGTTTTGCCCACGCCAGGAGGGCCAACCAAACAGAGAATAGGCCCTTTAAGCTTTTCCACCTGAGCTTGAACTGCAAGATATTCCAGGATACGCTCTTTTGGTTTTTCGAGTCCGTAATGGTCCTGATTCAGGATATCCTCAGCCTCTTCAATGTCAATGGATACGTCGTCTTTTTCCAGCCACGGCAAGCTGATAATAGTTTCAAGATAGTTACGCACCACGGCATTTTCAGCTGACATCTGGGGCATAGCACGAAGCTTACCTAACTCTTTCTTTGCCTTTTCCTGTACCGCTGAAGGGAGTTTTTTTTCTTTTAACGCCTCCTCTAGCTCGTCAAGATCATCACCTGTCTGCCCCATCTCCGTCTGAATCTCTTTGACCTTTTCATTGAGATAATAATGACGTTGGCTTGTATTCATCTTTTTCTTGACTCGAATATCAAGCCGTTTTTCCAGCTCGTTCAGCTCCAGCTCACGGTATAAGATCTCCAAAACGAGACGAATTCGATCCGGTACATGCAGGGTTTCGAGAATCCTCTGCTTTTCTTCAGTTTTAAGGCGGAGATGTGCGCAGATAAGATCAACCCGTAAAGCGGGGTTTTCCAAGGCACTCACAGACTTGAGTACTTCGATGGGAATATTTTTTTCAATCTTTGCGTAGCGTTCAAAGACCTGTTTCAGCTCACGATTATACACAGGCAGTTCAACATGGTCGCTCTCTTGATTTTCAGCTTCCCTCACATAGGCATAAAAAAACGCTGCATCCTCTGTATAGCTTTCCACACGTACTCTGCGTTTACCCTCAATCAGTGCCTTAATAGTGCCATCCGGCAAACGCAACAGCTGCATAACCGAGGCCAGCACACCGTATTGGTATAAATTATCCGGCTTGGGATGTTCAATACTGGCATCCTGTTGGGTGACCAAAAAAATTAACGAACGTTCCTTCATGGCATATTCCAAGGCACGAGCAGATTTTTTTCGGCCTACAACTAATGGGGCAACCATACCAGGAAAAATCACCACATCTCGCAGAGGCATGGCAGGATATTTTTTTGTGTCAGAATCAAGCATAATTCAAGAGCATCTTAAAAAGGGAAGTAAGGATGTTGCGAGGCGATGTTAAGCGGTTTTTTTCTCTTCTGTATCATAGAGAATAACAGGATACTCGCCGTCAGCAATAACCTGTTCGTTAATCACACATTCAACAGCATGTTCATCTGATGGAAGTTCATACATTACATCAAGCATAGCAGCTTCCATAACCGAACGTAAGCCCCGTGCGCCTGAGTTGCGGGACATTG
The DNA here is from genome assembly GCA_022766165.1 of Candidatus Electrothrix gigas. Classification (GTDB taxonomy): domain Bacteria; phylum Desulfobacterota; class Desulfobulbia; order Desulfobulbales; family Desulfobulbaceae; genus Electrothrix; species Electrothrix gigas. Next base: position 13,847 of record QYLO01000038.1, read on the forward strand.
CCTTGCGAGCGGCCTCTTGTAGCGCACCCTCGGTAAAGCGAAGGGTAATCCCCTCTAGCTCAAACAGTTTCATATACTGTTTGGTGAGAGCATTTTTCGGTTCCTTGAGGATGCGAACCAGATCTTCCTCTTCCAACTCTTTCATTGGCGCAATAACTGGTAATCGTCCCAAAAGTTCTGGAATCAAACCAAATTTGAGCAGGTCTTCCGGCTGCACCTCGGTCAACAGTTCACCTATGCTTTTTTCCGGGCCTGTATCAATCTGCGCACCAAACCCAATAGCCTTGGTGCCAGCACGGCGTTTAATGACCCGGTCCAGTCCAACAAAGGCACCGCCAACAATAAAGAGAATGTTGGTGGTATCTATCTTGATCAGATCCTGCTGAGGATGTTTTCGCCCGCCTTTGGGAGGAATAGAGGCAACTGTTCCCTCAATAATTTTGAGCAGGGCCTGTTGCACCCCTTCTCCAGAGACATCACGGGTCAACGAGGCAGAATCGGATTTTCGGGCAATCTTATCAATCTCGTCAATGTAGATAATACCATGTTGCGCCCGTTCAATGTCATCATCCGCAGCCTGGAGCAGGTTGACCAAGATATTTTCTGTGTCATCACCAACATATCCGGCTTCGGTCAGGGTGGTGGCATCGGCAATGGTAAAGGGTACATTCAGGACTCGGGCCAAGGTTTGTGCCAGTAGAGTTTTCCCGCTTCCGGTAGGACCGATAAGAATAATATTGGACTTTTGAATCTCTACATCGTTAATAATTTCCTGTGTATGGGCCTCAGTCCTTTTGTAATGATTATGAACCGCCACAGATAAAACACGTTTGGCAAAATTTTGGCCGATAACATAATCATCCAGATGTGCATGAATCTCTTTAGGATTCAGCACGGCAGGTGAAGGTGGCTCAAGCACTTCTCCTTCGCCCTTGCCTTGGTCTTTAACCATGCCGTTGCAGAGCTCTATACATTTATCACAGATATAGACATCTGGCCCAGCAATTAAATTGCTCACCTCGCCCTGCGCCCGACCACAAAACGAGCAGGCACAGACCTCAGCAGAGTCGCCGGAAACTTCGTCACTCATTCTGTATCCTCCCGGCGTACCAACACCTTGTCGATCAGGCCGTACTTGACAGCCTCTTCCGCACTCATAAAGTTATCCCGCTCAGTATCCTTTTCAATCTTTTTTATTGTTTTGCCAGTATGTTGGGATAAAAGTTTATTCAGGTCGGCCCGCATCCGCAAGATTTCTTTTGCATGGATGTCAATATCTGTAGCCTGCCCCTGAAATCCACCCAAGGGCTGATGAATCATGATGCGGGAGTTGGGCAGAGCAAAACGTTTTTCTTTAGCTCCTGCGGCCAACAGGAACGCACCCATAGAAGCTGCCTGCCCCATACAGAGCGTTGCCACATCGCAGTTGATGTACTGCATGGTGTCATAAATAGCCATTCCAGCGGTAACAACCCCGCCTGGTGAGTTGATATAAAAGGTAATATCTTTATCAGGATCTTCCGCCTCAAGGAACAGGAACTGCGCCACAATAACACTGGCAATGTCATCGCTCACAGGGGTACCCAGAAAAATAATCCGTTCCCGGAGCAGACGTGAATAAATATCAAAAGCACGCTCTCCTCGCGGACTCTGTTCAACAACCATTGGAACCAAGTTCATACTCTCTCCTCAAAATACAAAACCGGACAGAACGTGGCCCTGTCCGGCTTTCTTGTACATAAAAAAGCCCTTGAAGTTACACGTCTTGGGTGGCCTCTTTTTCTGCCGATTCTGCTTCAATAAGATGTGCTGAATTTCGTAAAAAGTCAAGAATCTTCTCGTTCAGCAACTCGGCCATAAAAGGCATCAGCTCCTCACGCTTTTTAAAGTAGCCTTTCACTTCCTCAAGCGTCATATTATACTCCTCAGCAATCCGAGCATAGCCCTGCTCAAGATCTTTATCTGTCAGGGTGATATCCTCACGCTCTGCAATTTTTTTCAGAATAAAGTCACCCCGTACTCGTTTTTCAGCAGATGCACGGTTATGTTCAATCAGTTTTTCTTTATTAATACCGACTGTCTCTAGGGTCTGACCTGCTCGCTTGAGATTTTCTTCGGTCTGCTTCACCATTTCCTGAATCTCATAGGCAACCGTTCGTTGAGGAAGAGGGAAATCATTATTCAGCTCAAGCAATTTTTGCATGATGCGATCATTGACGTCGCCAACAAATGAAGCCTCTTTTTCTTCTCTTCTCTCTGTAGCAAGAGCTGTTCGCAGATCATCCAGTGTTTCATGCTTTTCGTTAATATCTTTGGCAAACTCATCATCCAACGCAGGTCTAATCCGTTCCTTGATGCCCTTGATATCCACCTTGAACTCAATAGTCTTTCCCGCCATGATAGGGTTTTGAAAGTCAAGCGGAAATTCGCTATCATACAGTATGGACTCGCCTTTTTTAGTGCCGAGTAACCGTTGTTCAAAGTCCTCCCCTAGATAGCCAGTTCCCATGTCAACAGAAAAATTCTCGTTGCGAACCTGTTTCAGGGCTTTTCCGTTGTGGAATCCTTGAAAGTCAATGGTGACAATATCGTCCATAACAACGGCATGGTCATCATCTGCTGAACGAAGCACAGCCTTGGCGCGTCGAAGTGCCTCAAGTTTTTCCTGGATCTCAGCTTCGCTTACATCACAGTTGGGCTTTTCAATCTCCAGTCCCTTATACTCTTGCAGATCAAATGTAGGTTTGACATCAACCAGCGCAACATAGGTAAAGGAGCCGTCATCAGCATAGGTGGTTTCCCGGATCTCAGGATGAACAATGACGTCTATTTTCTTTTCTTCAATCGCATCAAAATAGGTATCTTGTATTAACTTTTCAGCGACTTCTGGCTCAACTCGATCTCGAAAATTTTTCTTTATAATGGACATCGGAGCTTTTCCCCGACGAAAGCCCTTGAGAGAGACCTCTTTTTTCAGCTCGTTATATTTTTTATCAAGCTTTTTTTGCACATCTTCAGCAGGCAGGGTAACTGTTACCTTCCGGGCCAGCTCGCTTACTTCTTCAATCGCAACATCCATCAACTCAAGTTCCTTTTATCCTTTTTGTCTGCATCGGGCAGATTTATTCAATCATTCAATTCTGATGAGGAGCCACTGTACATATCCACAGACACAGATCTCCTGCCATCACGTTTAATCGATATTTAGATCGAAATTCATCACAATGTATACATAAATTATGGTGCGAAAGGGGGGAGTCGAACCCCCATGCACGAAGTGCGCTGGATCCTAAATCCAGTGCGTCTACCAGTTCCGCCACTCTCGCACGTATCAATCCTATAGTAATAATCAATGCAAGGCTTTTCGTCAAGAGAGGGTTGTGCAAAAAAGAACAGTATAGCTGATTAGCTGATTTATTCCTTGCTAAAGGCAAAAAGCAGGCTTCCCCTTGCGCCTTCATTGGGGTATATTGTTTAAAAAATATTGTCCTGACTACTGACGCTTTCTTGCTGCGTTTTTGTCGGGACAATCCAAACTCGGTATTTAAAAAGGATTTTTTATGTATGATATTTTTATAAAAACACATTTTTCCGGTGGCCATCATCTACGGAATTACCCTGGTAACTGTGAAAAGCCGCACGGTCATAACTGGAAGGTCAAGGTCTCGGTGCGGGTTCATGAACTGGACGAGTTGGGGATGGGAATTGATTTTAAGGTGTTAAAGGAAAAGGTCAACACGGTTGTTGATGCGTTAGACCACTGTGATTTGAATGAACATCCTGCGTTTCAGGATCGTAATCCCTCTTCCGAGCATATTGCGGCCTTTCTTTTTAATCAGTTGACAGAGCTGTTCACAACGGATCGTTACGCTCTCTTTTCTGTGGAAGTTCGGGAAACCGATACCAGCGGTGTCATTTATTACGGTGTGTGATATTGATACACTGCTCGTTTCTGAGCTGTTTTACTCTATTCAGGGCGAATCCACCCGTGCTGGACTTCCCTGTGTCTTTCTTCGCCTGTGTGGCTGCAATTTGCGCTGTTCGTACTGTGATTCTCAATACACTTGGGATGAAGAGGGCAGGGCGATGGATCTGGAGCAAGTTTCCGCTTGGCTGAAGGATTTTCCTGGCGTTATGATGGAAATTACCGGCGGTGAACCGCTCTTGCAAGAGGCTGTATACCCTCTCCTGCAAGAACTTGTTACAGAGGGGCGAGAGGTCTTGTTGGAAACTGGCGGTAGTCTGCCTATTGAGCGGGTTCCAACAGCAGTTGGTATTATCCTTGATCTGAAAACCCCAGATTCTGGCATGGCGAATCAGAATCACTGGCATAATTTTGCTGTGCTGGAGCAACGCCAACAACAACGTCAGGAGCAAGGTCAGGAGCAAGATCAGGCCGGTAGTGAAAATCCTGATGAGGTGAAGTTTGTCCTCTGTTCGCCCGAAGATGTTGCCTGGGCCGTGGATATTGTCCGGCAGTATAGACTGACTGAGCTGGTGCCAGTTCTTTTTTCCCCGGTGATTGATCGGCTTTCCCCAGCCCTGTTAGCTGATCTGCTCTTGCAGGAACAACTACCAATCAGGTTGCAACTGCAACTGCACACTCAAATTTGGCCGGATATTTCAAGAGGGGTGTAAGGCTGTATCGACCGTATCTCGACCGTATCAACAACACCTTTTCATTTTTTAAAATTTAATCAACCTCAACAATATGCCTGACATTCATTCAACAAAGTTAGCTGTTATCGGCCTTGGTTACGTTGGCTTACCGCTGGCTGTGGAGTTCAGCAAAAAAATGCCCTGTATCGGTTTTGATCTCAAAGAACAGCGCATTGCAGAGTTGAACCAGGGCCTTGACGTCACCCAGGAGGTACCTTCAGAGGAACTCGTCCATGCCGAGCAGCTTCGATTCACCTCGCTTCTTGAAGAACTGCAAGAGTGTAATGTCTTTATCATTGCCGTGCCGACCCCAATTGATGTCAGTAAACGACCGGATCTGAGGCCGTTAAAAGGAGCCTCGCACACAGTGGCCCAGGTTTTACAACCCGGTGATGTGGTAATCTACGAGTCAACAGTCTATCCCGGAGCAACTGAAGAGGTCTGTATCCCGATTCTGGAAAAGGTATCTGGCCTAGTCTATAATCAGGATTTTTTTGTAGGCTACAGTCCAGAGCGGATTAATCCAGGTGATCACGAGCATCGATTGCCAACTATAGTCAAGGTAACCTCTGGCTCAACCCCAAAGATCGCTGATTTTGTTGATGAGCTGTACCAGACCATCATCACCGCAGGGACCTTTAAGGCCACCAGTATTCGGGTGGCTGAGGCGGCAAAGGTCATTGAAAATACCCAGCGTGATGTCAATATTGCCCTGGTCAATGAACTGGCTTTGATCTTTAACCGTCTGGGAATTAACACCCACGAGGTGCTGGAGGCAGCAGGTACGAAATGGAATTTTCTGCCCTTTCGGCCTGGTTTAGTTGGGGGACATTGTATTGGAGTTGATCCCTATTATCTCACCCATAAGGCCCAGCAGGTTGGCTATCATCCAGAGATGATCCTTGCTGGACGACGACTAAATGACGACATGGGTCGCTATATTGCCTCACAAGTGGTTAAATTGATGCTCATGAAGCGCATTCACGTGGCAGATGCCAAAATTCTTGTCCTTGGCCTCACCTTTAAGGAGAACTGTCCAGATTTACGTAATACCCGTGTCACAGATATTATTGATGAACTCAGTTCTTATGGAGCCAGTATAGAGGTCTATGACCCTTGGGCTGACCCGCAAGAGGCCCAGCAGTATTATGGGGTCACTACGATTGAAGATTTAGGAGAAAACCGATATGATGCCGTAGTGTTAGCTGTTGCGCATCAGGAGTTTATGCAATTTACTCAAGAGGAAGTAGACCGAATAACCCGACCTCATTTTGTGGTCTATGATGTCAAGAATATCTTGGCAAAGGGTTTGGCTGATGGAACTCTATAACCCCTTCACTAGGCCCTTCCCCCCCTTCTCTCCCCCTTTTTTTGATTTGTTAGGTTAAAAAATAATGTCTTACGGTGACCCGGCAAAGTATATCACTCAGCTTTATATGACTGAAGAGTGCAGGCAAAATGCCTATGCTCAAGAAATTATTCAGCGGAGCAAGTTGCCTGTTACGGTTATTAAAGATCAACAGCAACCTGATATTGCAGGAGTTTACCCAGAAAATTTAACGCAGGGCAAACACTGTCTCCTGCTCTGTCGTTATCAAGGCAAATTTTTTAAGCCCTGTCCTGGCACCCGTGAGTACACCTGCTGTGAATATCAGGTACTCAATATTGGCATGGGTTGCCCTATGGACTGTGTGTACTGCATTCTCCAAGCCTATTTGAACAATCCTTGGATTAGCTTTTTTGTCAATATTGAAGATCTGTTTGCAGATATGGACGCAGCGTTTGCTGCCGCTGATACTGCTGACCCGCAGACCTTTCTTCGAATCGGAACAGGTGAGTTTACCGACAGTCTAGCCCTGGACAGCTTAACTCATTTCAGTCCCCTGTTGGTCAACTACATGCGGGATAAGCAAAATGCAGTGCTGGAGCTGAAATCAAAATCCGTGGTTATTGATAACCTGCAAGGGCTGGATCACGGTGGCCGTACCTTAGTGGCTTGGTCTCTGAACAGTCCTCCTATTATGGCACAGGAAGAAATTCGGTCAGCCAGTTTGGAAGAACGTTTAGCCGCTGCTGTCCGTTGCGCTGACTGGGGGTATAGACTGGCCTTTCATTTTGATCCGATTATCTGGCATCAGGGCTGGCAAGAGGGGTATCGGACAACCATTCGACGATTGTTTGACAAGGTACCAGCAGACCGTATTGCCTGGATTAGTCTCGGTGCATTACGCTATTTACCTTCATTACAAGCCATTGCAGCGGAACGATTTCCTCAGTCCAACTTTTTTTATGAAGAGTTTGTTGAAGGTTTGGACGGTAAGGCCCGCTATTTTATGAGTCAACGGGTTGAGATGTATAAGCTTATCGCCGATGAGCTGGCTCGTTTTGCAGATCCAGCCACCTGCATTTATTTCTGTATGGAGAGCGAAAATATCTGGCAAGAGGTCTTTGGCTACACCCCGTCAGAGCAGGGTGGTTTGCGGGCCATGTTGGATCGCAGTGTGCAGCCGGATTTTAAACTTAAGGGGAAGGGGGAAGGGGGAAACTGTTCTGCTACCCAGTACGTATAAGGTCATCAAGTTTGATGTCAGAATTACGTTCCTGGATAACACGCCCGAAAAGTTCCCAGATGTACTCAAGACGGTGTGAGAGTCCTGGGTCTGGATTTTTCCATTGAAATCGTGATCGTTGAGGACAAAAGACTTCCCCCAATTCAATAATAAACAGAATGTCTCTACTCATGATGCGGGCCGATGATTTCGGGGGTTGAAGGACAGAAAAAGATATTGAGGAGAGTATGTTAAGAGCCTTTACATATCCTTTTCTATCCATCAGGCAGTCCGTCCTCCGGTTGTCTCGGATGATGCATGCATTAAATATACTTTTTTGATCAGTATAGGGCATGGAAAGTGCTATTGTTCGAGAGATAATAAAATTTTCATCCCTGATTCTCACGGTTATGGCCAGCCTGCGAGGCCAGTCGTCTTCATGGGGTGACACAGCTTGATGATGTACACCTTTTTTCTTCATATTGCTTTGCCACCTCTTGAATACATCACGAAACTCTTTGGTGGACATATTTGATAAGTCTTACCTTATTCGCATCAGGCAATGCCAAAATCTGAGAGGTTCAGGCTGCTTCGGTGAAGGCTTGAGTACGGATTGCAGACTCAGGATTTCAAAGGACGGCTCCACAGCCCTGCATATCTCAGTAGCAGAGAGCCGAGGTGGTCCTTTTTCTTTTGGAGATATCTGGTCTTTGTTGCCGATCAGACTCAGCCAGAAGCTCCCCGGTTTAAGATGGGTTGCAACCTGCTGGACAAATTTCTTTTGCGCCTCTTCTCCTGCTGTGCAATGAAAACAGCCTCGATCAAAGAGCAGGTCAAACTGCCCTGCCGGAGTGCAGGTAAGAAAGTCAGCCTTGAGCAGACGGCACTGCACCTTATGTTGTGTGCAGCGTTGTTCTGCCAAGGCAAGAGCCCTGTCTGAGATGTCGATTGCAGTCACTTCCAAGCCCTGTTTGGCCAGCCAAACTGCATTGGTGCCTGTGCCGCAACCGATTTCCAGCACCCTCTTAATACTGTTCGGCCATTGGGAGATCAGGTTGATGAGGGCTATCTCTGCCATGCCGGTGTCCCAGGGCATATCGTTGTCATTGTAACGCTTATCCCAGTCTGTCTTTTTTTTCATGTTGCTCCTTTTTTTTATTATCCCCTCGGGGGAGGGTACGTTGCTATACAGTTTTATAAAAATCCCCTACTCAAACGCCTGAAAGGTGCGCATGAACCGGCGGTCAATCCAATCCTTGACAAAAAAGGCCAGTCTTCCACCCACTACAACAGACCATTTGCTCAAAATCCCCGTGTTATCGCCGAGGTTAAAGATAAGCAGGTATTTTCCGCCCGGTTCAAAGGCACGCAGGCGTTCTCCGGTCAAAGAGGCCATAAGGTTATGCTTGAGGAGAGGGTTCTGGCGAACAGCATACACCCCTACCTTGTCCAGTGGTCTGTCCTGGAAATCAATACAGTCACCACCGCCAAAAATATTCTTGTATTGGGTACTGTGCAGGTAGCGATTCACCAGCATACCGCCTTGCGGGCCAGTGGGAATGCCAGATTCGCCAATGACCCTGTTTGGTCGCACCCCCACGGCCACAAAGATAAGATCAACGTCATATCTTGTACCCTGTGCATCAGTGAGCTGGCCTGTTTGTATCTCTGCAATCCGGCAGTTTTTCATAACCTTGATGGATCGGGCGGCAAGTGAGGTAGCAGCCCGCTGTTGCACGCCTGTTGGATGAGAGGGCAGGAGAGAACGACCAGCAAAGACGGTAATGACTGGTTCGTGCATATTTGGCTCCTGCCCAAGCCGCCAGATATTGCCTGCAATCTCTACAGCGGACGGCCCACTGCCCACTACTGCGATCTTAATATTTTTTTTCGTACTCAGCTCACGGATGCGCTGTGCGGCTCGGTAGAGTCGTTCAATGGGTTTGACCAAAAAAATATCATCCAGTGAACCTTGAACCAAGTCGTCTGGAACCTGACTGCCAAGATTGCAGGAAAGGGCATCATAGGGAATGACTTCCCCGGAGCTGAGTTGAACAGTTTGCTGAACAGGCTCAATCCTGATCACTTGAGACTGCTTAAAGATCCCGCCTTTTTTTTCTACTAGATCACGGGTGGCAAAACGGATTTCCTCTGGTCGATATATGCCGCCTAACATGCCCGGCCCCATGCCAGAGTAATAATGATGCGTATCCGGGCCAATCACTGTCACCTCAAAGCCCTTGTTGGTAAATTCGTCCAGATGGGCCAAGGTCAGCATGTGGGCATGACCACCACCGGCAAGCACTAACTTTTTATTCATGATATATGTTCTCGTTCAAAGCTGTTCATATCATACGATTTTGTCTAAGCGTCTAAGAGGCCACCGAGTAACTTTAAGTGGGTGCGTTCTTCCTCGGCAATCCGCTTGAGTGTCTGCTTCGTGTTTTCCTGCGAGCAGTTATCAGCAGCTCGAAGATAGAGATCAAGAGCCTGAGCCTCAATAGCCATTGCCAACGAGATAACCTCAGTGGCTTGAGTAAAGTCAGTTGGATAGAGGGCAAGGTACTCGTCTGTTGTCAGACCACCTTCCATTGCCTGCGTTGCTGCATTATCTTCAAATGCCTCTCGACTCAGGGCATCAGGCGCAACCTGTTCGTACTCGGCAAAGAGCCGGTCCTGATGTTTTACCTCAATCGCACTGAGTTGACCAAATAAGGCTTTGATATCCTCCTGCGTGACTCGAGCTTGCATTGAGATATAGAAATTTCGGAGGCCATCCTCAAGGGCATAGGCAATCAGGAGAACTTCTACGATGTCCTCTTTCCCAGAAAACAGAGCTAAACCTGTCTCTTTGGTTCCAACAGCCGTATTACTGTCCCAGGCTTTTATGCCACCAGCCATATTAATAACCTCGGAAAAACCCTTTCCTGCCAACATCTGCGCAGCAACTCGGCTGCGTCCACCAATGGCGCAGTACACCACAGTGGGCTTGCCAGGATCAAGCTCCTTGCTGCGTTCAGCCAGGTCTGCCACTGGGATGAGTTTGGCACCTGGGATATGCCCGCTTTTATATTCACCAGGCTGACGGACATCAACAAGAGTATACTCATCAGTAGAAAGATCGTTCAGGTACGCTCTGATTTCTGGTGCGTTAAGTGATTTTACTGGGGTAAGGAATTGTTTCCAGCGCATAGTCTTTTTCTTTGTTTTTGTTGGTTATTTAAATCGAAATGAAAAACAGGTACAGCTACCGTGCAATGACGGTACAACTACGGTACAACAGGCTTTCATATTGGAGAATACCGGACAGGAAAGGATGTCGCAAGAGGATTGCATAGAGGATTGTATAGACGAGGAGGGACGCCCTACAGAGAGCTTGAAGCTCTGAGGAGGCTCTGAGACCCTGCAACGTGATATAACCTCGTTCCAGGGCCTCCTGACTTCATGATCAGTACATTGTTACGATTATTACTATTATGACTATTAGTACGGTCTTTGACCGACTATATTTCCCGCAGGTAAGTAGCTACATACCCAAATTTGAGATTTATCGCCACAAACTGCTTTGGCACAGCCTACCTCTTTTGTATCTCTCCAGACCACTTGGGTATAGTGACCGCAGACACCGGTGCAGCTATTATTTGCATAGTTGTAATCCTTGACCTCATTCCCCCAGCTATCAGTCACCTGTTCCGGGCTGACCGTCTGCAACTCTCTGCGTCCGTCAGACCACATAAGCGGGCTGGCCATAAAGAGGTTTTCACCGTAGCCTCTCTTCATACTGTGGTAGAATCCACATCCATTTCTTGTCAGCGTATTTGCCCAATTCTGTGCAACGTTAGCCAGATGATTTGACCAGGTAAGCCCTGGAACACCGACTTGGGAACGCCACTTATTATGGGCCGCTGTGATGGCTGCTGCGTCAACAGATCCTCTTGCTTGCGGCGCAGTGTATGCTGGATATGCTGGATATTCCCGATATACTGAATTAGATGAAGTAAGCATAGATTGAGAATAACCTTCTGCCTTTGTACTCCCGCAGCCAACAAGGGCGCAGGCAAGAAGTACAAGAAGTACAGCAGTCAAGGCTGTATCAGTCTTAGTCAATACCCTGCGCTCTTTACGTTGATATAATTCTTTTTTCGTTTTCATGAGACTCCTCCCTGATATTGCAGAAGCAGGCAACCCGGCTATCTCTCCTGTAGAGACCCGTGGCTTTCCGACACCGCCTCACGACGGCTGTGGCTGTGTTTACGTTTCCTGAACAGAATACTCCCTATTTGACTCTGATCAGGAAACCTTGTACCTGCCAAATTAAAAACTTTTTTTGTCGTTCTACTGGTACTGAAAGTTACAGACTAGCTACTGCAACCCACTGTTGCTGTCCGTTGCCAAAGGGCGGATAGCTGGTTCTGGTCGGTGTGCGTTTATGCCAGTTTGTGACAGATGCCGTTGTTTTTCCCTTTCTGCCGTGTCCGTGAAACAGCTCATAATGCTCCACTTGTCCAGCTTTATTTTTATGGACATCGACAACCACACCGAGATGGGCAATACCTTTTTGTGGGGTCAACAGTTCTGCTACAGAGAAATCCCTGTACTTAAAACCGTTTTTTCCAAAGAACAGAATGGCTCCTGGCCTGAGTAGATCAGAGCTGTCCACGGCATTGTTAATAAGCTGTAGTTTCCCGTGTTCATGATACCAAAGGGCCAGTGTTCGGGAGTCGCGATTCTTTGCAACGGTTGGAAACTCTTTTGCAGGGCATTGATCTTTCAGTCCCTGTACAACACGATGAAAAATCCCTGAGCAGTCTGTCAGTGGTTCAGTGGCATAGAGCAGCGATTTTTTTTCTAATTTCGTGACAACTTTACGCAATGGGTCTGTGATATCGCCCAGCCAGCACTGTGCTGAACCTGATACTGTACTTTTTGGTATACCTTCTACTGAAAGAGGTGTAAGGGTTCTAGTTCTAAGGGGAATAGCTGGTTTCAGTTGTGCAACAAGTTCCTTTGTCTTGGAAAGAGAGGTTGGATACACCTGATATACTTTGTCAATATCCAGTCTCTGTTGTGGTACTTGTCGTGGCACCTGCTGTGGTGCCTGTTCCTGTTGTAGGGGAATGAGCGGAATTACCGGGGCAACAGAATGCTCTCCGGTGGTAAGGGGTTTTTCTTGCTGAACTGCGATCTCGATTTGGCTGGTTGGCAGTGTTGCATACATGCCCTGTGGATCAGCCTGCTTTTCATTGCCACACCCTGCAAGGGTGAGAGTTGCAAGAAAAGCACCGGTGAACGCAATCAGTCCTTTGTGTGCATACAGTTCTCCTGTTGTTTTCATGATGTTTCTCCCTGGTATTACAGAAGCAGGCGGCCCGGCTGTCTCTCCTGTAGAGACCCGTGGCTTTCCGACACCGCCTCACGACGGCTGTGGCTGTTTTCAAGTTTCCTGAGCCGAATAATCCGTATTCGACCCTGACCGGGAAGCTCTGTACCCGCTTGTTAAAAGCAGTTTTGCTTACTCACTTAAAAGCATAAAGTGTACCAAGGAGTAAATTAGATATCTTTCTCTTCAAAATATCGTTCTTCTTTTTACTGCTATGCAAGTAACAGGTAATAATAATTCGCTTATTTATAAGCGATTCCCTCGGACTCTTGAAAAAATTTTGAGAGAATGTAAACTTTTTTTTCAACAAGGGTAATGTAGCGTGATAGTAAGTGACAAATTTTGTCACCAAGAGACAAGAAATGGCAGTTGTGGGTATTTTATAGACAGCTCGACATGAATAGTTGACAAAAATGTATATACGATCTTTTGATTTTTGCAAGCTAACAACGGATGTACCTGTTATAATCGCAAAGGTAATTGATTGCAGACTATACAGCGATGTGGAAAAAAGGATGAGTGTATTATTTAACCCATTAACAGGAGTTCTTCTATGAGTCTTATGTGTCCGGTTTCTTTTAAAAAAGTAAATGAACATGCTGTGCGGATCAACGCTGCCTTGGCCTTTTTCTCAATCCTGCTTTTTTTCCTGACTCCTTGGCAGTGGATCATCCTGCTTGTTGGTGGAGATTTCTTTATTCGGGGATTTCTCAACCCTCAGTACAGTCTCTTTGCTCAGATCAGCAAGAAGATCCTTACGCTGTTGCACGCCAAACCGGTTATGGTTGATGCAGGTCCTAAAATTTTTGCAGCAAAAATAGGCTTTTTCTTCTGTTGTCTGCTCACGGCAGCATGGCTTTTTACTCTTGAACGAACCGCCCTGATTGCAGGGGCAATGTTCATGATGTGCGCTGCTCTGGAAGCTGTTTTTAAATTTTGTGTGGCCTGCCAGATCTATCCCTTTATCTATGGCCTAAAAAAGGAGAAAGAGCTACAGGTAGACGAGTAATACTTCTCCTGCCGAACTGCCGAACTGCCGAACCTACAGTGGAACCAGTTCAACATTCCCCCAGGCCCCAAGATGTTCGCCTGAGATAATAACAACCCCGGCAAGTCCTGTGATGCTCTTGGCAACCTCCAAGGCATGTTGAATGCTTTTCTTTTTTCTGCCCACCTCATTGCCGAGACGGGTGGCTGCGGCATCAGCCAAGGCTGTGGAGGGAGCAAGAACCACAACCGCATCAGCCTGCCCCAGGCTGAGGGAATGCCCAATGGTTCCCGAGGAGCAGCACACCCCACAGGGCATCTGTTCTGGCTGGAGATGAATGCCCAATGTATTGCTCAACGGTGACTCCCCGGCATAAACGGCAACAGTGCTTGCCTGGGTTCTGGCAACAAAGAGATCGCCGCCGTTCTCAACAATGACCTCTTCAAGATGGAGGGAAGAGAGGAGGCTCTTGCCTACCTGTTCGGCAACAAGGCCAGCCACTGTTGCCATCGGCCCAACATTGGCGGTCGTTCCTGCGGCCAGCATCTCTTGGATGATCACCGGAGCCTGCTTATTTTGTGGGAGCGGGACAAGGCTCTGAAGAAAATTCGGGTACATTCTAATATACTCCTCAATAACGCCACGCACTTGAGAGACCGCTACCAAGGCATGATCCTCTACTGATTGAGAGGCCAGAATATGCAGGTCTGTTTCAGCGATCTTGACAATGGACGAAACAAGGCCGGAGTTTTCAATCAGGCGATAGTTTCTCTCCTGATAGGAGAGTGGGGATTTTTTTTCAGAACGAGCCATAACTTATAGGGGAGCTTACGTTTTTTACATTATGAGGAGTTACCAGTAATACAATGATACAATGAATTTGCAGCAGGCCATCATCATTTTTACCAGATATCCGCAGGCAGGCAAAGTAAAAACCCGCCTGATTGACCGACTCGGTCCGCAGGGGGCAGCAAGCCTGCATGATCAACTGACCAAACAGGTTATCAGCAGTATACAACCACTACTGCAAACAGGTCAGACCCAGCTACAGGTTGCGTATTGCGGCGCAACAGCGCAGGAAATGACGGACTGGCTTGGTCAGAATATATCCTTAACCCGGCAACAGGGCAATGATCTGGGCAAACGAATGCAACATGCCTTTGAACAAGCATGGCAACAGGGGACAGAAAAGGTGCTACTGATTGGTTCTGACTGCCCTGGTATAGATGCAGACATTATGAGATCTGGCCTGAATGCTCTGCAAACGCATGACTTGGTCCTTGGTCCGGCAGTGGATGGCGGCTATTACCTGATCGGGCTACATGCCCATGTTCGGGGATATGAGCTGCTGTTTCAGCGTATTGACTGGGGGACAGCGCAGGTTCTCCAACAAACCTTAGAACAGGCTGAACAAGCCTCTCTCTCGTATATCCTGTTACCAAAACTCCACGACATCGACCGTCCAGAAGACCTTGTCCATCTCAATCATTATACCGACGCTGAATGAAGGCCAGCACATAGGCACCTGCCTTGATCGGCTGTTGCTTCACAGACGCTCCTCTGAGAACTTAGCTAACATATCTGAAATAATCGTTGCTGACGGCGGCAGTACAGACCAAACGCTTCAGGAAATTGCAGCCAGGGGCATCCACCGCATCCAACTGCTTCATACTGAGGCCGGTCGCGGCCAACAGCAGCACTGTGGGGCAACAGCGGCTTCTGGAGATATCCTGCTTTTCCTGCATTGCGACACCGTCTTACCTGAAACGTTTTTCGATGATATCTGTGCAACCCTTCAGAAAAAGGATGTTGTAGCCGGAGCCTTTAGATTACATATAAACGGACGTGGTGTTGGCTTTCGCCTGATTGAGGCCGGGGTGCAACTCCGTTCAAGCCTGCTGCAATTACCCTACGGAGATCAGGCCCTGTTCATGCGCAGAGCAACCTACTTTACTGTTGGTGGCTTTCCAGAGCAGCCGATTATGGAAGATCTTGCCCTGGTTCTTTGTTTAAAAAAGTTGGGCAGGATTGCACTCACCCAAACTCATGTTACAACCTCGGCACGGCGTTGGCAGCAACACGGTCTAGTCAAGACAACCCTTATCAACCAGCTCATGCTCTTGGGTCGGGTTATTGGTGTTTCGCCCCAACAACTGGCTCGATTGTACTACGCACAGAGGAAATAAAAATCATGCAGGCAATGCTTCTCGCTGCCGGATTCGGCACCCGCTTACGTCCCTACACCCTTGTTCGTCCCAAACCGCTCTTTCCGATCTGTAATATCCCTTTGCTCCACATCCTGCTGGACAAGTTAGTTGATGCAGGCTGTGACCGTATTGTGGTCAACTGCCATTATCTTGCCGATCAGATCAAAGAGGCTGTAGAGAGGAGACCAGAGGTGATTCTTCAGTATGAGAAAGAAGTTTTGGGAACCGGCGGCGGCCTGCGCAAGGCTCTGGAGCATTTTCAGGATCAACCAGATACGCCTGTGCTGGTCATGAACGGGGATATTTTCCATGACATCGACCTTGCTCATCTCATAGCAAAGCATGTAACTGCAAAGAATGCAGTGACAATGGCTCTGCACCACTATCCTCGGTTTCATTCTGTGCAGGTACAGCAGGACCGGGTTCAGGGATTTACAACAGACAAGGAACATGAAAACTTACTGGCCTTCACTGGTATTCACGTGGTGAATCAAGAAATTTTACGGCAAATTCCAACGGCATGTTTTTTCCATATTATTGACCTGTATCAAGAAATAGCCACGGCAGGAAAGATAGGGTATACAAGGGTTGATGGCAGTTTTTGGCAGGATATGGGAACACCAGATGATTATCTGGATCTCCACCGGCATCTGCTGGCTTCACAAACACCGTCTTGGCAGGTTCATGAAAGCGCGGTTGTCGGAAAAAATGTAGTCTTGAAAGATTGGGGAGTTATCGGACCTAGGGCGGTAATCGGGGAGGGGACAACACTTGCTCGTTGTGTGATCTGGGAAGATGCGGAGGTTGCGGGTGGTGAGGAGTTTGCTGACAAGATAATCATTTCTGATACAGCGTAAAAACAGTGGGCTAGTATTGATCACCCCTTGAGTGAGGGCGGGGATATCCAGGAGTATCCAAGAAAGAGCGTCCCAAAGGGACTGCCGAAAATAGCCCGATGTTGCAACATCGGGGGTACTTGGGAGTACTTATTATCTTTTGTCCTTGGCCTTTATAAACCGCATCTTCAGCTCATACAACACCCGCTCCAGCAACTCTTGCTCATCCTTTTCCAAGTTGCCCTTGGTCTTTTCTTCCAACATGACCAAGGTGTCAATACTGTTCCGGGCCAACTCAAGATCCACTACTGTTTGACCTGTTTCTGGATGGGCCAAGTCACCAAGATGAAACAGGGCTGTTGTATTTAAGGAAAGGATAAAGGAGATAAAGGAGACCGCAGGCATCACGCATTCCCCGTCCCTATTTTTTACCCTTCCTTCAGGACACTCGCAATCTTTTTCTTGTTCACTCATGACAGTATGCAGAGGTAAAGTTTACTGAGTTAAGATGTCTTTTTATATGAAAGTTCTGTGTATTGAGCCGCTTTCATATTTTGTTGTCCCTCCCCAGTGGGAAGGGAAAGAGAGATAAGGGATGAGAGTGCTTGTTAAGCGTTGTACGCTGGTAACTCTAAGGCCATTGCATTATCAATATGCTCCAACTCCTTCACCTTGGCAAGGAGTTCCTTACTCACAGGCTGATTGGTGTTGAGCAAGATCACATTGCGTTTAGCAGTCTCTTCCTGACCAACAACCATCTTGGAAATATTTATACCGCCTGCACCAATAACAGTTGCCAAGGAACCGATAACACCGGGTACATCCTGATTGTGGACCAGCAACATAGGCCCGGCAGGCAGAGCCTCAAGGCGGAACGAGTTAAAGCGAACCAGTCGTGGCTCTTTGGTGCCAAATACGGTTCCGGCCAGCATATTTTTTCCTTCGCTGGTTTTCACGGTGATCCGAATCATGTTGGTAAAATCAGCACTGCGGCTGGTCTTGGCCTCAACAACCTTGATTCCCCGTTCTTCCGCAATAATGGGAGCGTTGACATAGTTGACCGCATCCTGAAGAATTGGGGTAAACAGACCTTTTAAAAAGGCAACCGTGATAGAGTTTGTATCCTGACTGGCAAGATCGCCGCTATACTCAATATTTATCTCCTGAACGCCCCCCTGCGAGATCTGCATGTGGAGACAACCCAGCATCTCACCCAAGGTGATGTACGGACCAACCTGAGCCAACACCTCATCGCTCACTGACGGCACGTTGACCGCATTACGAACAGACCCCTTGAGCAGATAATCAGCCATCTGTTCGGCAATAGCCACAGCCACGTTTTCCTGGGCTTCAGCAGTGGAGGCACCCAGATGCGGGGTACAGATAAAGTTATCCAGCCCCAGCAGCGGTGTGGCCTCCAAGGTAGTTGGTTCTTTTTCAAAGACATCCAGGGCTGCTCCGGCAATCCGTCCCTCCTTCAATGCCTGATACAGGGCCTCTTCATCCAGCACTCCACCACGTGCGCAGTCAATGAACATAGCCTCTTTTTTCATGGCAGCAAAGAAGTCTGTGGAGAGCAGATGATGGGTAGTCTTGGTCAGCGGAGTATGCACTGAGATATAATCAGCCCGTGCAGCCAGGTCCAGCAAGTCCATCCGCTCAACGCCCAGCTTTTTGACCAACTCATCTGGCATAAAGGGATCATAGGCAATGACCTTCATTTTCAAACCCTGCGCTCGGCTGGCAACAATAGAGCCAATTCGTCCAATGCCAACAATACCCAAGATCTTGCCTGTGACCTCACGGCCCATAAAGCTCTTCTTTTCCCATTTGCCAGCTTTCATAGAGGCTGTTGCCTGGGGGATATTTCTGGACAAGGACATCATCATGGAGATAGCGTGTTCAGCCGCTGTGGTGGCATTACCGTCTGGTGCGTTCATCACCACCACGCCCTTTTCGCTGGCTGCTGGAATATCCACATTATCTAAACCAATACCAGCGCGTCCAACCACCTTTAACTTGGTTGCCGCCTCAATAATATCTTCTCGTACCTTGGTGGCACTACGGATAACCAATCCATCGTAATCCGGGATAATCGCTTTCAGTTCTTCCGGTGGCAGGCCGGTGTTGACATCAACCTCAAGTCCGGCTTCTTTTAATATTTTTTCACCGATAGGCGCAAGATTATCACTGATAAGCACTTTCATATTTTTCCCCTTAATACGCTGTTCCTGCTGTTTCTTAGTTTACTTTTATATCATGCTGTTCCGACGCAAGGCTGCGGAATAAGCATTATATTAAAAATAAAAAATGTTGATTTTTAAGTATAAAGACTGCACTATAACGAGATTCCTACAGACCGACAATATTAAAATTACTGTCTGGCGATGTTTTTTTAGCCTAGAAAATACTGCACCAAGAGGCCTGATACTATGTCCACACCTTTTATGCCAAATCAACTGGAAGATCTTGCCCAACGTATTGATGAGCAGCTTGCCGAGCTGCAAGCCAATTCGTCAACCGCTCTCCATAAAGGTAATGAGCCGGATAAGCAGGAGATCAGCGAACGCCTGCCTGTACAATGGCGGGCCATCAAAGAGATAAGCAAGGAAGATCCGCAGACCTTCTGGCAGCGGTTTAAGCAGGCTGCTCATAACGATCTCTGTGAGGAAGGCGGGGTGTTGAACAAGCAGTGGCAGAAATGGGGTGATCTGAGCAATAAGGAGGTGTTGCGTACCTTTGGTGCGGTGCTGGCAGCAATGGGGTTTACCGGTAATGCCTTGCAGATGCTTGCTGTGGCCTTGGCTGTGATTGTCATTCATCTGGGCTGCACGGCCATCTGTGATGAGGCATAATCCCGTAGGGGTACGGCGTACCGTGCCTCTACTCACTATCATCTGACCATAGGAGGAACACAACATGCCCACTGAACTGATGCTCAACTTCCCCGATCCGACGCAGGTCGCTGTTCATCTCCACATCCCGGATGATGAATATGCGGACATGACCTCGGCCTTTGCCTTTATCAATCCGCTTACAAACAAAGACATGGAGGAAATCCGCTGGTATCTGGAGGACTACGGCACCGGCTACCGGGCCGAGCCGGATGATGAGCGGGCCGACAAGGCCAGAGAGCAATTGCGCAACTGGGGTACGGCTCTGTTTGAGGCTGTGTTCAAGGCGGACGACAAGGCTTATGAACTGTACCGCAACTTCCGGGACGAGGAGGAAAAAGGCCGTCTGCTCACCATTGCCGCTGATCATCCGGCTGTGCTGTCGCTGCCTTGGGAGCTGCTCCGTCCAGCCGGCGGTGTTTTTCTCTTCGGTGAGACCCTGCGCATCTCCATCCGCCGTCGGCTGCCTATGGCCGGAGAGGGCCGCAGGCCCCATAAGCGTAAACCCAAACCGGTGTTGCGCCTGCTTTTCATAGTCAGTCGACCGGAAGATGCCGGGTTCATCAATCCTCGCACTGATCCGCAGGCCGTGCTGGATGCGCTGGAGCGACAGGAACAGCAACGGGTGGAAGTAGAATTCCTGCGTCCGGCCACGCTCTCCGCCTTGGAGAAACGGCTGCGTGATGAAGACCAGCCCGCAGTGGACATCATCCATTTTGACGGGCATGGAGTCTTTGACCGCAGCGGCAAGCAGGATAAAGAAGCGGCAAAAACACATGTCTCCTTGACAAATTTCTGAATAAGCACACTCTGCTTCTGGCTCTGCAAAAGCTCAACAATGCCTGCGGCAGTGCTTAACGTGT
>QYLO01000039.1 GCA_022766165.1 Candidatus Electrothrix gigas
GTCATCTGACCCGAGGTAGGAGCCGTATGAGGTAGTGCCTCACGTACGGATCTGTGCGGGGGGTGCCGGGTAACTGGTATCCCTACCGCGATTATTTTTCAGCAAATGTTATGTGAAACGCTATTGAATGAAACAGATTATCCTGTCCGGCGAGACGATAACAAGGCCGCTTCTACAGGAGGAGGAAGCTGAAGCAGATGAAAGCGGTCAGCAGCAAAAGCATAGTCATCCCGCTTTCATCTATCAGTCATTAGCTCTTGTTTAAAATTAAAAGGCAAGATACTTATCACGTAAAATCATTAACTTCAAGGCCGTCAATGTTGACAAGTTCAGACAGGGGATCGACAATCGGTTCGGGACAGATATCAACCGGCGTGATAAAGGCGTATCCATCACCAACACGTTGATTATCTCTGAGTTGTTTTTCTGTTACTCTCTTCTGAAGAAAGCCTTCCTTGGTGACCTGCAGGCCGGTATCGGTTAAGTCAATAAGGCCGTACTGTACGCTGTCGGCAAGACTGACAACGGCCTCATCCCCTATTTCTCTGATATAGGGTCGTAGATAGGGATGGATGTCATGATTTTGCCAATAGAGAAAGGTATACATAACCTTGGCCTCTAAGAGTCTCCCCTTTTTTCGTGCGGTTTCAGCAGCTTCAAGGATCGTCCTGTTGATCTCTTTCTTTTGTTGTAAGATCTTGGCAATTGCCGCATACTCTTCCTCTGCATCGGGAAAGATGGCCAGCATTTTACTAAACTTTTCCTGTGCAAGTTGAAAATCATTCTCTCCTAAATCCTGCACAACCTCATCAATCAACCCTTTTCGTATTTTATCAAGTTTTTCAAGATAAATATCTATTTTTTTGTCATTCTTATTATGCTTCTGGAGCTTGTGAAATGCTATCCAGGCCTCTCCATACCATTTTTTTTCAAAGAGATCAACGGTCTTTTTAAATTGTTCAGCATACTTGCCCTGTTGTTTTGCCTTCTGACGCAAGGCGATAACCTTTTCTTCTAAACCAGGATCAAACGCCTTGATATTTCTCAAAACAAGAACTACCTGTTCATGTTCGCCCTGATCAAAGAGGTTCTGGGCATGACGGTACTTTTTGGCGATATTGAGATCACGATTAATATTCGACACTAAAAGGATAAAATCCGTCCTGCTCTCTGGATATTTTAAGGAGAGTTTTTCTGCCAGTTCCTTGGCCTTGAGCAGTTCACCACCACTGATAAGCTGGTACACCTCACCTGTTTTGCGCATCTTTTTCTGCTCATAGTCGGCAAAGACAAGCGCACAGGAAGGGCATTGTTTTTTATCGGTTTTTTGTCTGCACTTGGGACAAGTTTTCATGACGTTATCCTCCTGAATTTTTTTTTTAAAGATTGGAAGCGGAGATATGCACCCTGTTTCTCAACCGTTCAAAGCCTTGCTCCACTGCTGCAACAGAGAGAAAATACTTCCAAAGGTGTTGACGCAAAGCCCCTCCTATGACGTTCACCAGAGGCGTGACAACCTCAACCTGCCCCCAGCCTGGTTGCCAGACACGGGCCTTGCCCTTTCTTCCATGAATACTCACAACAGGGATATCTAAGCACGAGGCCAGATGCCCACCACCCGAGTCATTGCCAATAAAAAAGCCAGACTCATAGACAAAGGCCGCACATTGATCTACCCCTGCAAAGCCGTGTAAGGGAAAACGATCGTTAATGATCACATGCCAATCTGCCTTCTCTGCTGCACTCATAATAAATACCGGTTCAAATCCCTTGTCCTGTAACCGCTCTGCTAAGGCCAGAAAACGTTGTGGCAGCCAGTTTTTACTGCGTTCTGCGCTGGTGGGATGAATACATATTCGCTGCTGATAGCGTCGATGGTGTAAAAAGGCAGGTGGCCTGATACCATTACACAGAGTTGGTTTAGCTATGTTGAAAATCTGACCGCTGATAGAGGCCATGTCTTCAGCCCGGTTGGTCTTCTTTCGATAAAGCGGCCCATAGTTCACCCAATTTTTTACAATCACCTTGTCTGTTCCTGGCTCAGGAGCCTTGGGAAAGAGGATCATCTGGAAATTTGCAAGGTGTTGCTCTCGCTTTTCTGGTTGCAGAGTCGGGGCAATGCTATGTTGGGGAAACCAGCTCCTCAGCTCACATAACCGGCTGCAAAACATGGTGATCTGCAAACCCGCCTGTCGGCCATTTTCCAACAGAACCATCTCTAAGAGGTTATCTCCTAAACCCTGCCCTCCAAGTACTGCTATTGACTTTCTTTGTAATTTTGACCCCATATTGTTTTCAGACCTTCAGACCTTCAGACCTTCAGACCTTCCTTCAGACTAAGGTTCCCTCAAAGTTGCCTCGCATGATTGTTGTGGATTGCCTGCCCTTTCCCTTAACGCCTTTACCACCTCTACCACCTTTACCACCTTTACCACTTTTACCTGCCCGCTGTGTACTGCCTTGGTTGAGCAAGCTGCTCACTGTTGCCCCTTCTCGGCTGATTGTCCCACTGCTCAGATCAAGCAGAAAAAAATCAACGCCCATATTTGCCAGTTCCTGTCGTTGATTGAGCAAGGCAAAGGGAAGGGCAGCCCGAGAGACTGTCAAACCATCTTGATGTTCCAGGGTAAAGGACTCTTCCTGTGGACTCACCAGGGGCTGATGATAACGAAAATGCCTGCTGTCCAGTCGGGCTGTAAATAGGGGCGGATGACCATAGGTGTAGAATCCCACCTGTATTTTTGGTGGCATATCTCTTTCCCCTGCAGCATCTTTTCGTCTTGTTCGATTGTTCTGGCGAGAGTAATGATGCAGGGCAGCAGCAAGGTTTTCTTTATCACTTTCAAGGGAAAAAAGAGTTCCTTGATAGCCGAGATGGGCGACTGCCTGAAGGGCTGCCGAGTTGAGCAGGTTCAGGGTGTAGTTCCCGTATAATTCAAGCTGATCAAACCGCTCCTCAATAAGGGAGGGGTAAAACAGCCCGTATTGCGAACAATGCCCCAGGGAAAAACGGGCGTAGCCTCTTTCACCGAGTTTTTCGATGGCCTGTTGCGTCCAACCCAAGTCTGTTTCGTGTAACACAGCAGGAAGACTCCAGATAATTTGGGAGATATATCGACGAATTGTATCAGAAACCGTATCCAGTTGTTGCACATTTTCTCGATTCAATGGAATCAGAAAACGGGCAGGACGTACCGGCATCCGTTGCCGCAGATCACTGAGTTTTGCTACGACCACCCACCAAGGCGGCTCTTTTCTTCCTCGTCTTCGTCCACCACCTCTCCTCTTTCCGGCCTTTCCCTGACGTTTATCAGCAGATTGGCAATGAACCGGCCCTCGCTTCCAGGAGAGTTGCCCCAGGATATCCTCGACCTTTGCCATATCTGCCACCACCTTATGGTGAGAAAGTCTTTTCCTTCGTTTCTGCCCACGGCGTTCGCCTGTAATCCGGGAACCCACATCCACCTTAAACAGGGAACCCTGAAAATGGCGATGGATAGACTCTTTGCGGGCAATCAGGAGGGAAAGTTGCGCCTTCTGACCAGCATGAGCGGTTTTTTGACGCTTTCCCTTGACCTGCAAGGAACGCAGGGTAAAGCTGAAACGATTGCCGCTCTGCTCATCATGGAGACGAAGGCGGTCTCCTTCACTGACCTGAGCCGCAAGAATGACTTGAAAGGTTACTCTGTTTTTGCCCTCTCGATTACGTTCCTGCTGTATTCCTTTTACTCGACCAAGCAGCCTGCCGCTGTTGCCGGACTGGGAAGGAGTTGTTGCCTCAACTGGTCTTTCTGAAAGCAGATAACCGCTAGAGCGTTTCCTTCCCATTGCCTCGTCAAGAAGTTGATGGGCTTGCCACAGGATTTTTTCCTGAACAGTCTCTGGCTCATCCAAAGAGTCCAAGGCCATGCGATAGGCTGCAACTGTGTTTGCCACATATTGCGCACTCTTGAGGCGTCCTTCAATTTTCAGACAGCTCACTCCGGCAGCACGCATTGCTGGCAGCATGTCAATGCCGCAAAGATCGTTCATAGAAAAGAGATAACCTGCTGAGGAACCAGTTGGCTTTTTCCGGGTTCCTTTATTCCCTTCTTTATTCCCCTTATGTTGGGAACCAGCACGCTGCCAAGAGTAATGGCGACGACAGGGCTGCACACACTGACCGCGCAGGCTAGATTTTCCACCGTGCAGGCTGGAAAAGAGACAAAGACCCGAGTAGCTGAAGCACATGGCCCCATGAATAAAGACCTCCAGTTCAGCCTTGGTTTTCTGATGAATTGCTGCGATTTCCTTAATGGTCAGCTCACGGGCCAGCACCACCCGTTCAAATCCTACCCGGGTGAACTCTTCTGCAACAAGAGAGTTATGAACTGACATCAGCGTTGAAGCATGGAGAGGCAGATTCGGAAACCAGGTCCGGGCAAGGTAAAGCAGGCCCAGATCCTGAATAATCAGGGCATCTGGCCGCAGAGATTCAAAACAGGACAGGGCCTCTAAGGCTGCGGGCAGTTCAGCTTCTTTCACCAAACTGTTCATAGCAATGTACAGCTTCACCCCTTCTTTATGAGCCTGACGAATCATGGAACCGATTTCAGCAAAGGAGAAATCACGGCTCAAGGCCCGGGCGTTGAAACCGGGTGCGCCAACGTAGACTGCATCCGCACCAGCCTCAAGGGCAGCCTCAAAGGCGGGAAAACTTCCTGCCGGAGCAAGAAGCTCCATTGTTTTTTTGTAATCTCCCATCGCTATCAACTGACCCTTTCTGGTTGGGCAAAGAAATCATTGCCCTTATTATCTATCAGAAGAAAGGCTGGAAAATCCTTGACCTCAATCCTCCAGACCGCCTCCATATCCAACTCTGGATAATCAATACATTTGACCTGCACAATACTCTCCTGAGCAAGCACGGCTGCTGGTCCGCCGATAGAACCCAGATAAAACCCCCCATTATGTTGACAGGCTGCTGTGACTTGCGGTGAACGGTTGCCCTTGGCTATCATAATCATGGACCCCTTATTTTTTTGCAAAAGATCTACATAGGCATCCATGCGTCCGGCTGTGGTGGGGCCAAAAGACCCTGATGCCATTCCAGGCGGAGTCTTGGCCGGACCTGCATAATAGACCGGATGTTCTTTAAGATAATCAGGAAGCGGTTGCCCGCTATCCAGCAGCTCTTTCCACTTGGCATGGGCAATATCCCTGCCCACAATAATAGGGCCGTTAAGAAGGAGGCGGGCCGCCACAGGCAGTTGATCAAGCTGGTGAAGAATCTCTGGCATAGGCTGATGCAGATCAATACGCACGGCCTGCTCATCCCTCCTCTTGCGCAAGGCAGCAGGAATCAGGCGACCTGGATTATCATCCAGCTTTTCGACCCATATTCCCTGGTGATCAATCTTGGCCTTGAGATTACGATCAGCAGAACAGGAAACACCAAGACCAATTGGACAGGAGGCGCCGTGGCGGGGCAGGCGGATCACCCGCACATCATGGGCAAAATATTTGCCGCCAAACTGAGCCCCAATACCGTGTTTTCTGGATTCCTGCAACAACTCCTGCTCCAAAGCTGTATCTCGGTAGGCTTGACCATAGGCATTACCTGCTGTAGGCAGGGTATCAAGATATTTGGCAGAGGCCAACTTCACAGTCTTGAGATTAGCCTCAGCACTGGTTCCACCAATAACAATGGCAATATGATAGGGCGGGCAGGCTGCGGTTCCTAGGCTCTGCATCTTTGCAAGCAAAAAGTTCTTTAACACACCAGGACTCAGGATTGCTCTGGTTTTTTGATACAGGAAACTCTTATTGGCACTACCGCCGCCTTTGGCAAGAAAAATAAAACTGTACATATCACCGGGTACGGCATATATATCAATCTGAGCAGGAAGATTATTCTTGGTATTTACCTCCTCATACATAGTTATGGCCGAATTCTGAGAATAGCGTAGGTTTTCTTCTGTATAGGCAGAAAAAATACCTGCTGTGAGCTGTTCTGCATCATCACAACCAGTCCAGACCTGCTGGCCCTTCTTGGCCATAACAATGGCGGTTCCAGTATCCTGACAGATTGGCAATACGCCTTTGGCTGCTATCTCGGCATTACGGAGCATAGCCAGAGCAACGGCTTGATCATTATCCGATGCCTCATGATCATCTAGGATATGAGCAACCTGCTGATTATGTTCAGGACGAAGAAAAAAGGAAATAGTATGCAGGGCTGTCCGGGCCAAGACAGCAAGGGCCTCTGGAGCGACCCTGAGCATCTTGGTGCCAGCAAAGCTTTCTCTGCACACATATTGCTCTGATCCTGTCAAAAGGCGATACGGTGTTTGATCCTTACCCAAGGGAAATGGATCATGATAGACAAATTCGGTCATTTTCAGGTCTCCGGCTGGCTGCTGTAAAAAAGAGATAAATATCTTGATTTTTCTTTCCAGCGGTCAGTATATAGCAGTTTTTTTAAAAGCGCACCTGCTCAATCCAGGTTGAACTGGAACAGGGTAGCTCACAATTTATTTGCCAATTTGAAGTAATAGGGTATAATTCAAAAAGTTTGTTATCGTCGAATTTGAACGACAATAAAAAGCATTTCAGTGATAAGACAGCATAGCACCTGGCCTTATTTCATCCTGTTTCTGCGACCATCAAACGCTCTGTTATTTTTGTCAGTATGTTCTTTGTCGTTCCGTATACCACTCATCCCGACCCCTGGCCGGGACAACATAATATACAAGTCACTCGGTCCTTTCATCGAAATATTGGAAATGTCCATTCTATCGCCTATTCTCTTCTTTGGGACGGGACACCAAAACATGAAAAAGGATTTTTTTGCTTCAACTTTCAACTACCCACCTTTTTGTTATTAATAGTATTATTTGGGATTGCAGCCTTAGCAGCCACAACAGCAGTAGCAGATCCCTCTGCCTCCTATAAACAAACAGTGGAATGGCAATACAAAAAGGCCAGTGATTATTATTATACGCTCCGCAACAACCCTTCTCTGAATGTCAAACGGGAAAAATGGCTGAACGGTGTCCACGAATTACAGCGTATTTATCAGATAGATCCAAAGAATAAACGAGCCGCTTCCTGTTTGTACACCATAGCACGTATGTACAGAACCATGTACGAACGCTTTGGCAACACTGCTGACCTTGATAAGGCGGTTTCTTTTTATAAAGATATCATAACGTTTTTTCCCAAGGGCAAAAAGGCTGATAACTCATTGTACGCCTTAGCCCAAATTGAGCAAGAGGAAAGAGGGGATTTTAAACAGGCTGTTCAATACTATGACCAGCTTATGCACCTTTATCCCAACAGCAACAAGAAAAGGCTGGTAAAACAACAGTTGAGAAAGTTGATAGCTACTCTGGAAAAAAATATCAGCCAACCTTCAGTGCCGGTTCGCCAGACAGCATCTCCGTCTCGCAAACAGTCTCACAAACAGTCTCGCAAACAGTCTCACAAACAGTCTCGCAAACAGTCTCAAAAACAGGTTGCTGTGTCATCGCCTGTACAGCGTTCAGCCCGGCCAGTTGTTCAAAAAAACGAAACTATTATACTGGAAAGAAAGGTAAACTCTCAGGAAAGCTCTCAAACAGACTCTCAGGTAAACTCTCAGGCAAATTTTCAAACAAGCCCTCAAACAAAGATTGTCTTATCCGCCTTAAAAAAGGTTGACTCAAAGTTGTTGCCAGAGCAAGGTATCAGGGTAGTCGAAAAAATACAACAGGTTCAGCCTGTGCAACCTCAACCTGTTACCCAAAATATATACCTGCAACAAACTCCTGGTACAGTTGAAGTGCTGCCCGTGCAATACTGGTCTTCTGATAACTATACACGAGTGGTTATCAAATCCTCTGAACCAGTTGATTATCATGTTAAATTAAGCGAACAAGGAAACGGTATTCCCCATATTCCCCAACCTCTCCTGATTGATTTTACACAAAGCTATATTCCTGTCAAATATCGTTCCCCTGTTGCTATCGAAGATGGATTGCTCAAGCATATTCAAACCAGTCAGCTTGATGCAACAACAGTGCGTGTTGCTCTGGAGACAAAGTCTATTGGTGATTATAAGGTCTTTACCCTACAAGATCCGTTTCGGGTCGTTGTTGATATTCGGGGTGGTAAGAACAAATCCTTGAGGATTCCCCCCAAAAAAACAGCTCCCAAAATCATTACAGATATTACAACATATCCCTCCCCTGCAAAAACTTCTGATGCTGTAAAGTATACATTGCCATATAAAACCAAGGTCAAGGTGCAAGGTTCTCAAGAAGGCCCGATGAAGTTCGCCGATATAATTGCCTATAATTCATCAGATAAGTATAAGCAACCAAGTATCGTGATTTCTCCCCCTCCTGTGCTGATTGAGGTGGCGACGAAAAAGAAAAAAGAGGCGGTGAAGGCGGTGAATAAGCCAGCACTCAAAATTCTTACTCCCCGAAACAAAAAAAGAGTTCCTAGGACAGCAAAGAATGCAAACCTCAGTCTGGCCCAACAACTCGGGCTTGGGATTCGACGAATTGTTATTGATCCAGGTCATGGTGGAAAAGATCCCGGCGCTGTAGGATTTGGCTTAAAAGAAAAAAATATTGTCTTAAATGTTGCCAAAAAAATTAAGAAAATCCTGGAAGCAAAAAAGAGCTATGAGGTCTTTTTAACCAGGGAGAATGATGTTTCCATCTCTCTTGAAGAAAGAACCGCCATTGCCAATACAAAAGAGGCTGATCTCTTCCTTTCTATTCATGTGAATGCCCACCCAGAAAAAAATATACGCGGGGTAGAGACATTCTTCTTGAACTTGGCCACGCATACGGAAGCCATGCGCGTTGCTGCCCTAGAAAATGCCACCTCCACCCATAATATGAGTGAAATGCAGGATATTCTTGCCGAGTTAATGCAAAACGAGAAGATCAACGAGTCTTCTCAGCTCGCTCAATTTGTCCAACTCAATATGGTTCAAGGCTTAAAAAAAGAAAAATTTCATGTCAAAGATCTCGGAGTAAAGCAGGCCCCGTTTTACGTCCTCATTGGTGCAGAGATGCCTGCGATTCTTGCTGAAATTTCTTTTATCACCAATCCAAAAGAGGCAAAACTCATGAAAAGCGAAAAGTATCTTCAAGCTATTGCAAAGCAGATAGTTGCCGGTGTACTCTCGTATGTTGAACATCAGAGAACAGCCGCATTAAAGATGGCCCCTTCTCCCACAACATCAGGGCAAAAAAATTGAACAGCAGTCCAGTATTGTTGAATAATGGTTTACTACGGCTCAATAACCGTTTAATACGACTCTGTAAATTCGGTTCAAAAAATAAATTCGACTTTTGGGTTCATACGATTATAATACTACTATGTACGTTCATCTGTACTCATCTGTACTCATCTATACTCATCTGTAGTATATGAACGTGTGAACGTGCCAAGTTATCAAGATCAAGTATCAGGTGCTCAGTTATCAGGAGGAAGCGTATGAGTCCGCAACGTTTAGTTCTTCTTGCCCTTCTCTTCTACATTGCTTGGCGATTAGTAAAAAACCTTCTTCGTAATAAAATTAAGGAAAAAGCAAGAGAGCTACTTCAGAAAGAAGAGGCTGAACAGGCTGGAAAGACAACTGTCCAAGACACTCTGGTTGAAGACCCGGTATGTCACACGCTGATTCCACAACATCAGGCCATACGCTTACATCATAACGGAAAAATGTATTATTTTTGCAGCGATTCCTGCTGCAGGCAATTTATCGGTAAATCAGGAGAAAAAGAATGAAATTTTTTATAGATACGGCAAATATTGATGAAATCAAAAAGGGACTTGCCTTGGGCATGGTTGATGGTGTCACCACAAATCCATCACTTGTCTCCAAGGAACAACGACCCTTTACAGAGATCCTTGCCGATATCTGCGCCTTAGTTGACGGTCCAATCAGTGCGGAGGTGATTAGCCTTGATGCCGATGGCATGGTGACCGAGGCCCGTGAACTTGCCAAAATTCACAAGAATATCGTGATCAAAGTTCCAATGACTGAAGAAGGTCTCAAGGCAGTGAACCAGCTCACAGCAGAAGACATCAAAACCAATGTAACCCTGATTTTCTCCTCCACCCAAGCCCTGCTTGCTGCCAAGGCAGGAGCAACCTATGTGAGTCCTTTTGTTGGTCGGCTTGATGACATTTCTCTGAACGGAATGGAGCTTATCAGCGATATTATGACCATCTTATCTAACTACAGGCTGGCTACCGAGGTTATTGTTGCCTCTGTACGCAGTCCCCTGCACGTTGCTCAATCTGCCCTTCTTGGCGCAGATATTGCGACGATTCCCTATAAAGTTATTGCGCAAATGGCCAAGCATCCTCTTACCGATGTTGGCATGGAAAAATTTCTAGCTGATTGGGAAAAACGCCAAAAATAACAGTTTCTCTTGCTATGAAATCCTTTGCAACACCTTATATATCTGTTCTATTCCTTTTTCTACTCTTACTCTTGCTCAATCACGGCCAAGTCTATGGAGAAGAAATTTACAGGTATGTAGATAGATATGGTGTTGCCCATTATACCAATGTCCCTACTGATCGCTATAAACCGATTTCGCTCTCTCCTCTTTTAACAGCAAAACAAGAGGGAATATCTTTCCGAACACCCAAGGTACGTCGTACACAGCGCAAGGCAGTAAAACTTCGCAGCAAAAAAAGTCGAAAACATACAGATACCAGCCGATTTGACAGGGATATTCGCCATGCGGCCCGGGTGCATAAGGTAGATCCTCTGCTGATCAAGGCGATGATCAAAACAGAATCTGCCTTTAACCGGTATGCTGTCTCACCAAAAGGTGCCAAGGGTTTGATGCAACTGATGCCAGCCACTGCAAAAGAACTTCAGGTCAAAGATCCCTTTAATCCTCGGGAAAATATCTACGGTGGCACCAAATATATAAAATGGTTACTCAAGCGTTTTAACGGTAACCTGCAACTCAGTTTGGCTGCCTATAATGCCGGACCTGCACGAGTTCGCAAAAAAATCCCACGTATTCCAGAAACAATCGCCTATGTGAAAAAGGTTCTTCGCCACTACAGTGCCTATAAAAAGAAAAGTAAAAAGAAAAGTAAAAAACGACGAACTGCGTACCGACCAGAAGTCGCAATGACCACCAGTATTCGTGTTCGTAAAATGGTAACCATTAATTAATATATTAACCTAAACTGCAAGTAACGTAGGGTATTCTCCCTAAATCTTATACTCTTTTCATGCAAAATTTACCCAACTTAATAACCGCTCTCCGGCTTATGCTCACTGCTCTGTTAGCGATTCTCCTTATGTTTGAGCAGAAAACCGGTATAGCCTTTTTATGTTGTCTGCTCTTTACGCTTGCTGCGGTCACAGATTGGGTTGACGGCTACCTTGCCCGTCGTTTTGAGGCTGTGACTACCCTAGGTAAACTCATGGACCCCTTGGCAGATAAACTGCTTGTGGCCACAGCACTCATTATGCTCCTACCGCTCAATCGGCTGCCAGCATGGGTTGCCTTAGTGATTGTTTCTCGTGAAATGATGGTCACCGGGTTACGAGGTCTTGCCTCGTCATCTGGCATTGTGGTTGCAGCCAGCGGCCTAGGAAAGGTCAAATCCACCTTACAGTACATTGGCTTAGGCACCTTGATCTTTCCAGTCGACCTCCTGCCTATCCCGTATCTCCATCAGATAGGACTTGCAGTGGTCTACGTTGCCTTGGTTTTGACACTGTGGTCAGGATTTGATTACTTCTATAAATTACGGCAAATTTTTTTGATAAAAGAAGCGGGCAAGAAATAGGATATCGTATCTTTCCCGCTCCCCCGCTCCCACAGTCTCTATAGTCTATGTCTCTCTATCTTAAAACCTTAACGCAATCGATCTCTGATGGCCTCCTTATACTGCTCTACTGCCTGATTATACTGCCCAGTAAGCTCGGCCTCCATTTTGCCTAACTCTTCGTTGATTTTAGCTTCCAAGGCATGTTCTATGTTGGCACCGCCTGCCTGCATACCCTCCTGTTGCGCTATCATCTGCTCATACTGCATACGAAGTTGTTCTTCTACTTGCTGGTGAAGCTGTTCCCGGTGCTGGTTATACTGCCCAAGGACATTTTGCATCTCAAGACAGATATTGCCCACCTCGCCCGCATTGCCGCTGATTTCTCGGATGCCCTGGGTGGCCTTTTCGGTTCGCTCTTTGCCCTGTTCATCCCGGTGGAGAAAAATATTGCGGAGCAGGGTTTCAACCATACCACGGCGAATACTGACCTGCTGTTCTTGAGGCTGCTCAGTTAAGGTCGTCATTAGGCTGTCAACTGTTCCATCCAAAAAATTTGCTGCCAGCTTCATCCCGGATTTCTGTATTTCTTCCTGCTGTACTTCTTCGTCACTTGCTCTGCCCATACGGGCGGCACGCTCCATGACCAGTTCCATTGTGGACTTTATTTCTGCCATTATTATCTCTCCTTATCGCTGTTACTCCAGCGGGTTATTGATATACTTCATTGTATCCTGAAGATGGATTGTATCCGATTATGAGGTCTTACGCATCAACAACCACACCAACCTAATGCACTCACCAGAGAGACAGCTCAGGCAGACAGAAAATCCAACTGTTTATGGTATCATATTATGGTATCACACCGCTGTCCCGCTCTGATCAAAAAAGCAGGCCGTGCGCACGTCAACATTCAGGGTGATGTTTTCCCCGACCGCGCAGTTGAGCTGCTGAAAAATCCGGGCTGTGAAGGTCTGCTCTCCGATGTTCAGTGCTGTCTTAAAAGGAGCAGTTAGCTGAAAACGGAGCAGGGTATCATAGCCGAGGAACTCCGCATCAAGCACCTGGCAGGGGAGGGACAGGCTGCTTTCCTGGCCCTGCGCAGATAAACGGAATGCCTCCGGTCGCAGACCGAGCCAAATATCCTCATCCCGGGACAGATGCTCCAACCCTGCCCGCATCTCTTCCGGCAGCGGCCAGCAGACGGGCTCCTTTTCCAACGGCAGAACCAGCTCATCGCCGGATATCCGGCAGGGGATGATATTCATGCCCGGGCTGCCGATGAACTGGGCCACAAAGACATTGGCCGGGCGGGAGTACAGTTCATCCGGCGGGGCAACCTGCTGAAGGATGCCGTCCTTGAGTACGGCAACCCGCTGGCCCAGGGTCATGGCCTCGACCTGATCATGGGTAACATAGACCGTGGTTACCCCGAGCTGCCGCTGAATCGTGGCAATCTCCGAGCGGATCTGCACCCGTAACTTGGCATCCAGGTTGGAAAGCGGTTCATCCATGAGAAAGACCTCCGGCTGCCGCACCAGGGCCCGGCCCATAGCCACCCGCTGCCGCTGGCCGCCGGAGAGCTGCTTGGGCTTCTTGTCCAGCAGGCGGGTTATGTCCAGCTGCTCGGCCACGGTTTCCACCTGTTGTGTTATTTCCTGAGCAGGCATCTTCTGCATCCGCAGAGGAAAGGACATATTGTCACGCACGCTCATGTGCGGATACAGGGCGTAATTCTGAAAGACCATCGCGATATTACGCTGCTGGGGCGGCAGATTGTTCACCCGCCGGTTGCTGATGGATATCTCGCCGTCCGTGATGGACTCCAGCCCGGCAATGGTGCGCAGCAGGGTGGATTTGCCGCAGCCCGACGGGCCGACAAAGACCATCAGTTCACCGTCCTTGATCTCAAGATTGATGTGATCAAGGATAAGATGTTTTTTATCGTAGGATTTCACCAGTTCTTTGATTGTTACATCTGCCATAATATGTACCTGTGCGTTATCTGTTTGCTCTGAATGCCTTATCCTTGTTTATCCTTTGGTGCCGGTGGCCGCGATGCCTGCGACAAACCAGCGTTGAAAGAGGAGAAAAATAACCATGACCGGGGCCACCATCATCACGCCGAAGGCCATGATATCGCCCCATTGCAGAGGCGGCAGGGTCTGAAACTGGGCCACGGCCACGGGCAGGGGCCGGACCCGCTCGCCGCTGGTCACCATGAGCGGCCAGAGAAAGGTACCCCACTGCATGAGAAAGGTGAGGATGGTGACGCTGGCAAAGGCGGGCTTGCTGTTGGGCAGGATCAGGGAGGTGAAAATGCGGAAGGTGCCTGCGCCGTCCACCCGGGCCGCCTCTTCAAACTCTCTGGGCAGGCCGATAAAAAAGGTGTAAAAGAGGTAGATGGAAAAGGCATTGGCAACAAAAGGAAGAATCTGCACCAGATAGCTGTCCCGCCAGCCAAGGTAGCTCATCTGGTAAAACATGGGCACGGCAATGGCCTCAAAAGGGATGATCATCAGGGCCAAAACAAGGCCGAACAGGGCCTTATGGCCGAACCAGTGCAGGCGGGCGAATGCGTATCCGGCCAGCGAGTTGACGACCAGGCCCAGCAGGACCACGGACAGGGTGATGAATAATGAGTTGAACAGGTAGCGGCCAAAGCTGACCCGGTGAAACACGTCCGCGTAGTTCTGCCAGCTCAAGTCGGCGGCAAAAAAACGCCCGCTGGTCAGGCCGACCAGCACCTCGTTGTCCGGCTTAAAGCTGGAATAGACCATGAACAGGATCGGCGCGGCATAGAGCAGCGCGGTCGCGGCAAGAAAGAGGGTGAGCAATATTTTTCGCATGGTATTGACTTCGGGTTGATTGAGTGTTTGTGATGAGTTTCTTTTTACGGAGCGACTACAGGAGAATCAGCCACCTCCCCCTCCGCCGCATCCGCCTCCGCCGGAACTGCCGCCCCCGAAACCTCCGCCGCCGACATAGCCCCCTCCTGTGTAGCCACCGCGACCGCCTCCTTTTCCTTTACCACTTTCCCCGCAAGGACAAGGAATAATAACAACCATGGCTACCATGGCTAATACAAATAGAAAGAAATACATTAGCCATTCTGCCTGCTGAGGTGTTACCGAGGAAGATTCTTTAGCCTCTTTCTTATATTCAGCAGCTTTTTTCTTCCAATACCCCGAACTCTTCTTTGGCTGTGATTTTGAGGCTACCGGAGCAGCAAGCGCAAGCACTCCATGCGGAAAAGCAACCCGCACTTCAAGCTCCTGACCGGGCGGAAGTACATCTTGCAAGGTGAATTCAACTGTCCTGTCATCGATCTGTCGTGTATCAGCACTCCCTCTGAAGCTCTTAAAGCTGCTAATCTTTCCGGTCAAAGCATCCGGCAGGCGCACAGTCACTTTGCCACTCTCAATCGGTGCGGAACGCTCTTTGAAGATCGCCTTGACGTACACCCAATCTTCCTCGCCGTGAATTTGGATGCCGCCTTTGATGCGATATTTCAGGACAAAGGTATGGCTCTCCGGCGGGTTCAGCTCATGCCGCCATTTGATCCACCGCTGGTTATTTTTGATGTTCGTGCTGAACGAAAGTTTCTCTTCGCCTTCATAGACTTCGATCTGATCAATGCCGTCCACCTTGTCCAGTGGTATGTAGCGGTACCGCTCATTGCTGTGCGGCCCGGTGAAAACGTATTTCTGGGTCTCAGTGACCAGCATGTCACCGTTTTCCTGCACATCAATCAGCACATTGATGAAGTCCCAGTAAAAGGGCGGGGATTTTGCCGATGCGGTCTGGGCATTCAGTAAAAATACTGCAAGGACGATTGCCTGGACATATACTGCGAGCAGTTGTCTGAGGCACTTCATGATTTCCTCCTGTGTTGTTGGTTGACTGATTTATTTCGTCGCTGATGCTATATCCATTACTTTCTTTGAGGCATATCACGCTTGACATGGAGCAAAGTAAGTTTCACCTGTGGCATGTCACGCTTGACATGAGGCAAAGTAAGTTTCACCTGTGGCAAGTCACGCTTGACATAGAGCAAAGTAAGTTTCACCTGTGGCATATCACGCTTGACATGGAGCAAAGTAAGTTTCACCTGTGGCATGTCACGCTTGACATGAGGCAAAGTAAGCTTCATCCGAGGCGTGTCATGTTTGATATGAGACAAAGCAAGCTTCATCTGTGGCATATCACGTTTGACATAGGACACGTAACGCTTTCCCCGGAGAAAAGATCACCCCACCCTCCGATCCTCGCTCACCATCCGACGCTGAAAAACAGTCAGGCAGAGGACGATGATGAAAAAGACCACGGTCATGGCCGAGCCACGGGCAATCTGCTGCCGTTCAAAAGCAGCACGCACGGCCTCGAAGACCACGGTGGCGGTGGCATTGAGCGGGCCGCCCTTGGTCATGATCTGGACCTGATCAAAGAGCCGGAAGGAAAGGATGGTGGTCACCGAGACCACGAACAGGGTGGTGTTACGCAGGCAGGGAAAGGTGACATACCAGAACTGCTGCCAGGAATTGGCCCCGTCCAGCCGGGCCGCCTCGTAAAGTTCTTCCGAGATATCCTGGAGTCCGGCAAGATAGACGATCATCTGAAACCCGGCTCCCTGCCATATTGAAACCACCATGATCGCGGGCAGGGCAAGATATTGGTTATGGAGGAAATCCTGCGGCTGCCAGAACCCGAAGGTCAGCAGCTCAAGCACGGAGTTGATCACCCCGTTCGGGCCGGGTGCATAGAGGAGCATCCAGACCACGGAGATCAGGGCAAAGGGGAAGATCACCGGCAGAAAAAACAGGGTGCGGAACACGACCATGCCGGGCAGCTTGCGGTTCACCAGCAGGGCAAGCAGGAGGGCGCAGCCGGTCTGCAAGGGCACCACGACCACGGCAAAGAGCAGGTTGTTGAGCAGTGCCCGGAGAAAAACAGGGTCCTGGAGAATGCGGGCATAATGCTGCAAACCGACAAAGGTCAGCGGCAGGGGCGAGGCCAGTTTCAGATTGGTGAAGGAAAGGATCAGAGCGAGGAGAAAGGGCAGGCCGATAAAAAGGGCCAGACCGGTGAGTGCCGGGGCGGCCATGAGCCAGCCCACCCGGTTGTCGCGGCGAAATGTGTTGTTCATAATGGAAACCTCTGCTGTTTATACTTTCTGTGCTGTCAGGAACGGGGAACGGAACGGTAGCCTTCGCTGTCCGTAATGTCCTGCTCAATGGCTGCGGCAGCCTGATGCAGGGCCTTTTGCACATCGGCTCCGTTGCGGATTTCATCAAATGCCTGCTGAAAGACCGAGGTGATGACCTGATAGGCCGGGGTGCGGGGCCGCTCCACACTGCTCTGGCGGAGCTGTTCCACAAAAAGCCGGAGCGGCCCGCCTTCCCTGTACAGGGGCGAGCGGGAAACGGCGGTCTTGGTTGCAGGTACGGCACCGTTGACTTCGGTCATGGCCAGGATACTCTCCGGGCGGAGCAGGGAGGTAAGGAACCGGGCTGCGGCCTCGGCATTGCGGGCATCCGCGTTGATCCCCCATTGCCAGGAACCCTGGCCGGTCTTTGAACCCTGGCCAAAATCCGGCAAGGGCAGGAGGACCAGCTTGTCGCCCAGTTTTCCTGCGTAGCGCGGATATTCCCAATGTCCGACCCAGGAAAGCGCAACCCGCCCCTCGACAAAGGCGGCATCATCCAGGTTCGGGTCAACGTAGCCCTGCTCAAACCAATCCTGGAGCATCGTCATGGCCCTGACTGCCTCTTTCCCGGCGAGCACCGACTCTGCGTGGAGATAATCCCGCCGGTCGATCAGGTCGCCGCCGGCAGACTGAATAATCGGGGAAAAGGCATAGGTGAACCACTCGCCCCGGTAATTGGCCTTGAGATCCAGCACTGCTCCGTCCTGATCCTTGGCCGCCAGCTTGTTCAGCACCTGATTGAACTCCTCTGCTGTCCAGGCATCGTCCACTGAGACGGGAATGCGGACACCCGCCGCCTCCAGCAATGCCTTGTTACCGTACATGCCCAGGCCGGAGTCAAACATACCCACGGCAAAAAGATGATCATTCATGGTGCCCTGCTTGATGATGGACGGCAGGAGATCGGCCTGCACTGCCGCAGGCAGGAGGTCATCCAGCGGCTGGAGCTGATTCTGCCAGACATAGCCGTACAGGAACGGCCCGTCAAATTCGATCACATCCGGCAGGTCGTGGGAAAGGGCGGCGGACTGGAGCTGGGAGTTGTACGAGCCTTCGGGCAGCAGGGTGAGTTCAACGTGGAAATCAGGAAACTCCTCGTTAAAGCGTTGCACCTGATCCATGAGCACCTTGCGCTCGCCCTCCTGCCCACTGTGCGCCCAGACTGTGATGAGCTGCTTGTTCGACTCTGCTTCGGGTTTGCAGCCTGAAATTGAAAGGGTAATCAAAAGGCAGGCCAGGACGAGGTGCGCTGCATGGAGAAAAGATGTTTTTTGGGTTTGCATGGGCTTAAGATATTGTTTATTTATGGAAGATACGAGGCAGGACTACGACAAAAAGAAGCAAACATAATATTTTTAAAAAGTCAAGAGATTTTTTCTTGGATCTTCAACAGAGGGAAAATACACAGAAGACAAAGGAAGAGCTGATCAAAGAAATCGGGCAGCTCTATCAGAAATTTCCGCAGGTAAAAGAATTCTATCAGGCCAAGGCAGGCAATGTTGATGACGTTCTTGCCAACTATAAAAAAATTATTGAGAAGGAATTTATTGAAGGGAAAACAAGAGGAATGCCCAAGACCCGTTTTTCTGTGGCCCGCAAGGCATTGAACGATTTTAAGAAGATAACCAAAGAGCCATTAAAGCAGCATAATCTCTTGGCACATTTTCGACAACGGACACGGAATATTGTTCAGAACGCCACACAGGCATGGGCATGGGGGCATTATGATTCGCTGAAAGAACGGTATGAAGATGCTTACGGCGCATTCTGAATACTGCTCCATTAAGCAAACATCACAAAGATCTTCGCACCAACCGAGCTGCAAAAAAGCCCTCAATCTCCTCAGTGGGCAGCGGTGCAAAAAAGCCCTGTTCATCCACCAAAGACCTAGCAGATGCAGGCAAAAAATCCCGGCAATCGGTCAAAGCAAAGGCAGGATGAGCAGCAAGAAACTGTTCCACCACCTGCTGATTTTCTTCCGGCTCAAGCGAGCAGGTGGCATAGACCAGCGCTCCGCCGGGTTTGAGCAGGACAGCCGCTGTGTGCAATAACTCAAGTTGCGTTTGCTGCAAGCTGATAAGGTCTTCCGGCTGGCGATTCCAGCGGATATCAGGATGCTTGCGGATCACCCCGGTGCCAGAACAGGGGGCATCAATAAAAATCCCGTCAAAAAGGGTGTCTGGCGTATCTTTGGCGGCGGCAAAGGTCTGCAAGTCCTGCCGCACTGTCTCTACCTGCTTGATCTGGTTCGTAAGGCCCTGCCGTTGAAGATTTTCCTGCAAAAGGCGGAAACGCCGCTGATCCGGTTCCACAGCAACAAGCAAGGCATCCTGCGGGAGAAGCGCAGCAAGAGTGCAGGTCTTGCCGCCTAAGCCAGCACAGCCATCCAAGTATCGCCCCTGCTCCTTGAACGGTCCCAAAAGCTCACAGGCCAGCCGGGCCGCCTGATCCTGCACCTGAAACAGTCCCTCAGTAAAACCGGGCAAGTCGGTCACTGCTCCTTGCTGCTCATAAAGGATAAGACTGTCCACGGCAAAACTGCCCGGCTTGAATCCAGAGATCCCCTTTGCGGCAAATCGAGCTTTCAGGATATTGAGGGTATCAAGGGTATCAAGAGTATTCCGACCCGTGTGGAAACGGTTGAAACAGTTGACCTGAAGGCAAAGGTTAGGTTCCAGGTTGTTGACCCGACAGATTGCCTGCATCTGTTCCTTGCCAAACTGCTCTTGCCAACGGGTGGTCAACCAAGCCGGATGATTCAGCACCGGTGTTCCCTCTGGGCCTGCGTTTTCTGGCTTTGGCAGGCTTTCCCTGTTTCTGGCAATAGTACGCAAGGTGCCGTTGACAAAACTACACAGCCAGCCGGGCTGACGCATCTTTTTCAGGGCCTTGACTGTTTCGTTGACTGCTGCTGAATCCGGGATACGCTCCAGGCGGCAAATCTGGATCACGCCAATACGCAGGGCTGCCAGAGTGAGCGGCTTCATCTTGCGCAGTTTGGTTTTGGAGAAGCGACTGATAAGGCTATCAAGATATTCCTGTTCCCGCAACACGGCCATAATCAGCATAACCGCCAACTGGCGTTCTTCGTTTTTCAGGCCAGAATCATGAACAATCCTGTTGATAAACCCCTGAACCGGCTTGCCTGTGCCAGTCCACTGCACTAAGGTTTCTAGGGCCAGACTACGTGAGGTACTTCCTTTCTTTGTCATCCGTTTTTTTTATCCGTTCTTTTTTAAATCCTTGCTCGGTTGCACCCCAAGCTCTCGCAGGGCTTCTGCCCGATCAATAAGATTTCCCTTGCCCGTACTCAACCGCTTTTCCGCTACTTGCCAACTCTTTTGGGCCTGATGCAGCCGATTCCCCACCTCGTCAAACGCCTCCACAAAGCCGACAAACTTATCATAGAGCTTGCCAGCCTCCTGAGCAATGACCATGCTGTTCCGGTTCTGCTCATCCATTCGCCAAATATGATGAATAGTGCGGAGAATAGCCAGCAGGGTTGAAGGTGAGGCGATCATCACCCGCCGTCGAAGGGATTGGGTAAGTAATGCTGGTTTGCTGCTCACTGCTGCCTGAAAGGCCCCTTCTACCGGGATAAAGAGAAGAACAAAGTCCAGTGTGGTCAGTTCAGGAAGCTGCTGGTACTGCTTTTTGCTCAGACCGTTGACATGCTGTTGGATAGACTTGATATGATTGCGCAGATGCTGCTCTTGTTCCTCTTTGTTATCGGTTTGGCCCGCTGCCAGGTAGCTGTTCAGGGACATCTTGGCATCAATAATCACGGCTCTTTTTTCTGGCAGATAAACAATCACATCCGGCTTTTTGAGCCGACCCTGTTCATCACGCAGAGCAACTTGGGTGGCAAACTCTGTTCCTGGCCGAAGCCCTGATTCCTCTAACAGCCGCTCCAGCACCATCTCACCCCATTGGCCCTGTAGCTTATTTGTCCCCTGCAAGGACTTGGTCAGCTGAGTCAGCTCAACTGCTTCCTGACTGAGCTGTTCATTTAACTCCTTGAGATGTTCAACCTGATGCAGCAGAGAGAGACGATCTCGGGATTCACGCTCATACATATCCTCCACCTTTTGCCGAAAGGTATCCAGCTGATGCCATACTGGTGAGAGAAGGTGGTCCAACCCTCCAGCATGTTGCTCCTGAAGGACTCGGCCCTGTTCCGCCATAACCTTGCGGGAAAGATTATAAAACTCATTTTCTAACTGCTGCTTGCTTTGAATAAGAAACTGTTGGCGTTCACCAGCAATTGCCCTGGTTTCATGGAGAAACGCCTCCAGGCCGATATTATCCCGTTCAACCTCTTCTTTCTGTTGACGAAGCTGCTCCTGTTCTTGTCGCAACTTTTTTGTTTCCTGTTCAAAAAAATAGGCGTCTTCACTGCTCTGTTGCAGTTGCAGAGCAAGCAGCATGTTTTCACGTTGCAGCCGATTCGTGACCACTAAGAGCAGCGACAACATACTCAACACTGTTAGACCAATGCCAATTATCAGGGAGGGAAAGTGAAGCAACCCAATCAGGGCAAAAAAATTATCCGCAGCCAAGGAACTCCTCCGTAGCCCTGTTTGTAGCCGTTGTTGATTCAGGAAGCTTTGATTCAGAAAGCAAGGTCATGGTTTCTTGTATTAAGATATTGAGATTTGATTGAGGGACAAGCACATAATTAATAAGATAAAACTTAATAAAACTTAATAACAAGCAGTTATCAGTACGCTTCTGGTACAGCAAAAAGCTGTTGTTAATCAGGTTAATAACCTCCGTTAGTGTATCCGTTAGTGTACGTCATGCGATGAGTAATTACCATTGCTTAAAATTTTTTGCATGCTTCATATCCTTTTCCATTATCACCCAACTCACCCAACCTGTTGTGACAGTTGCCCGAATTACTCGAATATGACCCGAATTGTCCGCTTGCCTAGGAAAAACTCCCAATTCTATAGGAAATTCTCCCTGTGCTATGGGAACTCCTTCCCTGTTCACAAGGATATTCTCGCTACATTATCTTTACTATTTAAAAACGATATCGTACTGAAGTGGTCAATGTTTGTTGAGTTTGCCGCATCTTTTTTCCTCTGTATGCACTACCGATTACCTCCTGATAAAATGAGGCATTCACCCTATTGTCCGGGCAATTGTTGTCTGGTAGCCTGTCCGTTACAAAATTTTATACGAAAGTATACGAAAATATTTTTTTTCATACTTTGTTCCACCATAGCAGGAAGAAATTTTAAAAAAACATGAAATAATAACCAATTTAAACAGAAAAAGATGAAGAGTAATAAAAAGATTTGTTGGATCATTCCAGTTTTTATCTGGGCAGGGAGCATACCTCACATAACTCCTGTGGTTTCGGCCTTAGCGGAAGAAAATCAGCAACAAGAGGGCAAGCACAAGAAGATAAAAGAGCTAGAGGAGATCGTTGTCTCGGCAGACAGCGGTACCCAAGGTATTCTTTTGAGTCCGACTGATACTGAAATAAAAACAGAGCAGTTTAGCAGTGTCGGTGATGTGGGTACAGTGGACGAGATACTCAAACATCGTAGCGTTGTTGACTTCCGAGCTGAATCTGACCTGGTGCCAGATGATGACAGTATCACCTTGCGCGGCTTTAGCAATAACCGTTTTGTAACTGCTGTTGATGGCCTGACTGTTCAGAAGACCGGGGGTCGCAAGAGTTCCCATATTGTCGATTTTGCTCTTTTACCTACTTTCTTAGTCGATATTATTGAGGTTCTTCCTGGGCCTCATTCGGCCTTATACGATGCTAAGTCCATTGGCGGTGTACTCAACATGGTCACTAAGCGACCGAAAAAACGGGATACACTCAAGCCGGATATCAGTCTGTCCACAGGATTTCGCTCGTATAACACCCAGCGTCATAATCTCAGCTTAGAAGGCGCTGTTGAGAGCTTCACCTATGACTTTGCCTATCAGAAAAATTCCTCTGACGGCTACCTTCGCAACTATCAATCGGATATTGACACCGTGTTCACCCGTTTCGGTTATTTGCTGCCCGACGACGGTCTGATCACCTTGAGCGGCTCATATACCTGGGCTGATCGGACAATTCCGGTAAAGAATCCCGGAACCGCTCTGGACGGCAGTGAAGACTATGACAGCTCCTATCCAGTGTACGAAGGTGCCTCGTTTAACCCTTGGGAAAATCCCAGTTGGAATAAAGAAGCCTATTCTCTACGGCTGCACGGAGATAAGGCAACCTCTATAGGCATGCTCTCGCTTAATGCCTATACAGGCAAGGAGGATCGAGACCGGGCCTATTATGTCAAAGAGGGACAGGATATTGTCTGGACCCCTTGGGTGACCGAGTGGTGGCAGCAGGGTGGCAAGCTTCAGGATAAATTTATCTGGAATTCCCGTCATACCAGTATATTTGGCGCAGATATGGTACAGATGTACGACAACGGCATTGTGGCCTCTGAAAAGAGCGAGCGAATTAACAAAAAAGGCTTTTATGCTCAACACCAGTGGGCGATCCTGCCCAGCCTTGATCTGCGCCTGGGCGCACGCTATGAGGATGTCACCATCTGCGTGGAAAACGGGAGTGGGGACTTCCGGCATATTCCGGGCCTTCCTCTGGAAATTGAGCGGAACTGGGGCGAGCTGATTCCCAAGTCCTTTCTGACCTGGAAAATGGATAAAAAGACCTCACTGTCAGCCGGTATCAGTAAGATCTGGCATGCCCCGGATTACCACGGCGATTACAACCCTCAAGGAAGACCCACCGGAGTCTGGCTAGAGCCGGAACACGGCATGGGCTATGATCTGGTCTTTATGCGCCGCCTCTGGCGGGATATCGCGTTCAAGGCGAATTACTCCTTTTACAGTATTGAGAATTATATGGCCTATAACCGGACCTTTGCCAAGTACGGCAGCTCAAAGGCCGGAGCTTTGGCCTATTCTGATTATAAGATCAATCTGGAAGAGATGCAGCGGCACGGCATAGAGCTAGAACTGGACGGGCATCTCACTGATGATCTTTCCTTTTACCTCACGTATGCTTGGCAAAATTTTGACAATCAGGGAAATGAGCCTGCTGGTGAACAGGTGCAGGACGGACAGGCTGAGAATCGCCTCACCTTGGGATTGCGTTACGACCTCTTTGAAAAGACCACCTTGCTCCTTGACTATTATTATCAGGGAGCAGAGGTCACTGAGGTGGCCGAAGAGGTGCAACCGGATACTTGGGTCTTTCACGAGGTGGAAAATCCTTCCTACAGCGTGTTCGACCTCGGAGTACAGCAAACCCTGCTGAAAGATGCCTATCGTATGAAGGATGTCAAGCTGAATGTATACGTCAAGAACCTGCTTGATGAAGAATACTATGAAACCAAGGGAACGCCGTCAACGGATCGGACCTTTGGGGCCACTCTGTCCATGCGTTTCTAGAT
This sequence comes from Candidatus Electrothrix gigas, assembly GCA_022766165.1. GTDB lineage: Bacteria > Desulfobacterota > Desulfobulbia > Desulfobulbales > Desulfobulbaceae > Electrothrix > Electrothrix gigas. Next base: position 24,415 of record QYLO01000039.1, read on the forward strand.
CATTATACTTATTTGCTTATACACGAAAAACAGGAGAAAACAACCATGCGGAAAAAAGTTCAACCAAAAAACATCAGGGGCATCGCCCTGCTGACAGCCTTGGTGTCGGCTGCTGCGTTCATTGCCTGCCTTAGCTGCAATGCGACAGCGGCGGAAGCTCAGAAGCAGGCCGGTACCTTCAAAGTCGTGGGTGTAGGCCCTGGTGACGGGGATCTGCTCACTCTCAGAGCGGTCAAGGCGATTGAGGATGCCGAGGTAGTTTTTTGCAGTGCCAAGAGGCAAGAAAAACTGTCATCAGCTATTGATTTCAACGGCAAAGAGGTCATTGATGGCTACGGTGTCCTGTTCTGGCATTATGGCAAGAAATGCAAAGAGAACGAGAAGCGACATCCCAAGCAGCGGATGAGTTGTGAAGAATACCACAGCAAACAGGCCGAATTTGCGCAAAAGGTGCGGGAATCCGTGGCTGAGGGCAAAGACGTGGTGATGTTAAGCAGCGGCGACCCCACCATTTACGGGCCAGATATCTGGACGCTGCGGGAACTGAGCGAGTTGGATACCGAGCTGATTCCCGGACTCAGTGCCTTTAACGCAGCCAACGCAGCCCTTAAAGCCAGTCTGGGCGAGGTGATGATCACAGCTCCTTTTATCAGTAAGGATGGAGAACAGGACAGCCTGGAGCAGCTCTCCGCTCATGAAAAGGCCACTATGGTCATCTTCATGCCCTGGGATATGAAAAAGACCTTTGCCCGGCTGGCCAAATCCTATCCAGCAAATACCCCGGCGGCAGTGGTCAGCAACGCAGGTATGGTCGGAAAGGAAAAGGCTGTACTCGGAACAGTGGGCGGTTTTGCTGCGGATTCCTCCAAGTTGGAAGGCAAGCGTTCTGTTATCTATGTGGGTAAACGTTTGGACAGGGCACAGTTCAACAAGCCCCCGAAAAAAGAAGCAGGACCAGGAAAGTATTATCTGGTGGGCATGGGACCTGGCGACCCTGATCTGGCCACAGTACGGGCCATGCAGGCTATTGAAAAAGCGGACCTTATCTTCAGCGGCGAAAGGCTGAGAAGAAAATTTGCAAAAGAGCTGGAGGGCAAGCCTGTTATCACCGGTTATCATCGTCTTTTTCCCTTTTACGGCAAGGAATGCTCTGAGGTGAAAAAGGAAGGCACATCCAGAAGAGAACGGATGAGCTGCGAGGAATACCATCAGAAGCAGGAAGACTTTGCCGCCAAAGTACGCGAGGCGGTTGCTCAAGGAAAAACAGTGGCCATGCTCGACAGCGGCGATCCCTTGGTTTACGGCCCCTGCTCCTGGTCGCTGACCGAGCTGAATGATCTGAATACGGATGTGGTGCCCGGAGTGAGCTGTTTCAATGCGTCCAATGCCGCCCTCAAGGCCGGCGTAACTGAAGGGAAACATTCCCATTCCGTTATTCTGGCTTCCGGATGGAGCGTAGATGAAATGGCCCGCCATCAGAGTACTATGGTTCTGTTCACCATGCGCAATGATTTTAAGAAGTTTATTGATACTCTGAGTAAATACTATTCCCCGGATACTCCGGCTGCGGTTGTGGTCAAGGCCGGCTATGCCCAAGATGAAAAGGTGGTGCAGGGGACCTTAGGAACCATGCTTGATTTGGTGGATAAGGAAAACCTTCCTTTTGAATACATGCTCTATGTGGGAGATTTTTTAGAAACAAGCCCTGATCGTCTCCCGAGCCAGACTGTTTCTCAGTCACTGTAATCCCCATCCCTCCCTGCTTGGGAGGGACAACAAAGCATGAAAATCGAAAAGTTGACCGGACGGACGACTCCTTGGAGTCATCGGTGCTTTTATATAAACGGAGAACCATCATGAATCTGTTTCGTTATACGCTTATCAGTCTTTTTTCCCTGCTGCTCTGCTCATCCGCATCAGCCCATAAACTGTGGCTCAACCCGGCAAATTACTTTCCTGAACCGGGCAGCACCGTGGAAATCGGCATCGGCTGGGGGCATAAGTATTTGGCCAGTCGGGTGCATGAGGAGCTGAAAGAGGGAATGCCGGAAAAAATACAGGCCATTGATCCTGACGGTGAAATCGTGGATCTGACCAAGGCGACAGACGATATGTACAAGCTGGAGATCAGCAAGGCAGGTGCTTATCTGATCACGGCTGACAATAAACCCGGTTTTTTCACCGTCACCAAAGACGGCAGAAAATGGGGCAATAAAACCGAAATCACGGCGAAAAAATCCAGATGCACCAATTTTCACATCGGAGCCAAGACCGTACTGATGGCCGGTGACAGCAAAACCGGCTTTGATCGGGCAGCAGGTCAGACCGTGGAACTGGTGCCGCTCACCGATCCGGCCGCAGTCAAAAAAGGCGATGCCTTCCGGGTCAAGGTGCTGTTCAACGGTCAGCCCTTGGCTGATCTGCCGCTCAAGACTGCGTATGCGGGTTTTGATGTTGAAGAGGAGGAAGGGAGCGATCCTCATGCAAAAAAAGAAGATCGTCCCTTCCCGGCAGAAGCTGTCACTGATGCACAGGGCGAGGCGGAACTGCGGGTGGACCGACCCGGCTACTGGATGATTTCACTCTCCCATAAGCCGCCGTATCCTGATAAGGCGGTCTGTGATAAGTACATGTACAATATGACCTACACCTTTCAGGTTCAGTAGGGTATGCAGGATTCTGCAGGGGCGGTTCGTGAACCGCCCCTGCTTTCCCAAACCAACCATCTCCCTGTTCCCGGTCGCGCAGTACGGCGGTCCGGGAGCAGTTTTTTTTTGCACACTATGAAAAAATCACTCAATAACAAGAATGGCCTGACCCGTGAGGTCGGGCTGTCCTCAGCCACGGTACTGGTGGTCGCCAATATGGTGGGCACCGGTGTTTTCACCACCTCGGGCTTTATCCTTAACGAACTGGGCGATCCCCGAGCGTTGCTGCTCTGCTGGCTCTTCGGCGGCCTGTTCGCCCTGTGCGGAGCCTTCTGTTTCGGAGAACTGGGTGCCCGTTTTCCCAAAGCAGGCGGTGAATACGTCTTTCTCCGGGAGAGCTTCGGCAAACCAGTGGCCTTTTTATCCGGCTGGATATCCCTTTTTGTCGGCTTTTCCGCACCTATTGCCGCAGCCTCCATTGCCTTTTCCTCTTACTTTTATCAGGCATTTGGGCTTGCAAAGGGGAGTGAGATTGTCCTGAGTCCCTTTGGCATTCCCATAATCACCCTGTCCTGGTTTAACCTGATTGCGCTCTTGGTCATTGGTCTGTTTACCCTGATTCATTATCATGGTTTGCAAACAGGAACACGGGTACAGAACTGGCTGACGATTTTTAAAATAACCCTGATCATCGCCTTTATTATAGGAGGCTTTGCCTATGGCAAGGGATCATTTAACCATTTCAGCACAAACCAGGATCTGTTCTCTGCCTTTTCTTCGAAAAAATTCGCAGTCTCCCTGATCTTTGTCTCGTTCGCTTACAGCGGTTGGAATGCAGCAGCCTATCTGGGTGGAGAGATTCTTCGTCCTCAACGCAACATTCCAGCAGCCCTGCTGATTGGGACTGCAACAGTAACCGTGCTGTATCTGCTCCTGAATGCGCTCTATATTTATGCTGTTCCTGTGAGTCAACTGGCTGGAGAAGTGGAAGTGGGTGCCAAGGCAGCAGTTGGCCTGTTTGGTGAACATATCAGCCGCTATTTCAGTGGTGCCGTGGCCTTGGGACTCCTGTCTGTGGTCAGTGCTATGATTATAACGGGTCCGAGGATTTACTATGCTATGGCGCAAGACGGAGTTTTTTTCTCGGTCTTTGGAAAACTGAATCCGCTCCACCATACCCCGGCCTCATCAATCTTTCTCCAGGCCGGAATAGCAACAGTTATGGTGCTGTCTGCCTCCTTTGAAACTCTGCTGATCTATATCGGTTTTACCCTGTCGCTCTGCGCTCTGCTGACCGTTGTCGGACTGATGCGTATTCGCTGGCAAGAGGGAAAAAATCCCGACCTGTATCAAACACCGGGATATCCCCTGACCCCGCTGTTATTTATTGCTGCAAATTGCTGGATTATTTTTTTCTCTATACGTAGCCAACCCGTGGCTGTGTTGTTTGCCTTGGGTACTATTGTTGCGGGAATGCTTGTCTATCTCTTTACAGGGACAAAAAGAAAAAAATACAAGCACAATGTATCGTTGACAGCCAAAACAGAGCCAACGTATTAAACAACAAAAAAAATTCTTTTCTCCAGCTAATAACTAGGAGAGATATCAAGAGAATGAAAAAAAGAGTAAAAAAACAATATGTCCTGCTTGCAGCCCTCTTATTCAGTCCCATCCTCTTTTCCAAGACTGGACAGAGTCACAGTGTTCATGGTGAGACCGGGAGCGGCAGTGAATCGCTCTGTACATCTGCGACCTATGATGACGGTGAAGCGATGAGCTATGCAAGTGTAGAAATCACTGCCCCAAATGCGAAAATTCCCTTTCAGACCGGTCGTACTGACCGCAACGGCTACTTCTGTTTTCGCCCGGATACCCCAGGCCGTTGGAAGATCACGATCAAGGATGCCGACGGCCATTTTGTACGCTTGGGTACCAAGGTCAGCAAGGAGATGCTGCAACAGGAATAACTGTACTGTAACAAGGACTTCAACGGTGACTGTGCTGAGATTGAGTACAGTCGCCGTTTTTTTTTGTAATCTAATCGGTCCAGCCTGATGCTTGGGTAGTTTACCTCATTAAATTGAGCTGGCCAGCTTATTGTTCGGGCGACATGAGCTGTGGTAGACACTACCACACTTGTTTTGTGCAAAAGCACATTATACAAAAATACGGATGCGATCTATGAAAATTCGGCCGGTTGTTCTTGTCGGGGTACTTGCTCTTCAGGCATTACCTACGTTTTCTGGTGAAATACAGAAAAAAACCTATGAGATGGATGAGGTGTTGGTGAAAGCCTTGCGGGAAAAGATTCCGAAATATGTCCAGAATGTGCTTGTGAATCTTTCCGCCTCGTACCGAATATGGGAGGACAAAACACGCAGGCTGGAATTCCTGCTTGCAGGAGAGAATCTTCTGGACACACCATAAGACCATAAGGAGCTATTATGCTTTTTAAACCATTTATGCGGGAAGGTTTTTTCCCTTTACCGGTTGCGTTTATTTCCACCGTCAGCGAAGACGGGATTCGAAATATTGCGCCGTACTCCTGTATCATGCCGGTTTTGCGACCTTTGGACCTGATCTGTCTGGCCTCTGCGAAAAAACGGGATACTCTGGTCAATATCCGGGAGACCCGGGAATTTGTTGTCAACCTGGTCGGAGCTGGTCTTGCGGATAAGGTGGTTCCGACTGCAAAATTCAGCAAACCTGAAGTCGATGAGTTTGAACAGGCCGGTCTGACAGCCAAGACATCGGAAATGATTAAGGCGCCGGGTATTGCCGAAGCACATACCTGGATGGAATGTGAACTTGCTACGACATACGAGGAGGAGAACTATGTTCTGATTATGGGAAAAGTCCTGCGCCTTGAAGTGGCGGACAACGTACTGACCAAGGACGGTTCCTTGGATATTCAGAAGGCGAAAACGCTGATGATGACCGGCAGCAAAAAAGGCATGCATTTCTGCACGATGACGGAAATCGGCAGTTTTGAACCGTTCGGCTCGATGTTTCCCGACGGCAAAGACCCGCTGGCCGGAAAATATGAAAAATAAAATAAGGAGGTATTCGTAATGAAGATGGTTGATTTTGATAGGATGGACCGCCCCAGGATACAGAAGACACTCGTCTCCTCTGTTTAAACAGTATGCTGAAAAAATAGGACTTGTCACGGTCTTTTATTTGCCTGAAGAAAAAGGAGAAACAGGAGATATGAAAAAGCAGATAATGCCAGTCACATCCCTTGCTGTTTTACTGGCAGGAACCATCTATGCCCAGCCCCATTCATTGGATGAGGTAGTGGTCACCGGCACCCGTACCCCGCATACGCTCAAGGACGTTCCTGTGGAGACCGTTGTGGTCAGTCGTCAGGAGATAGAACAGAGTAATGCGCAGAACGCTCTGGATGTACTCAAGACCGTACCAGGTATCAACAACTCGGTCCATGATGATGTCTTTGGCACCTATACTTGGCGGGCCAATATGCGTGGCCTGAATTTCAACGACGGCTATGGACTCATCCTCATAGACGGGCAGCGAGCTATGGGCTGCGGACAGAGCGGTGGTATGGGTGAGTACGGGATCGGTTTGAATCAGATTCCAGTGGACATGATTGACCGGATTGAGGTGGTGAAAGGACCGAGTTCTGCTCTGTATGGCAGCGATGCTATGGCCGGGGTTATCAACATCATCACCAAGAAAACTCCAAACAAAATGACGGCCCGAGCAGGTGCCTCCTATGGCTGGTATACCATTAAAGAGAAGGTGAACGCAGACGGTACAACTTCTCCGGCCTCAGATGATGGTGACTATCGGACGAATTCCCAAGCATACCTCTCCTTTGGCAGCAAGCCTTTGGAAGGATTTGCCTATTTGTTAAACTATAACTACGAATCTGCCCAAGATCTGCAACAAGACCCTATTGACTCAGCCCGCCATTCCCTGATGGCCAAGCTTGATCTGGCGGCCAATGAACAGGTTGATCTCTTTCTCAAAGGCGAAGCCAGTTCCTATGAAAAGGAGGGCAACCGTGAGGAAGACAGTCTGCGTCTGTCACCGGGCATGGATTGGCAAATAAGTAAGGACAAGATTCTCTCTGTTAAAGGCTATGTCTATAACTGGGATTTCACTCACGGTTCACCAGGTTATGCTCATGGCTATAAGTACGGAGATGTAGCTTACACTCAGGGTGAACTACAGTATACCTGGTACACCAGTGACAGCAACACCCTGACCTTGGGCGGAGAACTCCAGCGACAGACCATTGACTACACCATTGAAAATCCCACAGGATCGGTTATTCAGGTTGATGAGCAGGTGGATACAGCCAGCCTGTATGTTCAGGACGAACTTACCCTGGGAGATGCTCTGACTCTGGTGGGTGGTCTCCGTTTTGATGACCACTCCGTCTTTGATTCAGAGATCAATCCCAAACTGAGCCTGATGTATACCCTCTCTGAAAGCACCACGCTGCGAGCCTCAGCCGGACGTTCCTTTAAATCCCCGACTATCCGCCAACTTTATTATAATATCCCCTATCAGCACGGAGAGTATTATATCCAATCCAACCGAGGACTCCAGCCTGAGCTGGGTATTGGCTATTCCGCAGGGATTGAGCAATGGTTAATGGATGATCAGCTGATACTTTCTGCCAGTCTGTTCCGTAACGATGTGGAAGACATGGTTGTCCGCGAAGAGACTGGGTTGCTCTATGACGGTCTGCCCCTGCGGAGCTACTATAATGTTGATGAAGCAACGACCCAAGGTTTGGAGGTGTCTGCAAAGTTCAATCTCCGGGATTTTACCGTGAACTGCTCCTACACCTACACAGACTCAGAGAATAACGAAACCGGAATGAATCTGCCCTATGTACCGGAGCATAGTTTTGCTCTGACTCCCTCTTACACCTACGACCCTTATGGTATCCGCTTCAGCGGAGTTCTCAGCTATACTGGCAAGCAGTACAAAGACAGTGGCAACACCTCAGAAATAGGACAACATACTGTTATTGATACCAGGGTGGCCAAGCAGTTAGGTAAGCGCACTACTCTGAGTTTTGAGGCGGACAACCTCTTTGACTCTGATAAAGGCGATGATGGTAACTATCGCACTGGCAGAACATTTCTTGTAAAACTGGATTACTCTTTTTAACCCCTTTCAAAAAAACAAAAAAAAGGAGAATAACATGCGTAAACAAAGAATAGTAGCTCTTCTTGGATTCGGTCTGCTCGGCCTAGTCGCAACCGCAGGCCCGGCTCAAGCTCATTTCCCTTGGCTCAATGCTGATAACTATCGTCCCCATATTGGCGAGACGCCTAAGCTCAATATTGGCTGGGGACATCGCTATCCTTTGGGCAGTTTTCTCCGAATGAAGGATGTAGAAAACATGTCTTTGCGAACCCCAGACGGGCAGGAAGCCAAGCTGCAATCCATTGATGACGTGGAGTTCAAGCCGGAAGAAGCTCTTGCAAAAGCAGGAGTCTATACGATAGCTGCTCAACGAAAAAGCGGTTTTTACACCAAAACAACCGAAGGTGGTAAACGGCAATCCAAAGAAGGTTTGGAAAACGTTCTTCGATGCTCCAAATCCCACATGAACATGAAAGCCCTGCTGGCAGTCGGAGATGCTGACCAGGACCAGGATAAGGGTATAGATACCACCCCTGTCGGCCATTCTTTAGAGATTATCCCCCAGGCCAATCCAGCCTCATTACAGGCTGGCGATTATTTTTCAGTGCAGTTGCTCCTGCATGGCAAGCCGTATAAGAGTAAAATATTTGCCACCTATATGGGTTTTTCTACGGAAAAGGATGTTTTTGCCTATACAGCCAAAACCGATCAAAAGGGGATAGGGAAAATTCGTATCCTTCAGCCCGGTGTCTGGCTGATCAAGGCAGAATATGAAGAACCCTATTCAGATCAACAGGTTTGTGATGTTGAATCATTTTCTGCAACCTTAACCTTAGAAGTACCTTAGAAGTGCAATAACCAGAACTCTTTAACAACAAATTAAAAACACAACAGGAGCTTTTTATGAAGAAGGAAAAAGAAACATCAACAGATTACATGACAGCGGTGCGGCAGGGGATGCGGCTTGCTCTACTCTGCATTCTCTTTTTTTCCGTACCGATTTGTTCGGCCTGTGCCAGCAGTAACAAAAATGCTGAGGACGAATATGCTTTTTGGAAGGAGGTAGGCGTCCAGGCAAGCTTCCGAGCTTCCGAGCTGATTCGCAGTGAACAGCCTGAATTCAATCTTCATGACTGTGTGGCACTGACCAATGCCGGTTATGCCGAAGTCAACAACCGGGCCACAATGGGGGCATTGGACGGCCTGACCCGTGTTCTCAGAGTCGGTCGGGGCAATCACAGTCTGGTGGAACTGCAAAGTGCGCCGACGGCTCGGCTGTGGTTTGCTGTCTATGACAAAAAATCAGGATATGTTGCGTATCTTGAAGTTGATCCGGCAGCGGTGACCGAAGACGAGATTGAAAACAACACAAATCTTTTCAGTACCGCTGTTGCGGAACAGGTCAATGCCGAACATCTTTACGCAAATGCGGCGGAGTATGCAGCGAAATTCGACAGTAAAATCTTCAACGGCAATGAGTTCAGGGTTGTAACCGTTGCCAACGCCCTGAGTGTCGGGGTACCGACCACTGTGGTGCGTTCCTTTGAACTGCATGATCATTACTGTCCTGGCGTGACCTCCGGTATTCTGATGGCTGAGTATATCAAGAAAAACCTTCCGTCGGATAAGTAACACTGTAACTTCTCTTTCCCGGTGTCGCATTCAGTAGTACAATCAGGGCATCCTCTTTGCACCAAGGCTGAATGGTCTGAACAAAATAGCCCTTTTCCGACGGAAGGTT
>QYLO01000003.1 GCA_022766165.1 Candidatus Electrothrix gigas
CCTCCTCTGGCCTATGCCCTGCTGCTAAGGCGAGATTCAGGATACAGTTGATATGTCCCTGCGCTACAATGTCGGCTGGATTACGGTCATCACTACAGAGGCAGAGCACAGAAGAGGTGTAGGCGTTAAGCAGAGGAAGCAGGTCAGCCGCATTCTTGGCACAGGAACCCTCCCGAATCAGGACGTGTATTCCCTTACTGAGTTTTTCTTGGGCCTCTTCTAGGGAGGTGGACTCATGGCAACTGTGCATACCCGCAACACCATAGGCGTTAAGCTCCCTGCCCAAAAGCCCTGGACAATGCCCATCCCTTTGCATGCCGCCATAGCTGACCAGCTTGTTCATGACATCCTCATCCCCATGCAGCAGACCGGGAAAGTTCATCATCTCTGCCAGCCCTAGGACACGGGGGTGATGCCGAAACTCCAGTATATCCTGAGCCTTGAGTTCTGCGCCGCTGGATTCCAGCTCTAATGCCGGAGTGGTGGAGGGAACACAGCTAGGGACCATCACAAAGACATCCAGCTCCAAGCCCTCAGAGGCATCTAAGGCCCAGCGAATCCCCTCAACACCTTGGACATTGGCAATTTCATGGGGGTCCCAAATCACAGCCGTGGTGCCACAGGGCAGAACCGCTTGCTGAAACCGTGCTGGTGTCATCAGGCTGGATTCAATATGGATATGGGCATCAATAAAGCCGGGAACCACGAATAAACCCTGCCCGTCAACAACCTGCTTTCCTGTGTATTCCTCAACAGTGCCAACAATATTTCCAGCTTGTACAGCAACATCACCAGCTCTAAATTGTCCGGTAAAGACGTCGAGGAATTGAGCATTCTTAATGACCAGATCTGCGCTCCCATCCCGAGCTGCACAAATTGCCTGTTGAAGGGTGGTGGTCTTGTGATAATGGGCTTTGGATTGCATTGGTAACACCTTGAATTATTAAGAGGTTGATCGTTCTATCAAGATAGAAGATGGAAAGGGCGTTACGCACCCTCGCCGCTGAAAAGCTGGTTTCTTGGAGTCCCCAAAAGTTTTCATTCAGGTAGAATCGAGCCAGATTATCCTGTATCGTTACCTTGAGTTCATTCGGAGTATTGCCCAATGGCACAACCTCTTTTCATACCTTACACAGCAGGTTGTACATGTCCAAAAGTAAGCATATTTTTACAAACTCTTCTCCACAATCTCCCCAACATCACGGGACAGGCCGTGCAGGACTGCGATCTCCTCCAGAGCCGTTTTCATCAAATCCTGGCGATGTGCATCATACTGCTTCCATCGTGTAAGCGGCGACACCATGCGTGCCGTCACCTGTGGGTTGATTGGATCAAGCTCAGTGACGCAGTCAACCAGAAAGGCATAGCCCTGACCATCATTGGCATGGAACTGCTGCTGATTGCCGCAAAAGGCCCCGATCAGTGAGCGTACCTTATTGGGATTTTTCATGCTAAAGGCCGGATGCTGCATCAGCTCTTGCACCCGTTGCAGGGTTCCGGGCAAAGTGCAGGTGGCCTGGAGGATAAGCCATTTGTCCACCACCAGGGGATCATCCTGCCAGCGGTCATAGAAATCAGCAAGCAGCGCATCTCCTGCGGCCCGGTCTGCATTGACGACTGCCCGTAATGCAGCCAAGGCATCGGTCATGTTGTCGGATTGCTGATACTGTTCCCTGCCGATGTTCAGCAGCTCCTCGGAAACCGGCTCTTCTGCTTCTGGGGCCAGCAGATAGGCAAGATGACAGTTGCGCAAGGCCCGGCGGGCCGCTTCTTCTGCCGAGTATTGGTACGGCTCCTCGGTTCCCAGGGTGTAATAATTTTCATACAGGACATCCCGGTGCTGCTGACTCAGTTGGTGCCGAAAGGACTGGCGCGTAACATGCACGGCCTCGGGTTCAATGACCTGCATCTGCTGACTGATCCAGGTTTCTGAAGGCAGGGTCAGGGCAGAGGCCAGAAAGGCCGGATCGGTCTGCTCATCACATAAGAGGCGATCAAATGCCTGATGAAACAAGGTCGGAACCGTACATTCCTTGCCCTGCCGCCAATCCTCAATACCAGCCAGGAGGTAGCGCAGGCCCAGTTGCTGACCAGCATCCCAGCGATTAAAGGGATCACTGTCATGGGCCATGAGAAAGGCCAGCTCTTTTTCGCCAAGATCGGAAACAATTTTGATGGGTGCGGAAAAATTGCGGTTCAGGGAAGGGACAGGTCGTTCTTGTACGCCGGTGAAACGGAACTGCTGTTCTTCCTGGTGGAGAATCAGGGTTCCGTTGCTTTTATTCTTTTTGTCTGCATCGTGCAGAAGGAGTTCCATATCCTGTCCTTTGCTGTCCAGCAGGCCGATGCACAGGGGCAGGAGAAAGGGCTTTTTATCTGCGCTCTTTTGATCTGGTGTGTCCGGGCAGGTCTGCTGCACGGTCAGGGTGTATTCCTGGGCAGCAGGATCATAGTCCTGTGAGACCGTGACAACGGGCATTCCGGCCTGACTGTACCAGAGCTTGAATTGCTCGAAATCCGGGACGGTCTCTCCGGTCTGTGCATCCTCCAGAGCCTGAATAAAATCATCGCAGGTTACGGCCTGACCGTCGTGGCGTTCAAAATAGAGATCCATGCCCTTGCGAAAGCCCTCAGCTCCCAGCAGGGTATGAAGCATGCGGATGACCTCGGCCCCTTTATTATACACGGTCAGGGTGTAAAAATTATTGATCTCCACATAAGAGGCAGGTCGCACCGGATGGGCCATAGGCCCGCTGTCTTCCCGGAATTGCAGGGAGCGCATAATGTCCGCATCCTGAATCCGTTTTACTGCTCTGGAACCCATATCCCCTGAGAATTCCTGGTCACGAAACACGGTCAGCCCTTCTTTCAGACTGAGTTGAAACCAGTCCCGGCAGGTGACCCTGTTTCCTGACCAGTTATGAAAATACTCATGCCCGATAACGCCCTCAATGCCCTCGTAATCAGCATCTGTGGCGGTCTCAGGACGAGCCAGAACATATTTGGAATTAAAGATATTCAGGCCCTTGTTTTCCATTGCCCCCATGTTGAAATCATCCACAGCAACGATCATATAGGTATCCAGATCGTATTCCCGGCCAAAGACCTGCTCATCCCAACGCATGGAGTGCTTAAGCGATTCCATAGCATGATGACATTTTTTCCTGTTGCGATGTTCCACATAGATATGTAGGGTAATCAAACGACCAGACATGGTGGTGAATTGATCTTCAATACAGGCCAAATCGCCAGCAACCAGGGCAAAGAGATAGCTTGGCTTGGGAAAGGGATCATGCCAGGTGGTAAAATGACGATTGTCATCAAGTTCTCCCTGTTTGATACAGTTTCCATTGGACAGTAAGACAGGGCATTGCTCTTTTGAGCCGATCACTGTGGTGGTAAAAACAGCCAACACATCGGGCCGATCAGGATAGCAGGTAATACGGCGAAAGCCTTGGGCCTCGCATTGGGTGCAGTAGTTACCAGAGGAGAGATAGAGTCCTTCCAAGGCGGTATTGGCTTGAGGATCAAGAAGCGTTTCAACGTCCAGAGTAAATCTATCAGGTACATCAGGGATACAGAGAAGCTTACCATCATAGGTGTATTCAGTCTCAGATAAAAGACGGTTGTTTATCTGTACAGAAACAAGTTCAAGATGGTCCCCGTTCAGTTCAAGAGCAGCTTTTGTTTCTATACTTTCTATACTTTCTGTACTTTCTATGCTTTGCGGATTACGTTGTATGGCAGTACGGGCTGTCACCCGGGTATGCTCTGGGGAAAGCTCAAAGCGGAGGTCGACTGTGGAAAGGATAAAGGGATAGGGACGATAGTCTTTGAGATACTTGGTCGTATGCTGTTCCATGTAATTGTATTTATGTTTTTTTAATAGTTGGTAAGGGAAAAGAGAAAAAATGTATCAATTATTTTATATTTTTTTTGGTTCGTGTATACTAACAGGCTTTATCTGATTGTACCTTGTTGCAGATATGAGTGGCGATCAAAAAAAAGCGTATCATGTTCAAGGTAATAGCTGTGGGAATATTAGACAATCAGAAAGAGGCATATTGCGTTGAAAAAATATTGTCAAGTGCAGCTTCTCATCAAACGACTTTCATGTTGCCCCTCCCAAGTCCTCGATAAAAGGGAGATAAAGTTGGGGATATATGCTGAAACGTTTACTCTTGGAGAGTATCCCGATGGCGAAAAAGAAAAAGAACCTTCTTGTGTATCATGTTTTTTTTATCTTAATCTGTGGTGGCCTGTTTTATTTTTTATGGAAAGCTCCCCCAGAAACAACACCGCGTATGCCCCGTGATCAGAGTCATAAGCGATTTATGGATATGAATCGAAAACAGGCTGAGGGATTCTGTCTCGAATGTCATGCAGAGGGAAAGGTAAAGCCTTTATCAAAAAAACACCCGCAACCCTATCGCTGCCTTTTTTGCCATAAGAGAGTGGATCAGATTCAACAACTTGACAAAGACGAGTAGAACGACGCTGGGACGTTACATTATGTGGAATGTGAAAGACGTATACTATGTTTCCGATTCAACAGCTTTACTTACAGAGGATATCGGAAAATCCCTTTTATGTCAATTTCCTGCTATTGGCTTAAATGAGGAGAAAATTCCCTTTGTCAAGACCCAGTATGAGGCAAAGAAAGCTGTTGCCCGGATCTTAAAACAATCAGGCGGGCTTTTACCTCTGGTGTTTTGTACTATTATTGATCCTGCAGTGCGTGATATCTTTGATCGGGCTGAAATTGAGATGTTTGATCTCTATGGTGGCCTGCTGGACAAGCTAGAACAGAAGTTAGAGGCTGAGGCCCTGCGCCAGCCAGGGGTTTTTCGGAACTGTGGTGACGACTCACAGCCAGATAAGCGCATAGAGGCCATCCACTATACTATTGAGCATGATGACGGCCAGAGAACTGGTGGGTATGATCAGGCAGAAATCATTTTGATAGGGGTTTCCAGAACCGGTAAAACACCGGTCAGTGTGTATTTGGCTACCCATATTGGGCTGAAAGTAGCCAACTTTCCCATGACTTCTGACCATTTAGCAGCCTACGAGCTTCCAGTTGATATTGTCCGTAATCGTCAAAAAACCGTTGGATTGACCATATCGCCCCAGTTTCTGCACAGGATCAGAGAGGAACGCTATAAGGGAAGCTCGTATGCCCAGTTGGCAACCTGTCGGGCAGAACTTCGTCAGGCAGAACAACTGTATATGCGGCACGGCATCAAGACCATGAATACCGAGGGAAAATCCATTGAGGAACTTGCTGTGCAGGTAATGCAGTTGCTGAGTATATCAAAGAAAAAAGATAGGTGACAGAAGAATATTATGGATAGTCCTCAAGTACAGCGTATTTTGTTTCATCCCAGAACAACCCAACCAACGCCCTTGCCCCCAGGTGCTGAAGATATTGCCCTTTCAGTTGCACCAGATGTGAGCATTGGCTGTCGCCTGTTTGTTGCAGGTAACGACAAACCAACCATTTTGTTCTTTCATGGAAACGGGGAGACTGTTGCTGATTACGATGCAATCGGCCCAGAATATGTCCGTTATGGCCTGAATATCTTGATTACAGATTATCGTGGTTATGGTTGGAGTGATGGCACACCAACGTTTGCAAACCTGCTTGCTGATAGTCATGTTCTCTACAAAGAATGCAGGAAAATGCTTGTAGAGCGGGAATACCGACAAGCTCTTTTTATTATGGGACGGTCCTTAGGCTCTGCCTCAGCTATAGAAGTTGCACAGGCATATCAGGAGGAGATCTCTGGACTGATTATTGAAAGTGGGTTTGCTGAAACCCTGCCTCTGGCAAAAACTCTTGGGGCTGACATCGCAGCGATTGGTATTACTGAGGAAGAAACCTTTCATAATGCCGGTAAAATTGTAAAGATCACCAAACCAACCTTTCTTCTTCATGGCCAGAAAGATGTGCTCATTCCTCTCTGGCAGGCAGAAAAACTCCATGCTGACAGTGGTGCTCGTGTCAAGGAGCTTCAGATTGTGCCGGGCGCTGACCATAACTCCCTGATCAGTGTTGGTGGAAAATATTATTTTATGGCTCTGCAGCAGTTTATTGAAAAAGTTACCGGAGATTCAGATTGGCGAAATCGGAGAAAGAGGTTTCGGCAAAATCAATCGGCTGTTGATCAGGAAACTGATCAGGATACAAGATGAAGACTGGAAAAAGAACAGACTGTCTGTCATGGGACGAATATTTTATGGCTGTGGCCCTGCTTTCTGGTCAGCGTTCAAAAGATCCCAATACACGGGTTGGAGCCTGTGTTGCAGATGCTGATAATAAAATTGTTGGAGTAGGGTATAACGGTTTTCCCTGGGGCTGTTCTGATGACGAACTTCCTTGGACCCGTGAGGGCGATTATTTAGATACCAAGTATCCCTATGTCTGTCATGCAGAGTTAAACGCTGTTCTCAATGCAACCTCTCGCAATCTTTCTGGTTGCCGTATTTATGTGGCTCTTTTTCCCTGTAATGAATGTACCAAGGTGATTATTCAGTCAGGTATTAGGGAAATTATTTATGCCTCTGATAAATATAAAGATACTGATTCTGTGAGGGCATCAAAGATCATGCTGGAAAAGTCTGGGGTCGTGCATAGAAAGTTCAGCACGGAACGTGATACCGTCTTGCTCTCTTTTTCCTCTTCTCAAGGAAAGAAGGTGGACAGACAAGATATTTGATGATTTAATCATCTATATGACATGGGGTTTGATATGGGATTATAGGCTATTAAAACATTCTATTCTCTCTTTTCTCATCTCATTATCATTTCATTATCATCTCACTTTGTAATGGTTAGTGATGGAGCCAGAAAGATTATATATTATTAGCTGGAGGAAACAATGAAAAATGTTCTTTGTGGAATATTTGTTTTTATACTGATAGGGTGTGGTGCTGTTCAGATGGCATGGGCACAGTCAGGTGATGAAAATCGAGGAATAAGATTAGGTTTAGGTGATCGGGAGCTTGTTCCCTTACCAGTGAATGTCAACTTGCCAGAGCGTGTTGAGGCGCCTACACGCCCTCGTCCCGAACGTACTGAACCTACAGAACCAGAAATTCCTGACTGGATGAAAGAATTTGAGAAAAACTATGATACCTATGGTATGAGTGTGGCTGTGGAAGAGGCCTTGAGTGATAATGTGAGTTCAGATGATATCTTAACTTTTATCATAAGCCGTACTGAGAAGTTCAAAAGAAAGAGAGGGTTAAAGGCTCTCTACTGCTCTGGTGTTGATAGGAATACAGTCCGAGATGCTGCAAATAAACTTGGCATTACAGTTGAAGAGGTGAGCCTGTCTCTTGAAGAGGCTATTGCAGAATGCGGAAGCAAGTTGACTCTGGAAGATCGGGATCTTATGGAGACACCTGCCTCCTCTCAAGAATCTGGGACAGGTGCCAGCGTTATTACCGAAGAGTTCATTTCTGATCCTGGTGATTCTGATAATCCGTCCAGCCCAGCTCGACCATAGTTAAGTTATTTTTACATGAAAGCAAACGCTTGTAAGGAGAGAGAAACGTAACAACTTCTTACAATTTTCGTAGCCTTCATGTATAAACGGAGGTGTAAAAAAGAATGCAGAGAACAGAAAAAATTTCATTTATAACATATCAGCTTGGCATAATTTTGCTCTTGCTTATACTTATGGCTTTCTCAGAGGCATCTGCTGAAGAGGAAAATATATATGACTTGCCTCGGGCAGAGGATAATGTAGTAATAGAAGATACAGAAGATACTCTTTTACTTGATGACCATGATGCCATGATGCTCATGATGATCAACAGGAAGAAGAGAGAGAAAAACTGGACACTGAGGGCAGGGTTTTTGGTTATCATAATAGCTATATCCATGCTTCCTTGGCCCTGCAAGGAGAATGGACGGATAATCTGTACAATTATGATGCCAATAAAGTAGAGAATTTTTTAACTCGAATTACCCCATCTGTTTGGTTTACTTGGCCGAGAAGATCCAGACGTCCGGTTCAGGTTGCGTCGGATAATACCTCTCCAAGTGGTGTGCAGTACAGTCTGACCGAATATGAGATCTTTAATAAGTATCAAGTATATCTTGCTGGAAAAATGGACGCTATGACCTATTCAGCAAATTCAGATCTTGACCATTTTGAACACGGTGTTGAAGCCCTTCTTCAGTATCAGCCTAAATTCAGAATCAATCTTCATTTACTGGACAAGTACACTCACAGTCAGGATATATTTAACGTGACTGAGGCAACGCTGGAAAATAACCGGGTGTATGATTCCAATATTTTCTCCCTTGGTGTGGATTGGAAGATTACTGACAAACTCTCCTTGCAGGCAGCGTATAAACATTTTTTCCTGAGTTATGAAAACGACCTCAACAATTTTTTGGATCGTACCGATAATGGGGCCAGTTGCGGGTTCTTTTATGATTACAGTCCAAAAACCGTTTTCTTTTTGGATTACCAGTTTGTCTTATCTGCTTATGAAGAAAAGGAGATACCGGATAACGGGAACAGTTACCTGAATATAGGCATGAACTGGCAGGCCACTGTGAAGACCTCTTTTATGCTCAAAGGAGGATATCAACAGGTGAACTATGACTTTGAGGCACCAGAGGAGTATGATGAGGCTGAAACAGCCGATGACCTTATCAATGATGATGAGGCAGCATTCAGCTTTGAGGCGCAGGCCAACTGGCAGGTAATGGAGAAAACGACGCTGATATTTAATACAAAGTACAGTATTGATCAGACAGACAGCAGGATGGCTTTAAACAAGACCGTCTTTGCTGGCAGAGTTGCCCTTGACTATAAGTTCAGTGGTCGACTGAGAGGCTATATGAACTTTATCTATGAAAACTCTGATTACGCCTTATTCAATGGCGGTTCTCGCCTTGATGACCGTTGGTATTTCAAGCCTGAGTTGCGCCTTTCTCTGAGAAAATGGTTGTTCTGTAATCTGTACTATAGTTTTGATCAGAAAGACTCTAACTTTGACCAGTTGGATTATAAGACAAATACTTTGGGGCTTGGTGTTCGTCTTACGTTTTAAACGTTTTAATGTTTTTTTTACTCCTGTTAAACAGGTAGCCTCTCTCCATTAACAGTTCCTTATGAAATCTATGCTGAAATCTATGCAACGATTTGAAAAGAAAAGCTCGGATAAAGTGGTACGAAGTTCAATCGTGCTGAATGTAATGAATGTACTCTTTTTAACGCTGACACTGGTTGTAGCTTCTGTTCTACCTGCTGTTGTGTCCTCTGTTTTTGCTGCTGATTATGGTAGACATTCTAACAGTACGTACAGGGAAAAACAAACGGACCGGAAAGTAGGTACACGAGAGAGAAGAGGTGTCCGACAACAGACTACCCGGGGAGCTACTCAGGGAAAAGCGCAAGCTGAATATGCGATCGGTGCAGGAGATGTTCTGTCCATTAAGGTGTATGGCTATGATGAGTTAACGGTAAAAGTTCGGGTTACAGAGGCTGGAACCATTGATTTTCCTTTGATTGGTGAAGTGCAAGTTGGTGGGCTTGGAATATCTGCTGCTGCACGGCGCATAGAAAGGGCATTGGCTGATGGTTATCTTGTAGAGCCTCAGGTAAACATTTTTATTGAGCAGTTTAAAAGCAAAAAAGTTATTGTTCTCGGCCCAGTCCATAATCCAGGTCTTATAGAGTTGAAAGGGTCGATAAATCTTCTTGAACTGATATCTCAAGTCGGTGGATTAAAAAATAATGCAGGAGAAACTGTAACGATCAAAAGGCAGGTAAACGGCAGGCAGAAAAAAATTCCTATTAATCTTGATCGACTGATAAAAACCGGTGACCCTGCACTCAATATTCAAATTATGGGCGGAGATACAGTCTCAATTGCTGAGGGAGCTGTGTGTTTTGTTACCGGTGAGGTGAACCAGCCAGGAGAGTATCCCTGTGGTCGCAACATGACCGTTCTTAAAGTTGTTTCTCAGGCTGGAAGCTTTACAAACAAGGCGCTTGAATCGGCAATAAAAATTAACCGAACAGTGAACGGTGTTAAGCGTGTGTTGCGCAATGTGAATCAAGATACCATTGTCCTGCCTGATGATGTTATCATTGTGCCACAACGGACAGTGAGCAAGGAAGATGAGTTGCTCTGTTTTATCAGCGGAGAGGTTAAGCGACCAGGTGCATACCCTTGCTCAGAAAGAACGAACATTTTAAAGTTGTTGACCCGTGCCGGAGGTTTTACAAAGAATGCCCTAAAATCAGGAATTCATATTAATCGACAGATTAATGGTCGTAAGCGGGTTTTTAAAAAGGTCAACAAGGATACACTGTTGCGACCAGAAGATATTGTGGTTGTGCCGGCAAATTCAGCAAAGGCGGTTTGCTATATTACAGGGCAGGTGAACAAACCAGGAGCATACCCTTGCGATGAAAAAACCACGGTCCTCAAGATGGTCTCATTAGCAGGGAGTTTTACCGGTATTGCTGCAGAATCACGTATACAGATCAACAGAATAGTCAACGGAAGAAAGCAGGTCCTGAAAAATGTTGCCGATGACACCTTGGTGCAACCAGAGGATGTTGTTGTTGTGCCAGAGAGTTTGTTTTAAGGTGTTTTAAGGTGTCGTTGTAGGCATGTTATCACTCCACATGTTGTTGTCTAACATGTTGGGATAGAAGTTTATTCACAAAAAAAATAATGTATCCGGAAGAATCCATAACAGAAAGTCCTCTTCAACAGGCAAATTCCAAGCATTTGCTTGACTATATCCGTGTTTTGCAAAAACGGAAGTGGTTGGTGCTTACAGTTGCTGCGATAATTTTTTTAACAACAGCGCTTGCTACTTTTTCAAAAACCCCTCTTTATACAGCAACAATCCAGGTTCTCGTTGAAAAGAATATGGAAAAGGGACGGCTTGAGGGGCTGGCAAGCTATATTACATGGGACCCTGATTTTAAGGCAACCCAATTTGAGTTGATACGGAGTTTTAATGTTGCGCTGCGGATTGTGAACAATCAGCACTTGGATACAGAGTATAAGCAGTATTTTTTAGGATCTTCTTCTCATTTAAGAGGTTTTGATTCAATTATCCAACCCGTGATATCGTTTTTTTCTTCACTGTTTGATTCAACGCAAAAACAAGATCAGGGAGATGCGCAGACAACCTCTGATGCAGGCACAAAAAGCGATGCAGAAAAAATTGCAGGTATGATTCAAGAGGCTCTTACGCTGACCCCTGTGCCTGATACCAAAATTGTCGAAGTGAATTATACGCATGAGGTGCCTAAAATTGCTCAACTCGTTGCCAACGGTATAGTTCGGGCATATATCGAAGAGACCTTGGATATAAAGACAAGTACCACAACGCATAGTCTAAATTGGATGACGATTAAGGCTGATGAGGAAAGAAAAAAGCTGGAGGATTCAGAAAGGGCCTTACAAAAGTACATGCGGAAAAATGACATTGTAACTGTTGAAAATAAACTGGCTGTTCTTCCTGAACGTCTTTCTCAGTTCAGCTCAGAACTGTCAGTAGCCCAGACAGAGGAAAAAAAACATGCTGCTGTCTATCGTCAGATAAGGAGTGCAGGGAAAAATACTAAAAAGCTTGAGGCCATACCTTTACTTTCCAATAACAGCGAGTTGCAGGATATTCGAGCAGAGATATTTGCTGCTGAACAGAATATCAGAGAGTTATCTAAAAGATACGGCGAAAAGCATCCCATGATGATTAAGGCCCGGGCTGACCAGAGGCTATTACAAAAAAAGAAACGAACGGAAATTGATCGGGTTATTGAGGTTGCCAAGAACAGCTATGAGCTTGCCAAAACCCGGGTCAAAGATTTGACAAAGATGATGGAGCAAACCAAGGCAGAGATGCTGAACATGAATGAACGGTTTGTTCAGTATACTATCCTGAATCGAGATAAAGAGATGAACAGGACAGTGTACGATGCCTTGTCCAGTAGTATCAAAAAAATCAACGTGACAGCGCAGGCTATGGATATCAGGATTTGGGCTGTAAAAAATGCCGATCTTCCTCTACTGCCCTCAAAACCCGATAAAAAGAAAGAGTTACTTCTTGGCCTTGTTCTTGGATTAGCTGCTGGTATGTCCTTAGTCTTTTTTCTTGATTATATTGACAATACGGTTTCGGCTGGCGAGGATCTAGAAAAGAGATATGGTCTTACTGTTCTCGGTGCAGTTGAAGACCTTCCAAGGAAAAATAAAAATATCGAAACGTTTATTATAGATAACCCTCTTTCTGCCTTTACTGAGAGCTATAGACTTATTCGATCAAGTGTCCTCCTGTCAACCCCAGATCATCCGCCCCGTACCCTTCTTATCACCAGTATGATGCAGCAGGAAGGAAAGAGTACGACAACAAAAAATTTGGCCTATATTTTATCCCAGAATGATAAGAAAGTCTTGATTATGGACTGTGACATGCGTCGTCCGAGACAGCACAGCATGTTTGAAGTAGACAACTCTTATGGCTTAAGTAATTACCTTTCCGGCAATACAGATGAACAGGAGCCAACAATGATAAAACAGATGCCGGACAGCCTTATCTCAGTGCTTCCCTCTGGTCCTATACCGCCCAATCCAGCCGAGCTATTAGGGTCAAAGAGAATGAAAACATTGCTTGCTCAATCAGTTGAGCGTTTTGATTTTGTTCTCCTTGATTCTCCGCCCGTGCAACAGGTCACAGACAGTCTTTTGCTGGCTGGCCTTGTTGAAGGAACGATTACAGTCCTTAGATCAGGAAAAACCACCTTTGATATGCTGGATAGCGGGATGAAAAAATTACGGGAAAGCCAGGCTCATCTGTTGGGTTTTGTGCTGAACCGTGTAACCAAGCGGAATGCAGGTCAGGGGTATTACGGATACTATTCATACTACTCTCGCAAAGGAAAGGGTGGGTATTACACAGAGCAAAAGAAAAGTTGACCCCACACCTGACGTTGCATACAGAGACAAACAAAGATAGTCTGGATAGTCTGGATACTCTGGATATCAAGGGGCAGGGACAGAGACAAAGCCAAATCCAGAGAGATGAGCAAAAAGAGGGAAAGGCCTTTTTTCTCTTTTTATTTACGCTTTTTTTTTCCCCTCTGGCCTTTGGTACGACAGAAACGTGGTCAATACTCACAGTGGAGTTGCTGATAGCTCTCACTGGCCTTTTTCTTTTTGTTTTTCAATCCTTTTCCCATAAACGACAAGCTTGCTATCCTTACTATCAAACCCCTGGCCTGTTGCCGTTACTGCTGCTCCTTGCCTGGATGTTTCTGCAAGTCATTCCCTTGCCAATTTTTTTGGTTCGTAGCATTTCACCTGCAACTTTTCATGCCTATCAACCAGTTCTCGGAGTAGGCGAGTTTGTTTCCCCAGATCATTGGATACCGTTGACTGTCCATCGTAAGGCAACACTGTTTGAGGCTCTTCGAGTGAGTTCCTGTGTTCTTTTTTACCTGCTCACGATTCAACTCCTGACCAGCTATAAACGGCTCATGGTAACAGTGAAGGCTATCAGTGGATTAGCTCTCTGTATAGCTGTTCTTGCAATTCTACAAAGGATGTCAGCACCTGATACGCTTTTTTGGTTTCGTCAGTTGACTGGAGGAAAAACAGCCTTTGGTCCTTGGGTGTATAAAAACCACTATGCTGGCTTTATAGTGCTCCTCTGTCCGCTTGTGCTGGCCCAGTTTTTACTGTATCGCCCGTCATTGGACCGTCTTGAAACAGTCAGGGAGAAAATCCTTTCTTTTTTTTCAGCAAAAGGTGCAACAACGCATCTTCTTATGGGCTTTGGAACGGTTATCCTTCTTGCCTCGGTTTTTTTGACCCAGTCACGAGGTGGCATTCTCAGTATTATCTGTTCCTTGCTCTTCTTTTTTCTGTTGATTTTTCAGCGAAAGGGAAGGGTAGACAAACTGCCCCTTATGCTGATAATCACCGGGTTACTCATTATTGTTGGCTGGTACAGCTGGGAACCTATTTGGGAGCGTTTTCATGATATTATTAACAGAGAAACCGGGGGAATAAAGGATGATCGTTTATTAATCTGGGCAGATTGCCTGCGAATAATCAAGGATTTTCCCGTAACCGGAACAGGATTTGGTACCTTTGTTGATATATTTCCAAGCTACAAAACCATCCCTGATAACCTCCTGTACGAACATGCACATAATGACGTGATCGAAGTATTGACTGATGGTGGTGTGCCTGCCTGTATTTTTGGCTTATGGTTTATGATAACTGTCCTCAAAACAGGATATAGGCAGATTTTTTTACGACGGGATCATGTTGCAGTCTTGCTTTCAATTGGTGCCTTGAGCGGTCTTGTTGGCCTTCTTGTCTTCAGTCTTTTTGATTTTAATCTGCATAACGGAGCAAACAGTCTCTATTTTGCCATGTTATGTGGCCTTCTGGTGTCAGCTAGTCATACTCGCCAATATTATCAGGCTGCTCCTACCCTGCTGAGGCCCTGTGCATCACATCAGAAGGGACGAAGCCTAACAGTTTTAGGAACAGGTATGGGAGTACTGCTTTTCCTCTGCCTTACCTTATTTTTTCAAGGAAAAAAAGTACTTGCTGAGAGAGCGTATCAGCAGGCCCGCTTGGTTGTATCACAGTCTGATCTGAAACCCTCTGTTAAAAGAGAACAACTGATCAATCTGCTTGAAAAGGCACGAAAATTTGACCCATTAACTGGTCTGTATGCCTATGCTCTGGCAAACATCTACAACATACAGGGACAGGACAACAAGGCTCTTGCTCTTTCTGCTCAAGCTGTTTTGCAAGAACCAATGCATTTTGCTTATTTACAACAGTTGGGTCGTTTACTTGCACCCGCATTAGCTGATTCTGATTCTGCGCAGGCACAGCAGCTCATGGAGACAGGGTACAGAAGAGGAAAGAAAAGGGATGTCTCCTTTCAGGGCTGGGCAGAGTTTGAGCTTTCTCGTCCTCGTCCTATAAGACAACAGGGGTTAGTAAGATTACACAAAGAGTTTCAAGACAATACAGTCCGGCAAGCTGGGCAAACTGGGCGATCCGAGCGGTCACGGCGTTTTCAACGTTTCCGAACTTCCCAACTCTTATCCATACTCTATCCTTTGCTCATAAAGTATAAGCTTACTGAGCAGGAAATCTTGACTGTTTTGCCAGCAACGACATCTGCTTGGTTTGGTTTTTGGCAACAGCTTAAAAAAGAGAAAAAAGCAAAACAGTATGCCTTTGTACTTGAGCGTTCTCTTGATTTTATTGGCAATGAACCGCAGAAACATTCTCGCTACTTTGTTGAGGCAGCTCATTATTACCGAACAAATAACAAGAAAAAAAAGGAAGAAAACGTGCTTTTGCTCGGCATACAGTATCTGCCAAGTTATGCTTCTTTTCATATTCAACTTGGTGAGCTATATTTAAGGATGGGAAAACAGCGCAAGGCGCTTGCTCGCTTTATGCAGGCATTACAACTTGATCCAGAGAATAGAGGATTACGCAATAAGATTAAGAAAATCCAAGGAATGCCGAACAACTGATGCAAAGGCTGTTACTAAAAAAAATAAGCACGTGTCAGGTATTTTTTGTATTAACAAGCAACTTATGTTACTCTAGTAAATATATAATTTTTAATTCTTTAAAGATAGGGACTGTCGATGGAATACCACTTGATTTCTCAGGGACGTCTGTTTACCGGGGCCAAGGAAAAGGAATGTATTGTCATGCTTCAACGAATCACAAAACTGTCTGAGGAGCAGGTGCGAAAGACGTTGTTAAACGGACGTCCTCGTAAGCTTTTTAGTTCCGATGACAAGGAAAAGGTGAAGAAATTTTCTCAGGCCTACCGCAAGGCAGGGCTGGTTGTGGAGATAAAAAAGATACAATGACCCAGGCAACAGATGCTGAATTAAAGGCATTTATCGACAATTGGCAGGAAAGCTCAGAAAAGAACAAGGCTATTTTTCTGAGCTATAAAGAGCAACTTGAGGGCAATAAAGATGTTCGATTAGAGTTCATCCCACGCCCCGGAATAACCTATTCTCTCCGGGCAGCCCACACTGCTCAGAAGAAAAGAAAACTCTTTGCCATGATTGATGTTATTGAAGATAGCCCAAGGTGGCTTTCTGTCTGCTTTTACGGTGATATGATAACTGATCCAGCAGAAAGAGGCGATGCTGTCCCGGGTGGTTTGCTTGGAGAGGATGCTCTTTGTTTTGACCTTGAAGCATGGGACGAAAAGCTGGTCAACTATGTTGCAGCCCGGCTTGATGAAGCCTGTCAACGTGCTGTGCAAGAAGGATAAAAACAAAAAATCATGTCTGCTATGTCTGCTATCTCTGCCATTAAAGCACATAAAGCACAGGTTGAAAAGGCGGTCACTTTTCTTCGCTCCCGCCTTTCCATAAAGCCGAAAATTCTGATCCAGTTAGGCACTGGCCTAGGCAATCTTGCTGAGGCAATGGAGGAGAGTCTTTCCATTTCCTATAAGGATATTCCCGGCTTTCCCCATTCCACTGTGACCAGTCATGCGGGTAACTTGGTCTGCGGGATCTTGGCTGGCAAGCCATGCGCTATTCTCCAAGGACGATTTCACTATTATGAGGGCTATTCTGCTTGTGAGGTTGGCTTTCCGATTCGGGTTTTATCCCTGCTTGGGGTACAGACAGCCATTATCACCAACGCCTCTGGCGGTTTGAATACAACATGGCAGGCTGGTACGATTATGATACATAAAGATCATATCAATCAGTTACCTGATAACCCCTTACGAGGGCCAAATATTGATGAATGGGGACCACGCTTCCCGGATCTGTCCCGGCCGTATCATCCAGATCTGCGGAAACTGGCTTGGCAGGCAGCCCAAAAACTCGAATTTTCTCAGGTAACAGAGGGTACCTATATCTGCATTCCCGGCCCGAGTCTGGAAACTCCGGCAGAGACTCGGATGCTCAGGCAATACGGGGCTGACGCTGTGGGGATGTCCTCTGTGCCAGAGATTATCACAGCCCTGCACGGCGGATTACAGGTGCTGGCCTTATCTGTAGTGGCCAATGTCAATGATCCAGATAACTTTATCCCTATTCTCTTAGAAGATATTGTTGAGGCTGCCCAGCAGGCCGAGCCTATGCTGCAAAAAATGATTTTTGACATTGTCCAGGAGATGCAGTCATGAGTCAGATAAGTCAGATGGGTCAGACGGCAAGAAACGTTACAGACATTCCAGACGTTACTTTGATTCTTTCTGGTCGCTACTTGATAGCCAGTAGCCGCAGCCGAGATGTACAGGAGCAGGAAAATATCTCTGTTGCAGTTGCCAGCGACCGTATCGTTGAAATTGGGCCAAATCTTGCAGATAAATATCCTCAAGCCAAATGTATCAGCCATGCCCACGGTCTGATCATGCCCGGTTTAATCAACACCCATACGCATGCGGCAATGGCCTGTTTTCGAGGTCTGGCCGATGATCTCCCCCTCATGGAGTGGTTACAGGAGCATATCTTTCCCAGAGAGGCCCAGTTGACCGCTGAGATTGTCTATCAGTCCACCTTGCTCTCGCTCTGCGAGATGATAAAGTCTGGCACCACATCTTTTAATGATATGTATCTCTTTGCCAAAGACGTGGCCCGGGCAGCTCATGCATCCGGGATGCGAGCTTGGCTGGGTGAGGTTGTATATGATTTTCCCTCGCCCAACTATGGCGAATTGGAAAACGGTTTACGCTATACTGAGGAGTTATTTGACCTGTATGCAGGACATGAACTGATCACGGTGACAGTGAATCCTCACTCGGTGTATACCTGCTCCCCAGCCCTGTTGGAGCGATTAGCAGCCCAGGCAGAGGAGAGGGATACCCTCTATCATATCCATTTGGCAGAAAATCAGGATGAGGTCAATACCTGTATGGAGCGATACAACTGTTCTCCGGTTCAGCATTTGGAAAATCTGGGCCTGCTCAACAAACGGGTTGTGGCGGCCCACGGGGTTATGCTTACAGAGGAAGAGGCGTTCCTGCTGGCAAGACAAAAGGTAAAGATAGCGCACTGTCCAGAGTCAAACATGAAACTCGCATCTGGAGTGGCCCCTGTGCCTGCGATGCTCAAGCAAGGCATTACTGTTGGGCTTGGCACAGATGGCTGTGCCTCTAATAATGATGTGGATATGTTTGGTGAGATGAATTCAGCCGCTAAAATGCACAAGGTTATGCAGATGGACCCAACGGTGATGCACGCTGCTGAGACCCTGCATGTTGCCACTCAGGGCGGAGCAACGTTGCTCGGGGCAGAAAAAGAGATCGGTATGCTTGCTGTGGGCAAGAAAGCCGACCTTATTATGCTGGATATGGATCAACCCCATCTTACTCCAGTGTATAATCCGATTTCGCATCTGGTCTATGCAGCCGGAGGCGGTGACGTTATCCACTCTGTTATTAATGGACAGGTGGTGATGCAGGATCGACAGATAATAACGCTGGATGAGAAAGCAATTATAGCGAAAATGAAAGAGATCGGGGAAAGAGTACGGAACATGAAATAACCCCAAAAAAATAGTTTCAGCTCCTCAGCTCTTCAGCCCTTCTGCTGCTCTGGCAAAGAAACGCCCCACCTGTTCAGGCTTATGGGCATCAGAGCCAACAATCAGAGGAATCCCCAACTGCTGGGCTTTATGGATAAGTTCAAAGTTCGGATACGGATGAGGGCGCAAGACATAGCCCGAAGTATTTACCTCCAAGGCAATATCCTTTGCCAGCATCACGGCAAAAAGCTCGTCAATAAGTGCATGATGATGCGCTGTCAAAACTGGGGCATTATGGCGGAGAGCTGTATCCAGATGACAGAGCTTATCACAGGGGATATCCTGACAGCCTTGGATCAGGTTGCTGAAGTAGGCGTCCAAAATCAGCTCTGTGCCAAGTTCATCCATCTGTTGAATATGATCTGTACGGCGACTCAGCATGTTCAGATGTTGCTTCCCATCAAAATAAAAATGACAGGAAAGCCCGCGATGAGCAAAGGGAAAGGCATCAAGAAGGCCAAGAAGTTCATCAACTGCATTGGGATTATACCCAACCTCTGCTCCAAGCCTGACAGTGATCTGATCAGCGTATTGTTCCCTCAGCTGCTCCCCTTGGGCAAAATACTCCTGAAAGACTTCTGCGGTCAGCCAAATATGTGGGGTGTAACAAAGTCCGCATTCCAGATGCTCCAAAAAGGTGAGGCTCTGTAATCCCTTGCCAATAGCAGCAAGCACGTATTCTTCCATTTCTCCGGTAGCATGATTGCAGAAACGGGTGTGAACGTGATGATCTCCAGTGATATCCAGTAGGGGAAAATCAGACATAGGGCAACGTTGGAAGAAAACAATCCACCCGTCTGAGTACGAAGATGAGTACGAGTGGTTTGTGGCGTGGTTGAAGGACTTGGCAGTTTTCTTTGATTACAAGAGAAATGTCAAGAAACAACAGCTTTATTAGGTATTGTTAGGCATTTCCTCGGGGGAAGAAATGAATGACGCCGTCTATCTCCGAGGTATCGCAGATGTCACCGAGTTCCATGTCCAGATCAAAGAGATCATCTGCTCCGTCCATTGTCATAGAGAGCGAAGGCCCGTCAGGGAGGTGGTAGACTAAGGTCTCAACCTTGCTGTAGTCAATCGGAGTAGGGAAAATTTTCTTCATATAATTAGATATGTTAAATCTGAGAGTAAGAATGCACTGCTACCTGAAAGAGCCAGTGTCTCTTCTTGAATACCTTGTTTAAATAAATTATAGTTTCTTTTGGCAAAAAAGCAAGGAAACTACTTTCCCGCAGAAAAAAACAACAGGTCATCCAGCTTGACCAAATATTTTATGAGCAAATTATACAACTTCCCTCCATGCTAAGAGAGACAATAAAACTTGCAAGGCATAGTAAGAGCCAGTAAGCCATGCAAAAGGGTATGGGGTATGCGATTTTGTACGATTATCAAGGGGAAGAGGCCAAAGAGACAAGTTTCGTTTGACAGTGTACCTCTTGATGGTAATATGTATACTCTTTTACCACAAGATAAAACAATATTTTTTCAGAACAGATAATAATGAGGAACAGAATGAGCGATACAAAAGGCAATAATATGGATAATGACTTTACTCAGGGTACCAATAAAAACCCTTCCAATATTATGCCTGAAAAATTATCCCTGGATTCACCCTTACAGTTTGAGTGCCATCCAGGGGTTAGCTGCTTTACTGCCTGCTGTCATAATATCCAGATTGTCCTAACACCTTATGATATTTTGGTTTTAAGAAAAAGGCTGAATATTCCTGCCCATGACTTTATAGTACAGTATACTGAACCGACCTACTTGGAAAAAACCGATATGCCGGGCGTGCAGATCAAGTTGACAGAGGAAAAAAATGCCTGTCCGTTTGTCACGCCAGCAGGTTGCTCAGTGTATGAGGATCGCCCAACATCCTGCCGTTATTATCCCGTGGGCATGGCTGATTTTCATGAAGGTGGTCAGGAAGAAACCAAAGAGGAAAAATTCTTTTTCCTGGTCAAAGAACCCCATTGTAAAGGCTTTGAAGAGCCAAAGAAATGGACCATTGGCGAGTGGCGGGCTGATCAGGGCGTTGACCTGCGAGATGAAATGAATAAGGAGTGGCTCCGTCTTGTGATGCGGCGCAAGTCCTTTGGACATCAGGCCAATCTTTCTGAAGCAGCCCAGCGGATGTTTTTTATGGCCTCAACAGACCTGGATCATTTCCGCCGCTTTATCTTTGAAAGCTCCTTTCTTGACTCCTATGATATTGACCAGGAAACCGTTGCAAAGATTAAGGAAGACGATACGGCATTGATGCTGTTCTCGTTTCAGTATCTTGCCAACACCCTGTTTGGAGTTGAGAGCATGAGGCTGAAAAAAGAGAAAATTGCAGAAAAGGTTGAGGAAATCAAGCAGCGTCAGGATGACTCTCTGCGCAAAGTTGAAGAGGAGTATAGGCAGCTCAAGGCTGAACGTGAACGCCTCAAGCAGGAAGAGGAAGCTCGGAAAAGGGGCTGATCAATTTTCTCAAAATAAATCCCACGATTTCGGTACATATCGTAGGGGCAGGCCCCTGTGCCTGTCCAATAGGCAAGGGCAAACACAGGGATTCGCCCCTACAGTGTCAGAAGGGACAAAAGATTTTTTGGTGAATATTTCGGGAGAGCTGAAACCCCCTCCCTTTTTTATTGCCTTCTTTCTAAGCTCTTGCACGAAGTCGGGAGGCCACAACCGAATCAATAAACAACTGGGTAAAGTGAAAGAGCAGGCAAACTATCACTGCATTGCCAGTATCCTGATGCAAACCAGCCAGTACTGCCAGACTGACAGGGAGGGTTTTCTGAGAGGCAACAAAGAGCAGGGCCTTGCTGTCTTCCAAGGTAAGTTCGAGCCATTTTGCTGCCTGATAATTAAGAGCAAGGAGCAGGACATGGACGAGGGAGACTGATAAAAAGACCGCAACATATTGGCCTGTATTGGTCTGAAAAAATTCCTGCCTAGAAACAGCCAGCGAGATGTAGACAGCAATAATAACGCAGCTAGAATTAACATAACTCCAATTTGCTGACACCTTTTGCTTCTTCAGGACAGTTCGCAGGGTTTTTCCAAGCATAAAGGGGAGCAGTACCAGCAGCACCATTGTACTGAACAGGCTCCATTGATCAAGAGCCACTGGCCCGGTCACTGGTACTCTTACCTTGAGACAGAGATGAAGGATAGGTGGCAGGGTCAGTATACCCAAGAGATTCAGGCTAATGGTGAGCAGCAGGGCTAAGACCGTGTTGCCACCACTGACACCGGTGATAACAATGCCAGAGGATAGGGTTGGTGGGACTGTGCAGATGATGAGCAGTCCAATCAATAAGGCAGGAGGCAAGGCAAGCAGGCTGCCAACAGCAAGCCCCAGGATGGGAGCCAGCACAAGGGAAATGATTGCTGCTGTCAAAAAGATATGGAGGAAGCTCTTATTAAGCGGAACACCCGTGGTGCCGCTTTGGTAGCCACTGACCAGAAAGATAATGATGATGGTGAGCTTGACTCCGTTATAATTGGCAAGGACAATGCCTGCTTGGGGGATGGTCAGGGCGAATATTGCGGCTATTATGAGACCGACTGGGAGGAAGTATTGGCGCATGGGTTATTCCCAAAAAACAAAATCACTTGCCGCCGCGCACCAACCGGACCGCATAGTAGGCGTTGCGAAAGCCGGCGAAGGAATGGCCGTAGTTGAAGTAGACGCCCCACCCGCTGCCCAAGTCGTTCGCAAAGGGCGACCCGGACCAGACACTCGAATCGACGGTATTCGGAAAAGCCTGCTGGTTGATGGTCGGCTCTGTAGAACCATCTTTGCACCAACTCCGAAGGCTCTTTTCCACCCCCTTACTGCAATAGATCAATGTTCTTAGTTCATCAATGGTGGGTATTCGCCAATCGCTATAACCGGCATAATCAACATTCTTAAAACGTTGCTTTGCCTCATCCCATGTATATTTTTCGGCCTTGCCATGTTCACAGTTATCACCGGATAAGCCTTCTGAACAGCGT
This sequence comes from Candidatus Electrothrix gigas, assembly GCA_022766165.1. Taxonomy (GTDB): domain Bacteria; phylum Desulfobacterota; class Desulfobulbia; order Desulfobulbales; family Desulfobulbaceae; genus Electrothrix; species Electrothrix gigas. Next base: position 22,579 of record QYLO01000003.1, read on the forward strand.
TTCCACATCAAACTGGTTTTCGTGTCAGTAACCGTGCCATTGCCATGATCAATATATTGCCCGATTCTTCTGTCCTGCTGAGAACCACCCATAGATGTCCCACCAGAAACCTTCACCCCCTCCCGCTGCACAAGCGGCGTTCCTTTGCGGAGAAAAAAGAACTCGCCCCGGCTGCCGTCTTGGGTAATGTCGCCCATCTGGGGATTCTGCTTCTGTTCAGAGAAGAAACGAATCTCGTCAATCAGATACGATCCCAGTTCATGGGCCGTGATGATGCCGTCTGGCTCATTATCACCGAATGCTCTGTCCGCCCTACCGTGCAACCCTGCAAGCACTTTTTCGTAAAACACGCTGCCCAGCCCTAAGTTGCCATCATGCCAAGCCGCTTCACCGGAACCGCCTGCGGTGATGGCATGGGCACCTGGATACTGCGGCAACAACCTGTTCTTGCCAAAGGAACGACGGAGAAAGGTGCCGCTGTAACAGGAATTCAGCAGGACTAGGATATGATGCCCGGTCTTCACCACCTCGTCAATATAGTTCTTCAGCACATCAACCTTGATAGCGCGCCGCCGGTCGTGCATGTTACGGGCCGTACTTTTCAGGAGATAGCCGGTATTGTTCTCCGTCATACCGTGGCCGCTGTAGGCAAAAAGAAAGCGTGACTTGGGGAACCTCTCCAGCCGGTCGGCAAAATATGCCTGCAAGAAATACTCAAGGTTTCCTGTGGTCACCTGCTCATTTTCCAGCACCACGATTTCATCAAAAAACTCGTTCTGTTCCAGATATTCTTTCAACTTGCGGATATCCTCAGCCGCCGCAGGCAAATGGCCATCTACGCTTGACATATTCGGGTATTCGGAAATATCGCAGAGCAGAGCAAAACTCCGGCCCACGTCCTCATTAGTCATTCCGACTATATTGAGCAGTCTCTCCGGCACGGAGCGTTGGTCCGTGTACTTGAAAAAATATCCGCCGTACTGCAGCGGCACCGGAGGTCGCTCCTGCGCAAGCAGAGGCACCGGCAAGGAGAGCAGCAGGGCCGCACAGATGGCAAGGCTACTATCTCTTTTTCTTCTTTTTCTCAACACGTCCAAACACCTCTTTCCAAAAGAATCCGTTCTGAAAGGCGAGAATGGCAAAGGAGATCATCTGTACGGACTCAAGCCCGGTCATGCTCTGCACCGATCCCACCAGGGGTAAAAAAACGATTGGCGAGATGACCAGCGGCTTCAGGAACTCCTGCCAGGAAAACTTCCCTTGCAGATAGAATATATAATGGGCCATGATCCCCAGAATCGTGCAGACAAACATCAGGCCGATGGCTGTGAGCGGGGAGATACCACCAAATGCCTGCCTAGATGAGGGGGCAGGGAAACCGGTTAGCTGGTTGAGCAGCAAGAGAAAGGCACAGAGCAGTACGGCCTCGATCAGCACTCTTTTTCCAGACCGGGTGATAATGGCCTCAACGAGCAGGAGAACAAGATACAGGCCGCTGAACAGCAGCAGCAACATGGTAATCAATGGATGCATAGTTTCTCAATATGTTACGATTGGGACTATAATTGGGGCATGACACAACTTTCCTGGACAACAACCCATCATAGCAGCAATCTGTACTTTCCTGCAACCTTGTACCGACTGTTTGCGAATCGTCTTGGCAATTTCACCTTGTTCGCCTGACACACAAGAGGCTATCGTCGAGGTTGACAAGGAGTATCGAGCGATGAAAGGAAGGACCTTCGAGCGATGGAAAGAGAAAGTATCGGGCGATGGAAGGAAGGACCTTCGAGCGAGGGAAAGAGAGAGTATCGGGCGATGAAAGGAAAGACCTTCGAGCGAGGGAAAGAGAAAGTATCGGGCGATGCAATCAGATTCCTTCACTCGATGGACCAGAACCCTGTCCGTCCATCTGAACAACCGCCTCTGCAAAACGACGAGCCAGCCTCTCCAGATACTGTCGCTGCTCAAGCTCTTGCAACAACTTCTCAGGCAGTTGTCGGTATCCGCAGGCTGCACCCCAGATTGCTCCGGCCATTGCGCCGATGGTATCGGTATCACCGCCGACTGCACGGGTGTATGATAACAGACCGGAAAAAGGGGCCTCACGCAAAGCCAGTCCAATATAGAGAGCTGTCACACAGGAATCCTTGGCTCTGATGCCGTTGCCCAGCTCACGTGCTACGAGTTGCGGAGGAGCAGGAGAAAGCGTGGGCAGCAACAGTTGTTTTGCAACCGCAAGCCTGTTGAGCATATCCACAGTCTCAAGAGAGAGCCGGACTTGCTTAAAAATTTCTGGCGCCGAAGCCCCTTGCGACACCAGGGCAACGCTTACGGCGATCAGCACCGCACCGTCCAGACCAACAGGATGGGCATGGGTTATACGAGTTGCTGCCTGCACAGCCTGCACCAGTTGTTCTCTCTGCGCTGCTCCATAGAAAAGCCCTAGTGGCGCAGCCCGCATAGCGCCGCCGTTGCCAAAGGAACCATTTGCATAAATGGCCCGATGCGCAACCTGCCAAGGCTCTCCCTGACGAATACGCTTGAGCAGCTTTGCAGCTCCTGGCCCATAGCCCCGTGACCATCTGTAGGACTGAGCAAAACGTTGGGCAAGATCATCCTGATCCACCCGCTTACAGGCCAGCAGTGATTCTATAACATCAACAGACATCTGGGTGTCATCGGTCCAGCGACGTTTTCCCTGTTGCCTGCCCAGTATTCTCCAGAGCAGTTGTTCAAGAACGCCTCCCTCATAAGGCGCACCAAAGGCATCGCCCAGCGCTGAGGCAAGCACTGCCCCGCAGATACGATCATGATGTGTTGGCATGTACTCAGGCAAAGTGATCAAACCCTTGAAAGGAGATCTGCTGCTCCTTATCACAAACCCCCTGGCCTTGCTCAGTAATGGTTCCCACCGGAGATACCCTGATTCCCTGTTCAGCAGCCACGTCTTGAATGATCTGGCTATCTTGTGGGCTTGCAGTAAACAGCAGTTCGTAATCCTCGCCACCTGCAAGCATCCAGTCCCTTGTTTTCTTCTGCAACAAGTCAGCAGCACAGGCCAAGCCCTGACGTCCTGGCAGCTTTTCCGCCTCAACTCTTGCCCCAACCTTGCTCTGCTGGCAGAGATGCGCAAGATCCGTGGCAAGTCCATCGGAAATATCCATCATCGCATGGACACAGCCAGTTTGCACAAGAACTCTGCCCAAGCCTGTTCGAGCCTCTGGGTTAAGATGGGCATCAAGACAGGGCTTCAGTTCAAGGGGATATTCAGCAGGATATTCAGGAGGAGAACAGGACTGACAGGACTGACAGGACTGACAGGACTGACAGGACTGTATGGGAGTAATCAGAGGAGGAATGTTACCAGTCTGACCAGTCTGACTACTCTGATACCATGCAAGCCCGGCAGCGGCATAGCCCAATACACCAGATACCCAAATAGTATCCCCAAGACAGGCCCCATGCCGATACACCACCTGGTCCTGTGCTGCTTCACCGATAAGGGTCAGGGTCAGGCTGACCTTTTCTGGGCTACAGACAGTGTCCCCACCGATCAGTAAACAGCCGTACTGGCAGCAGGCATCATGAATACCTCTGTTCAGCTCTGTTGCCCATGCTGGTTCAAAATCCGCAGGCAGACCAAGAGAGAGCAGGGCAAAGACTGGTTTCCCACCCATTGCCGCAACATCACTGACGTTCACAGTAACCGCTTTACGTCCTAACAGGTACGGGGGATGCCAGGAGCAGTCAAAATGCACCGACTCAACTAAGGTATCCATAGTCAACAACCAGACATCTTTCTGATCCTTTGTCACAACAGCGCAGTCATCGCCAATCCCCTGCACTACGCTGCCCCTTCCCTGTTGAAGAGTCAGCTTTTGAATCTGTTGAATAAGGTCTCGTTCTGTCATACCTGCTTTTGCCAGAATGTCAGTTTCACCAAAGAGTGGGAACTTGCCCGGCCTTCAACAAATTCCTGTCAGAAGTAACGAGTTGAGATTCATTGATGACAGCAGTGGCACTTATGATCCTGTCGGCAGGGTCGTTGTTGACTTCTTCAGGGAAATTCAAGGCTGTTTCCACAATTTCAGGAGTAATCGATATAACCTCAATATCATGGGCTTCAACAACCAGATTTGCGAAGTCAGAGGCAATGCAGGAGATCTTCAGTCTGTTCTTTCGAACAAGATAGCCGATTTCCAGAAAAGTTATATCGGATATTGCCGATCGGTTTGCTTGAATTGCCGACATTGCATCCGATGTCAGCTTCTCCTGCTCAAGTCCAAGCCAGATAAAGACACAGGTATCCAGAACAATCACCGGGTAACTCCCAAGTCATCAATAACCGGAGAAACCACGTCGCCAGTCTCGGCTGTTGCGGCGATCCGGGCCAGTTTCTCTCTGGCGGCTTCCTGGCGGTTGACGGGCTGTCTGAGTTCGGCAATCTCCTTGCCTCGGGAGGTGAGCAGGATTTCCTCTCCCTCCAAAACATACATGAGATACTTGGACATGTGTGCCCGAAATTCTGATATAGCAACTTTAACCATAGTATTTCCTCCTGTACAAATTATACAGTACGATATGTACAAGTCAAGGGTAAAGGGGACGGTGATTTTTGGTCTGCTGGTTACCACCTTCCTCTTAATTGAGCGGAATAAAGAGCTGTTTGCAGCAGGCTAGAAATGGTATTTGCGAAAGAGAATAGAATGTAGAATGGTATTGGGTGCTGACTGGAGCAAAAGGATAAGTTGCCGTCAGAAAAAGCAGGCTTTATAGCCTTGTTGGGGCAACTGACAACTATGATTGCGAATGGGTTTCATGGAAAAGGGGGCTGCTGGGGCGGGATAAATCAATCACAAGACAACACATTCCGCCTTCCGCTTGTTATCTTCTCCCCCCCCCTCCTGATTTTATTGTTCGACCGACCGACAAAGCTGTTGAACTCTAACCATCCTTTAAAATGGTGGTTTTCTACAACGAAATAAAAAATTGAATTATAAAGGTAAAATTACACACGGATGATTTCACTTTTTACTGAATAAAGAATAGACAGAACATCTTTCTTGACATCCTCGTCTAACTGATTTTTATCCATAGCTTCAAAGATGTCATCCAATACAGCTATGAACTCTTCTTCTGAGATATTCATCCCCCTATGTGTGGTCAACAGGTCTCTTCCAGAATATGTTTCAGGGCCACCGGAACCAGCGCAAAAAAACTCAATAGTCATTAGTCTTGCACGTTCCATATCCTCTGTATTTTCAAACCTTGTTTTAACAATGGGGTTATTAAGGTTCAATTCAATAGCATCATTAACAAGTTGTGTAATTCCATCAGCACCACCCAATCGGTCATAAAGTGTTTTTGGTTTTTCTTTTGGAGCTACCTCCTCTAATTGACGACATCCACATCCAGTATTCTTTGATTCTGGTTTTGGCATAGCTACCTCCTTTAATTGGCTACATCCAACATTCGATTCATCATCCACACGGCTGGCTGTGCAGACTTGCCTCTTACATAAGAGGCATTCAATGTTTGAATATACCAAGTCGTGGTAGCTTTGCAAATGTTTTTTGTAACTTCGCTGGCTGGGGTTGTGGTTAATAACGCCATTGTCTTGATTGATAACACCAATAAATTACGGGAAAGCGGTTCTGCTCACTGCTGTGACAACAGTTCTTGGCTTAATTCCAATGGTCACTGGAGTATCCTACGATTTTCGTAACCTGCGTATTTCCTGGGTCAGTGAATCCAGCCAGTGGTGGCAATCAATGGCCATTCAGCAACAACATAAGGATCGGTGATATTGTCATCTCCTTTGTAGAAGCCGGAACAGTATTCAGCCATTGCCCCAAATTACCTGCCGAATAAGCTGCGGAAAATGTACTGTACATGGAGACAGCATTATCATCACAGCCCCCATTTCCTCCTTTTAACATTCCTACCAAATCTTTGGTAGAAGAAAAAATCCCTGACCCACTGCTTCCGGGTTCTGTTGCTCCGGTTGTCCAATTCACTTGAAGGAAACTCCCTGTGGAAGAAGTGGTACAATAAAAATCCAGATCGTTTGAGTCCAGATAGCATCTGGACATTCCTGCATACTCACCAAAAGAGATTTTTTTCCAATCACCAGATGGATGATGAATCCCTACCAGTTCATTGGAATTAATATTTATATTCCAGCCTGCATAGTATACCCCTGCTGGGGGCAAGTCATGCAGCTCAAAAAATGAGGCGTCCTGATTGCTATCAAGCTCACTTGTTGTTGTTCCTTTTGTCCAAAGCAGGGTGGCCCCGCCAGTTCTTGTTGCATAGTTGGCATTCCGAGTTATCCCATTACATGTTGAGGACTCGAAAAACCATACTGTCTGCAAGGTAGAGGCAACGGTCTGGCTTGCAATACAGTGATTTGCAGAGATAAAATAGGGCTTCCACGTCGTTGTGTCAGCATCGTTTAACAGGGTTCCTGAGCAGGTATAACTGTCTCCAAATTCAGTATAGAGCATTTTTGCAACAGCAGCTCTCGTATCAAGCCAACTTGGATAACAGGTAGCGTCATTTTGGCAGGTACTACTGTCTCCATAGCCCTGATTGATAAATTGATTTTCACTTGAACTGAATGGAGAAACTGCAAAATGGGAAAGCATGGGAAAGGTAATTTGAACATCTTGCGCTTCCACGTTCTGCGGGAGATATATTTCAATGCCTAGAGATTCTCCTACAATAACAGGTGACCAGTAGACGTTTGAGGACGGATTATCAGGTTCTGCCTGCATGTTAAGCTGTATTAACCTGTTTATTTCCTCTCCTTTCACCATAACGTCTGCTTGCTCCACCATATTGCCCGAAAAAAATCTCAGCTCTGCTAAGGATGGCAGGCTGTGTATTGCGATTCCAGCTCGTAATGCTGCTGCGCCTGGTGATGTAAAAAGGAAAGATGAGGTAACTCCTCCTTGAGGGAGTTTATTCCATTGTATTTCCTCTTGTTTTTTTAATACGTTAATCTCTCTTGATACCCCTATGATATCTTTTGAAGATTCATGGGATAACATGGTCTGTAAAGTCTCTCTATCAAGTTGACGTAAGCTAACCTTTTTGGCCTGCATAGCAGTATGTTTTGATTTGAGCTGACGTTCTTCTTGCGTACTGTTAGGTGCTTGTTCCACCTTCATACCCGGATATCTTGCTCCAGCAATATGCTCGGTATTTGCGAAACATGTCTGTTGAACAAAGAGACAATGTGTAGTAATATAATACAGTAAAATTATTACTATACGGATATTCATATCGTTCTCCTTTGCAATACCATCGCCATTAAACCACCTCTTCCGGCGTATTAACCCGCCCAAGAACGGCAACTTGGTTAGCGATGGATTGAATAGAAATACCTTCTGGAATTTGCGGAAGCAATTTTAATGTTTCACGGACGTATCTACCCGCTCGGAACCAAGCTTTCAGATCAATGACGCTCATGCCTAAAAATTCCTGTTTATAACGTTTTCTGTTGATCACTAAAAATAGCCAAACTTGTGAATCCTGTCTTTATGACTAAATTATTGTAGTAGAAGTTACTCCCCGACTGCAATAACCACGAAAAAATGACAGGTAAAGATGAGTATAACAGAGAAACCAACCAAAGGGTATCACACAATCAGACTACCTCTTGAGCAAACAGAATATGAGCTGTTCCTGTCTGATAAGGATGTAGCGAAAGCGCAGATAGACAAACTTTACAGTCAATACCCGCAGCGATTCAGAGCGTAATTTTTAATTCTCTGGTTTCCGCTCGCTATCGCTTGTCACTTGCTGAACAACGTATGGTACTGATGATGATCAGCAAGATTGATTACAATGATAAAGCATTTCAAGGTTATGAAATATCAATAAAAGAACTGGTCGACACTTTAGAAATAAGCAAAGATTGCGCATACAGGGAGGCCCAGACCATTACGGACAAACTGCTAAAGAGATCGCTCCGAATTCAACAGACAGACGGAAGTCTGCTGAAATGTTCATGGATAGCTAAAGCTGTCCACCGACCCGGCAATGTAACATTGACTCCTGCACCATCTCTCAGGCCGTATCTTTTGGGCTTGCGGAAATGCTTCACCATTGTGCCGTTGACACATATTAAAGGATTGCGCAGTCAGTATTCAGTGCGGATTTACATGTTGCTGCGTCAATACCGTAATCTTGGCAGATTTGATCTTGCAGTGAATGACTTCAGAAAAATGCTTGATCTTGAAAATAAATACAAAAGGTTCAATGAATTGAGACGCTGGGTTCTTGATGTTGCAAGGAAAGAACTGGATGCGAAAGCCGAACTTTCTTTCACGCTGGAAACTGTGCGGAAAGGAAAGACAATTTCCACTCTCAAGTTTACAATCGTCAGGAAACAGAAAACGGCAAAGAAGAGCAGAGGTACTCACATTGAGCGGGTGCTAAAGAACTTATTTTTAAATAAAAGTTAATCTTTAAAAAACTATTTTTCAGAATATTTTATTTTCAGCAGAAGTAATTTATTTCTGGAAAAGCCAGCAAGTAAATAATTGGAATCTTTCCCTTATTCCAATGTATCAATCTAAATATATCCTTTTTCTTTTCAGAAGAAGAAAAAATATACCTCTGGGTATATTGAAAAGATAAAAAGGTCTCTTTTTTTATTCTCCAAGTATATTTCTTTTCTCTTTTCAAAGAAAAAATATACTTTCTCCTACTTTCCTTCTATATGCACATCGAGAGCGTTCGATAGCCATCTGGCCTAACTAGCTATTAATAAAGGTTTTAGTTTTTTAAGTTTTACAAAAAAGTTGCAAGGCGCAAAGCCGTTTAATTTTAGCAGGTTATCTTAAAACTTGACATTTTCCAAGTAAATTATTGAACAACTTAATAAGGTTTTGATGCAAATTCTGAAAAAATTGCAAATGACCGAAGATCCCCTTTGGGGAACACCTTGTAACATCCCATAAATACTGGGCTGTTAATATTTGTCAATTTTAGTGTTTACAGGGTATTACGAGACGGCTGTCGGAATACCTTGATAATATTAATATTATTTACACCTGAAAAACTGAACGCTCTCCGCACATCGGTCAGGAGTTCTTTCTTTTTCTTCTTGACAGATCTACAGCATTGCAATACTTTGCAATCATTCTTTAAAATTCATACACGGAGGACACCATGCCCGAACAGACGTTGATGGAGCAACTTGCTGCGATACTGAACGTGGAAATTATCGCCCCGATGGAAGGTAATGAAGCTCAGGGCCTGCATAAGGCTTTGCCCGGTTATCAGGCTGTTGTTGACGATGCGGCCCGTTTTGTTCAGGAACACGGTGAGGCACTTCGCCTGGACCCTTCTGTTCTTGCCAACCTTACAGAAGGACTGGCCGAGGTCAAACGCTTGGAACCGGCTGACCGTGCGCTGGAAAAACTGCATCAGTCGGTCTATCACCAACGCCTGCGGGCAACGGACAGGTGTATGGAGGGTCTTTACGACACTGCCCGCCGTATCCGGGAGTTTTCCAATGCCTATCCTGAGCTTGCCGAGGAAGGAAAGTTTCTGCTTGATTTCATGAAGGTGTTTAAGCCGGGGAGGAAGAAGGAGAAGAAAGAGGGTGGGGGAGGTGAAGAGTAAGGACGGAAAGTACGGTGAATTCTCTCCGGTGATGATGTTTTGTATGATTGTTGCCGGGAGATTCGTACCTGCAACCCCGCTATGGAAGCCGCGCGCGGTTTAATTTAGGCTTGGGATACCGATATGGTTACATATAAAGTTGTATTTGCTCATTCTATAAACTATACTGAAAAAAGATTACATTCTTTTTTCAGATGTAAAAGGGAGGGGATATCATGCCAGATTTTAACATAAAATTTATACGTAAACTCAGCGATTCTAACAATTCAAATAAAATGTTAATAGATAAATTAACAGCTAGGAGAATGCCAAGTTTACTTGGAAATAAATTCGAAGATCTTTCAGAAAATTCACAAAAAGATGTCATTAAGTGGGTCATAAAAGATAATGGGCTTCAAACTAAGGAGGACGACCTGCAGACATTGCTAAAAAAAAGTCATCGTGAAATAGATTTTTATTATCGAATGGTTAGTGCAGACATTGAAGTGCGTAGTGCTCAAGCTTTTCGTGAGTTCCACACTGATAATTCTGGGAAAATATGTAAAATTAATGTTCAGAATAGCAATGGAAAGGTCACAACTGGAACGGGGTATTTCCTGTCGAAGACATTAATAATAACATGCTACCATGTTATTTATGGAGAAGGGCCTTCTCATGATAATCCTCAGGAAATAACAATTGATGTGCCTTATACAAGAGGGGGTACTTCAGATTCATCAAGATCAATTTCAGGATGGTCTGTCATTCGATATGGAGTTATAAAAAGTGGTGGAAGTCCACTTATACATTCCATGAGTCCATCTTTACCCTTATCTGAAGAAACAGGTAATTGGAATGGCAGAGCACCTACTGAAGATGATAGACTTGATTATTGTCTTTTTGAAATTGATGAAAGTGATCGTGCCGGGCAATGGACAATGGGCTTTCAAGGATCCTTGCAGGATGTGATGGCCTCTACCCCTTTTCGTATTTTTTACGAGCTGGATCGAATTTTACCTAAGATTAAAAAACCGGTGACCCTGTATGAAGCAGATGAATTACATCATGTTTCTGTCGTGGCTAACACATTAACAACTGATCTTACATTGGACCCTAAACCGGCAGGTAGTATTCGAGACTACAGTACACAATTCAAGAGAATTCGTTATGGAGATGGAGAACTTCTTTATAAAGGTGATTCTGGTGCTCCACTTACAAACACGAATAATGAAATAATTGGACTGCATAACGCATTGACAGGAGATAACAAGAATCAGGCTATACCTATTGGATACATAATAAATCATATTAGAGACCATGCTACGCCAAATGCCATCACGGCTCTAAAGGGAGAATGGTTTAATTAGAAATTGAATTTTTTATGAGGGAGGATATTGTTATGTCAATTTTAATACCTAAAATTAGCGAAGCCGATATTGACCAGCTACGAGAGCCAGGGCTAACCCATGCAAAATCAGAAATTCTTTGCAGGATGGGTATCTTTAGTTATTTCAGGTCGGAAGATGATATTTGGGGGGCATTAGGCGATGGATGGAACGCGGGGGAAATATGGCTTGATGAAAGTATCGAAAACCAAGGTTTTGCAGTTTGGAATGATGATGTAGCTATCATATCGTTTAGGGGATCAAAATCTACAGGTGACTGGTTACAAAATTTTAGAGCTATTTTCCCCGAAAGGCATCCGCTTGCTGGACGCAGGCATAACGGATTTCATGATGTTTGGCTGCAAAAATCAGATAAAGTTCTTGCTATCATTAATGAAAAAATATCAGAAAATAGTTTACTTTGGTTAACGGGGCATAGCTTAGGTGGAGCTATTACAGTTCAACTTGCATCTGAGTTAATCATGAATCCTTCTGCAAGGGTAAAGGATTACTTTGTTATGACTTTTGGTGCGCCAAGATACGGAAATAAACAGTTTCAAAGAGCCTATGACAATCATATGATGCAACGGCACTGGTTTTATGCTAATCAAAGAGATCCTGTTCCACACTTACCTCCTAACGTCATGGGATATCGCCATGCAGGCACTCTTAAATATTTTTCTCATGAAGGGGAACATTTGCCAATAACCAAGCAAGAAATAGGCTTGCATGGAGCTAGCTCAGTGTCTCATCATTGGTTTGCACTTGACGAAGAGATAGGTAGTTATTCGCAATCAGAACAGGAAAAGATGATCATAGATATGATTCAACATACAGCAAGTAAAGAGGAAATAATACTTGCCGATGACGGCATTAGAATTGATGATACGGCTGGCGAGTTACAGGGAGATAGCCTCTGGCTTCCTTCTGCTCATGACAAAGAGCTTTACTGGAAAAGAATTAAAGCATTGACATAGAGTTGAATAAGTTCACCCGTGCGAAATCTGCATATATTACTTTAGATTTGATCTGACATTTTACCGGGTATATGCTCTGTGCGTGACCCGTTTTTTTTATCCCCCCTTCTCTCATTTTCAACATAAAGAGGGAATCGAAAGGGAAAGTTGAGAATGAATAACCGACTAAAAATGCTTGATGTTGTCGCTCTCATTGAAGATTTGCCGGAACACGGCCTTTTCCGTGGACAGGTCGGCACAATTGTTGAGATGCTTGTTCCAGATGTTTATGAGGTTGAGTTCAGCGACGAAGAAGGGCAGGTGTATGCTATGCAGGCTCTTCGTGCCGATCAACTTATGGTTCTGCATTACCATTTCCTCGAAGCAGCTTGATTTTCAAACATAATAAGTGACAGCCGCCGATTTCCTCTTTCCGTGTGAATTGATGGAGAATGAAAATGAAAAAAAACAGAACTGAAGGTGGATATACCGGAGGAAATATGAAACAGATTCAGGAGATCAGTAGCTGGATAACATTTGGCAAGGTTGCAGGAAATCGTATTTCTGTCGATCTTCCCAAAGAGTTTGAGGCTCAGGAAGTACAGATCATAATTATACCGAAAAAGAAAGTCTCCCGCCCGGCACGAGACGGATGGAAAAAAGATTTTCAGTCAATTTCGCAATGGAACATTTCAGAAGATGATATAAAAGTGAGATCATGGCCGATAACAGCGTTCTGACGGATACTTCAGTAATAATTGATTTTCTCAGAAAGGCGGATAAACAGAATTCGGCACTTTGGAATATAAGAGAAAAAAACGAATGTTTTATGTCGTCCGTGACGCTGTTTGAATTGCAGTGCGGAGCAAAGACAGAAAAACATTCCGAAGACATCGTAAAACTGCGCAGATGGATCGACACAGTTCCTTTTGACGATGAGGTCGCCGAAATTTCATCAAAAATATACCAGAGCCTGAAAAGGGACAACATGATGATTGAATTCAGAGATATTTTTATTGCAGCCACTGCGGTCGCCATGAATCTCCGTGTCGCAACATTGAACAGAAAGCACTTTGAACGAATCAGCGATATAGTATTATTAGAAATTTGATCTATTAGCACAACAAAGGAAACTAATTTTATGGCAACTGAATTATTCCCGTCATCTTTTAGATGTGATTGTGGAGAGGAACTGGATTTTTTTGAAGGTACAGTTCGGGAAATGAAAAAGATGAGTAAAAATAAAGAAGTTAGACTGGGAGAGGGAAACACACTATTTTATATCGTAAAGGTGAAGCAAGAGAAATACTTTGCCCGACATTAGGGAAATGTCCCATTTCTGATTATGAGTGAAATCAATATGACCCACTTGATTATACATTCCCTGTGTTCTCTCACCCACTCAATCCATAACTTCCAACTGCGCATAATCCAGATGGAGTAGCTTATCTCCATGCTGTTTAAAGCAAACCACAATCCGTCGAGGCGAAGGGATCTCTTTTACCTGTCCGATGCCAAAAAAAGGATGGCGGACCGTCATACCCTTGCTGAACTCAATACGGGCAGATTGGACGGTTGTCTTGGACAAAGAAGGAGGTTCAGAGAGGGCTACTTCTGGACTGCTACGATATGCAATAACATTTGGGCCAATAGCAGGCACAGGATGTTCTTGAACATATAAGGCCGGATTAATTTCTCGAAGAAACGATGACATCACCACAGCAAGGAATTTTCGATCCGGGGTCATGATCGTTCTGGGATAGGTAAGAAAGAGCTGCTTTTTGGCTCGGGTGGTTGCCACATAGAGCAGGCGCCGCTCCTCTTCCCATTGCTCTCCCTGCACAGTCTTTTGATGGGGAAAACGCCCCTCAGCCAGTCCGATCACAAAGACCACATCCCATTCCAACCCCTTAGCCGAATGAATCGTGGACAGAATAATTTTTTCCGATGCTGTTTCTCCAGCACGAGTGGTTGCCTCTGGTGGTTCCAGAGCCGTATCATCAACAAAGGATTGGAGTTCTCTGTACTCGCTGATCAGGGCCTTAAGCTGTTCCAAATCCCGACGTCGTTTGGGATAATCATCAGGATACATCCGTTCAAAAAGAGGTTCGTAATACTCCATCATCAGATCAAAAACATCCAAAGGCGTCAGGTTGAGGCGGTCCATTGCCGTCATAGCTGTCATAACCTTGGTCAGCCGGAGCAGAGCCTCCTTCCACTTGGCCTTGCTTGTGCCTGCATATTCTCCCAAGGCTTGTATGGGCTGGTCCTCAGCCAGGATCGTATCCAAAATCTTTTGCGCTGTCTTGGGGCCAATCTTATCTATCTGTAAGAGCAGACGATTCCAAGAAAGGTTATCCCACGGGTTGATCAGCACCCGCAAAAAGGACAGTGCATCTTTGATATGAGCAGCCTCTGTGAGCTTCATCCCGCCCCGTTTTTCAAAATCCAGCGAATGGGCTGCCAACTCCATTTCCAGCTTATACGAGTGAAAACTTGAGCGAAACAGCACAACTATTTCGCTGTTTTCTGTGCCTGCTTGCAGCAAGGATTGTATTTTATCGACAATAAAACTGGCTTCATTGGCCTCGTTACGGGCCGAGTAAACCACAGGCTTTCTCTTGCCCGGAATTTCACTGAATAACTCCTTGGTGTACTTTTCCCTTGCCTGGGCCATGATGGCATTGGTCAGGGCCAGTATGGGCTGAACTGAGCGGTAGTTTTGCTCCAGCGTTATAGTTTGAGTGCCGGGAAACTGCTCAGGAAAACGCATGATATTATAAAAATCCGCCCCACGAAAGCTGTAGATGGACTGGGCATCATCACCCACCACCATCACGTTATCATGGTTATATGCCAGGAGACGAATAATCCGGGCCTGTATGAGATTGGTATCCTGATACTCATCCACCAAGATATAGCGGTATCGGGAAGAGATCTCCAGACGGGCCTCGACTGACTCAGCAAGCAAACGCTGCCAGTTGACCAGCAGGTCGTCATAATCCATCAGGGCGTTGTTACGCTTGAACTCTTGGTAGCCCTTGCGGATTGCAAGAATGTCTTGAGTAAATTTAACCAGATGACTTTGGGTACGGGAGATGAGATCTTCCAAAGCAACAGATGTATTGATTGCCCCAGACAACAGGTTGAGAATAACCCGCTTTGTAGGAAAACGCTTACCAGTTCTGCCAGTCCCGGAAAAGCCAAGGGAGTTACGAAGCAGGTTGATAATACCCTCTGCATCGGCTCGATCAAGAATGGTAAACCCGTTACCAAAGCCTATAAAATGGCCCTGTCTGCGGAGCAACATATTGGCAGTGGCGTGAAAGGTGCCACCCACCACGTACCTACAGGATGAACCGGATATATGGGCAGCCCGTTGGAGCATCTCCTGAGCAGCTCGGCGGGTAAAGGTGAGTAAAAGAATGGATTCCGGGGGAACGCCCTGATCCAAAAGCCACGCCATGCGATGAACCAAGGTTCTGGTCTTGCCAGTCCCTGCCCCAGCAATCACCAGCACTGGTCCTTCACCGTGGGTCACAGCTTTATACTGGGACGAGTTCAGGCTTTTATTCAGGTTTTCCATATTCTTTCCATATTCTTTCCATATTGACGAGGCAGTTCTTTTCCTTCTTCTCCATACTATTATCCTCTAATACCAAGGAGAAACCGTTGAATTGTTAAAAGATATATTCTGTTGTACATGCCATTCTTTACCATAACAGAGGAAGCCCTGCAACGAATGGATATTGACAGCTATTACGTCTCAGATTACATTTCAATATGTATATACGACCCCATCCCGCCCTACTGGGAAGTACTGGGCAGGGGCAAAAAACATAAACAAAGCAAAAAAGAGGCTGTGAGTTGTATGAATGATGTGTTTACCCAAGAGGTTTTGCAAGAACTTTTTCCAGCCCAACGGGCAGATGATTTTTTTGAGGCCCTGTTCGGTGATGCGAACGAAGGAGCGTATGACATCTCCCTGAGCTTTCAAGGGCATGATGAACAAAATAATACGCTTCAGTTTACTCTGGATCTGCACGAACGACCAGGTTGTTGCCTTGCCTGTAACTTGACCAGTGGTTTACCTGAAGTGTTTTCCCGTCATAAGGTCATCAACATTGAAGGGCTTGTCATGGATGTGGAAAAAAAGCTGGACGGTAAAGCCAAATGCGGGACGTGGAAACTGGGCAGAACCCAACAGCCGCAAAAGAATCTGCACTCTATTCCCTTGCAGATTGCTCTTGCCTGATACCTTGTTTAAAAGTACTGGGTGGCTCCTACAGGTCACCTGGTTGGCTATCTGGTTGGAGATAATTTTTTTATAAATCAAGTAAATGAAAAGAGCAAGACAGACGTTCCAGCAGATTTTCCTTCTTCTCCTCAGTGGCTTCTGGAGTACGTTATGCAGTACGTTATGCAGCACCTTTTTCCCTCTTACTGCTCCTCTTGCTGCTCATGCAACAAATGCTCAATCGGTCCAACCTGCGCAGTCAAGGCACGCTACACCGACCTTTTCTTTGGGTGCTGGGGCTGTGGTCTCAACCAGTCTGTATCAGGGAGCAAGTTATAATGTTACCCCTATACCCATGCTTATGTTTTCTGGGAAGCAATTTTTTATTCAGGGAACCAGAGCAGGAATGCACCTTTATCAGGATGAGCAACTGACTGTGGATCTCTTGGGAAAGTATCGTTTTGCTGCCTATGAAGCCGGAGACAGTGCAGAGTTGATTGGGATAAAGGAGCGAAAGGGAACAGTGGAAGCAGGAGTCAAGGCCAGCTTGCGCCTTGGAGTGGCTGCCTTTTCTTGCACAGTATTATCCGATGTTCTGGATGAACACGGTGGACAGGTTATCCAACTTCGGGTCATGAAACCCTTGCGCTGGCGCATGATTTTCCTGGCCCCTTATCTCGGAATGTCTGTCCAGAGTAACGACTTCTCCACCTATTATTATGGGGTAGACAGCACTGAGGCCCTTGCAGGTTGGTCAGAATACGACCTTGATTGGACGGTTAATTGGCAAACAGGTGTAACGTTTCGGATTGGCCTGAGCCAAAATATCATGCTTAACACAGTTGTAGGTGTAGAGCTTCTGGATCAGGACATCGCTGACAGTCCTCTGGTGGAAAGAGATACTCGTTTCTTTGGAATGCTGGGCATTGCCTACGGATTCTAGCCTGTGTTATCTCGTATACTCTGGTATAATATCAGCAGATTAACTTCTCCTCCTGATCAAGCAACTGCTGCAAGATATGACAAAATTTTTCCCAACGCAGCTCTTTATTTATACCTGGACAGGAGTCACGAATGGTCAGAAAGTTGTTCTTATCTGCTAACATACTGGGATGTAAAGGCCATTGACCGCATCGCCAAGGGCGGCCCTCATGAACAGTACAACCGGTCTCCTCTGTATAAAAGATGCAGTGCTTATCAACGATTTTCATCTGCACGACCTTGCCTGTGACCCGCCAGTATTTCTCTGCAACTTCCTGCCGGGTGAGACCTAACTTGGCAATCATTCGTTCTTGATCCTCTGTATCCAGAGACACCGTGGTTTCACCCTGACAGCAGTAGCCGCAACGGGTGCAGGTAAAGATATCAGCCAGTTGATATGATGTTTTTTTTTTCATTATCTCTTTCAGGTGTATCGACTTGTTCTTCTCGTTTTGTTCTTTTCAAATGTTATGCTGTGTTCTTCTTTCTTTTTCCTATAATCTTAACTATTTTATATCCTTTAATATGCCCAGAATCACTCCAGTCTCTGCTGCATGAGCATCCTGACCTGGAGCTGTGAGTTTATCCTGAGAAACAAAGGTCTCAAAAAAAAGCTGTTTCGGAGAGATATCAGGAAGAAAATACAAAGTGAGCGTACAACGTTCGTTATATGCTTTATCTGTTATTGGATAATGGCGATCCAGCAACGCAATCCACTCTTGCTCTGCTGTTGCTGTTAAAGAAGGACTCACTGATTTTTTCGGAGATTGCAGGAATTCTCTGATTGGAGCAAGTAGGGTGCTTGCCTCTTGCTGAAACTGATCTCTTTGGGCAAGAAGGGCGGCAAGGAGATCATTTTTCTGCTCTTGCTCCTTCTCCTCAACAACAGGAGCAGAGAGAAGAGCAGAGAGAGCTGGCAACGGAAGACGGAGTATCTGCTCAACTGTTTGTGCAGTATCGGTTGCCTGCTGATAATGCTCTAAAAGAGCCTCAATCGCATCAGAACTTTGGCTGATAAATACCGTCTGTTCAAAGGTACTTTTACTGAGAAAAAAGAGACGAGACCACGCCTTGAGCCGCAATCGCTGCTGTTCAACCGGGATACTTGCTAGGGTGGGAAGCGTGTTGAACAGGTCAACATCAACTCTATCCCCCTCCCCTTCCCTCTGCTCTTTACGCAGTTCTCGGAGTAATGCCTCCTGCTGTTGGCTCATTCTGGCCAAATTAGTACGAATATCAGCCTGCTGTTTATCCACGGATTCACCCAGCTTGAGCAGTAAACGAGCCTGCCAAAGCAGGACAGAAGAGGCGTTCTTTTCTTGCCGATTTGCCGGTTCAGGAGTATGCTTCCCAGATCCTGTTTGAATACCGGTTTGATGCAGTAGCGTATTCACAATAGAATATTCACTTTCATCATCCGGTACAACAGAACCAGGTCCAGCAGAGAGGTTGCTCAGATGACCAGTGTAATCTTCAGGCCGGGAACGGATATCTCGGAGCAAGCCAAGAAAACGTTCACGATCCTCAGCAAGCGGGGCAGGACAGGTAAACGCAAGCAGTCTGTTTTCATCCGGTTGATTTCCTCGCTGATTTACCTGCTGATTTGTAAAAGCCTGTAACAGCGGGGTATCAGCTTCGGGCAAGTCATCTTCAACAGGCCGCAAAAAGAGAAGCTGGCTAAAGAGCTGGGCCAAGGGAAAGACCATGCCATCTTGCGGCAGGATATTCGGAAAAATATAGGCAACATGAACTGACATTATGCAAACTCGTGAAAAATTTACCCTGTTCCTTACCGCTACAGCATACCTGATCTTTCATCTCCGATTAGGGCCTTCGGTGGCAAGTAGTATAACAGGAACAGTGGTTCAACTCTTGACCACAGCCCCCTATTGTATTGGCTTTACTTGGATTTTGGTCATACTAACCCGTTTTCTTCATGCTGGCAAACGTCCCCCTTGGGACAGAATCGCCCGGATTTTTTTTACCATTGGCATCCTGTTTGGCTTTTATTTTGCCCTGTATGAACGCAATGAACGAGTACTGGAACAACAAAAACAACAGGAACAGCAGCATATTCAGCCTGATAGACAAGAAAATCAGAAAGGTCAAAAGAGCCAAAATATTAACTGATATGCTCCAAGGCAATCCGCAACATCCGGCGAACCGGTTCAGCAGCCCCCCAGAGCAACTGGTCTCCAACACTGAAGGCGCTCAAGTACTGCTCACCCAGGTTCATCTTGCGCAAACGGCCCACTGGAACATCCAAGGTTCCAGTTACCCGGGTGGGAGTCAGTTTGTTGACTGTTTCTTCCTTGGTATTGGCCACCAGATACACCCATTCGTTATGCTCAGTAAGAGCCTGTTCAATATCATCCAAGGGGATATTTTGATTCAGCTTAATGGTAAATGCCTGACTGTGGCAACGCATGGAACCGACCCGCACACAGCAGCCGTCAATGGGGATCTGATGTTCAGCATGTCCGAGGATCTTGTTGGTCTCACTGATTCCCTTCCACTCCTCTCGGGTTTGACCGTTTTTCATGGCTCGATCAATCCAGGGAATCAGACTGGCTGCCAAAGGCGCACCAAAATGCTTGGTTAAAAAACGGGGACTCCGAATCGTTTCGGTGACATTTTTATCAACTGTCAGCACGGTCTCTTTATCATCCAGCACATTCTGGGCATTTTCACTGATCAGACGCATCTGATTCACCAGTTCAATCATATTCTTGGCACCAGCGCCAGAGGCAGCCTGATAGGTTTGGGAGGTGATCCACTCCACCCAGCCCTTTTCAAAAAGGCCACCCAAGGCCATGAGCATCAGAGAAACCGTGCAGTTCCCACCAACATAATCCTTGATTCCATCACCCAAACCCTGATCAATAAGCTTACGGTTTACCGGGTCCAAAACAATAATGGCACTGTCTTCCATACGCAGGGTAGAGGCAGCATCAATCCAGTATCCTTGCCAACCGTCTTTGCGCAGGGCAGGATGCACTTCTTTGGTATAGCTCCCGCCCTGACAGGAGAGCAAAATATCAGCTTCTTTGAGCAGGCTCAGGTCATGGGCATCAAGCAGTTCATAGGTGATACTGTCAATCTTTGGGCCTTCTTGTCCAGCCTGGGAGGTGGAGAAGAACAGCGGTTCAATGTCCTTAAAATCATTTTCCTCATGCATGCGCTCCATGAGTACAGAGCCAACCATGCCTCGCCAACCGATTATACCTACTTTTTTCATTGTATTTTCCTCGATTCTGCGGCGGGATTATACCACCGAATTATTCATAATTATTTAAACAATACGCAGATAATGAACTAACTCAAAGGCGATAATCGGAGCAACAGAGTAGACCTCTAATAAGTCGTCTTTCTGGGTGCCAGGAAAGGTGTCAGCCCCAATAATTCGATGAATACCCTTTTCTTTAAAACGCTCACGGGAATCCCCGGAAAGCAACAGATGCGTTGCCATCACCATCACATCAACTGCACCAGCCTCATAGCAGCGATCTGCTGTCTGCAACATGGAGCCACCGGTTCGGATCATATCATCGCAGATAATGGCGATCTTGCCCTTGACTGCGCTGGAGAGCTGACTGACAATGGTCTTATCCACATCATAGCGATCCTTATTTGCTGCCGTATGCGGACACTTCAGTATCCCGGCCAACAGAGCCACCCGTTTACTGAATCCGTAATCAGGTGAAACTAAAACGTAATCTTTTAGATTCATATCCTGAATTTTCTGCGCTGCCAGCGACTCTGTCCAGAGATGTCGTGTACGAACCTCACCAGAATGGGCATGCAGCACCGCCTCAGAGTGAAGATCAACAAAGGCCACGTAGTTCGGTCGGGTACGAAATATCTGACGGGTTCGAGTTATGCCCTTGGGAATTTCACCGGATTCCGGCTTAGAACGTTCCATAGTAGAGTAGCCAAGATAGGGAATCACCACGTTGACACTGCGGGCATTCCAATACCGTCCGCCTGCGATCAGATCAATCAACTCCTGAATTGCCTCATCCGTATGCGTTGACGCAATAATAACAATATCCCGGCCCGACACATCACAGGGAAAGGCGTGATATATCTCACCGTCGGCAAACTGCTTGCGGATCATTGGAGTACAGACCACTCGTAATTCCGCTGCCACTTTATCAGCAAGGGGAACCGTGTCTTGGGTTGCAATCAAAAAAATATTTTCTCGTCTGGTCATTGGTCTCTGTTGTCGTATATCCTGCTGGGTTATCTGCTCGGTTCTAATGCCGCAACTTATAGTTCTGCAACGTGTAGTTCTGTAACAATAGCATTGCCCATTTCTTTGGTGTTGACCTGGGTACAGCCTGTTGTGGCAATATCAGCGGTCATAATGCCCTTATCCAAGGCCGCAGAAACAGCATGCTCAATAGCAGTGGCCGCAGCATCCTGATCCAAGCTATAGCGGAGCATCATGGCCGCAGACAGGATCTGGGCAATAGGGTTGGCAATCCCCTGACCGGCAATATCCGGGGCCGAGCCACCTGCTGGTTCAAAGAGTCCAAAGTTGTCACTGTTCAGGCTGGCAGAGGCTAACATGCCCATAGAGCCGGTAAGCATAGCTGCCTCATCTGAGATAATATCCCCAAACATATTGCCGCACAGCATAACATCAAACTGCTGAGGCCAACGCACCAGTTGCATGGTGGCATTGTCCACATAGATATGGTTGAGTTCGACATCCGGGTAATCCGCAGCCACTTCCATGACCACCTCACGCCACAGCACCATAGTGGTCAAGACATTGGCCTTATCCACAGAGGTTACCTTTTTACCCCGAACCCGAGCTGTCTCAAAGGCCATGCGGGCAATTCGTTCAATTTCAGAACGCTTATAGACCATTGTATCGAATGCCATCTCATCGGCTCCGCTGCCCTCCCGACCCTTGGGCGTGCCAAAATAAATACCCGAGGTCAGTTCGCGGACCACCAAGATATCAAAGCCCTTCCCCACAATATCCGGGCGCAGGGGACAGGCTACTGCCAGGGACGGAAAGACCCGGGCCGGACGCAGATTACAAAACAGGTCAAAATGTTTCCGCAGGGGCAGTAATGCTGCTCGTTCTGGCTGCTCTGCTGGCGGCAGGCTTTCCCATTGTGGCCCACCAACCGAACCAAAGAGAATGGCATCTGCTCCTTCACAGACATCCAGAGTGGACTGAGGCAGGGCCTGTCCGTGGTTATCAATGGCAAGACCGCCTACATCTGCGCTCTCGTATTGCAGAGAAAAGCCGAACTTTTCCTGTGCTATGTCCAACACCTTGATAGCCTCTGCCATCACCTCTGGCCCGATTCCGTCTCCAGCCAGTACTGCTACTTTCTTGCTCATGATTTTCTTTTTATTCCTCGGCTTACTCAATCTATCCTTCCGAAAAAAAGAGGAGGACATCAAATTTAAGTGATTACGTATCAAATACGGCAAAACCCTACCAGAATTTTTTTCTTTTTGCTATCCTTTATCCCTTTATCCTTTGTCCCACAAAAAGCAGGCAAACAGGAAATGGCATTTGAGAAGGCACTTGAGAAGGTGCTTGAGAAAAGCCCTTATCCAACCTTTTGTAACAGGGTCAGGGTTCTTGGATGCTGAGAAAAAGGAAGGAAAAATTTTCGTTCTTCCAGGCATTGCCAACCTGTAACACGCTGGTCCATACGCTGTTGTTCATCGCCTGCGTTCATCATAATCACCACTGTCTTTGCGGTGGTCATCCCCTCTATCATGGGCAAAAAAATATCTGCTGCTGCCACAGCCCGACTGGTAATAAAGGTGAATTCTGTTCCGTCCCAGCCCTGCCCCGGCTCAATTCGTTGATCTGTAACCTGAACATTGGATAAACCGAGCGTTCTGATAATATGCCGGAGAAAAGAAACCCGCTTTTGTCGCGGTTCAACCAGAGTCACCGAAAGTTGTGGCTGGGCTGTTGCGAGAACCAAGCCAGGAAACCCTGCACCTGTGCCTATATCCAACAGGCTTATCTTGCTTATCTTGTTGTTTCCTCCCCTCCCCTGCTCCAAGCTGAGGCCATACTGTTGTATCACTGGCACCAAGGTCAGTGAATCAAGAAAATGTTTTTCCACGATATCAGTGGGACTGGTATGACGAGCAATCAGATTGATTCGTTTGCTCCATTTTCGCAGTTCCTGACAGTAGAGGAGAATGCTCTCAGTCTGTTGCGGCGTGAGAGAAAGGCCGAGCTTGTTCAGGCCACTGAGGAATTGTTTTTGATCGCACATATTTTTTACTCCGGCTGTTCACTTCATTTATTTGAGGGGAATATATTAGCCTTGAGCAGATACTGCTGTCAGTATACTGATAGCGAAGAACTTCATGAACTTGCTCTATAAATTTAAGCTTAGGATCTGGGCGAAATTTTTGTTTACTCTTTTTGTTTTCTATGTTAGCTAGATGTATATCATAATAAGAGGAAAGTTGCAGATTCAATATCAATAAATGATCTTTTAAATCATTACCAAATGTAAAGAAGGAAATTATGGCACAGAAAAAGATTTTAATGTTTGTTGGCGATTTTGTTGAAGATTAAGAAGTCATGGTCCCTTTCCAAATGCTTTTAATGGTTGGGCATACAGTGGATACGGTCTGTCCAGGAAAAAAACCTGGAGATACCGTAAAAACAGCAATTCACGATTTTGAGGGAGATCAGACCTACTCCGAAAAAGTTGGTCATAATTTTCAAATTAATGCAGATTTCGATTCCGTCAAATCATCTGATTATGACGCATTGGTAATTCCTGGTGGACGAGCTCCAGAATATTTGAGACTAAATGAAAAAATAATAAAACTGACGCAGGAATTTTTCAATGCAAATAAGCCCATCGCTTCCATTTGTCACGGCCCACAAATTCTTGCAGCAGCAGGTATTCTTTCGGGTAAATCCTGTTCCGCATATCCAGCTGTAGGCCCAGATATTGATCAAGCGGGTGGAAAATGGATAGCAAATAATGATACTTTTTCAAATGCTCATGTGGATGGAAATCTCGTCAGTGCCCCGGCATGGCCTGCACATCCTGAATGGATGAAAAAGTTTTTGGACGTTCTGGGTACAAAAATAGAGCTGTGATTGAAACACCGTGAGCTTTATACAACCAGAACAATTCAGGTTATCAAAATATTGTGTGGTTAATTGAAAATGTTAGAAAAAGAAGAGTTTACAAAGGAGAATTGTGGCTCGCTATTAGGCACTTATATGCAAAAAGAGAATATCTCTGTTGAAGAAGTTTCAAAAGCAATCGGTTGCAGATATTCTACGACAAAAAGGATACTTGCTGGAGCTACTTATCCAACAGAAGAATTCATAAAGCAAGTGGGCATTTTAATTCATTTGGGTTTTGAAAGATATTCCAAATTATCTGATACCGAAAAAGAATCAATATCCGAAGCTATTGGTGCAGTAGGCGGAGGTGTATTGGGTTTTGGGGCAATCTCTGCCACTGTCAGTGCCTCTGGTACTGTAGCTGGTTTGAGTGCCGCAGGTATTACATCTGGTTTAGCTGCAATCGGAGCAGGAGGGATGCTTGGAGGCATATTAACTTTGGTAGCCTTCCCATTGGCAGCGGGAGCGGCTGGATATGGAATCGTTAAAGGGTTGAAATACTATTTTACGGAAGCAGAGCTTGCTTCTGAAGAAATTGATTTAAAGTGGGAAAAAAATAATAGCTTGGTAGCTTCGTTTCAGAAATAACGCCAAGGATGCTATACTTCCTGTTCCCGCTCTTAACTCATAAAAACATGAGTAACAAGTCCATGACAACTTGATCTGTGGTTAAGTGATATCGTTTTTACAACTCCTCCAAACGTTGTTTAACCTGACTCACCTCACACTCCAGCCGTCCCTGATAGAGCAGCACCTCAATGGTCTCCCCGGCCTGAACCTGTTCAGCCGCAGTAATAACCTTGTAATGACCAGTCCCTTTCCGGGCCACAGCATAGCCACGGGCCAGGGTGGACAAGGGGCTGACCGCCTCCAAGACCCCTGCGGCTCGGGCAAGTTTCTGCTCCTGATCACGAATTAAGCGGGTGCCGCTTTGCTGAAGCCGTCGTTGCATCTCCTCAACCTGCTGATGATAAAGAGTAAGAAGCAATAAAGGGTTGTTGCGCTTGAGCCGATGTGCTGCTCTATCCAGCCGAACCTGCAAAGCAGCCAGTTGCGCCTGCATGACATGTTCCATATTTTTTGCCAGATGATCCAGACGAAGCAGCAAGGTATCCACAGGTTGGGCCGCACCACTGAGCTTTTGCCGGTACAGGCGTATTTGCTCTTGGTGACGAGCCAATTTTCCCTGCATACTACGTTGCATCCTGTGTGACAAGTCGGCAACATGCTCACGCAGGGCCTGTCCATCAGGCAACAGCATTTCAGCGGCCCCGCTCGGAGTAGGCGCACGGAGATCAGCCACCAGATCAGCAATGGTAAAATCGATCTCATGGCCCACTGCGCTGACCACCGGGATGGTTGACCTGTGGATCTCCCAGGCCAACTCTTCATGATTAAAGGCATGTAAATCCTCAGCAGAACCACCACCCCGACAGAGGATAATCGCATCTGCTGCCAATCGGCCAGCTTTCTGCTGAAGATTCATCTCTGACACAGCCAGACACAACTCTTTTGCTGCCTGCTCGCCCTGCACCGCTGTTGGATAGACCGAAATCCGAACCTGCGGGTATCGCTTCTGGGCAATGCGAATAAAATCATGGACCGCAGCTCCAGAGGGTGAGGTCACCAGCACCAAATGCTCGGGCAGGGGCGGGATAGGCTTTTTCAGTTCCTGATCAAACAGACCTTCAGCATTGAGTCGTTTTTTGAGCTGCTCAAAGGCTAGTTGCAAGGCGCCTTCCCCGTGGTAATCCAAGCTGTCAACAATGAGCTGGTAATCACCCCGAGGCTCGTACACTGAAACCCTGCCCAAGCAGACCACCATATCGCCGTCCTTGGGCTGCTGGGCAAGATAACGCTGCTGCATTTTAAAAAGTACGGCCTTGATCTGGGCCTGATCATCTTTGAGCGTGAAGTACGTATGACCAGAGGCTGGTCGCCGCAGACCAGAGATCTCGCCAGCAACGCTGATAAAGGCAAAACGACCCTCCAGCATGGCTTGAATGGACCGGGTCAGTTCAGAGACGCTGAAGATCTTTTGGCTGGTTTGAGGGAACATGATGCGCAGGAGGGAAATCAGGTGTTCGCCTCAATCAGCTCGCCGATCATGGACTCAAGGTTGCCAAGGCTGTCGGAGCTGACCGTGAAACGCAGGTTGGACTCGTCGCGTCCCATAACCTCGGCCAGCAGACCGCCAAGACCACGAGCCTTGCGGTCCACCTGCATGAGGACTTCCAGCCCGTCATCACGAACCAGGGGTACCAATTCCACCTCGTCCAGTCGGCCAGCAAAGGCACCTGATGTGGGTACGTATTCAAACTCCTGCACAAAGGGCAGCCCCTCGCTCTTGAGCTTGGTTGATCCCTCGCAGTCAGCCTCTTGCAGGATAAAACCCAGACTGGACATGGCATCAAACAGGGCCTGTTGAGCAGGTGTAGCCGTGACCGTGATAAAATCCTTGTCCTGCTTGTCCAGAGCGTAGTCGATGTCCAGATTGGTGGTCAGCCAGGTTTCGGTTTTGCCAATGCTCAAAGGGGCTGAGGCAGGCAGCTCCATGGAAAAGGGGATTTTGCGCACCTCGTCAGGGTGTATGGTAAAAGATTCTTCAACGACCTGTTTGCAAAGCGAGTGGGTGCGGGTCTCAATGACAGTATTGGTCGTGATGTTGCCTTGGTCATCCTCACTTTCCCTTTCCACCTCCACGGTATAGTTACAGACCAAGGCCAAATCGATCTTGTTGATCTCCTGCTCGACCTTGCCGCCGGTGACGACAAGGGAACCAATGAAAAGCTCGCCAGGTATCAACTCTTGTTTTTCGATTTGGGCGTCAATCGTAGCCGCTCCGATGCCTACCTTGGATAACATCTTTTTTAAAAAAGCCATAGTGGTTCTCCTCTCGGTTATGCTGCTGAAGTTTTCTGTTTCACAGCGTTTTTTTATAAAAGCATCAAAAGGTTACCTTTTAATACAGGAAATAACAGGAACAACTGCCATCCTCTTGCTGCCAGCGAAACTCCGGGGCAGGAATATTATCCTGATAGTTCTGGCTGAGATAACGGGCAATCACTTCCCGGTAAATCGCATTGGCTACCACCAAGGAACCCTCCCAAGCAATCAAACCCAAAGATAGCATCCACCATCAGCGGCATGGCCTGGTCTCTTTCCGTGATCTCCTGACAGTGTTCAAGGCTGACATAACAGGCCACGGCCTCGGTTCCGGCATTGATTTCGTGCATCCAGGACTGGAGAAAGGTGGTTTTGCCGGTCTGGCGGGGTGCGTGCAGAACCCAGTACAGTTCATCCCGGATGTAGCGGTCCAGACTGGCTCCGATCAGACGGTCTTTGGGCGGCAGCATGTAGTGAAGCCGGGGAAAGCAGGGGCCAGTGGTGTTGAAGTATTTTGGCATGGTGTATTGCCCTGTTGGTTGTTGGAGGATGCCTTGTGCAGCCGCCGGATGACTGCTTTGCATTCATCTGGAAACGGATGCGCCCCGCATTAAAACGGCAAGCAAGGCCGGTTCAACGGCCCCTGACAGCGGTTGAGCCATACCTAAGGATACCCTTTTCCTCTTGCCGGAGAGGTTCTGGGTCTTGCTGAAAAGACAAAAAAACAAAATCACTGTCCGTTGCGCACCAACCGAACCGCAAGGTCGTTGTTACGAAAGTTGGCGTAGGAATAGCCGTAGTTGAAGTTGACGTACCACGTAAGATCCGAGAGGTTCGCATACGGCGACCCGGACCAGTAGTCCCATTCCCTTGTATTCGGAAAAACCTGCTGGTTGATGGTTGGCTTTTCAAAGCCATTAAAACTAGAATCATTACATCCTTTATCCCAAGCATCTTGTTGCGAAGTGCCATTACTGCAATAGACCAAGGTTCGAAACTCATCAATGGTCGGCAGTCGCCAATCAGCATAGCCTGCATATTTAACACTCTTGGATTTTTCAACAGCCTCATCAAATTTATACCTTTCTGCCTTTCCCTCTTCACAGTTCTCACCGGATAAGCCTTCTGAACAGCGTTTCCACATCAAACCAGTTTTCGTATCAGTGACCGTGCCATTGCCATGATCAATATATTGCCCGATTGTTTTATCCTGCTGCGACAGTTTCCCACGCCTAGCAGCACTGTCCTTTTCTCCTTCTTCTACCTGAGCCGTTCCGGTATTCTCCGTTGCTTTCCCCGGCTCATCCTGCCCAATAATCTTTGCGCTGTACAAAGCAGTTATCAAGGCAGCCACTGCACCGATTAAGGTGGCTATAGCTGTAATAACACCCGGAAGTGTTTCCCAAAATGACGGTTTCTGTATCTCATCCGGCATTGCTGATCTCCCTATAAATATGAGGTGTGAGAAGTAGGAAAAAGGACCAGCAGAACTGTACAAAAAAAGCAGAGTTCCGCAAGAACGTTACTTTTTTGTCAATTTTATCAACTGCACGTAGTATTCCATCAGAACAGTGAAGTTCTGCTGAACCGGTGGTCACCTTAAAATGCAATACCGGCTTGTTTCAGTAACTTTTCAAGCCTGTCTTTTTCCGCTTCTGCTTTTCTTCTTTCTGCCCTTTCGTATGCTATAAGCCGCTCCTGAGTTGCTAACTCTTCCAGAATTTCATCCTCCATCTCCATATCATCACAAAGCTCTTTGCTGGCGGACGCCTTATGCAGCCGCCGAATGACTGCTTTGAATTCATCTGGAAATGAGGACTCCAGGACATCAAGAAAATGCTTACTCTCTTTACTGGTGTTGCTCTGATCAAAGATACTCAGTAGGGTTTCTAGCTTGTTGCGATGTTTTTTACGTAGCCTTCGCACCTGGATGATATAGCTGTCGTGGGTGAGGCTTTCTATGAACTCTTCTTTCTGGGGTAACTTTTCCTTGGTGGCATGGTCGTAATACGCTCTTTTGACGTGAATAACCGGGCTGTCGTTATGCTGAAGATTATGCCCAAGAATATAAATACTGATAATGGGCAGCGCCTTCTTCTTGCCGGTCTTCTCATCCAGATGGATATTGAACACGACATCGTAGAGGGGATTTGCGACTTTCATTGGCTTACAAGGTTATATTTTTATGGGTTGGCTCCGTAGGATGCACTCCTCGCATTAAAACGGCAAGCAAGGGCGGTTCAACGGCCCCTGACAGCGGTTGAAGCATACCCGAGGTATGGTTTAACCTCTCAACGGATAGGTTGAAGCATACCCAAGGTATGGTTTTACCTCTCAGCGGATAGGCTGAACCATACCTAAGGATACCCTTTTCCTGTCGCTGGAGAGGTTCTGGGTCTTGCTGAACAGACAAAAAAACAAAATCACTGTCCGTTGCGCACCAACCGAATTGCAAGGTCGTTGCTGCGGTTGAGGGCGAAGGAATTGCCGTAGTTGAAGAAGACGACCCACGCGCTGCCCGAGTTGTACGCAATGGGCGTCCCGGACCAGTAGGACCATTTTTCAGTATTCGGAAAAGCCTGCTGGTTAATGGTCGGTTCTGTAGAGCCATCGTTGCAACTACCGTACTTATCCACCCCCTTACTGCAATATACCAAGGTTTTCAGTTCCTCAATGCTTGGCAGTTGCCAATCGCTATAACCGGCATAGTCAACATCCTTAGCACGTTGCATCGCCTCACCCCATGTATACTTTTCGAGCTTGCCATGTTCGCAGTTATCACCGGACAACCCTTCTGCACAGCGTTTCCACATCAAACCGGTTTTCGTGTCAGTGACTGTGCCGTCTCCATGATCAATGTATTGCCCGATTGAACTGCCTTGCTCGGGTTCTTTTTTTAGTTGAGACTGAGGAGGCTTATTCTTTTTCTCTTGCGGCTCATTATTAATGATCTTAGGACTATACAGCACTCCGATTAAAGCTACCGCACCTCCAATCAACGTTCCTATCGCCACAACTTTTACCCAATAAGACCACTTCCGTTTATCATCCAACATAACTTACCGATACTTTTTTTCTTATAAATAGTTATAAGTTGCACCTAATTAAAGGTGGGTGTATCTACCACAAGCGTTTTCAAAAGGAAATTGAAAGCACCTACTATATCTCTGCAAGCTCTTGCCCCCCAATATTTGCAAAAAAAACTAGAGAACTGTACAAAAAAAAGCAGAGTTCCGCAAGGACGTTACTTTTTTGCCGGTTTTATCAACTGCACCGAGTATTCCATCAGAACAGTGAATACCATCTTGACTTTTTTTCGGCACTCATTACGTTATATTATTTTAAAAAAATGTCCCCACCTCTGCTGAACAGAGTACGGTGATTGACTCCGAGCTTTGCAAGAAATCCTGATGAAAAAAGGAGATACGATATGAACCCATCCGCTGAAACACCACCAATTCCCTCAACCGCAGAACAGAACAGCACGCCCGAGATCACCCCGGAACAGTCTGTTCAGGAAATCAACAAGGCTGTACAGAACAGTTCAGCCTGGGTGGGCCTGCTCAAACGAGAGGTAGGAAAAAATATTATTGGTCAGGAACATCTGGTGGATCGCCTGCTTATAGGGCTGCTTTCTGGTGGCCATATCCTGTTGGAGGGGTTGCCCGGTCTGGCCAAAACCTTAGCAGTCAAGACCTTAGCCGCTGCCGTGTCCACAGATTTTCGTCGTATCCAGTTTACCCCGGATATGCTGCCCGCAGACATCATAGGCACGGAGATCTATAATCCACAAAACACCTCGTTTGAGGTTAAGCAGGGGCCAATTTTTTCCTCTATTATTCTGGCTGATGAGGTCAACCGGGCACCGTCCAAGGTCCAGTCAGCCATGCTGGAGGCCATGCAGGAGCAGCAGATTACGATTGGGGAAACCACCTTTTCTCTGCCTGAACTCTTTCTGGTGCTGGCAACCCAGAACCCCATTGAGCAGGAAGGTACCTATCCCCTGCCCGAGGCCCAGGTGGATCGTTTTATGCTTAAGGTGGTGGTGGATTATCCCACCCGTGAGCAGGAACGACAGATTCTCGACATGGTCGAGCATACTGATTCCAAGCTCTCTGTTCAACCACTTGTTTCCCCTCAAGATATTCTTGATGCTCGCAAGGTAGTGGACAGTATTTACCTGGATGATCGCATTAAAGAGTATATCGTAGATTTGGTCTTTGCTACCCGTGAACCAAACAACCTGAGTGCGGACCTGAAAAATTATATTGAAACCGGGGCCTCGCCAAGGGCCACTATTAATCTGAAAGGAGCCGCCCGGGCCTTGGCCTATCTCAACGGCCGCGGCTATGTAATTCCAGATGATATCAAGAACTGCGCCCCAGATGTGATGCGTCACCGTTTGCGGATCAGCTATGAGGCCGAGGCTGAAGGGATTACCAGCGAGGATATTCTTCAGCGGTTACTGGATACAGTGCCGGTGCCGTAAGACGGAAACTTACATACCCGGCACGATGAAAATACCGAAGATATTTCACAGTAACATTATAGCAATTCACTTCATTTCATTACTGACAGCAGGTTGCGGATTCTTGGTATTCTTTTTTTCGGGTGAAGAAATTACCTGGCTGTTATGGATCATTATACCTGCTGCTTACATTGCGATTTTCTCCAGTTTTATAGTGCTACCGGTAGCAATTTTTAAAGGATGGAAAGCGATAAGAGATAAAAAAATCCTGATGTTCTTGCAGTATGTGGTTGTTTCTGTAATGACAGCCGGAATTACAGCAGGATTTATTATGGTTCTCTTTTATAGCCGAGGCCGTCACTGAACACAGCTTAACCTGCTGAATTACAGGTTTGTCAACAATCTCATGGAAAAAACAATAACCAAAGAAATCCTGAAAAAGGTTCGCCGCATTGAGGTGCGCACCCGCCGCATGGTAGATGATACCTTGGCTGGGAGCTATCACTCGGTTTTTAAGGGCCAGGGCATGAACTTTGACGAGGTTCGGGAATACGTGCCTGGCGATGAAATCCGTACCATTGACTGGAATGTCACGGCCCGCACTGGAATACCCCATGTGAAGAAATTCACCGAGGAGCGGGAACTGACCATCATGCTGATGATTGATATCAGCGGTTCCGGTGGATTCGGTTCCCACGATCAATCAAAACGGGAGATGATGGCTGAACTGGGATCTGTTTTGGCCTTTTCTGCGGTGCGCAACAACGATAAAGTGGGCCTGATTCTGTTTTCCAACTTTGTTGAACTCTTTATCCCGCCGGAAAAAGGACGCAAGCATATCCTCCGTGTTATCCGGGAAATCCTCTTTTTTCAGCCTAAGAACAAGGGTACAGACATCTCAGAGGCCCTGGATTTTGTGAACCGGGTGGCAAAACGCAAATGCGTGACCTTTCTCCTGTCCGACTTCTGTTTGCCCGATGATTATGACGATTCTTTGGCAGCTCTTCGTCCTAAATTACTGGTTACTGGCCGTCGGCATGACCTGATTACGGTCTCAGTCACTGATCCACGGGAACAGCAACTGCCTGATGTGGGGCATATCACCTTGGAAGATGCTGAAACCGGAGAACAGTTGCTTCTGAACACGGCTGATCCGCAAACCCGGCAAGCCTATGCCGATTTGGCGGCTGATCGAGCAGAACGCTTTACCCATACTGTACGCAGTGCTGGACTTGACCTGCTGGAACTCTCCACAGATAAGCCATATATTGCGCCGTTAATGAATTTTTTTAAGGCACGAGAGCGGAGGAAAAGGCGATGAGAAATTTGGGTGTACAAACAGTAGGGGCAGGCTCCTGCACTGGATGTTTAGGGCGAACACAGGGATTCACCCCTACAGTTTTTCTGTTCTTGCTTGCAGTTTGTATTTATATAATACTCCCTCGCCCTGCCTCTGCTGATCAGATAACGGCTCCCCTTGCTCCATCTACTCCACCTGCTTCGATTGCTTCGACTGATAAGACAGCAACAGCGCAGCAGCAGGATCAGGATACGGCAGCAGAACCAGCACTTACTGAAAATCAGCTCTATGATATCCGAGAACCCATCCTGATCCCGGACAGCAATCAATACCTCTGGTGGCTTGCCGCTGTCTTGATCAGCCTCCTGTTGCTGGCCCTGCTCTTGTATTTTTGGAAAAAGAGAAACCGCAAGCAAAAGGCTGTGTTGGCCCATGAGACAGCTCTGCGTGAACTGGACCGGGCTGGCCCCTTGATCGAACAACAGGACATCAACGCCTTTATTACCCTGATTGATCTGACGCTGCGCCGTTATATTGAGCAACGTTTCAGCATCTTTGCCCGCAGGCAAACCACTCGAGAGTTTATTCATGAGTTGGCTGGAGAACAACAGAAAATACCCCAGCCCTTAATAAAAAATTCTGATAATTTGAAAACTTGGCTCCAGCACTGTGATCTGGTAAAATTTGCCAAGGCTGGCCTCAGCCGAGAAACTATGACTGATATGGTGTCAAATCTCCGTACCTTTATTGAATCAACCAAGATGGAGGTCAAAGAAAAATAATGGATAGCCTTCGTTTTGTCTCACCTGACCTGCTCTGGCTTTTACTGCTGCTTCCTGTTCTGGCCTTTTTGCGAGGACGGCGAGGACCTGCACCAGCCTTGGTCTTTTCCTCAATCTCTGTGGCCAAGGAAATTGCAGGCAACCGCAAAGTTGATCCAGGAAAGTTTTTGGCATGGCTCCGGCTGGCCGCCATAGGTTTACTCATTGTTGCAATGGCCCGGCCCCAGTGGGGCAATACCAAGACTGAGGTAGAGGCATCAGGTATTGATATCCTGTTAGCTGTGGATGTTTCTGGATCTATGCAGGCTATGGACTTTCAGCTCCAGGGAAAAAACGTGGATCGCCTGACCGTGGTCAAGGCGGTGATGAAAAAATTTATTGCAGAACGTCCCAACGACCGCATCGGTTTAGTGGCCTTTGCAGGTCGACCCTACATGGTTTGTCCCCTCACCCTAGATCATGACTGGCTTCAGCTCCGCCTTGACTCAGTGCAAATCGGCATGATTGAAGACGGCACAGCTATTGGCTCTGCCATTGTCGCAGGTGTGAATCGATTGCGGGATCAGGACGCCAAATCCCGGATTGTGATTCTGCTCACCGATGGGGTGAGTAATGCAGGCAAGGCTGCACCACTGACAGCGGCTGAGGCTGCAGAGACTATGAAGATTAAGGTCTACACTATTGGCGCAGGCAGACGAGGGGTTGCTCCCATGCCGATAGTGGATCCCTTTGGGCGCAAACGGATCATTCGAGCGCAGGTGGATATTGATGAAAAGACATTAGGGGAAATTGCCGAGATGACCGGAGCCCAGTATTTCCGGGCCACTGATACCAAGTCATTGGAAAAGATCTACGAGGAGATTAACGCTATGGAGGCCACGACTCGCAAGATCAAACATTTTGATCGCTACCAGGAGCTGTTTGCTTGGCTGATCTTTACCGCCCTTGTGCTGCTGGGAGTTGAGCTGTTTCTTGTACAAAGACGGTTACCCTAGAGCTTAGTGAAAAAATTTATGCTCTTCGGACATACCAAGAAAGAAAGCGGTATGCCCGAAGTATGCTCTAGGTATGCCTTAGTCTTGCAACGGATTACTACCTTACTCTCATTCCTTAATAACTATAGTTGTAGAACTGCTGATATTGATACTGAGAAGCTGGATATTGGTACTGATAGGTTTTTTTCTGGTCATACTGGGTGCAATGCGAACCAACCCAGCTCTCAAGATGATCGAACTGATCTTTGCTGATGGATTTTCCGTATCCTATTTCCTGAAATGTATCAGCAAGAAAGAGCATAACTCCTTTGGCGGTTGATTTACCATACCAGCCATCAATCGGTCCAGAGCAATATCCTAAAGCTGAGAGCATGCATTGCAGTTTTTGCACCTGAAGCCGTTTGTAGAGCCGAGGGCCAGGATAACCGTCCTTGTATTGAAGCTCTGCGTAGTTTTGAACCTTTTGAACCGCTGGACGTACTGGATACTGTGACTGCTCACATGTTTGACAGGTATTGCAGGGAGTATCGCTGTACCCTGCGCCTGCAAAGACGAACACGGCGAGCATAACAACCCCGCACCCTATGATTTTGTGCAATGCTTTTCCATTCTTCATCGTGTAACCTCACAAAGAAAATAGTATGAGTTTATTGTTGTTTTTGCCAAGAATTTTGACAGAAGACAACCCTTTGTTATTTTTTTCTTTTTCATCTGCAAAGATGTCTTTTAATGGACTCAGCCCAAATGTGATAGCCTCGGGTGGCCAAATGAATCCCGTCATTGAGAAAGCAGGGTTTGGTCACAGGCAGGCATTGCTCAGTAAAGGGGACTGTCATATCCAAAAAATGACAACCATTCTGTTTTGCTATATCAAACAGTTCTTTGTTGACTGCTGTGATAGATTCCACAATCAGGCCAGAGATCTGCATAGAGATCTGCATAGGCATGATTGCGTTCAGAGTAATGTTACTGCGTGGACAGAGATCAATCAACCTAGGCAACATGCTTTGCAAGATAACTGGAAAGTACAGATTCCCCATGAGAAGATTATTGGTTCCTGTCATGATAAGAATATACTCCGGTTCTGACCTGACAGCAAGAACCCTGTCAATTTCGTTGACCAGCCGTGCTGATAACTCTTCGGTATGCTCTCCGGCAATGCCTCGATTAATGACTTCTATTTCAGGCAGTAAAGCTTCCCAATCACCCCATTCAACTAAGGAGTCGCCCAGCATGAGAAGGGTTGTCAGGTTATCTGTTGCCATGTTGCCATGTCAGTTGTCATATTTTTTAGCTTCTGTATACTTCTCACCTTTTTTTGGAGAGAGGATACTGTCAAGGGATACAGAATAACAGCTTGAACGTCAAGCATTTTTTTATCCACTAGCAGGAAAGAGCTGAATGGAAAGATAACGACCAGCAAAAAATAACAGAATTGCAAGATGACATGACCACACCCTTATCACCTTCTTATCACCTTCTTATCACACCAAGTGAGACTTATCAAAAAATAATTCCTCATATTTTAAGCAATATTGTTCTAAAAAAGTTTCAGAATAATAAAGACAAAACTGTGAATAGTTTCTTACGAAAATGAAATTCAACTTGAAAAAGAAACTAAAAGAGAATATAATGGCAAACTTTTGTCAAAAGTAGTTAATATCAAAAAATCCATAAGCCGGTTGCCTCTTGTTTGCCGGTTTGCTGTATACAGGCAATAAATATAAAGTATAGCCTCTACAGACTATTTAAAGGAGCAGCCATGAGCGCAAAAATTATCAGCGGAACCGAAACCGCAAAAGCGATAAAGGAAGAACTCAAGAAAGAAGTTGCGGAACTGGCCGATAAGGTCGTTCCAGGTTTGGTTACTATTCTGGTTGGAGAAGATCCTGCTTCTCAATCCTATGTGGCAGCAAAGAATAAAACAGCCCATGCTTTGGGGATCCACTCTGAGCAGGTTACACTGGATGCAGAGACCAGTGAAGAAGATTTACTGGCCTTGGTAGAAAAATATAATAACGACGATAAAATTCACGGTATTTTGGTGCAGTTACCGCTGCCAAAACATATTGATGAGGCCAAGATTCTTAATGCCATTAATCCAGATAAGGATGTGGACGGATTTCATCCGGTCAATGTAGGACGTATGGTATTGGGTGAGCAGTGCTTTCTTCCCTGTACACCGCACGGGGTTTTGGAACTGCTGCAGCGTTCCGGTGTAGAAACTTCTGGCGCTGAGGTGGTAGTGGTTGGACGTTCCAATATTGTTGGCAAGCCAGTTGCCAATCTGATGCTGCAAAAACGTGATGCAGGGAATGCCACAGTAACCCTTTGCCATACCCGAACCAAGGATATGGATTTTCATACAAAACGGGCTGATATCCTGATCGTTGCTGCTGGGGTTGCCAATATGATCAAAGCAGATCAGGTGAAAGAGGGCGTGGTGGTTATTGATGTGGGTGTAAATCGCATTGGGGTAACTGAATCAGGCAAGGCCAAACTGGCTGGTGATGTCGAATTTGAGTCAGTGAAGGAAAAGGCGGCAGCTATTACGCCTGTACCTGGTGGTGTTGGACCGATGACGATTACTATGCTGATGAAAAACACCGTGCAGTCTGCCAAACAGTTTGCCGGATTGGCATAAGAGATTTGTAGGGGCAGGCCCTGTGCCTGCCCGATAGGCAAGGGCGAAACAGGGATTCAGGGATTCGCCCCTACGAAATAAATGAGGAAGAAAGGATATGGAAGCAGGTCTCTGTTGCGATGCCTGCTTGCAGATTTCAGTTTTTGAGGAGACCGTACTATGGCCAAGCCTAATCGCTGCGAAAGCTGTAACGATATAACCGCCAGCTCAACCCGCGACCTGCTGAATCAGGATCTTGCCAAGCAGGTTCGTACCGCCTATGACCGAATTGAGGATCGGGGCATGTCTGCCTGTCTGTTCGGTTCAGGAGGCACCTGCTGCCGGAACTGCAATATGGGACCCTGTCAGATCATTGACGGCGTTGAATCTATGGTCGGGATCTGCGGTGCCACAGCGGATACAGTGGCGGCCCGAAATTTTGCCCGGACCGTGGCTGGCGGGGCTTCGGCCCATATGGATCATGCTCGCGAGATGATACGCGGCTTTATTGCCACAGCCAAGGGGGAAACTCCACACGAAATCAAAGATGTGGACAAACTGCATGAAATGGCGCAACTCTTCGGTGTTGTAACCGAAGACCGGGATAAAAACGAGATCGCCATTGACTTGGGTGAGCGGGCTCTGGCTGAATTTGGCAAGCAGGATGATACACCACTGACCATGCTCAAACGGGCACCGAAAAAACAGCAGAAAATCTGGAAGGAACAGGGCGTGGAGCCGCGCGGCATTGATCGGGAAGTGGTAGAGATGATGCATCGAACCCACATGGGGGTGGATCAGGAGTATCATAATATCATAAAACAAGCCTCCCGTTGTTCCTTGGCTGACGGCTGGGGTGCTTCTATGCTCTCCACTGAGTTGACTGATATTATGTTCGGTACTCCAGTACCCAAGCGAGCTATTATTGATCTCGGCGTGCTCCGAGAAGATATGGTCAACGTGACTGTCCACGGTCATGAGCCGCTGCTGGCCGAATCCCTTTGTCTGGCTGCGGAAGACGAAGAGATACTGGCTCTGGCAAAAAAGGCTGGTGCCACGGGTATCAATTTGGCCGGTGTTTGCTGTACCGGCAACGAGATTCTGATGCGTCGCGGTGTTCCTGTGGCAGGTTCCTTTATTCAGCAGGAAATGGTGCTGGCCACCGGTGCGGTCGAGGCAATGGTGGTCGATGTGCAGTGCGTCATGCAGTCGGTTGCCCAGACCGTCAAGGAAAAGCATACTGATATTATCACCACCAGCTACCGGGCCAAGATGCCGGATGCCATCCATATTCAGTTTGAAGAAGACGATGCATACAATTCGGCCAAAAAGATTCTGACCCATGCCATCGGCAATTTCAAAAAACGGGGCGAATACTATATTCCCACAGATAAAAAATTCGACGTAGTTGTCGGCTTCTCGCACGAGACCATCAACTACATGCTCGGCGGTCGCTTCCGTCAGTCCTATCGTCCGCTCAATGATAATATCATTAACGGTCGTATTCGCGGAGTAGGAGCCTTAGTTGGTTGTGAGCATTATAAGTACTCTGATGATGTCCATTTTGAGATTGCCAAAGAGCTGATTAAGAATAACGTACTGGTGCTGGCCACTGGTTGTGCAGCCCAAGCCCTTGGTCGTCGAGGATTGATGCGACCGGAAGCGGCAACTGAATATGCCGGAGATGGGTTGCGTGAAGTCTGCGAAACCGTGGGTATGCCGCCGGTCCTCCATGTCGGTTCCTGTGTGGATAACTCTCGTCTTCTTATTGCTCTAACCGCAATGGTCAAAGAAGGCGGCTTGGGTGATGATATTGCCGAGCTGCCCGCTGTCGGGTCCGCACCTCTGTGGATGAGTGAAAAAGCCGTGGCTATTGGTCATTATTTCGTGACCAGTGGTGCCCATGTTATTTTCCAGGATCTGCCTATTAACGGGGCGAAAAAATTCTCTGACTATCTTCTGAAAGAGATCAAAGAGGAATACGGTGCCTGTTGGGGAGTAGAGGAAAATCCTCTGGATATTGCCAAAGCTATGATCGCAGCCATTGACGGTAAGCGTGAGGCTCTGGGAATCAACAAGAAGAAAGAACGTGTACTCATGGACATGGCCATGCGCCGTGAACTTGAAGGCGGCGGTGTGGCCGGAGCTGGCTGCGGCGGTTGATGCGGAATTGCGGGTAGGGGCAGACCCCCGTGTCTGCCCGAGATGGTCTGTGGCCACAGGGCGAACACAGGGATTCGCCCCTACAGCAGAACAAATTTCTGCCCCTAGGGTGGATCAGGTATATCAGGTAGAGAGGAGGATTGATGAAATCGGGGAGCAATTTGGAGCGGGCGCTCAAGAGCGGTGCATTTGCCGTGACCGGTGAGCTAGGACCGCCGAAGAACAGTGACCCTGATGTGGTCAGAGAAAAGGCAAGAATCCTGAAAGGACATGTGGATGCTGTCAATATTACAGATTGCCAGACCGCCATTGTGCGGATGTCATCCATTGGTGCCGGGTTGCTGGCCCAAGCTGAAGGGGTAGAGCCAGTTATCCAGATGACCTGTCGGGACAGAAACCGAATCGGTATGCAATCGGATCTGCTGGCTGCATCTGCTTTGGGGTTGAAAAACTTGCTTTGCCTGACCGGGGATCATCAGAAATTTGGCAATCATCCCGGCTCAAAAGGTGTGTTTGATATGGATTCCATTCAGCTTTTGGGGATGATCCGGGACATGAGGGACGGGAAAAAATTCCAATGCGGCGAGGCAATCAAGGGCAAGACAACAGATATGTTCCTTGGTGCTGCGGCAAATCCCTTTGCCTATCCTCATGAATTTCGTGCGGTACGCATGGGGAAAAAGATCGCCAACGGTGCTGATTTTATCCAGACCCAGATAATCTATAATCTGGATCGCTTTGCTGAATTCATGAAAACGGCCTGCGAACTGGGCCTGCATGAAAAAGCCTATATCCTTGCCGGTGTCACCCCACCTAAGTCCTTGGGTATGGCCCGTTACATGAAAAAATTTGTGCCGGGCATGGATGTGACTGATGAGGTCATCAACCGCATGAAGGGGGCAAAGGATAAAAAACAGGAAGGGATTAATATCTGTGTTGATATTATCAACCAGGTCAAGGAGATTCCCGGTGTGGCTGGCGTTCATGTCATGGCCATTGAGTGGGAAGAGGCGGTTCCTGAAATCTGTGAGAAAGCAGGCCTGCTTCCTCGCCCGACCTTTGATGATGATGAAACAACGGCTCCTCCGGCAGAAAGCAGGGAAACCATTGAAGTACAACCAGCTGCTGATCAAGGTGCTGCTGATGATATTCTGGAACAAGCCAAGGCCGAAGCTGAGAAAATTATAGCTGCTGCCCGAACCGAAGCTGCCGCTCTTGCTGCTCAGGCTGCTCAGTCCGGCGAAGCAACAAGTAAAACTGCTGTTATTGAACATTGCGAATGTACAGTAATACCAGACGATGCAGGAGAACATGCGATGAATGAAAAAGGACGCCGTGCGGCGTTGGAATCTGTCAATCAGGGCCTGAATGCCTTAAAAAAGGCTTATGGTTTAAGCGATGATCAGTTTGATGCCCTGATGAACTTTGTTGATGCAGCATCGGTATTGAATAAAGAACCAGAGGGGCTGGCACAGCAGTCTGGCGGAACAACTCCTGCACCTGCCGCTCCTGCTGCCCCGGCGGTTGAAGAACAAGTTGATATAGCTGATACAGCTCATGATGCCGCAGCCGCAGCAGAGGCTAAGGCTGAAGCACAGGCAAAAGCGGAAGCGGAAGCCGCTGCCAAGGCAGAGGCAGAGAAAAAAGCTGCCGCTGAAGCTGAAGCAAAGGCAAAAGCAGAAGCAGAAGCAGAAGCTCAGGCAAAGGCTGATGCAGAGGCGAAGGCTCAAGCGGAAGCTACTGCAAAAGCAGAGGCAGAGAAAAAAGCCGCTGCTGAAGCTGCTGCCAAGGCAGAGGCAGAGGCAGAAAAAAAGGCTGCTGAAGAAAAAGCTGCTGCAGAACAGGCTGCCCAATCTGCTTCTTCTGACCTGGATGCTCCAACCTTGCCCACCGATGAAACACCTTTTGCTGAACGTGCTACCAAGGTACCGGCTTCCAGTTATAAAGTGGATTACTCTGGTGCGATCCGTGAGGTGACACTGGGGAACGGTGATAATACCGTTACTGTCGGTGGTTCCACCTCCCTCCCCTTTCATCTCTTTGAAGGTGAGATGGGCAATAAACCGCTCATCGCTATGGAGATTATGGATGTTCGTCCTGATAACTGGCCTGACACCCTGAAAAGGCATTTTGATGATGTTATGGACAGCCCAGTGGATTGGGCCAAGAAATGCGTTGATGTCTACAAGGCCGATGCCCTGAATATCTGGCTCAACGGAACTGATCCCAACGGAGCCGACCGCTCGGCAGCAGATGCAGCCAAAGACGCGGCAGCGGTTATTGAGGCTGTTGATGTGCCGATTATTGTCTGGGGCTGCGGGAATGCTGAAAAGGATACTGAAACCCTGCGTGAAGTTACCTCACTGATCGGTGATAAAAAAGTCTGTTTGGCACCGCTGGAGGATGCCAACTACCGGGCTATCGGGGCAACGGCAATGGCCTTTCAACATCCTATGGTTGCTGCCTCTCCCATTGATGTCAACTTAGCAAAACAGCTCAATATCCTCTTAGAAAACCTTGGTGTTCCTTTGGATACCGTTATGATGGATCCCTCAGTCGGTGCGCTGGGCTATGGTATTGAGTACACCTACTCGGTTATGGAGCGTATTCGTATCGCAGCCTTGACTCAAAAGGACGAGAAACTTCAGGTACCGATTATCTGTAATCTTGGTCGTGAGGTCTGGAAGGCCAAAGAGGTTGGCTTGCCCACGGATGAGATGCTGGGTGACCAAGAAAATCGTGGCATTATGATGGAGGCCATCACAGCATCCTGTATGCTGATGGCTGGTGGTGAAGTCCTGATCATGCGCCATCCCAAGGCGGTCAATATGACCAAGGCACTTATTAATGGCTTAGTCGACTAATAAAGGCCACTTGCTTCACGTTATAATGCAAGGGTTCAAGACTACAATTCTACAATCCTGAGCTTGAATTCTGAACCGTCTACACCGTCTTTACACCTGGAGTTGTCTCAATGTCAAAAATTATATGCTCCGCAGCTATACGCGGTGCCCAAAAAATAGTGGATATGGCTGAAGCCTCTTATGAGGAGGCCATAAAAAAATACGGCCCTGAACAGGAAGTTGCCTTTCCCAATACGGCCTACTATCTGCCGATTATCTATTCCATGCTTGGAGCTAAGGTGGAAAAGCTCGGCGATATGAAAGATATTTTTCAGGAGTGCCGAAAGCTCCTGCCGATTGTTGTTACCGAGGATATCTGGCTACCGTATTTGGGGCCTGCCTTGGATGCCGGTATGGCGACCTATTTTGCCGAGGAAATGTACGAGGCTATTGATTATCTCAATTCACCGGATTACTACACTAAGACCGAAGACCCGACTGCTGATAATATCTGGCTGGGCGCTGCGGATGACGTTATCTTTCGGAAGCGAGGGGTTGAGTTTGTTGACGGCACGGCTCCGGGCTTTGCCGCCATTGTTGGTTCTCCGTCAGATCCTGCGGTTGCCTCCAAGATCGCCTTGGAGTTACAGGAAAAAAACCTGTACATCTTCATGCACACGGATTCAAATGGCAACTATATGCCGGATCTGTTAGTGAAAAATGGTGTGCAAGTTGGTTGGAACACCCGCCTTGTTCCCTTTGGCAAGCGGTACACCTCTGTAGTCTTTTCCATTGGTTTTGCCTGTCGTGTGGCTATGGCCTTTGGTGGCGTAAAACCTGGTGATTCCAGAGCAAATCTTATTTACAATAAAGACCGGACTTATGCCTTTGTTATGCCTTTTGGTGAGGTCAGCGACGAGTGGTATGCCAACGCAGCCGGCGCTATCAACTGGGGCTTCCCAACTATTTCCGACCACGATATCCCGGAAATCCTGCCCACAGGTATCTGTACCTATGAGCATGTTGTTTCTCAAGTTCCTCATGACGAGATCGTGCAGAAGGCCATTGAGGTACGCGGCCTCAAGGTCAATGTCAGCAAGATCGACATTCCCATGTCCTTTGGCCCTGCCTTTGAGGGTGAGCGAATCCGCAAGGATGACCTGTTCATGGAATGCGGTGGTGGACGAACCACTGGCGTAGAGGTGCTGATCTCCAAAGATATGGATGAGGTTGAAGACGGTCTGGTGACTCTGGAAGGACCGGATATCTCCGATATCGAATTAGGACAGAATCTGCCCATCGGAATTCTGGTTGAGGTTGCCGGTCGTGAGATGCAGTCGGATTTCGAGCCTATCCTGGAACGCCAGTTTCATCATCTGATGAACTATATCCAAGGCATCATGCACATCGGCCAGCGAAACATTATGTGGGTTCGTATCGGCAAGGCTGCTGTGGAAAAAGGCTTTTCCTTCAAGCATCTTGGTATAGTCCTGCACGGTAAGTTGCATCAGGAATTCGGTGCGATTTTGGATAAGGTCCAGGTCAAGATTTACACTGAGCAGGAAAAAGTTGAAGAGGTCATGAATATTGCCAAGCAGGTCTATGAAGAGCGTGACCTGCGCCTCGGTTCTATGACTGATGAAACTGAAGACGTGTTCTACTCCTGTACCCTGTGTCAGTCCTTTGCTCCCAGCCATGTCTGCGTTATTACCCCTGAGCGTATCGGCATGTGCGGTGCCTATAACTGGCTGGATGGTAAGGCCTCTTTTCAGATTAATCCGACAGGTCCAAACCAGCCTATTGATAAGGGTGAGTGTACTGATCCTGATAATGGCTATTTTACCGGTATTAATGAGTTTGTTGCTCAGGCTTCCCGTGGTGCAGTGCCAGAGGTGAGTTGCTACTCGTTGATGAATAATCCCATGACCGCCTGCGGTTGCTTTGAGGCCATTGCAGCCATGTTGCCGCAATGTAATGGAATTATGGTTGTTAATCGTGATTACATGGGCATGACGCCTTCTGGTATGAAGTTTACCACCTTGGCTGGTATGGCTGGCGGCGGTATGCAGACTCCCGGTTTTATGGGTGTGTCCAAGCATTACATGAGCAGTAAAAAACTGTTTAAGGCGGAAGGCGGCGTGAAGCGAATGGTCTGGATGCCGAAAATTCTCAAGGATGAAATCAGCGAGAAGCTCAAAGCCTTATGTGAGCATGAGGGCATGCCGGAACTTTACGACATGATCGCCACAGAAGAGCAGGGTACGACTGAGGAAGAGATTCTTGAGTTCCTCAAGGAGAAGGGGCATCCTGCGCTGGAGATGGAAACGGCTATGGGGTGATTCAGTGCTGACTCGGCATTGATTCGATGCTGACTCGCAACCGCATCCGACCAAAAGGTTTTCGGATGCGAACAAGATATATAGGTATTCATAGTACAAACGAACAGCCGCCGGGCAGAAGAAGAAAACGGCTGCTGCATGGGAGGATAGAGAATGGCATTAACCGGTATACAG
This sequence comes from Candidatus Electrothrix gigas, assembly GCA_022766165.1. Classification (GTDB taxonomy): domain Bacteria; phylum Desulfobacterota; class Desulfobulbia; order Desulfobulbales; family Desulfobulbaceae; genus Electrothrix; species Electrothrix gigas. The sequence goes on from QYLO01000003.1 coordinate 67,470, forward strand.
ATACTCAAGATGCTGCCCAAAAAGAATTGTGGCGAGTGTAGCATCCCTACCTGTCTCGCCTTTGCCATGAAAGTGGCTGCTGGGCAGGCCGAGATCGAAACATGTCCTTATGTCAGTGATGAGGCAAAGGCCACCATTGGTGAGGCTTCTGCTCCGCCGATTCGTACCATTAAAATCGGTAGTGGAGACGCAGAGTTCACAGCAGGCGGTGAAACCTGTCAGTTTCGGCATGAGAAACGATTTGAGAACCAGACAGGTCTGGCTGTTCTCATCAGGACAGATGAGGATGTTGCCTCAATTGATGGCAAAATCAAGCGGGCCAATGATTTTGAGTATGAGCGTGTCGGTGTAATGATGCGCAATAACTTGGTTGCTATCAAGGATACAGGTGGTGTATCGCTGGCAGACATGGCCAAAAAGGTTATGGATGGCGCACCCAAGCAGGCCATTATTCTGATGAGCGATAACGTAGACAACCTCAAGGCCGGAGCTGAAGCCTGCGGTGATAATAAGCCCTTGCTCTACGGCGCCACCAACGAGACTGCTGATGCCTTTGCCGAGCTTGCCAAAGCAACCGGTTGTGCGATCGGTGTGAAGGGTAAGAACCTGGATGATCTGGTGGAAAGCGCAGATAAGTTGCTTGCCGCTGGAGTCAAGGATATGGTTATTGATACCGGGGCTCGAACCCTGCGCGGAGCCTTTGAGGATAACGTTGTTGCTCGTCGTTCCGCAGTTAAAGAAAAATTCAAGGCGCTTGGCTTCCCAACCATCACCTTCCCCTGTGAGATGTGTGATGACCTGATGATGGAGGCCATGATTGGCTCTGTACTGGTGGCCAAATATGCAGGCATTACGGTCTTCTCTGATATTCAGGGTGAGATTCTGTTCCCGCTTCTGTTGGAGCAGCTAAATATCTTTACTGATCCGCAACGGCCAATGGTGGTGGCTGAGGATATTTACCCGATCACCGGGCCAGATGAGAACTCACCGGTCTTGGTAACCTGTAACTTCTCGCTCACCTACTTCATTGTTTCCGGTGAAATTGAGGGTTCTAAGGTGCCGAGTTGGCTGCTGATCAAGGATACTGAAGGGCTGTCCGTACTCACTGCTTGGGCTGCGGGTAAATTCGGCGCCGACCTGATTGCTATGTTTGTCAATAAGTCCGGCATTCTGGATAAGGTTAAGCATCGAGAGCTGATCATTCCGGGCTATCTGGCCACCATCAAGGGTGAGTTGGAAGAGGAACTACCTGATTGGACCATCACCATCGGGCCGCGTGAGGCCGGACATCTGCCTGCCTTCCTCAAGGAATGGAAACCGGCTACTTAAATTGGACTGACGGTGCAGTTTTAATGTGTACAAGACAGCCCTGTCGTCCTGCGGATGATGGGGCTGTTTGGTATAAATAGATGTGAGAGTGATATAAATTTTATCTTGGTTTTTTCTAAAAAATTGGAGGAAGAAAATGAAAGATTCGTTACAAAAAACTCACCGATTGGTTATTGTCTTCGGTATCTGCATGATATTTTTTTGTGCCAATAATTTATTTGCAGCAGAATGGTCTCTCAGTAGACTAGGTAAAACTCATACGGTTAATCTTAGCAGTTCAGGGAACAATAGTCGTTTGAATATTTCTGGTCACTATATCGGCATTCAAAATAACAGCAAATTTACAGGCACTGTTTATCAAGATCGTGGAAAAACATTAATTCATTTTGTGCAATTGGATGGTACCTATGTTGCAATCCATTCCGGTATTAAAATAGATGACAATACTTTTTCTGGTGTTTTCTATGATAATTCAGGGAACGAAGCTAAAAAATTTACACTTAGCCGAGGAGGCTTCTCGTTTTAGAGTAGAAAAGGTGGGCAATATTTTTTCGTTGCCCACGATGTTGGATAACAATCGCAACTCGAAACGATCGAAACAGACTGTAGTTGACTGAAGTTAGACACGGTAATGTTAGAGCAAAGTGAGATATTAGCATTTCTTTCAAAGCAACTTCCAGAGTTGCAAGCAGAATATAATATTTCCAAAATCGGCCTGTTCGGTTCATTTGCACGTAATGAACAGGATGAAAACAGCGACATAGATATTGTGCTTGAATTTCATCCCGGCACTGAAAATATTTACGAAAAGAAAACGAGCCTCAAAAAAATATTAAAAAATTATTTTCACCGAGAAATTGATTTATGCTGTTTGAAGTACGTTAAGCCTTTTATAAAAGATTACCTTGAAAAAGAGATGATCTATGTTTGAGAAGGACAGACTGAATATTTTCTCAGTATTATGAAAAAATCAATCTTCAAAGAGGGTAAAAAATACACCTTCAGGGATTATTTTTACCTCCCGAATCCTGTTGAAGATATCGTTGCAGAGCTAGGCTATTCATATTCTCTGGAAGTACTTCAACTACCCACGTCTGCAAGTTGTAACGTTGAATCTGTCAATAATTTAAAGCGTACCTATTATAACGTATTACCAAAAATATCTCTTAACTCAGAAACGGCTAAACGCGAATTTCTCATTGCCCCTGTTCTTTTTGAATTAGCCAAAGAGACTGATTCAAAGATTAACGTAGAATATCCAATAGATGTCAGTGAGTTGTTAAGCGGGTATTTGGACTATTTGATACGCTATAAACAGGAGTTGATTGTTATTGAGGCGAAAAAAGGGGATATTGACAGAGGTTTCAATCAACTGGCTGCCGAACTGATCGCCTTAGATCAATACGAAGAGGAAGGCGGCAGTACTTTATATGGTGTGGTTACTATCGGCGAGATGTGGGTATTCTGCACCTTGGATAGAAAAAAGAAAAAAATTACTAGGGATATGCATAATTATACGATCCCGGAAGATGTAGAAGGTATTTTTAGAATTCTTGTGGGTATTATTGGATAATGTTCTTATTACCCATTTGGGGTAAGCAGGAAAAATTCCTGAAGAATTGATACTGAACGTATCCGTAAAGGTTGAGATCATGACAGTCTCTACCGTGCTAGAGTGTACGCTGGCACATGAGAGCCTGACATATAATATACTTTAACCATTAAATAAATATTGGAGATTGCAATGGGAAAAGGAATGGAACACAGGGCCGGATCAGTTATGGTCGTAGGCGGAGGTATCGCTGGGATACAAACCGCCCTTGATCTGACTGAACTTGGTTATTACGTCTATCTGCTGGAAAAAGCACCGGTTGTGGGCGGGGTTATGGCCCAGCTCGATAAGACCTTTCCGACCAATGACTGCTCTCTCTGAATACTTGCACCTAAGCTGGTAGAGGCCGGTCGGTCTCCAAATATAGAGATGATCACCAATGCGGATCTTTTGGCATTGGACGGAAAACCGGGTGATTTTACAGTAAAAGTACGGAAACGCCCTCGTTATATTGATGCGGACAAGTGTACAGCCTGTGGACTCTGTACCCAGTACTGTCCCAAGCATCTGGAAGATGCGTACAATGAAGGACTGGCTTTGACCCGTCCGATTCACATCGATTATGCCCAGGCCGTACCTGCGACCTATTATATTGATCCCTCAGCCTGTATGTCTGTGCAGCACGATACCTGCCAGATCTGCGTGCCAGTCTGTCAGAGTCATGCCATTGACTTTGGTCAGCAGCCAGAAGAGGTTGATATTAAGGTCGGGGCAATGGTGCTGTCACCGGGTTTTGGCAGGATTGATGATGCCACCCTAGAGAAGTACTCCTATGGCCTGCATCCTGATGTAGTGACCGCTGTTGAGTTTGAGCGGATGACCACAGCCTCTGGCCCCTTTCTTGGTGAGGTAAAATGCTTTTCCGACGGTCGCCATCCAAAACGCATCGCCTTTATCCAATGCGTGGGGTCTCGGGATTTGGGCTGTAATAACGGCTACTGCTCTTCGGTCTGCTGTATGTATGCGATCAAGGAGGCAATGGTAGCCAAAGAGCATGATCCAGAAGTGGATATCACGGTCTACTACATGGATATCCGCACCCAGGGCAAGGAGTTTGACAAGGCCAGAGAACGGGCTGAGGCTATGGGCGTGAAGTTTGTCCGGGCAAAGGTGGCCGGTGTCACCCCTTGGGAGAAGCAGCTACGCCTGACCTATTCCACTCTGGACGGCAAGCACGAGTTCAAGCCCTATGATATGGTAGTTCTCTCTGTGGGCTTAGAAGCACCCAAGGATGCCAAGGGTATTGCTGATATAACCGGTATTGAGCTGAATCACTATGACTTTGCTCAAACCGATACCTTTAACCCGCTGAAAACCAGCGTGGAAGGGGTGGTCGTGGCCGGGGCATTTCAAGGACCAAAGGATATTCCCGAGTCAGTGACTCAGGCATCGGCAACAGCCGGTATCGTGGCTGGAATGCTGGAAGAGCAGCGGGGAATGGGCATTGTTCATAAGTCCTACCCAGACGAAAAGCCTATGGATGAAGAGATCCGCATTGGTGTTTTTGTCTGTCATTGCGGAATCAACATTGCCTCAGTCGTTGATGTACCTAAGGTGGAGGCATCGGTTGAGGGCATGGAGGGTGTGGTCTACCATACAGATTCCCTTTACTCCTGTTCTGCCGATGCAGTGAAGACCTTAAAAGATCGGATTGTTGAACATAATCTGAACCGGGTAGTTATTGCAGCCTGTTCCCCACGCACCCATGAGCCGCTTTTTCAGGAAACCTTGCGGGATGCAGGTCTGAATCGCTGTCTGATTGAGATGGTGAATATTCGCGATCAATGTTCCTGGGTCCATGCTGGTGAGCCAGAAGAGGCCACAAAGAAATCAGAGGATCTGTTGCGCATGGCTGTGGCCAAGGCCCGAGGTATGCGTCCCCTGCCGGAACAGACTGTGCCAGTTACGCCCAAGGCTTTAATTATTGGAGCCGGGATTGCCGGAATGACCGTGGCCCTGACCTTGGCTGAACAGGGATTTGACTCTGTGCTGGTGGAGAAAGGCGATAAGCTCGGTGGCAGTCTGGGCTTGCTTAATCACACCTTAGATGCCGATCAGACCGCTTTACACCTGAAAAAATTGGTGGCTGACGTTGAGGCGAACAAGCATATTGATGTGCTAACTAATGCCGAGTTAAAAGAATTTTCCGGATTTGTTGGCAATTTTTCCTCTGTACTTGCTGAGAAAGATGGTACTGAGCATACGGTTGATCATGGTGTTGTAGTACTGGCAACTGGTGGTCATGAACATCGACCTGAAGGCTATTTGCTGGAACAGCATGACAAGGTAATTACCCAAACCGAGCTAGAACAACAGTTAGCAGGTGGTGGGAAGGCCCCGGAATCCATTGTTATGATACAGTGTGCTGGTTCACGCGGTGATGATCTGAACTACTGCTCTAAGGTCTGCTGTAACCATGCGGTTAAAAATGCGCTCAAGATCAAGGATCTGAATCCGGCCTCACAGGTCATTGTTCTGTATCGGGATATGCGGACCTACGGCTATGCCGAGGATGCCTATCGTGAGGCTCGGCTCAAGGGCGTGATATTTATCCCCTATGAGTTGGAGCAAAAACCGCAGATTGCAGCACAGGGTGAAAGCCTGACAGTGAAGTTCTTTGATGCCCTGTTGCAGGAAGATATAGAGATGCAGCCGGAGATGGTGGCTCTGTCTGTGGGGATTGTCCCGGATGGCACTGAGGATCTGAGTAAGCTGCTCAAGGCGCCGCTCACAGATGATCGTTTCTTCCTAGAGGCCCATGTGAAGTTGCGGCCTGTAGAACTGCCAGTCTCTGGAGTTTATGTCTGCGGTTTAGCCCACGCTCCGAAACCGGTGGACGAGACCATTGCCCAAGCGCAGGCAGCCGCTGCCAAGGCAGCCATTCCATTGGTCAAAGGTCAGGTAGGCATTGATCCTATCGTCTCTGTGGTGGAGCAGGAAAAATGTATTGGTTGCGGTATCTGCGCAAGCCTTTGTCCCTTTGGTGCCATTGAAATCATCAAGCAGGACAAGAAACGGAAGGCCCAGACCATTGCAGCCTCTTGCAAGGCATGTGGTATCTGTTCCAGTCATTGCCCGACTTTTGCCATCTCTATGGGCGGGTTCACCAACGAGCAGATCATGGATCAGATTACAGCCTTCGGCAATGTGACAGCAGACGAACCGGTTGAAGCGTAAAGCGTCATCTGATAACGCACTGTAGGGGCAGATCCCTGTGTCTGCCCTGATTAAGATATGGTGATATTTCGGGCGATCACAAGGATCGCCCCTACGCCTGATCTGAAAAAATCAACATCTATGCGAGGTGTTTTGATGAGTAATGATTTCAGTCCCAAGATTTTGGGTTTTTTATGTAACTGGTGCTGCTATGCAGCTGCCGATGCAGCCGGAGTTTCCCGGTTTCAATATCCACCCAACCTGCGCACTATCCGAGTGATGTGTACTGGTCGGGTGGATCCAGCCTTTATCCTGCGTGGTTTTATTGAGGGTGCAGACGGCATCTTCACCGGTGGCTGACAACACGGTGAATGTCATTACCAGGTAGGTAATTACGATGCAATGGGTGTGGATGCGCTGGTCAGAAAGGTACTGGAAGACGTGGGTATTCGCAAAGAACGATATGATCTTGAGTGGGCCTCTGCTGCTGAAGCACCACGCTTTGTCAAGCTGATCACTGACTTTACTGAACGGATGAAGGAGCTTGGTCCGTTGGGTGAGGCTGAAGGTCTATCTCAGGAAGAAATAAAGGAACGGCTTGAAAAGGCCCTTGCTGCGGTTTCAGATCGCAAGGTTCGGATGAGCTTTGGTAATGCTGCCAAGGCGGTGCGCAAGGATGCGATCTGGACACCGGAACATATAGATGAGGTGGTTACCACCAAGATGGCAAAGTCTTTGGATAAGGCACTGGTCTAAAAATTTCAGCTTCTGCCTTAGATATGCAAGCGGTTGGGGTACGTAAAGTATCTCAGCCGCTTTTGCTCTGGATGGGATACTCTTCAGCAAGAGAGATAAAGGGATAAAGGCTTTAGAGAACCATCCTCACTGTACCCCGTGGAACAGCAGAATTTGTACTCAGGGTAATACGTTGCCACAAGTCAAGCTGTTGCAACCGCTTAACATTAGCCAACTTCATACCCCGAAAAACAGACTGATCCCGTTCATTGATACAGAGTTGCACGCTCTCCTGAACAGGAATTTGCGCAAACAATCTTCTTGTCTGTTGCAACATCAAACGGGAGGCCACCAGCTCACCAAAGGCTGGATGCCAAGGCCCTGCCAGCAAAGATGCCTCCAGCTCAGGTCCGGCCTGCAAGCCCATACGAACCACCCGAATACCAGCTTGCTCAAAACGCTCTTTCATCCACGCAGCCAGTACCACAGCTTTTTCTAGGCTTAACGGTACATATTTGCCCCGCTTATATTGCTCTGCCAACTCACTCTGCTGCACAACCAACAGGGGATAAATACGGACAAAATCAGGCTGTAAGGCAATAACCTGCTCAACGGTTTGTCGTAACGTGGCTTGAGTATCTCCTTGTAATCCCAACATAAGCTGAATCCCTATTTCCATCCCAGCCTGCCGAAGAACAAGAATCGCTTGCACAACATCAGCCGCTGTATGGCCCCGCTTGGCCAAGGCCAGCACCTGATCCTTCATGGACTGCACTCCAAGTTCTACAGTGGAGACCTGATAGCGTTGTAGCAGGGCAACACGTTCCTGATCAATATAATCGGGCCGAGTGGAGAGACGAAGCTCCTGCACCCTCTCCTGCTCCAGAAAAGGAGCAAGGATTTCTAAGAGTTCTCTCTGACGCTCTTGAGGTAAGCCGGTAAAACTTCCGCCGTAAAAGGCCACTTGGACCTTGCGCTGAACCGGGCCTTTTCTGTCAAGCCAGGTTTCAACAGTTTTTTGGACAGTTTGAGCTGTTACTGGTTTTTCTCTGTACCCGCTAATCCTGCGCTGATTACAGAACACACAGCAATGCGGGCAGCCCTCATGGGGAATAAAAACCGGAATAACAAAAAGAGCTTTAGCTTTAGTGGGCATTATCAAAAAACTCAATGCTCTGAAAAAAACGATCACAATCCTGCTCTACGTCTTTCTCTGCCGTGGATGTCTTATAGGTACAACTGATCGTAAAAACCTTTTGAATCTTTTCATCAAAGGGATCAATAATGATCTTTTTTGTTTGCAAAGCGGTTTTTTTAATCAACAACTGATCACCCTTGGTGATCGGTTTGCCAGAAAAATCACCCTGTCCTGCAACAACTTCTTCCCAAATACCAAGATAGGCATCCGAGTTAAAGGGACTTGGCTCATAATACGGTCGAATACTGTAAGAGGCTGGACGGCTTTTTTTGGGAAACAGGGCAAGCATAACCAAATCTTCAGCAAGAAGCTGGTCATTGGCATATCCTAAATGGAGACGAAGAATCGACTTATCGGTAATGGCAGGATTCTCAAGATCAATTTGAAAATCCTTCAGGCGAATCAAGGTCTGCTTTCCCTTATGAAAAATTTGAACCTGCTGAAAAAAAGTGGGTAAATATTCCTTGCCCAAAGCAAGGTATTCCTGCCAATCCTTCAGACTGCCCCAATAACCAACAGGCAGCTCATTACTTCCCTCCTGCGTGGTGGCAAAGTAATCTAGGCCAAGGATATCTGTTGTATCATCGATAACACTGCAAATTACTCCCTTGGGATAGGGAAGGCAGTGGCTGTATAAAAAATAATTTGCATAGGGTACATACCAGAGGGAAGAACGCCATGTTCGCCCCAGTTTATCCTGCCAAACCTCCTGACTCACCGGTTCACCAAGGCTGGTCACAGGAACCTTATCTGTCCCGATAGAACGAAAATAGGGTATCGCAGTCAACAACGTGTCCAGAATCATTTTCGGAGAATCAAGAAAGGTCTTCAGATCAACATGCTCTGGTTTTTCAATAATAGCCTGGACGTCAAAATGATCTAACGAGCCATGATAAACACTCTGCTTTGCTGCCAAAGGTTCTTTTTTCAGGCGTTGTGATTTTGCTGTCCATTTACGGAAATAAATATCTGGCATTATTGCAGAGAAACCCTGTATGGCTGGCTGATTTCTTAAATAAAAACGGAATCGTTTTCCACGAGGAAAATTTTTGTCCTGTACCTTTTCGGTCAACTCTTTTCTCATCTCCTGATACAAGGCCCCAAGAGAGGCTTGGGTCTTCTCTGTAATTTCTGCCAACGTTGCTGGCAGAGTCAACTGATATGACCAGTCTTTGATAAGGAATTCCGAAGTGCCTTCAATGGAAATCGTGACATTGCGAGCAGTAAACTCTGCCTGCTGGGTGAGATTGTCTATCTCGCTGATTGGAATAGCAATATTGTAATTCTCACTCTGATTTTTCTGAACAATGAGGCCAACTACCTCGCCTTCTGTGTTGAGCAGGGGACCGCCGCTGTTGCCTGGAGATGCAGGAGAAGAAAAACGGATATTCTGCCAATTACCATAGGTATGCTCTGGGGTAAAGGAGGCTACCTGTCCTGCCCGGTACGATATCCCCTGGCCCAGGGCATTTCCCGCAGAAAAAACCGTATCTCCGATTTCGACTTTTTGATTAAAGCGAAGCGTTGTTATTTTTTTGGGATACTTTTTGAGATCAAAGACCATCATATCCCGACGATTTGAGCATTTATACACCTTATCAAGAGGGTAAACCGTCCCGTCCATGTCACGGATAAAAAAATCTTTACGCAGAGAAAAATACATAAAGTCAAAAACGTGTTCAGCTGTCATTAACTGTTTTTGATTGATAAAAAATGCTGTTCCTATGCTGTGATACTTTTCTGTCCTTTCAACATAGTCCAGTTTTTCAAAAGGCAACTTCTTGGCATAGTGTATCTTTTTATCCTCTAACTTTGGAGTAACCACCTCATAAATACCGTGATTAAGTTTGAGGATCAGTTCTTTGTCCAAAAATTCAATATTATTGCCAGCAAAAATATTTTCACTGGCCAGCAAGAGGCATAAGAAGCTGAACACGGTACAGCAGAACATTGTAAAAACTTTCATACAAATAACTCCGTTAGGTAAGATGTTGGTATTATGTTGTAGTTCACTACTCTTTGAGCAAGGCAAGAGATGTAAGAGATGTAAGAGCTGCACGAGCCGCCCGCTGTTCTGCTTCTTTTTTACTGCCAGCCTGGCCAGAGCCAAGCACCTCATCCCGAAATCGGGCTGACACAGAAAAAATCCGGTCATGGGCTGGTCCCTCTTCTTTATCAAGAATATAGGTTGGACCCTGATTGTGTACTTCCTGAAGATACTCCTGCAGGCGACTCTTGGCATCGGCATGAATGAGTTGCTCGCCCTGCTGGTCAATCAGCGGAGTAAAGGTCAGTTGCACATGCTGCAACACCACTTCATAACCTGAATCCATAAACATGGCTCCAATTAATGCCTCATAAGCACAGGAGAGTATTGAGGACTTTTCTCGGCCTCCAGAAATGTCCTCACCGCGTCCTAAAAGAAGATATTTTCCCAAGTCAAGGTCACGAGCAACCGTTGCCAGTCCACTTTCATTCACCAGAGCAGAGCGGATTCGGGTCAGTTGCCCTTCACGCTTTTTGGGAAAGCGGGTAAAGAGTATATGTCCTATGGTCAGATCCAACACGGCATCTCCTAGAAATTCCAAGGTTTCATTATGTTGGCTTTTTTCTAAGCGTTCAAAGGCAAACGAGCTATGAATCATGGACAACAGCAACGGTTCTTTGTCAGTAAAGGTATAGCCTAACTTTTTCTGGAGTTCTGCAAGCTGCTCTGCCTGATCGAGAAGCAATACTTCAAGTGTGGTTCCCATTTTTTCTTTACAGAAGAATTTAGTAACAACTCTCTCATTTTTTTGTTATTTCAATAAAAAAGCTCGTTAGCCAGCTACGTAATGAGCTGTGATAGGCTGACATAAGAAAAAGAGAGTATTTTTTCCTTGTCAAAATCGTCAAGTATTAGTATAAAGGTCAACGTTGCAGATGAGGCGACGTAGCCAAGCGGTAAGGCGGAGGTCTGCAAAACCTTTACTCAGCGGTTCAAATCCGCTCGTCGCCTCCAATAAAACCACTCAAGGCCGGAAGAGAACTTTTCTTTTCCGGCCTTTTTTTGTCAAACGCTTTTTTGTCAAACGTCAATGTCCACCTTGTTATCGCTTTAAGTTACCAGCTTAACCTACCGTTTTAATTACCTTTTTGACATGGCAACAAAGGGACGTGCAGGTTCTCCGATATACACCTGTCTCGGACGTCCTATCTTTCCATCAGGATCTTCCTGCTGCTCCTTCCACTGGGCAATCCAGCCCGGAAGACGGCCCAAGGCAAACATAACCGTAAACATATTTGTGGGAATTCCCAGGGCCCGATAAATAATACCCGAATAAAAGTCAACATTGGGAAACAGGTTGCGTTCAACAAAGTATTGATCATTCAAGGCAATCTCTTCCAAACGCCGTGCGATATCAAGCAATGGGTCAGAGACATTGAGAACCTGTAAGAGGTCATCACAGGCTTCCTTAATGATTTTCCCGCGTGGGTCATAGGTCTTATAGACCCGATGACCAAAGCCTGATAACTTGAAGGGATCAGATTTATCCTTAGCCTTTTCAATGTACTTTTTAAAATTATCCTGATCACTATGAATGGTTTCCAGCATGGTCACTACGGCCTCATTGGCACCTCCATGCAGTGGTCCCCACAGGGCATTAATACCAGCAGAGATAGAGGAGTAAAGATTAACGCCAGCACTTCCAACTAAACGCACCGTTGATGTTGAACAGTTCTGTTCATGATCAGCATGGAGAATAAGCAGTTTATTGAGAGCTGCCACCGCCTCTGGATGAACCGTATAGGGTTGAATCGGTTTATCAAACATCATGTTCAAAAAGTTACCGCAATAGTTCAGATCAGGACGAGGATAAACCAGAGGATGTCCCATACTTTTTTTATAAGTAAATGCGGCAATGGTACGAATCTTTGAGATCAGGCGGGCAGCAGCTATATTAAGGGTCTTGAGTGGATCATCGCTCATCTCTGGATAATAGCTGCTCAAACTGTTCACCATGACGGAAAGAATAGCCATAGGCGGTGCATAAGGTGGAAAATGATCAAAGAAATGAATCATATCCTCATGAACAAGAGAAAAACGTTTCAACAACTGGCGAAAGTTCTCATACTCTGTTGGATTCGGCAGATGTCCATGAACCAAGAGGTACGCAACCTCTATAAAGACACATTTCTCTGCAAGTTCCTCAATAGCATAACCACGGTAGGATAAGATGCCCTCTTTGCCATCAAGAAAGGTGATATCGCTGGTACAAGAAGCTGTATTTTTATAACCAGGGTCTAGGGTTGTATAGCCAGTTTGCTGTAACAGATTTCCGATATTTATCGCCTTGTCATTTTCTGTCCCAAAAACCACAGGCAAAGAATATGTCTTTCCCCCTACCGTAAGGATGGCCTCAGAGCCGCTTTTTTCGGCACTCTTTTCTGTACTCATAATAAAATACCTCTATGTTGTTGTGGTTTACCTTGTTGAACAATCTTACCCGCAGTGAAGGCTCTTCATGCTTAAAAATTGAAAACATAATGCGAGTTTTCCCCTGTTCGGTTACAATCCTCTCAAACGTATAAGCAGGCTAAAATGTGACAAATGCAACAAATGCGACAAAAACATGAAGCGAGATCCGGAACAAGCAAAGAGGGGGCAATCCGGGCGACAAAAATGACGTATTTAACTGAAATTAAAGTAAAAGCCGAACGGTAACATGGAGAGGTCTACGTGCAATCCGTTAAATCCATAAATATACAATGATATGAGCAAGGAAGCCTACCTGATCAGTTATGAGCTGTTACCTAACTGTACCTAACTGTTACCTATTTACTCCGTCGTGTGGGACGCATTTTACAGTACTTCCCTAAAAAAATCAAGGCGTATACCATATTCTGAAATATCCATTCCAGAATGTTTCAGAATATTCCAAAACAACAAAAATATAACAGAACAAACTTTTCTCCCTTTAATAGAATTAGCTAAAATTAGCTGAAATCAACTATGGATGAGTTACAAGAAAAACGCAGGCGTATCCGAGAACTGATGCAGTATGCTGTGCCTGATGACCATATCATACAGGCTCAAGATATTCTTGTTCTTTTTCGTGATGACCGTCTCGCCCTAACCCTACTTGATGAGTTTTACCGTTGCCTGCCTGATGCACAGGAGGACTGGGTGAAAGATCTGCGCCTTATTGGCAGAAAAGCTGGTGTGTTCCTCCTGGCAGCAGTGACCTCACGTGATGCGTACCTGTACCTTGTTTCCAGTGAGGGCATTGAATTTCATGGCAGTATACAAGAAGGCTATCTGGACAAAGAGCTGCTCTATTTTTTTGAGTTTTCCTCTGCTGAACAGTTTTGCAAGCAGGCCAACAATATAGAGAACTTTCCTCAGTACCAGCCTATTCAAACCGATATTGACACCTGTCCGGCCTGTCATGCAATGACTGGTGAAGAGCATGAACTCGGCTGCCCGGTAGAGGTATGTCCTTGGTGCGGTGGCCAACTTGTCCACTGCGAGTGCCGTTTTGCCCAGCTCGACCTTGAGGAGTTGACAACTGATCAAGATCTTTTTCGTTTTGCAGAAATTTTGCAGCAAAAAGGCCGAATTGTGTACACGCCTGAACAACGTCCTTCGTTTGCCGACCAAGGCGCTGGCGTGGAGTTGCAATAATATATATCTGTTTTTTAGTGCAACGTTAGTGCAACGTTAGTGCAACGTTAGCGCAACAACTCACACAGAGCGATATCAAGATCAGGATACGTAAAGACATAACCTGACTTTTCTAGCCTCTCAGGATACACTCGGGTACTGGCAAATAAGAGTTCTTTTGCCATTTCTCCTAAAAAAAGCAAGGGGAAAAACTTGGGGATAGGAAGGAATGTAGGCCGGTGTAATGCCTTGCCCAATGCCTTGGTAAACTGCCAATTGGTTACAGGATGGGGAGCAACAAGATTTATCGGGCCATCAAGATCTTCCTGCTGTATAATATGGTTGATGGCCTGTACCGCATCGTGGAGACTGATCCAGCTTATATACTGACTCCCGTTACCAAGCGAGCCACCTAATCCCATCTTAAAAGCAGGCAGCATCTTTGCCAAGGCCCCACCGTTTGGACTGAACACCATCCCAAAACGGGTATGCACTACTCGGATACCAGCTTCCCGAGCAGGTTGTGTTGCTTCCTCCCAGGCATGACTCACATCAGCGAGAAAACCTGTTCCTTTTGCACTGTGTTCAACAAGCTTTTCCTGGCCCCGATCTCCATAAAAACCAACGGCAGAGGCACAAATCATCAGCTGCGGTCTGTACGGAGCTACAGCAAAAAATTCTGCAAGCAAACGGGTTCCCTTGACCCTGCTCTGCCAAATACGCTCTTTTTTCTTTGCTGTCCAACAACCCTGCGCTATATTTTCACCGGCAAGATGAATAACAACATCAATCTGTTCCTGTTTTTCCTCTGTATTGAGCTGGATAACTTCTTGCTCGATATCCCAAAACGGAACCTGCCCAACATTTCGGTGCAGAGAAAGAACGCTCTGCCCTTGCTCTGTTAGCAGGCGAACAAGCTCACTGCCAATGAAACCAGATGCCCCAGAAATTAAAATATTCATCTTTGCCTCTCATAAAATAACATCTTAGTACCTCACTAAAAATTCATTGCAAAAAACATAAGGCGGGAAAAAAGATTGACAGCTTTCCCGTCCCATGCTTGAATACCTTTCAATAATAATGATATTGTCTTTAATTTCAAGAAGAGATTACCAACCGCACATGGCATCAAAATCAAAAAATCCAATCTGGGCATTTTTGGCCTCTGTCAAACTTGCCCTGCTCCTTATCACCCTCCTTGCTTCAACCTCAATTATCGGAACAGTTATTGAGCAAAATCAATCAGCGGAACATTATGTTCAAAAACAGGGAGAGTTTCTTGCGCAACTGATTCAGATATTTAATCTGGGGGATATGTACAACTCTGTCTGGTTTCTCAGTCTGCTTGGGGCATTTAGTCTGAATCTTATTGTTTGCAGTCTGGATCGTATTCCTACAGTGATCAAAGTTGTACGCAAGGACAATCTGACCACAGATCCAGAGCGGCTGCCCAAGATGAAGCTCCACAAGGAGAAAAGAATTTCAGGCTCCTTGGACACGGCAAAAGAAGAGGTAATGCAGTACCTTCACCACAAAGGTTGGAAGACAGATAGCCGAGACAAGGAGTATGGCACCCTGTTTTTCTCCCAAAAAGGAGCCTGGACACGCTATGGCGTGTATGTTGTTCATCTCTCTATTCTGGTTATTCTGCTCGGTGCAGTTATCGGTTCCTCAAACCTTGCCACCAAGATTCTGGGAAATCGGGAGTTTGCCTTTAAGGGAGGAATCTCACTGCCAGAAACCGCACAAAGCGATTTTATTTTTTCGTACACGGACGAGAAAAAAATTCCTCTTGGCTTTACTGTCCGCTGTAATTATTTTGAAATAGAGTTTTATCCTGACTCTTCCATGCCCAAGGATTACCTCTCTAGCCTGACCATTCTTGAAGAGGGCAAAGAGGTACTCACCAAGATCATTGAGGTGAATAAACCCCTTACCTATAAGGGAATTACTTTTTATCAGTCAAGCTATAATAATCTCAAGTCACCGATTATTAAACTACGTGAAGTAACCAGTGGTGATGTTCACGTCTTTCCTCTTAATCCCCAGAATTATTCTGTAACTAATACATGGCAACAAGGTGGAAGCAAGGCTATGATTCGCATTCAGTCTGCTCGTCCACTCTATGGTCCCAACGAAAAAATCATCGGCACGGAGATGAAGATATGGATGATGGATTCTGACGGACCACCGTCCATGTTTCCCTTAACCTATGGTGAACCGGTTCTTGTTGAACGCCCAAAGGCAAAGTATACACTCACTGTTGGTCCCCACTTTGCCACTGGCCTGCAAGTGGCCAAAGATCCCGGTGTCTGGTGGGTCTACACAGGTTGCGCCCTGATGCTCATTGGTTTATATATGGCCTTTTTCATGTCGCATAGAAAGATATGGGTGCATGTCTATGAAAAAGACGGCCAGCCAGTAGCACTTTTTGCTGGTCATGCCAATAAGAATAGCTTTGGATTTGCCAAAACCTTTTCCTCACTTACCCAAGGCTTTACAGGGAAAACTCAGAGCTTTACTCCCCACAGTTGATCACGCATAACTTCAACTTAACTCTTTATCGGAAATATATATGATGAACAGCTCGGAACTTTTTGGCTACACGACTATAATATATCTTTTGTCAGCAGCTTTTTATATCGGCCTGCTTGTTTTCCGTCATAAAAAAATTGGGCTGATTGGCCTGATCCTTGCCAGTATTGGTCTGCTGATCCATACCGGGGCTCTTGGACTGCGTTGGCATGAATCTTACCAGATAGGTATTGGTCATGCTCCCCTAACAAATATGTATGAATCCTTGATCTTTTTTGCCTGGTGTACAGTCCTTTTTTACCTCTTACTGGAGTTCAAATTCAAGGCCGGTGTCAGTGTGTTGGGATCTTTTGTTATGCCCCTGGCTGTCACTACTATGGCCTATGCCTCATTTTCAACTGATATTAGCCGTCAAATCAGCCCATTGATTCCAGCCTTGCAATCCAATTGGCTCATTGCCCATGTTATTACCTGCTTTATTGGCTACGGAGCCTTTGCCGTTGCAGCGGGTATTGGAGTTATTTACCTGCTTAAACATCTTGCCATCAAGCGTAAGTTTGCCAAGAACAATCTGCTCTCTACTCTTCCAGATCTCCCGATACTGGATGATCTCACCCATAAAACCATCATCTTTGGTTTTATGTGGCTGACAGCAGGCATTATCACAGGAGCGGTTTGGGCTAACGAAGCCTGGGGTACGTATTGGAGCTGGGATCCTAAAGAGACCTGGTCAATCATCACTTGGTTTGTCTATGCCCTTGCTCTCCATGCCCGCTTTACCCGAGGATGGAGCGGGCCTCGTATTGCCTGGCTGGCGATCATAGGATTCTTTTCGGTCTTTTTTACCTATTTTGGTGTAAATTTTCTATTAGCAGGATTGCACAGCTACGGAGCCAGTTAATATACATACTCTTTTGTAAAGAAATTGCCTTTTCACATAAAATGCAAATTATCCTTTTTCCTTGCTTGACAAAACAGAGAGGACAAGCTATATAGCGATACCAAGGAATCTAACAGACAACATTGTGTTGATCTTTATTATTTTTTTTACAGGAGGATATTCAAATGAAGAAGGCGTTAATTTTCAGTATTGCTTTTGCTTTGGTTTGCAGCGCAGGAATTTTTTCTTTAAGCAATGCTCAAGAGGATAAAGGCCCTGAATTTATTAAAATTACAGATGGAACAGACAGCTCGGCAAACCCAGCCTATTTTCCCCATCGTGACCATCAAGAACGCCTGAATAATGACTGTGGCACCTGTCATCACGGAAGAAGTGCTGACGATAAACAGGTCAAATATGCTGATGCAGAGGAACCAAAGAGCAGAAAATGTCATACCTGCCATAATAAAGATGGTATTACCCTTGAAGGAAAAATTTCTGGTGTTCCCCTTCTCCTCACTTCACCTATTCAGCGCGCAGGTCACGGTCGTTGTGGAGGATGTCATAAGGATCAGAAAAGCACAAGAGGTACAAATCTCATGATATGTACAACCTGTCATAACATGTACAAAGACAAGGTAGAATAAAAGTATAGCTTTGTATTGACTGCGTTGTAAAATGCTGCAAAAAAGGCTACCTGAGAAGGTGGCCTTTTTTTATGCAATCCCCTCAGGGGGTCAGATAAGATACACAGGCCGTTTCAGATTAAACTTCTTGATCCGGTAGCCAATCTGCCGCTGCGTCAGGCCGAGTTCCCGTGCAGCCCGAGCCTGGACCCAGCCGTGCCGACAAAGGGCTGCCTCCACCTGTTCGCGTTCCAAATCTTTAAGTGAGCGGGGAGTGCTAGGTGTTACATCCTGATTGTTCGTGATTTGCTCGGCTCTACTCGGCTTCATCCCTTCCGGTTCTTCCAGTTCTTTGGGTTCAGTTGGTGGCTCCAGAAAATACTCGGGCAGATCGCTCAGACTGAGGATATCGCCGGTGGACAGAATAACCAGCCGCTCCATCAGGTTCTGGAGTTCACGAACATTGCCAGGCCAGTTGTAATCAATGAGCAGGTCAAGGAACTCTCTGCTCATATGAACCTTTTTATTGTTTCGTTTATTGCTGGCCTTGAGGAAATAATCCAACAGGATCGGAATATCCTCCTTTCTCTTGCGAAGTGGCGGAAGAACAACAGGGACCACGTTGAGCCGGTAATAGAGATCGTTGCGGAATGTGCCATCGGCCACGGCTTTTTCCAGGCTGACATTGGTGGCAGCAATGATCCGTACATCCACCTTGCGGGTTTGGTTGGAACCTAGGCGTTCAAACTGCTGCTCCTGGAGAACCCGCAACAGTTTTGCCTGCAACACCAAGGGCATTTCACCAATCTCATCCAGAAAAAGGGTCCCCTTGTCCGCCAGTTCAAAACGTCCGGCCCGGGTCCCGTCAGCACCGGTAAAGGCTCCCTTTTCATGGCCGAACAGCTCGCTTTCCAGCAGGGTTTCCGGCAGAGCAGCGCAGTTGATCTTTACAAAGGTTTTGTCTCTCCTTGGACTGGCCTCGTGGATGGCCTGGGCTGCCAACTCTTTGCCTGTGCCGGATTCGCCGAGAAGCAGCACACTTGCCTGACTCGGCGCCACCCGCTCAATACTCCAGAAGACCTCCTGCATGGCTTTGCACTGGCCAATAATATAATGCTTTTTATGTCGAGAATGCAGGCGGGCCTTAAGGCTCTGGTTTTCCTGTACCAGCTTCTGCCGGTCTCTCCGAATCGCCTGATTGAGACTGAGAAACTGGGCAATCAGAGTGGCCAGTACGGTGAGAAAAAAAACATCCTCTTCAAGTGAAACTTCCTCACCAAAAAGGCGGTCAACGCTTAACACCCCGACCGGCTTTTCCCCAAGGAGCACAGGCACACCGATAAAGGAGATCTTGGTCTTGCTAAACATCTGACGTGCCCCGGTTCGATTGAGAAAGAGCGGCTCACTGTGGACATCCGGTACAATAAAGGGAGAACCGGTGCGAAATACCTGCCCGTAAATCCCCTCGTCCAGATTGTAGATACCGCGCTGCTCCTCTTCAATGCTTAGGCCGTAGGAGGCGCGAATAGTCAGCCGCTCCTGTTCTTCATCCAGCAGGGCCAAGGTGGCCCGCTCCATGCGCAGGGTATCATGCAGTACCTTGAGGACAGCAGACAGGACTGTGTCCAGATGGACTGCAGTATCAATAAGCTTGACAATCCGATGCAGGGCCTTGATTTCTAGGGCTTCAGTTGAGCAACGGAAAGTCGGTCCAATATTATTTCGTTCGAGTTTATTCTTTGTCATCATTTCTCCGGTGCTGTTATGTGCTGTTATTAAAAGAGGGTATACGGGAACGAAATATCAACAGCATTCCGCAGCAAGACGGAGAAGCTGCTCTTTGTTCAGAACATGCCCATTGGAACGGACGTGGCAGACAAGACTATGGATCTGCATCTCATTAAGTCGTATCCCGGCCTTGCGCAGTTGGAGCTGGATTGCCTTGGTTCCGGTTTTTCTGCCAAATCGGAGTTTTCTGGCACCACCGACCCGTTCCGGGGCATAGGGTTCGTAGATACTGGGATTAATACTCAGCCCGTGCTGGTGCAGTCCGCTCTCACAGGTAAAAATTGCCGAACCGATTAGAGGATGATTGTCAGCTATGCCTTTACCGGTGGCCGTGGCAACTGTTTGGCAGAGTTCCGGCAACAGTTCTGGCCGGTATCTTATCTGTTCACGGACCAGGCTGAGATAACCAACCGCCTCTTCAAGACGGCAGTTGCCTGCCCGTTCTCCAATCCCTAACACTGTGGCGTCAAGGAATTTTGCCCCTGCCTCCAGAGCGGCAACAGAGTTGGCAGTGGCCATGCCGAAATCGTTATGACAGTGAACGCCGACAGGAAGCTTCGTCACCTTCTGCACCGTTGAGACGAGTTCCGCCATCCTGCCTGGAGAGCAGATACCCACAGTATCAGCCAGACGAATGCGAGCAGCACCTTGCTCTGCCGCTGTTTTTGCCACTGCAACCAGAAAATCAATATCCGCACGAGAGGCATCTTCCAATCCCACGGAAACATACGGTATGCCCAAGGCTAATGCCTGCTGAACAGAACAGGCCAAGGTTGTTTTGACCCAGGCTTTGTCTTTTTTCAAGCGTTCTTGGATATGGTTATCTGACACTGGGATGGATAGGGAAACAACGTCAGGGGTGCAACTGGCAGCAAAGGTGATATCCTCTTGCCGACAGCGACACCACAGAGCAAGGCGACAGGCATTGTCGGTTATCCGGCGGGCCTCTCGGACGAGTCCAGGCAGGTGAGCATAGACTGTTGCTGCCACGCCCAGTTCAATTTCATCAATCCCGACCCGATGCAGCCCGGTAATAATGCTACGCCTTGTTGCTTCTGTGAACACAACTCCTGGCGCCTGCTCTCCCTCACGTAGGGTAGAGTCAATAATTTCTATATGCTGTAATTTCATGATGCGCTTGTTTTCTTTATCATCCATTATTTACAGTATAGCAATAAATGTGCCATTCTTTTCATTTCTGAATATAACTCAAGGTATAACGCTTATTTAAAAGAAAATATTATGTAATATTTCTGTTCTTTTTTTGAACTGTATGAAAAAAGGTTTCAATTATGTCAATTACGAGCAATAAAAAAGAATATTAATTACAATTTTGTACAAATTAAAAAGCCCCTGACGTAAAAACGACAGGGGTTTTCTTTTAATTGTTTTTGCCTGATTGATCTGAGATCAAATAACCTGATCAGGTCCACCAGATGGACCGCTTGGGCGGGTTGCCGTATTTATCAAACACGTCTCCAGCCTCCTTGAGTACCTCCTCAAGTTCTTCCACCGTAAAGGTATAGCCATCTTCTGCTGCCAAGGCGACAAACTCCTCCTTATCAGCTGGAACATCGTATTTTGCCCGAACGTGTTTGTCCTCACCGCCTGCTATCAATAATGCTTCAACGTCTTTTTTCGCCACCTGAGTCTCCTTGCTTACGTATTTACGTATGTACTTATGTATTGCATTAGAATGTTAGAATAATGCCTATCCTTTCCCTGTTACGGGATAAATTTAAGATTGATCTGTTCATCCTCTCCTTGCGACAGTGTATATTTACTGCCGTCAAGCAAGGTCATTTCTCTTGCCTGCGCAGCCTCTTTCAAAGCTGCAATTGCTTCCTGAGCCAATCCCATGTCTGCCTCTTGGTTGGTATGCACTAGAACGGTATCACTCTCATCAGTGAATTGGAGGAGCAGGGCATTATGATCAAGAAAAATAAGATCTTCATAGGCATAGGAAACGCCCATGCCGGTTGCTTCCACGATTTCCTTGACAACGCCAAGTTTCATTAAGGGTATTTTCTCACTCTTCTCACTCATTACACATTGCTCCATCGTCTATTCAACAATTCAGCAGATAAGCTCTTCGGTTACCAGCGTATGCATCTGGTCGGCCAGTGCCAGCATTCCAGGAATTTTTTCCGATTCCGGTGGAATGATCTTAAAGCCATCAAGATCGCATATATCCTGATACTTATCCAGTTCCAACAAGCCTTCACCGAGTTTTGTCATTTTGCCCGGAAAGGTGTCCTCCATCGCTGCAACTAAATCCTGCATAGTGTGGTTGTAGGGCATGGCCCCATGCCGCATCAGGGCCGCCATGATAAACTTCTCAATGGCCATAGCTATAAGATTATAGAGAATTTCCGAAGTGAAAATTCTGTTCTTCTTTGTATAGGCCGCAGTCGCCGTCCTGAGAAACCCCTCTCCGTCCCGGAGAAATTCCTCCCAGCCTCTGACCGGCTCAATTCCAGTCAAGGGGATAGGTTCCAACTCTCTTGTTATTGTCATTACTCAATTTCCTTTATCTTGCGCAGGCAGATCAACTCAGTAGATTGGTAGCCTATCTGATTGTAAAAACCCAGTGCTCGGCTGTTGTTGCGATCAGCCAGCAACTGGATCCGGCCTGCTCCCTGCTCTGCAGCCCAGGTTGCGATGGCTTCCATCAGTCTTCTACCTGTTCCCTGCTGCTGCCAGGCAGGCAGTACCACAACATCCTCTACCAGGGCTGACAAACCGCCTTCGGCAGTGGATATGCACAACTGTGCTGTACACATACCAATAATCCGGCCCGCTCGTTCAGCCACCAGCACCGCAGCCTGCGAGTGCTGCAACAGCAGGATCAGCCCCTGTCGCTGTTTGTCCGCATCAAAACTAAAATCCTTTTCAATACTGAACAACAGTTCCAGCAGAAAGACTAACCCTGTGAGATCCGCCTCTCTTGCCTGACGAATACATATTTTTTCGTAAGGTTCTGACATGGTCCCTTTCCCATCACCCCATCATCCCATCATGCTACGGCCTCAGCCTGCAAGTAAATAATCCGCCGCAGGTTCGCCGTCTTCCAAACCGTCTAGGATGGCGTCAACAGCCTCTTCACTGTCCACCCCGCCAAACCACCAGTTTTCAGGTTGAATCACCATGATTGGCCCTTTTTCACATTGCTTGAGACAGGTGGTGCCGCTCACCAGACAGTCCAGTCCGCGATCCAAGATTTCTTCCTCAATGTATTGGAGAAAGCCATCGCTCTGTTTATGACAGATGCCTTTTTTATCCCCTGCTGCACGAAAACTCTGGCAGAGTAGAATCTGCCTCTCTGGTATTGCCATTTTCTGTTCTCCTTTCTCTGATAGGTAGTTTGTTACATACAATTATTTTTTGCACTTTTTCTTCTTACCGCCGCCATAGAGTACGTCCACTGTACCCTCAATATTTTCCTCGGTCAGCAGCACCTTGATGCCCTGTTCAGCCAACACGTTTTGCGGATTCTGGCCAGCATTGGCCGCCAGTAGAGCAAAACAGTCGGGCAGTGTCTCGGCAAGGTCCTGCCAGCGGGAGGTACCGCTTCCTGCCTTTGGGGTGCGTCTGGATTCTAGGAGACAGGTCAATCCGTCCTCACGCGGCCCGTAAATCAATATTTCCCGTGCCTGACCGAGATGGAGATCCACATCCATGCCGCCAGCACTGACCACGGCCACATTGGGGCGATCTTTTGACGGTTTAGGCAGCAGTCCGACCTGATCCTGAAAATTTTCTCCACAAGGCAGGGCCAAAGACAGTTCCCCGTAATCAGCAAGCTCAATATGTGTAGCAGCAGCCTGTTTCGCAGCTGCAAACAGAGCTGTATCACAGGCAGGGAATTTTTCTTCCTCAGTTACCGGTGTAAAGGGCAGCAGGGTCAGAGAGACAGCACCGTAAGCTGCAACCTTTTCGGCAAGGTCTGCAATATGCTGGTCATTGATGCCAGGATAGACTGTGGTCTGTATGTTCACCTGAATGCCGGCATCTGTGAGGGCGGTAATCGCTGTTTTTTGTTCAACACGAAGGAACTCTGCAGCCTTGTCAAGAGGAACTGTCTTTTTCCCCGGTCGAATCCAGGCATAAATTTTCTTCATTATATCCAGAGACACTGCCTCTACCTGAAGATCAACCTGAGCAATCCCCTTGGCTGCCAAGTCCTTGGCCAGCAGAGATGCTCCAAGACCGATATCGGTTATTTTTAAACGATAGTCAGGATATTGTTTTTGCAACAGATCAAGGAGGGTGAAAAGGACTTCCGGGGCTGCCAAGGGGGCGCCGGGGCCACAGATATTTACCCCGCAAATCTCTTTGCCTCCTTTGACAAGCTCGGCGATCCAGGTCATTGCCTCGGCTGGCAACAGGGCAGGATCAATTTTTTCGCGCTCGCCAAATCGTTTTCTGCTATTGGCCTGCGGAGCCGCAGGCAGAATCAGGCTGTTGATGAGCATAGATTGTTCACAGGGGTTCTTCTGGGTAACAGGCTGGATAGTCATTATCTTCTCGTAAGGTTCGAATGCATTGATCAGCCCTCGGGCTGCTTCTTCTCCTTTAATAGCAAGGAGCGTACCAGAGGTGGATTTAAAAGATAGGTACTTTGAAAACAGGAAATTAAACAGTATACACAAGATAAATTGTCAAGAGATGTCTTGTTGTAGATGTGATATTTTTGTAATGAATGTTACAGTGAGGTAGGAAGGGTGTCAAAAAAGTTGGGTTGTTGCAGGATGGTATCGGTGGTATTATATGGAACACGATAAACCAGATAGAAAAAGAGATCTTTGAGTTTGGAGCGCATAATGCTTACAACACCGCCGTGACCTGGGCATCACGGGAGTTGAGGAGCTTGTCCAGACTGGCCTGGAGTTGATCCGGCGAAGTGGGTGGATTGGGGAAGTTGGGATTGTCTCTCATTCCGACGATGATCTTCTGGGCCGGGGCTATGATCTTTGCTTCGGTGTTGGGAAAACGCATGTTCAAACCTCCCTGTTTTGATGTCTGTTTTTTTCTGTTCGACTTGTCAGTCTGTATGCGCTGTGTTGCGCAACATGTTAATATACTTCTTTTTCATTATGAAAAAACACGTTTAAATCACCTTGATTGCAACTTAAATCGGCCTGATTTACATGTAAATTACTCTGATTCACACTTAAATCGAATCGATTGAAGTGTACATTGATCCGATTTAAATTTAAATTGCCCTGATTGAAGTGTGAATCGCCTTGATTGAAGTTTAAATTGACCCGATTTAAATTTAAATCGTCCTGATTGAAGCGTGAATCGTGTTAATTCAACTTGACATTGCCCTGATTCAAGTGTGAATCGCTTTGATTGAACCGGCAAACAGGTTACTGCAAACAACAAAATATGCGTTGTTGATCGCCTCTGGGGGATGCGCTTCTGTAAAAAAGGCGATGAATGCCGTTCCTTGAACAGGATTTAAGAATTAGCTCTTGTTGCTGGAAATTGCGAGAGAAAAGAGCAGTTGTTTTCTCCTTTCTACGCATTGAGCTGGGGTATTGAGATTTGAGCCTCTGTGTCACGGTCTGAAACCGCATGGCTGCGGGGTTTGATTTTTGGGTGTGATCCGGGGAGCATCTTTTTTACACCTCTTTGCTGCTTGAGAAGCCGCTCATTTCACCCATTCAAGCAAATCTAAAAATTTTCCCGTCGATCAAAAACGATCCAGACTGAACCATTCGCAGCCTGCAACAAGCCCACAGAGAGTGCTTTTTTTGTCTCTTTTTATTGGAGTTCCTGTAATACCGAAATGAATACTTTTTGTTGACTTTTTTAGTTCGGCATGTATTTTGGTAGGTTGAAATCGTTATTTATTTTAATCGTAGTTTGTCCCTGAGTTACACATGTTCAACGCTTGAATATTGGCATAGATGAAAAATACGGCAATATATTGCTGTCAATAGCATGGAAAGTTTTCACTTATTGACACTGTTAGTCCATTTTAGAAAGGAATCTTGAAATGATAATGAAAGATAAAGTAATTGAGTATTATGAAAACACACGACAATACTATGGTACATATCATAATCATAAAGAAATTTCTGCATGGGCAGCTCTTGCACTTTATATCGTGTTTGCTAGTTTAATAAACGGGATTACATTGCCAATCAAACTTAAAATTGAAAGCGCATCCATATTAACAGTATTTGTTCTTGCAGTCGCAATTTTAGTTTATCGCTACATTTCAACTCAAATAAAGATGAAGGATATGGCAGCAGCACATGCTGCTACAGCATTTTTATTTCTCTCAGAAATTTTATCTGATGATAAAAATAATAATGAGCTTATTGAATATTTGAAAATTGAAGAAAGTGACGATACAAGTGTTCAATCTAGCCATGTGTTGCCAAGAAAATTTTTAAAAAAATCAAAGGTATTGAACATAAGGGGTCGAGGATTTCAAGATACAACGAGATCTATGATCTATTCTATTCTTTTCCTCGTAACTCTTTTAGTTATTTTTGTTAAATGGTATCATGTTTTGGGTTAACAATTGCATCCATACGTACCAGGTTTGCAGATGTTAGTCGCATAATGGATTTTATGTAAAATTTACATATAGCTTTATCATTAATAAAATACAGTAATACTGATTATATAAATAAAAGGTTTAATTTCAATGAGTAATATATTAGTTGACGGAAAATACATTTGTCACTGTGGTAGTGGAAAAGAATTTAAAGAGTGTTGCTATCAACCGTCCCCAAAATCACCGTTGATGAAAAAAGGAGACGAACTTATTGAGTTGTTAGATTATGGTTATTGGTTCCTTGAAAAGGGAAAAAAGAAAAAGGCTTTTGATACTTGGTTTCAGCTCTGGGAAGGGTTGAAGCTTGACCTTAGACCGGAATGTCGAGATATTAATAGCATGTCCTACATGTTTGATGAATGCGACTTGGAACTTATCTATGATTGGTGCCAAAGATTTGGAATGGAACTCGGCTACGCCGGTCGTAAAGATAAAAACTATTACCACAAAAGAATATCATACTGTAAGGAGTTTTGTTCTATTTTCCCGGATTCAGATGAGCCGATAATTTATAATATGAGGAGGGCGTTAGCTGAGTCACAATTCGCAATAGGAAATATTGCAATCGGTCAAATATTATTTAAGGATTTGGCTGAGCAATACCCTACAAATATATGGAGTTATATAGGTTGGGGAGATATGTACATGTGGCCTCTATGTAAAAATAATTCGCCTGATATTGAAAAAGCTGAACAAATTTATCGTATAGCATTAGGGCTGGGGCTTAATGATGAAAGTGTGTTACTGGAAAGACTAGAAAAATGCAAAGAATATAAAGAAAAATCATAATGATGCATCTGTAGTTTATTCATTTAGCATTTTTTTACCTATCAAAAGCGTTCCCCCCGGCCTGTGGTTGAGACCAAACCTATAAATAACAAATAGATACAGATTTGTTACTTAGAAGTCGCATAAGCGATGTTATGTGAAATAAAAAAGGGCTGGTGGCTTAAATGTCAGCGGCCTTTTTCTATGTGAAATCAACATTAAAGCGATCCGATGTAACCTTAAATCTCCTGATTGAAATGTGCATCGCCGCAATTGAAACGGCAAACAAGCGAGCAGTATTTTTATCCGGTAATATCCTTCTGAGAGAACACCATGCGCAGAGCCAATCTGATTTACGACGTGGTCTTCAAATACCTGATGAAAAGACCCGGCGTCCGCTGTAATCTCAAAAACTATCCAATACAATCTCATGAAAAACATCACAATATCACAGCTAAGAAAAGAACTGTCCGGGAAATCTGAAAAAGAATTGACCGATGAAATTATCAATTTGTTCAAGAAGATCCCTCAAGTGAAAGAGTATTACACCGTTGCTTTCAGTGCCGAGGGTGAAGAGCATGTTTTGGAGAAATATAAAGACATCATAACTCATGAATTTTTCCCGAAAAGAGGCTATGGAAAAGCAAGGTTGTCAGTTGCCAAGAAGGCGATAAGTGATTTCAAAAAAATCTCAGACAAGCCTCATCTCATCGTAGATATTATGCTTCATTATGTTGAAGAAGGAGTTAATTACACCGCTCAGTATGGTGATATTAATGAACCATTCTATAACAGCATGGAAAAAATGTTTGAAGATGCCCTGGAAATCGCAAAAAAACATAACGAGTTATCCCAATTTCAAGAACTATGTGAAGAGCTTGTCAGTGAAGCCTGTCAGGGCTGGGGATTTCAAGACGGCTTAAATTGCATCTATAGTGAATTCTATGATAACAGCACGGCCAAAAAATAAGTTCTCGCTACAAAGACTGCTTTTTTCCTGACTGCACACCCCATGACCTACCTCCTCAAACATCGTGATCAGGCATTGCTCAGGTTCAACCTGACCTCCGACCCCATTGCAGGCCTGTCTGCGGAAATCCTTGAATGCAACAGCAGTGCGCAATCCTTTTTTCCCCTTGACCTGACTCCGACCGATGCCGGTCTGCTAAAATGGCTCAAACATCGGGTTATCCCGCGCAACAGGGCCTTTGTTCAGAGTTTCCTGGCAAAGCTCGGTTTGAACGTCAACGATACCAAAGGGATTATTGATATTTGCCGAGGCCTGTCTCTGAATGACTGCTGCTGGGTTGTAGACGACTCCTTTGCCGGAACCTTTGCCCGTTATAATCTGTATGAAAACAAGTTCAGCCGTATCCTCTCACTCATCGCCTACACCGGCTACGGCGAGTCCATACGGAGTGCTTTCGCCTCAACCCCGGAGCTGACCACCGGAGGAATGCTGGCGAAATGCTGGCGCAGGACAGGGGGAAAGATTGTCCTGTACAAGGCAGGTTTCACAGGCGCGGCCAATGCAGGCAATGAACCGTATTCCGAGTTTTACGCCTGGCAGATCGCCCGGACTATGAGGTTGAATGCTGTCGAATATAATCTTCGCCAATGGAAGGGGCAGCTCTGTTCAACCTGTGAGCTTTTTACCAGCCTCAACAGGGCCTATATTCCGGCAGGAAGACTTGTGCCGGAGGGCGGCTGGCCGGTTGTGATGCAGTATTACAAGCAACTCGGCGAGAGATATTATGATTCGCTCATCGACATGCTCATCTTTGATGCGGTCATCTGCAACGAGGACCGTCATTTCGGTAATTTCGGCCTGCTCATCGACAACGACAGCAACACGATTGTCGATACGGCCCCGATCTTTGATAACGGTCTGTCGCTGTTCAACTATGCAATGGATGACGATCTCCGGGACATGGATAATTATGTCGGCACACGCTTGATGGCAACCTCACAGGATTTTGTCACCTTTGCGCAGCAGGTGATTACTGGCGAGCAGAAAAAGAAGCTGCGGAAGCTGGTCAATTTCCGTTTCAGGCGGCACCCCCGGTACAACCTGCCGCCCCAGCGATTGAAACTCATTGAAGACGTTGTTCAGCAGCGGGTGCATGAACTCCTGCGGCTTCAGAGAGGATAGGCCCACTTTCCAAACAAAAAAAGCGGAGCCATCCACGATGACCCCGCCTGTTCTTCCTCTGCGCTTCTTGTGCTTCTTGTACAGTCCTTCTCTTACAGCACCAACTCAAACTTGGTTTCAGGATCATCCCGATCCTTGCGGTCGAGCAGGGCACCGAGGATCTTCTCCAGCAGGCGCAGACCGCCTTTATAACCCACCGTGGGAAAGTACTGATGTCCCTGGCGATCCAGAATGGGAAAGCCCCAGCGGACAAAGGGAACGTCTTCATCACGGGCAATGTACTTGCCATAGGTGTTGCTGATCAACAGGTCAACCGGCTCATTTTTCATCCACTGATGCAAGAGGAAAAAGTCACCTTTGGCCTTGACATTGACCTCAAAAGGCATATCCGCCGTGATCTCCCTGATCCGCTTCTCAAACTTCTTGCCCGGCGTACCGGTAACAACGTAAACCGGACACATATCAATGGAAACCAGAAACTCGGTCATGGCGATAAGCTGATCCGGGTCACCAACTATGGCTACCTTTTTATGGTAAAAATACTGGTGCATATCAGAGATAAGATCCACGAGCTGACCGCGCTCTGTCATGATCTCTTCAGGGACATTAACGCCTGCCAAGGTACGCAAAGCTTCAATAAACCGGTCTGTTGCCTTCAGGCCAAAGGGCATGTCCAGGACGGTGCAGGGAACCTTATACTGCTTATCCAGCTGCCGGGCCGCATCAGCAGAACACCACTCGCCTAATGCTAGGGTACCGGTTGAATCAGCAGTGGATTTCAGTTCCTCGATTGTCGTGCCGCCTGCTGGGAACATCTTGTACTCACCGGTCAGGGGGCTGTTCAAAACACCAGAGGTATCAGGAAACATGATGGTGGAAACACCCATCAGGTTGGTGATCCGCTTGAGTTCTTCCATATCGCAGGGCTCAACCCAGCCAGGGATCAGGTTGACCTTGCCGTTTTTCTTGCCAGTGGGCTCGGCCAATTCGGTCATGGCTTTGACCATATTGGAGAAACCAGTCACATGAGAGCCAACATAGCTTGGCGTGGAGGCACCGATAACATATTTCCCTTCAGGGATCTTGCCTTCCTTGATCGCCTTTTTGCGGATCTGGGGCAGGTCATCACCAATGGTCTCAGAAAGACAGGTGGTGTGGACAGCCACGATATCCGGGTTGTACACGGTAAAGATATTGTTAAAGGCCTGGGTCAGGTTGGCCTGACCACCGAAAACAGATGCACCCTCGGTAAAGGAGCTGGTTCCGGCAGAAATAGGCTCTTTATAATGCCGGGTCAGGGTTGAACGATGATACGCACAGCAGCCCTGGGAACCATGACTATGGGGCAGACATCCGTGGATGCCCAGAGCCGCATACATAGCACCTATGGGCTGACAGGTCTTGGCCGGATTAATGGTCAGGGCCTTGCGCTCGCTAATTTCTTTGGGGGTATGTCGTAATAACATCCTGTGTTACCTCGTATTCTTATGTAGGGGCGAATCCCTGTGTTCGCCCTGATTATACCGGGCAGGCACGGGGACCTGCCCCTACGAATTATTTCCGCATGTCGGGCCGTAGGGGCGATCCTTGGATCGCCCGTGCTCCCTTTCCTCGTTTATAGAGGGCGAATACAAGATTCGCCCCTACATGTCGTCTGGTAGATTATTCCCAGACAAAGGTTCCAGAAAGCTGCGGATTTTCCTGCCAGGGAGCCTTCATGTAGCCCCAGACCCTGCTGTTCACCAGCCGGTCAATCTCCTGATAAAAGTTGATTGCACCTTTAAATCCGGCATACGGACCACCAGAGTCATAGCTGTGCAGCTGCTTCATAGGCACACCCAGCTTCTGGATAGAAAATTTTTCTTTAATACCAGCGCAGAAAATATCCGGCTTCATCAGCTCGACCAGCTTCTCCGCCTCGTACTGATTCAGGTCGTCAATGACCAAGGTGCCGTCTTCCATATCCTTTGCAAGCCCTTCGTACTCCTTGAACTTCAGGCCCTTTTCTTCCAGCACCTGCATGGCCTCTTCGGTCTTGCGGGGATTGTAGCGGGTCTCATCTGCCTCGACCTCAATCTCCTCAATGTTTCGGCTATCTGCATCTATCTTAAGAAACGGCAGAACCCGACGGCCTTCGTAATCATCTCTATGGGCGAACTCATAGCCAGCAGAGATGGTTTTCATGCCCAGTTCTCCGAACAGTTCCTGATAATGATGCGCTCTGGAACCGCCCACAAACATCATAGCTGTCTTGCCGCCGGTGCGGGGCAGAACCTCTGCCGCAGCCGCCTCCACATCAGGCATTTCTTCGGCGATCACCGCTTCCACCCTGTCGATCAGCTCCTGATCTTCAAAGTAGGCAGCAATCTTGCGCAACGATTTCGCTGTGGCATTGGCACCAATAAAGTTGACCTTAATCCAGGGAATACCGAACTTGGTTTCCAGCATGTCAGCCACATAGTTGATGGACCGATGGCACATAACCGCGTTCAGGTCGGCCTGATGCGAGGTCGCAAACTGGTCATACGTGGAGTTACCAGAAAAGGTGGCCAAGTTGGTGATCCCGCATTTTTTGAAAACCCGGTCGATCTCGAAGCCGTCACCACCGATATTGTATTCACCGAGCAGGTTAATTTTATACTTGCCTTCAGCGGGTTCATCGTTCTCACCAACAATGTGACGGAACACCTGATTGTTGGCAATATGATGGCCTGCGGACTGAGAAACACCCTTGTAGCCCTCACAGCTGAAGGCGTAGACATTGCAATCGCCCAGCTTTTCCTTCATCTGTTTGGAGAT
The DNA here is from genome assembly GCA_022766165.1 of Candidatus Electrothrix gigas. Classification (GTDB taxonomy): domain Bacteria; phylum Desulfobacterota; class Desulfobulbia; order Desulfobulbales; family Desulfobulbaceae; genus Electrothrix; species Electrothrix gigas. The sequence goes on from QYLO01000003.1 coordinate 99,266, forward strand.
GGTGTGAATATCATCCCCGATCAATCCGACCGGACAGGTGGCGAACACTGCGATGGACTTAGGGTGAAACAGGTCATAGGCCTCCTGAATAGCCTGGGCAAGCTTCTTTTCTCCACCAAAAATGATGTCCTGATCCTGCATATCAGTGGAAAAACAGTAGGTCATAAAGTTATCCCCGTCCGGTCCAGGATCGGTCTGATTTCGTCGGGTCAACCAGGCGTAAAAACTACACCCAATAGGCCCGTGGACCAGGTTGACGATATCTCGGGTCGGCCCCATAATAACGCCCTTACAACCAGCGTAGGTACAACCGCGCATGGTGATGATGCCTGGGATGGTACGGACATTGGCTGTAATTTCCGGCGTGCCGTTCTCCAGAGCTTCGTTGATCATTATCTGCTTGGCGCGTTTACGGGCCACCTTGGGCGGGTACTTCTTGATCAGCTCCGCCTTGATGTCGGTGGGTTCCCACTGCACCAGTTTTTCTGCTGTTGCCATATTGTTCTCCTCAAAGTTCCTGTTCAGGTTCAGATGATAGCCGTTTCACCGGTCTCACCGGTCCGAACCCGAACCGAGTCAGCCACGGGCATGACAAATATCTTGCCGTCACCGGGCCTGCCGGTCTGGTTAGGTGTAATAATAGCTTGAACAACAGCATCGACCTTGTCATCCTCAACCACTACGGTTACCACTCGCTTGGGATACAGTTTGCCCTTTTCTCCCAGCACAGCAGCCGCTTCCTCGTATCCGCTATCAACGCCCTCAAGCACCTTGGGATTGGCAAACCCCTTTCCGCGACCTTGTGCCTCACGGACAAAATACGCATCAACTCCGGCATCACTTAATGCCTTTTTCGTCTGATTCATCATATTGATGCGTACCACAGCAATGATTTCTTTCATTACGCGGCCTCCTCAGCTGCTCCTTCCTTGATACCGGAACTAATGGTATACACTTCCTCAACCTCGCTGACAAAGATCTTTCCGTCACCAAAGGCACCTTTCTCAGAAGTCCTGGCCGTCTCCATAATAGTTTGAATGACAAAATCCTTATCTTCATCCTGAACCACGGACATGAGCATCATTTTTGGGATCTCATCATAGGTAATATCGCCGATTTTAATCCCGCGTTGTTTCCCACGACCGGCAACTGAATACTTGGTGACTGCTGGAAAGCCTGCATCCATGAGGGCAGCAAGAATTTCATCGGATTTCTCCGGCCTGACAATAGCTCTGATCATTAACATGATGTTGTTCTCCTGGTATATTTATCCGTAGGGACACGGCACGTCGTACCCCTACCGTTGTATTTGTGTTCGTTGCAGGGGCGGTTCGCGAACCGCCCTTACTAACCTTCTGGTTAATTCATCAGACCGAATTCCATGAGCAGTGCTTCCAGCTCCTCAATCTCCATAGGCGTGGGGATCACGAATTTATCGTTTTCATCAATAGCCTTGGCCAGACCGCGATATTTATCCGCCTGGGGTACCTCGGGTTTCCATTCAATAACGGTCTTTCTGTTGATCTCGGCCCGCTGTACATCGTTGTCGCGAGGTACAAACCAGATCATATGGGTTCCCAATTTCTCTGCGAACTTCTCAATCATTTCCTTCTCGTTATCCACAGCACGGGAGTTACAGATCAAACCACCCAGGCGTACATTACCGGACTGGGCAAACTTCATAATACCTTTGCTGATGTTGTTGGCCGCGTACATAGCCATCATCTCACCGGACACAACAATGTAGATTTCCTCCGCTTTACCGTCACGAATCGGCATAGCAAAACCACCGCAAACAACATCGCCCAGTACGTCATAGAACGCATAATCGAGTCCTTCGCTTTCCTCATAAGCGCCCAGAGACTCCAGCATATTAATAGAGGTGATAATACCGCGACCTGCGCAACCAACTCCCGGCTCAGGACCACCAGACTCCACACACCAGGTTCCGCCATAGCCTTCCTTGCGGATATCCTCAAGTTCTACGTCCTCACCTTCTTCACGCAGGGTATCAAGAACAGATTTCTGGGCCAAACCACCGAGCAACAGCCGGGTGGAATCTGCCTTGGGGTCACAGCCCACTACCATGACCTTGCGGCCCAGACCGCACAGTCCGGCTACGGTGTTCTGGGTTGTTGTAGATTTTCCGATGCCGCCCTTGCCGTAGATTGCTACCTTTCTCATTGTTTTTCTCCGTGTATATAAGAGGATATTTCCGGATTGTCCGGTCCTTTGTTTGCGTTGTACGTTTATGTTATGAACATCTTTGCGTTGATGTTGTCCTCTCTATAGCAAGTGGCGTGCCGAACGAAAAAAAATTTTTATTTTATCTTTATATTAACACCTTACCTTGTACATCTCATAATATTGAAACAAAATAGGGAATATATGTAAAAACGCTTTTTGTTTTTTAACTTACATTTAGGTAGCAATTTGCCAATTTTGTTACAATGCGGCATTGCAGTAAATCATAAAGGACAATGAGAGGTACTGTCTTTTGGAAAAATTTTCAGAATCTGCTGCGAGCAGATTGATGAGCTGCTGTAATTGAACCATCGTAACGATTCCCATAACAGAGAATATGTAGCAGAACACAACAGATTTGTCGTTTACCTCCATTCTTGTCAAAAAAACGACAAATATGTCCTACCCGTTTTACCTGCTCTTTCCTCCTAATTACTTAATTATCTGCAACAACATAACGCATTAACCCCACTTGGCACAGCGATTGCTATACAGTCTCCATCAACCATTCTTCAAACCGAGGAGCATCATGGAAGCAGTCGCCTTAAAGGAACGGGAAAATCAGATTCATGTCAAAGGGGAGACCCCTTTTAATATTGTCTGCAACAAGGACAGCCTGGCCGGGGCAGTCAGCCAAAGGGCCTGCGTATTTTGCGGCTCACGGGTGGTACTCTACCCCATTGCCGATGCCCTGCACTTAGTCCACGGTCCCATTGGCTGCGCTGTCTATACCTGGGATATCCGGGGGGCGCTCTCCTCTGGGCCGGAACTGCACCGGCTCTCCTTTTCCACTGATTTGCAGGAAATGGATGTCATCTTTGGCGGCGAAAAAAAACTGCGTCGTGCCCTGCTGGAGCTGATCGACCGTCATAGCCCCAAAGCCGCCTTTGTCTACTCTACCTGCATTGTCGGTATTATCGGGGATGACCTGGAAGCGGTCTGTAAAGATGTTGGCGCAACAACCGGCATTCAGGTAATTCCGGTCCAGTCGGAGGGCTTTAAGGGCAATAAACGGGCTGGCTATCAGGCGGCCTGCGATGCCATGTTCCGGCTGATCGGCACTGGCAAGACCACAGGTATTTCCAAATTCTCCCTCAATATTTTAGGCGATTTCAATCTGGCCGGAGAGATCTGGATGATCCGGGAATATTATGAACAGATGGGGCTGGAGGTGGTGGCCAATATCACCGGTGACGGGCGGGTGGATGATATCTGCCGGGCTCACGGAGCCGGACTGAACGTGGTCCAGTGTTCTGGCTCCACTATGCAGTTGGCCAATATGATGGAGGAGCAATACGGGGTACCCTCCCTGCGGGTCTCTTATTTCGGTATTGAGGATATGTCCGAGGCCCTGTACGATATTGCCCGTTTCTTTCAGCAGAAATATCCAGATGATCCAGAGGCTGATCAGATTATGGAGCGAACCAAGTCCCTGGTCCAGGAAAAGGTGAGCGAGCTGGTGCCGAAACTGGAAAAATATCGCAAGGCCCTGGCCGGGAAAAAGGCAGCCATCTATGTAGGCGGTTCTTTTAAGGCATTTTCGCTGGTCAAGGCCTTTCGGCTGGTGGACATGGATGTGGTCATGGTGGGCTCCCAGACCGGTACAGAAGAGGATTATCAGGAACTGGCAGCGATCACCGATCCGGGTACGGTCATTGTTGATGATGCCAACCCGCTGGAGCTGAACTCCTTTCTCAAGGAAAAGGAGGTGGATATCTTTGTCGGCGGGGTCAAGGAACGACCCATTGCCTATAAGTTAGGTATCGGCTTTTGCGATCATAATCACGAGCGGAAAGAGGCCCTGGCCGGGTTTGAGGGGATGCTCAACTTTGCCAGGGAGGTTTATTCCTCGGTGATGAGTCCAGTTTGGCGTTTTGTGCCAAGAAAACAGTAAGGAGAAGATCATGAGCAAAAATCATCCTGATTATATATCCACCACCAACGCCTGCAAGCTTTGCAAACCCCTGGGGGCCTGTCTGGCCTTTAAGGGCATTGAGGGCACAGTACCCTATCTGCACGGCTCTCAGGGCTGCGCCACCTACATGCGCCGCTACATTATCAGTCATTATAATGAACCCATCGACATTGCCTCGTCCTCGCTGTCGGAAAAAAACGCCATCTACGGCGGCGGACCTAATCTCAAGCTGGGTTTGACCAATGTGGCGGAAAAATACCGGCCTGCCATGATCGGCATCGCCACCACCTGCCTGACCGAAACCATTGGAGATGATGTTCCCATGTTTCTTCGGGAGTACAAGCAGGATACGGAAGGCTCAGAAGGGCTGCCCGAATTTGTCGAGGTTTCAACACCCAGTTATTCCGGCACCCACATGGAGGGATTTCATGGGGCTATCCATGCGGTGGTCCGGCAGCGGGTCAAGGGTGGCCCCATGACCGGGACTGTTAATCTGCTGCCCGGTTTTGTCTCGTCAGCGGATTATCGGCTGCTCAAAGAGATCATGGTGGATTTCGGTCTGCACTGCACCATGCTGCCGGATCTCTCCGAGACTATGGATCGTCCGGTTTTGTTGGAATATGAAAAGGTGGCTAAAGGCGGGACGCCGCTGATAGCAGTGGAAAAGATGGGATGCAGCCAAGCCAGTATTGAGTTTGGTCGTACCCTGAGTCATGAGGAGAGCAGCAGCCTGACCTTGCAGAAAAAGTTTCATGTCGCCCATCACCGTCTCGGTATGCCCGTTGGTATTGAGGAGACTGATCGATTTTTCGAGCTGCTCTCTACCCTGAGCGGACGCCCTATCCCGGAAAAATACAGCAAGGAGCGGGGACGATTAGTGGATGCCTATGTGGACGGGCATAAGTATGTGTTTGGCAAAAAGGCCATTGTTTACGGCGAAGAGGACCTGGTGGTTGGCATGACTGCCTTTTTAGCCGAAATCGGCATTTTCCCAATACTCTGTGCCTCCGGCGGTACATCTGGGCGGCTGGCCGAGGCCATTGCTGCAGTGACCGGTGATATGCTTGCTGAACAGCCTGCCATCCATGAAGGGGTTGACTTTTTTGATATCGCGGAAATAGCAGAGAGCCTGCAGCCAGACCTGCTGATCGGGCATTCTAAGGGATATCCCCTTGCCCGCAAATTGAATATCCCCTTGATCCGGGTGGGTTTCCCCATCCATGATCGGGTGGGCGGACAGCGTATCCTTCATCTCGGCTACAGCGGTGCGCAGCAGTTGTTTGATCAGGTAGCCAATGCGCTCATTGCCAAGAAGCAGGCAGATTCCGAGGTGGGGTATTCCTATATGTAACGAGACAAGAGCAGGGGGCGGTGTTAGGCCGTAGCTGTTTTAATGCGTGAACGCATGAACTTTCTCTTGGCCAGGTTCAGCCCAAAGAGGTATTCTGGGTACTGGTCAAGGAAGCCAAGGTCGAAATAATGTCGTTTTTTTGCTCTTCCTTCATTATTCCACAACACTTTCAGGAGGCTCCGTCACAAGAACGTTTGTTCCCAGGTCATCCAGTACCTGTTGTTCAAGCCCGCCTTCTCTGGCTCGTAATCTGGCCAGTTTATCTGGACTATATTTTTTCGGCAACTTTCCAAGGTTACATATAGGTTCCCCTGGGCTCATGGAAGGCAGACTCGTCATTCCCATAACTACCCCATTAAAGGGCGCATACAGCGTTTTTTGATCTTCACCAAGAATCGTTGAACTGGTTGCTATAGCCTGATCTTTTTTCACTATATCACCAGGTTTAATATGAAAATCAAGAAACCCCCCCCGTTCCGCTCGGATCCACTTTGATCTTTCAATCACAATTTGATAAGCAGGACTCTCTATTCTGCCCTCCAACATGTGCAGTTCACGCAGAACATTTTTTATCCCACGAACAGCGGTTTCAACAATACCAGGCTCTACTTTCCATACTTCGCCACCTTCCATAATAATTGTCGGGCAACCAGCACGACATGCTTCCCGGCGAAAAGAACCCTTTGGGCCTTTATTATTCACTATGATTTCAGTGCCAAAGGCTTCAGCAAGTCGATGAACCTGAGCATGAGCCAGGTCACCTCGAATTGTGGGGTAATTGGTTCGTCGTACAGATGCCGTATGGAGATCAATACCATAATCGCAACGCATGACAATCTCGTTAAAAATAGTAAACGCCATACGACTGGCAAGGCTCCCATCAACAAAACCGGGAAAGGATCGATTCAGATCTCGACGATCTGGCAAATAACGAGAATGACGATCAAAGGCAGGAGGATTAAGTACGGGAATCAAAACAACAGCTCCTCGTTTAACCTGCAATTCTTCATCCTGAATCAGTTGGCGAATAGCTCCGCAACCGTTGATTTCATCACCGTGCAAGGCTCCAGTCACAAACACGACAGGTCCGTCTTCTTTTGCGCGTCGTACGTGGATTTGAATATCAACAGTCATGCCGCTGTAACTCTCACCCACAGCAAGATGGACATTACGCACTTGCCCCGGCTCAATTTTTTCACCAAACCAGTCAAAGATTGATTTTCGAGTCATAGATTTATTCATGTTTATTCATTATCCGGCAGAGCTGCCTCTGTTGGCACAGCAACGGAATCAACTGTCCCGGATTCCTTGTACACCTCTTCGGCCACAGGCAATTCAGGAAGTTCTTTAATTTTTGGTTGCCGTTTACGCCGGACTTTCTTAGGCGTCATATCACGCATCAGCTCAAGCTTGCCAAAGCAGAGCAGGCGGTCTCCGGCAAGTAATTCTCGTCCAGGTTTGGGATTTGGTATGACCTTTGCATTTCTATGCAAGGTCAGTACCACAATATCCTTTTCGCGCAATCCTGACTCTGTAATAGTTTTTCCTATATATTCAGATCCCTCTGGAATATGTATTTCCGCAACTCCATAGCCACTGCTCACTGTTAATCGTTGCCGCAGATCAATCTCAGGAAAATTCACCTGCGCAGCAATATAGTCAATAATTGAGCCTGCAATATCAAGTTGTGTACAGCCCTCAATGCCTTCCAGCCCTGGAGACGAATTCACCTCCATAATCTGTGGTCCGTCTTTTCCTTCAAGAAGATCCACGCCTGCCACTCGAAGACCTAATATTTGTGCGGCGCGAACTGCGGTTTCTGTATACATATCATCAAGCTGAACCGGCTCAGTGATACCACCTCGATGAACGTTGCTGCGAAATTCCTGTCCCTGTGCAATTCTGCGCATCGCTCCCACAACCCGATCACCAACAACAAAAGCCCGGATATCCCTTCCCTTACTTTCCTTGACAAATTTCTGAATAAGCACACTCTGCTTCTGGCTCTGCAAAAGCTCAACAATGCCTGCGGCAGTGCTTAACGTGTTTGCTAAGATAACACCGATCCCCTGGGTTCCCTCAATCAACTTGATAACAACAGGTGCTCCGCCAACCCGCTCAATGGCCGGAAGAACATCCTTTTTATCGCGGACAAAGGTTGTTTTTGGAATGCCGATAGAATGGCGGCTCAGTATCTGCAAACTCCTGAGCTTATCCCTAGAATTGGAGATACTTGCGGATGAATTGGTGCAAAACACATCCATTTGCTCAAATTGCCGGACAACCGCCGTCCCATAATAGGTAATGGATGCACCAATTCTTGGCAGGACAGCATCGTATTGCGAAAGGCATTTTTGACGAAAATACAATTCAGGCATGCCTTGATCTAAATCTATGGCAAACTTCATCGTATTCAAAACCTTAACCTTATGTCCCCGTTGCACTGCAGCTTCACGAAGCCGCCGGGTACTATAGCACTGGGTGTTGCATGAAAGAATAGCGAGTTTCATAGTTCCCCCTGATTTTGAGATCCAGAATCTTTTTTTACCCGTTTGATGACCTTTTTCTTGCGTTTCGGTCGACCGCCATAATAGGATTTACCGCCATCAACCAGAAATCGATCTCTGAATGCCTCTCGCCCAAGTAACATCCTGAATCCCATATTATCACGACTTGCAAGCGTCAGTTCAACCTGCCAAACTTGTCCGAGCAGCTCAACATCCGCTAAAATAACCGGCCTGATTTTAGCTACTCCATTTGAACTTTTGACAGATCTGAACTCAAGTATTTTGGCCTCAGTTTCAACAGTATCCTTAATCGAACGCTGAATGGGATGAATTTTAAAACGTACCCATTGCTCTCCATCCCTATCAAATATTTTGAGATTAACGGCCTGTATCGAAGACGAACGTGCTCCAGAGTCAACCTTGACTTTAATTTTATCAATTCCAAGGGTTGGGAGTTTCACCCATTCCCGCCAGCCGATAACTGGCAACTCTGTTTTTCTCTTTTTCACCATTATGTTGTCACTCGGTTGCAGGATAACAAAATGTTAGCGTTAGTAATTGGCTGAACTATAATCTATTAGCCTTGCGAGTACTATTACCAAATCACTTTTTTTACAGTTCAGAAAACACTCCCCCGCTTTTAAAAAAACGTATCTGTTGAGTAGAGACTTGCCTTGCTCCCCTTTAAAAGTGCGTCGACAAATACGAATACGCTGTTCATATTTGTTACCTTTACTACAGAGGCGTTTCGTTCACTTTCTTACCTCTCATTCAGTCAACATGCAAAATATTAATATAAAAGAAATAAAATAAAAAAAGATAATGGCACACCTATTGCTTCTCCACAGACATGTAACATGCTGTCACCTCAGCAGTGAAACAATCTGAACATACATACATAATTCCGAGCCCAGAGAATATTTCTTGATAGCTCATATTTTGCATAAGGAGCAATACATGAATACTATAGACTTTAACCGTCATCCATGTTTCAACGCCAAGGTCAAGGGACAGTACGGCAGGGTTCACCTCCCGGTTGCTCCGAAATGTAATATTCAATGTAACTTCTGTAACCGTAAATTTGACTGCGTCAATGAATCACGTCCAGGTGTGACCAGCACTATCCTGACTCCGCCCCAGGCACTGGAGTATATGGGTAAGGTTTTAGAAAAAGAACCACGCATCTCTGTTGCCGGAATCGCAGGCCCTGGTGACCCCTTTGCAAATGCTGAAGAAACGCTGGAGACCATGCGTCTGATCCGCAAAAACTTTCCAGATACTATTCTCTGTTTAGCTTCCAACGGCATGAATCTGGCACCTCATGTGGAAGAACTGGCTGAAATTGGGGTCTCTCATGTGACGGTAACTGTTAATGGTGTTGATCCGGCAGTAACCGAAAACGTCTACTCCTGGGTTCGTGACGGCAAGGTGTTGTACCGGGGGCGACAAGGCGCAGAGCTGCTGCTTGCTCGTCAGATCAATGCTATTGAAAAACTCAAGCAGTACGACATTACCGTTAAGATCAACAGTATTATGATCCCTGGTGTAAATGATCACCATATTATTGATATTGCCAAGGCAATGAAAGGTCTTGGGGCGGATCTGTTTAACTGTATGGCCATGTTACCCAATGCAGACACGGTTTTTGAAAACGTGCCTGAACCCTCCAAAGAGGTCATGAAAAAAACTCGCAACGAGGCAGAAAAATACCTGCCCCAGATGCGCCACTGCACCCGTTGTCGGGCTGATGCTGTGGGCTTGCTCACTGATGACAAAACAGATGAAATGCGTGGCTGCCTGAGTGCCTGCGCCAGCCTGCCCAAGTATGCAGAAGTAGCCCGACCCTATGTAGCAGTCACCACCCAAGAGGGCGTACTGGTGAATCAGCATCTTGGTGAGGCCACCCGTTTTCAGATCTGGGGAAAAGACGAGGAAGCTGGTTATAAACTCATCGAGGAGCGACAGGCTCCACCAGCAGGCGGTGGCAACCAGCGGTGGCTGAACATCAGTCGGATCCTGAGTGATTGTCAGGTCATCTTAGTCAATGATTTGGGTGATGGTCCCAAAAAGGCCCTGAGTAAACGCGGTCTCAAACCGATCACCATGTCCGGTTTCATTGAAAAAGGGCTGGAGGCGGTCTATACTGGCAAAGGTTTATCCACCCTCCAAGGCCGAATGCGGAAATGTTCTTCCAAGGGGGAATGCTTGGGTACTGGAACAGGGTGCGGATGATCACATAAGTTCATAAGTTCATAAGGCATAAGGCATAAGCATAAGGCTGTGAAAAGGATGCACCTTTGGACAAGCTTCACAGCCTGCGGTTTACTATGACCGGTTCACTACGACCCGGTCGATTTACTCCTCGATGTCCGGCGTCCGGCAACTGCTTTCTTTTTTCTCCTCAGCCTGATGTAAGGTAATCTGCGTGAATGGAATGCCCCAGTTGTATTTGGTACAGGCATCAACACCAGCCTGCTGAAGAAGTCGGCAAAGGGGAAAATAGTTGACTGCTTGCTCACCTTTAAATTTCGCAAAGATTAAAAGGTTTAACGAGGAAGCAGCAGCCTCTTTAAATTCCACGACGAGTTCAATCAAGTCAGCAGCATACCCTCTTTCTTCCAGTATACTCATGACATGTTTATGGAGAATATCTGGAATGTTATGGACAATATCTTGCTGGCAGGCGTAATCAATACCAAAATCAGTAAAAACAGCAAAGCTGTTGACCGAGTAATTGATTGGATTCAGACCCAGAAAAGTCAACGTTGCATAGGTCTTTTGTGCGCCTCCTCGGGTATCCAGTATGACCTGTTCTGGAGTTTGCAATGCTATAGTACCTATGGTTCCGTCTGATAGATGAACCAAATCTCCGGTCTTGGTGGGGAACCAAGGCTCGTTTGTATAAAAGGGACGTGATTCAACACCAATAAGTGCTGACAGGGGAAGACGTATCATGCCACCCCGAAGCTCTGGATTATGAAGTCGGGTATATAGATTTAACGCCATCACCCGCCACGGCAGGCCCTGGTAGACAATGCGTTCACCTTCCCTTACCGTGCTGAGATTAAGCAGCAGTTTGGCCTGCTCCCAAAATTTGGGCAAGGTCTGTTTGCTGGTCCAGGCTACGCCGAACAAAAAGAAGAACGCAAGGCCGAGCAGTACCCAATCACCAGAAAAGTATAGAACCAAAAGAAAGGCAGAAAGTGATATCAGGAAGGTCAGTAGATAATAGACAATGAGCGCCAAGCGGAGCATAAAAGAACGATGCTCTCCCAATCGACCGAGACGGGTTTTTCTATGAGCAAGTCGTTGAATCTCACGCAGCAACAGGAAGATAATAAAGAAAGCAGACAGGGCAAACAGGAGATTGAGTCCTCTGCTCTTAAAAAAGTTACGGAAAATTGAGCGAATTGAATGGAAAATTGATGACCTTGAAAGCTCTTTTTCCTTCAGTTGCTGCTGTACAGCTGCCAAGCGTGCCTTGAGTTCGTCATAGCGTTGGCGACGAGAAAGAATTAATCCGTTCAACTCCTTTTTTACCCCCTCAGAAGTAGCACGGTCGAGGTGATCCTGAATATTCTTCATGGCACTTTCTGTCAGGGCCATGCGTTTTTGATACTGCCCTACCTGTTTGCGCAACAATTCCAGCTCACGAGGCCGAGCTGTCATCTTTTTCATTTCTTCAAGAATTGGACTCAGGAGTTCCTTGAGTTCTTGCTGCCAATCAATGGTCTCGTCAACCGCAGAAAACTCTGCTGGATCCACTCCTGAAACAATACTTTCAAAATCACTCTTCAGGGCTTGGATACGAGAGTTGATCTCTTGAATTTGACCGCGAAGCTCCTCTTGCTGGGAATCAGATTTTTCCTTTTTGAGTTTTTTTTCTTCTTCTGCTAGCTTTTCCTGCAGGGTTTGCTTGGCCTGAATAATTTGTTCTAATGTATCATTTTTTGTCGATGATGTTGGAGTGGATTGCGTTATTTCGGCATTGGCCTGGGATTGAAGAGGTAACAGACACGTGCTTGGCAGAAAAAAAACAAAATATCCAGTAAAAAAAAAGAGTAAAAGTACTCTAGCAGTAGAGTGCAGCATATAATACGTTGAAGGAAAAGTTTTAATGTATTGAATTTTCGATGTGATTTTTAAATTCCCTTATCTTTAACCTCATCTCATCATCCGATAACGGTTTCTGATCAGACATCTTATCCAGATAAAAAAAAATTAAAAGCCAAAAAATAAAAAACTGTTGATCGTAATATACTCAGACCTTGTCGGTTGTCTTGCCAACCTTTTGCATGAAATGCTCCACGTATTCATTAGGCATCTGTAACAGGGATGTGTTGCTGTGTACCTCTGGCCCCTTTGGTACCCAAACAGCAGTATGCTCTCCATGAGCTAATTTTTTTAACCGAGTGCCGTGCTTCCCTACACTGTGGTATTCAAAGTACAGGGTAAAGCCCTCAGCAAAGAGTTCATAAAGATACATAGAGACCTCTATAATTTCAAAGGGCATAGCCTCCTGCAGGTGATGCACCTCTGCATGGACGCAAACAAAATCACCTGAGCAGCTCTTTGAGCAAAGCGTGGGAAAAGAACTGGCAAGATATTGATCCCTTACCCGTGCCTGCCAAGCATAATAATTAGAAAAATAAATATTTCCAACTAAATTTGAATCCTCGTGCGATGTCAGAAATTGCTGCTTTAACAAGATATTTTGCTTTCTTGTAGAAACTGTTGCCATAAACAGAGAGGATGCCTTGAAGAAAAACGCATGGGGTTTCTTTTTTTGCGGTTTCGCATAATCCTGCGAACAAGAGAGTTTTTTAAGATATGCTATAAAGTACTCTGGCAGATTATTCTGTTTTACTTTACCGTGTCCTTGGACCTTAACCCAAGTCGTTGCCAGATTGCCAGAGATGGCCTGCATCAAACTGCCGTCAGTTTGCTTTTTAAACCACTTAAACCCGAGAGAAAGAAAGGAGTTGGAAAGGTCGGTATCCTCCAGCAGGCGAACTTCGCCAATCACTGTGTCATAGCTATCTAACTGCCGATCAACGGTAAAAGAGGATCTGTTGGTGACCATACCCCATTGGCGACTTTTCATATCCTGTACCAAGGAATCAGCTATGGGTAAAAGGGCTAACTCCCGTAACTCGCCCATCCAGATAGGAATATTGGTAAAATAAACCTTTCCTGCTGCTCCTCTGCCCTCTAAAAAGGTGGTTGTAAACTCATGGGTAAAACTACCAACCTTTTTAGGCCATACTTTATTAATATTTTTTATATTATTATCTTCAGAGGGGACTGTAGATACTGGCACCTGTTGTGCTGAAAAATTTTGACCGACTTTTTTGGGAACCACCACGGCCAGCATCCGCTCTTCTCGCAGGGTAAGTTGAATCGGAAAGGTCAATAGGCAACAGTCATCGTATAGAAACAACACCGTATTATCTTTCTTTTCAAGAAGACGCAGAAAATGGACAACAGGTCTTCTTTCCAATGCCTTAAAAATACATTCAAAAACAGTCCACAGTCTGGTTCCAGCCCGCTGAAGACTGTCCCCCTGTTGCAGCAGATTGGCAAGGATTGCCTTATTTCCCTCGTCCAATCCCAGCAGATCATGCCATGACTCCAGAGAACGATCAACAACAGTTTCAAGATCGCATCCCTGAACCCCTGGACCGGCAGAGCAGACAAGGGTTCCTTCATTATGGGTCAAAGAAAAGTTTACGCCAGCATCTGTGGGAATAGCCAGAAAGGGTTTTCCTTGCTCTGACCAAGAAATTTCAATACGAAGATCCGAGCCATCAAGAAGAGGCGCTAAACTACTTTTGATAAACGGCAACTCTTTTTTTCTCCGTTCCTTTTTGCTCATATATTGCAGACAGGGAAGAAACGCCACATTAAGCTGAGGAAGCATGCAGTGCATTGGTAAAAGACCTTTTCTCTTTTCCAGCTCATTCAACAAAATCATACGATCGCGTTGATCAGGACAGGCTAACTCCTCTGCTGTGGGATTATCCTTGTTATGCTCAACAATTCGAGCCTTGTATCCTGTTATCTGCTCTATGACTTGCCCTGTTGCATCAAACATGGTCACTGAGCTGTAAACATATCCCTCCCTATGCTCTTCAATAATCACCTTGCCCCAGACCTGCCTCTTGTTTTGGCAGTTCGCCTGACTGCCAGATTGACTACCCTGATTTTTTACAGGAAAGCGTTTAATCTGCTCAATCCGTCTGGGCAAACAGAGATCCCGTGGAATCGGAAGTTGGCCTGATTGTAAAAGAGTATCTCTGCAAAAAGGATTACCAAGCATCCACTTCTCTTCGATCAGAGGCGATACTGAAAAAAGACAGCTCTCAGAGCTGAGTTCAAAAACCTGCTCAATCTTCTGATACAACGGCCCTTGAAACAGGAAACCCTCTTTATAGAGATCAACTTCAGGAACCAGATCAAGCGGCATCAGTTGATTGAGTTGACTTGGCACCTCCTGCTGAGACGACAGGTGCGACGGATTCTCCTCCTGTTCATCTTGGTAATCTTGGAACACAAAGACAGCGGAAAAATGATCTACTCTACAATCAGTCTGCTCTGTTCGTATCTGTACCTGTACCTGTCTACATTCCTCAGCAGCATTCTGTTCAAGAACCAGCGCATGGATCTCAATTTCTGCTCCTGTTTTTTCAGCAACAATAATCGGTCGGGCCAGTTCAATCTCCCTAATACATATTGCAGTAAAACAGGTAACTCCTGTGACAGCCTGTACTGCCTGCGCCATAGCTTCAAGTCCAAACACCATAGGAAAGAGATAGGTACCTTGCCAGCAATGATCTTTGATATAGGGATCATCTTCCAGACTGAGTCGTGTTTGAGAAAAAATTTCAATTCCTGGTTGAAAGGTATGCACCCTGTCAATAAATCGTAATCCCTGTGGAAGTTCTGGACCATAAGGTACAAAGGTGTCCAGTCCAGCAGTTCTTGCAGTAACAATAACTTGATCTGTATCAGGATTATATGTGGTGAGTTGCAAAAAACGAGAGACCCCTTGCGCAACAGATAAGGGTTCTACCCCCTGTGTACGAAGCCACGAGGCGCTGCCCATTCGGACACCCATCCCAACTTCATCCCAGATACTAAAGGCAATACTCAGGATTGCTGTACGGGGTTGGGCCTTCCTATACTGTTGCAGAAAAAAATACAATGCCTCATTGGAAAAGCCATACCAGCCATTTTTCTGCATTCCAGTAATTCCAATAAGCGATGAAAAACCAACAAATAAACGAGGTGGATGATCCTGCAAGGCAGCGCAGATATTTATTGCGCCGAGTATTTTTGGTCCGATCTCTTGCAGGGCCTGGTCAACCGATACATGACAGAGTTCCGCAGGTCGATTCAGCGCACTGCCGTGAATAACCCCGGTAATAGCTCCCTGTTCATGTTCCACCTGCCGGACAAGCCGCTTTACAGCCTCTCCATCTGTAATATCACACTGATAATACTGAGCTGAAAGACCGCCCATATCGGCTCGCTTTAAGGTCTGTAGAATCGCATCATGCTGTTTATTGCTTATTGATGGAGATGAATTGCCCACCAAGGCCAACTGAACCCCTGTGGCACGGGCAAAGGCCAAGGCACATTCAGCAGTAATGCCCTTTGCCCCTCCAGTGGCAAGAATCACATCTTTTGGCGACCAGAGGATGGTTCGTAATGTATCAGTAGCAGTATTCCGTACCACAGGCCGAGGCACCCGGCGAATTTGATCAGCAGCATAGCTGACAGCGGCATAGTTTTCAGGAGTGGAGAGTTCTCTCAGAATGTATTCACAGAGTTTTGCAACCGGAATTTGTGAAGAAAAATGTAATACTCTGACTTTTCGGTCTGGTTGTTCCAGATGGTAGCAGGCAGCCAATGCCTTGATCGAGTACTGCCAAGCCGTTGTATCCGTTTTAGTTTTTGAATTTTTTAATATTTTTGTATTGTTCTTGGTCGATCCAACAACAGCTCCATCATGAAAAAAACCATCTCCTATCTGCACAACAACAAGAGCCTGAACAAGAGCCTGATCTTGATCATCGGATCCGGTTCGATAAAAACACGGAGAAAATATCGTATGCAGTTTGGTAACCTGTTCAACAAGAATATGCTGATGAAGAAGCTTTTGGGGTAATTCAGGTAATAGGGCAATAACAGAGGTAAAACGATCTAACAAAGAGGCTTCTGCCTGACTTGCCTCAGCAAAGGAAACCTGTTGTACCTTGACGTGTACCTCTGAATCTTGTTGAAGAGCAAGGATCAGAGGTTCTGCAAGATACTGCTCACTTGGTTCAACAAGCAGGAGAACTTCTTCTTGCTGGTCATAGGCAATTGTTTTATTGTAAGATTGATTTAATGGCTCTGGAAAATATTGTAGGGTAAAATCACGAACCCATCCAGGATATTTTGATGAATAACCTGTTGTAGACTCTGTATGCTCTCCAACCTGACCTGCTTCCTTATGGTGTTGTTGGCCACCTCCCTGTCTTTGTCCCTGTTCCTGCTCTCGTCCTGCCTCCTTATCAAGAAGTGCAGCCACTTCCTGTAACGTAGCATTGGCATATTCAGCAACATGCAAGGTTGCCGCTCTCACACCGGTCCGATTTGCCGCTTCGGCAATCAACTCAGATGCCTTGATGGAATCAAGATTCAGATCATCCAACAGGCGAAGATCTAAAGAAAGACTTTTCAGTGAAAAACCAGTTCGCTCTTCAATAAGGGAAAATAATAACTCCGTGCTGGACTGTTTTTCTTGCTCAACCTGATTCTCAGGAGAGGCAGGTTGATGGACTTTTTTTGCAGCAAATTTTTCAGTTATTTTGGGCAGGAAAGAGGAAAAACTCGGCTTATGAGCAGCCTGATCAGGCGCAGAGAGTCTACTTCCTAATGAGGACATATTATCAATATCCAAGCGAATAAGGCCACCAAGGAATCCGCCACGCTGTTCTAAGTAAACAGCTAAATCTTCCTCAGAAATGCCAGCATATTTTGCAAGAAGACGATCTGTAACACCAAGATTCTTTTTTCCAGTATCCTGTTCTGTTTGTCCTTCAAAAGAACGCAAAGGACGCTCACAGGGATTGGTCAAAAAGACACGCTCATGACTTGGCGTAAAGGGGCGGACAAGACGGTCTTCATACAGAACATGCCAGTGAACGGTTCCACCACGAACAAAATAATTTGCCAGAAAAATATTCAGATCTCTGTCCTGTTCAGGTGTTGTTTCAACGGCAAAGCAGAGCGGGGCTTCCCTGTCCCTGTCCGCAAGAATTGACTGGGCAAGTCCGGTCAACACCCTGCCTGGTCCTACTTCGAGCAGCAAATCACATTCCCTGCTTATCTCCTGTACCAAGGTGATAAAATCTACAGGCGAAGTAACCTGTTCTGCAAAATGTTTTTTCAGGTTGCAATCCAAGGTAATTCGGCCACCCTGTAGCCCTGAAAAAAGAGCTGTTGTGAGCTGTCTTGGCTTATCAGGAAGAAGACATGATTTTGCCAGCACCTGAGCCGCCTGACTGACAAATCGTGAGTGAAAGGCATTGGCAACAGGAAGAGGAGTTGCCCGGATGCCCTGATTTCTGGCAAAACGGCAAATATCTTTCATACTGGATGGTTGGCCTGAGAGTACTGTTTGGGAAGGGCTATTTTTATTTGCCACCACAGCATACCCTTTCTCTGCTTTCCCTGTACTCTGCGAACCAAGTACTGCATGAAGAAGAGCCTGCGCCTTATCTGCTGAACAGACAAGACTTGCCATTGTTCCAGCCTGTTCTGATGAGCTTGCCGCCATAGCCTGTCCTCGCAGAGCAGCAAAACGTAGCAGCTCTTCTCCAGAATAGGCCCCAGCAGCATAACATGCGGTCAGTTCTCCTAAACTATGACCACCAACAGCCGCTGGTGTAATACCCAACCGGGTCAACTGCTCCAAACGAAGCAGAGAGGCCAGACAGATGGCAGGTTGAGCAACCTCTGTTTGTTTGAGCTGTTCCTGCCAATCATGCACCTGTGCCGTATTCAGGGCCCTTTCCACGGGACGAAAGATAAGGTCATGGAGTTGCTGCCCTGCTGGCCACGCCAGAGCCTGCTCCATCGTTTGAACCATTTTTGCCGCCCAATCATGCCGTTGAACAAGCTGACACCCCATATTGATCTGCTGTGATCCCTGGCCTGGAAAGAGAAAACCAACCCGATGCCTTTGCACATTATTGCCAATACAGAGACCTGATTGAAAATCAACAAAGGTTTGCCCTTCCTTGGGAGGTTTTGTTCTGAGGACGTACATAATTTCAGCCAAGGCCTGTAAGAGCATCTCTGGTGACTCTGCTATAACCGCTGCCCGAACCAAATCACTGCTTGGATCATGTCCGCCGGGATCATATCCGTAAAGCTTACTCAGATGGACTGCTAAGTCCAGACGTTCACCTTCACAGATATTTCCTGCCAATTTTTCAGCAGCTTCTACTCTCTTGATCAGTTCTCCTATATCGGGCGCACTGAAGATAAAGAGTTCAGTCCGTTGATAGTCTGCCAGTAACTTCTGTTCAGAAAGAGCAGATCGAAGTTTTGCTGAGGGTGCATCACCAGAGGCAAGGGCAAGATGTGAGTTAATACCGCCAAAGCCCATGCCAGAGACCCCGGCCCGGAGTGTTTCCTGGGAAGAACGGACTTCTCCGTGAATAAGTGGATAAAGAGCAGATGCTTTATCGGCAAAAACAGGGTTGGGATCAAAACAGTTGGCAAGAGGTGGCAGGACTCGTTGATTCAGGGCAATAACGGTTTTAATCAATGCGCCAGCGCCTGATGCAGCCTTGGTATGGCCGATAAGCGATTTTAAAGAGGTCATGCCGCAAGGTCGGAGCTGCTCTGCATCTTCAGCTCTTTGTCTTTGCTCCGTATTATTTTCTCTATGATTTTTTGCGTAATATTTTGTAGTATGCTGCATTGCCAGCACAATACCTTCCAGTTCTGTTCTATCACCAACAGCTGTACCGGTTCCATGCCCTTCGATAAAGTCAAGTTTCTGCATATCCCAACCAGCCCGCTCATAGGCTCGTTGTAAGGCCCTTGCCTGTCCTTGGGCATTTGGGGCAGTCAGGCTTCCCTTGCCATCTGAAGAAATACCCCAGCCATGCAGCACAGCATACACATAATCGCCATCACGAACAGCGTCTTGTAAGCGTTTCATCACCACAATACCGCAACCTTCACCTGGAATGAATCCATTGGCCCGACGATCATAGACCCGCATGTCGTTGGTGGTTAAAGCAGCAGTCTTAGCAAAACCGACCAGTTCAAAGGTGTCTAAACTGATATCCACCCCACCGGCAAGCGCTAGGTCCAGCTCTTGGTTTACAAGATGATTTGCCGCAGTTGCCGCTGCAATCACTGACGAGGAACAGGCTCCATCAACAGTATAACCTCCCCCGTGCAGGTCAAGAGAGTTACAGATTCTGCCGGCAATGGTATTGGACAGGGAACCGGCCAGCGTATCCTCTGTCATTGGCGTAAACACAGACGTATAATACCCCTCTGTTACTCTGAGCAACTCGGTGATTTGCTCTGAGGATAACCCTCTTTCATGTGCCGCAGTCTGTACAACTCGTCGGACAAAAGGCCAGCGCAACCGTAACCCCTCAGCCCGTGAATGTTCACCGGTCAGGCTGTTACCAAGAATGACTCCTGTGCGCTCTTTTGGCATGGACTCTTTGTCTAAGCCAGCATCCTGTAATGAGGCAAGGGCAACCTGTAAAGCCAACCAGTGGACAATATCAGTAGACTCAAAGGTTGTTTTTGGGATACGATAGTGAGCAGGATCAAAAGAAAACCCATCAATAAGGCCAGCCTTGCAACAGTATGTTTTATCTGGTGCAGCTGGGTCAGGGTTGTAGTAATCTGCTAGCGGTAAACGGGAGTCTGGAAAAGAACGGAACTGACGCCTTCTGGTCAAAATATTTTCCCAAAAAGAACGAAGATCCTGTGCGCCTGGATAATGACAGGCCATACCAATAATGGCGATTGATCTTGATTTCATTAAATAAATACTACCTCAAAGCCTCTTTTCTGGTACTAGAGGGAGAGTCCATACAAAGAGAACCTGCTGGATTGATTGGTTGCTGCCCTCAATACAGGGCTTCCTCTTTACAGAGCCAATGATCGGCAACCATTACACCAGTAATGAGTCTATTGAGTCTATCCAGACTGGTTTAGCTCACTGCCCAAAATACATCTGATCTGGGGCATGGGATGTCCCAACAAAAGGATACAAGCCGATATCAGCTTTACTCATAGTATGGCTGTCACGCAAGACAAGGTCAAGGTGGGATTTTCAGCAGTGCTTTGTCTCACCCTTTCAAGGTAATGTTTTTAGCTAGTGTAATATCAAAGGCTTGCCGGTGTTAGTATGCCAGTTAGTATGCCAGAGTTTTTTCAGGCTGTTTTTCTTCTTGAGCAAAAGGCAAAAGGCGTTCGGATCTCGGCAATCGCAACCGTTACATTGGGGAATTTCATTTTTTGCACCAGCAAGGTGCCATTGCCAGAACACAAGATTGCCGCCGGTTCAGCCACGGCCTTGGCTCCAGTGGCCCGCAAAACCGCAGCAGATGCAGCGATACCTTGCACCTGATTGAGCTGTTCTGGAGTATAAAAATCAAGAGAAAGGTTATGGGAGCGGGCAAAGGTGAGCAGGCCCGGTTCATCGCTTTTCAGATCAATTGAGGCCAGCTTGCTCACAGACTCACGGGCCAGCTTGTTGACTTGACATACATGATCCAAGGCATTGCTGATTTCCTCTGCTGGAGTATTACGATTACAGCCAATACCTATGACTAAGGCTTTGGGATGGAGTAACACTACCCTGCCCTGTTGCTCTACCTGTTGCTCTGTACAGGAGGTAATCCACAGATCTGCACAACGTAGCTCTGTTGTCAGGGTGATATCCTTGGGAAGGGAGGGGAGCTGATAATCACTGTACAGAGATACTGAACCGGTATTCACCAACTTTGCCATACTACGGGTCAGGCCCTGTTTATCTGTCACTGCAAGTCCCAGATCACGACACCAAAGATCTAAGGCTGTGTGTCCCAAGACATCAGATGCCGTGGTAATAACAGCCTGCCCTTTGAGTATGTCAGCAACCCTTTGCGCCAAGAGATTGCCCCCGCCCAAATGACCGGAGAGCAGGGAAATGGCATACTGTCCCTGCTCGTCACAGACCACCACTGCTGGATCAACTTGTTTATCCTGAAGCAACGGAGCAATACCACGGACAACGATACCAGTGGCCATGATGCAGATCAGGTTGTCATGCTTCTGCCAAGCCTGGGCCAGCGTATTATGAATATTGCCCTTTGTAGAAAGAGTGGAAAGAGCGGGAAGAGTGGAGAGGTTGGAGAGAATGACGCTTTCAGGTAAATGCGTGGTAAGACGTTGAGCAAGTTGATTTCCGCCCTTGGTCAGGGCTATGATGGCTGTTTTCTTTTTCATACTGTCCGATTTTCTGCATCAAGCCGAATCGAGCTGGCACCTACTATGTCTTTTTGGGATTGCGTCGGGGCAGGTTTTTTTTTAAGGTGCTTTGTAACCGATTTACCAACCCCATAGCCAAAAAGGTGGGGGCAGTGTCGGGTTACGAGCTAGAAACAAAAAAGCACCTGAGTCTACAAGAGACACAAGTGCTTGATATTTCTGGAGCCGATAACCGGACTTGAACCGGTGACCTACTGATTACGAATCAGCCGCTCTACCAAACTGAGCTATATCGGCATTTTTTCTGTCTGCTCTTTAATGAAGCTTTATCCATGTAGCATGGTTGAGCTATACTGTCAAGATTATGAAACACTATTTTACATTATTTGTCCTTTTTTTTTCCCTCTTACACCTCGTACTTGTGGGATGCCGTGAACAAGAACAAAAAGTCAACTCTGTTCCATCTTCTGTGGCAGCACCAGCAACCGAGGCCGTCAAGAAAGAATTGCCACCGCCCCCAGCTCCTGGTTGCCAGTCCTGTCATCAAGAGATACAGCTTGACAAAGCCCATGATGTTCCGCATGTTGCCTGCACGGACTGTCATCAGGGCAATAACGAGACGAATAACAAAGACATTGCCCATCAGGGCCTGATTGCACAGGCGGCAAGCCCGGCAACTATGCAAACAACCTGTGGAAAATGTCATGCTACACAGCTTGATCGGTGCGGTCAGTCCAGCCATTTTACCATGCGCAATGCTGTCAACTTGGTTCGGGAACATTTCTCTCTTGCACCGCTCAAAAGCCTTCTAGAGATCCCAGAAAGCCAAGGGCCACCACAGAGCAAAGAGGAACTGGTCAACGACCTGCTTCGTCGTCACTGCCTGCGTTGTCATGTCTACAGCAAGGGGGACAACTATCCCTATGTTCGGCACGGCAGTGGCTGTGCAGCCTGTCATCTGCAATATACTGATGGTAAGCTTACAGGGCTGGGGACAGCCGCAAAAACAGCAAGTCATGCCTTTATCCGACCAACAAAACGCCAATGCCTGAGCTGTCATTACGGGAACCATGTGGGCAGTGATTTTGACGGCAGCTATGAGCAAGACTATAACTGGTCCTACCGAACACCCTTTGTCACTCGGTCTCCCTTTCTCCGTCCCTATGGGGTGGAGCTGCATAACCTTTCCCCGGATATTCATCAGCAACGCGGTATGACCTGTGTAGACTGTCATACAGGCGCTGAGATATCTGGCAAGCAACCTGCTGTGCAATGTGTGGACTGTCATGCTCCTGATATCTCTGACACCTCATCCTTCCCTGCTCTGGCGAATCTCCGTGCCAAGGGAGAACAGCTCTTTGTAAAAATTCAGGGTGATGAGCAGGAGCTTCTGGTGCCAGGTCTGCAACATCCTGCCCATGAAAAATACAAGCATCAGGTTGCCTGTCAGGTCTGTCATGCTCAATGGGCCTATAATGACGGGACAAACCATTTGCTGCTCAGTTACTCTGAAGATGTTGATCCGTGGGATCGTCTTGCTGTGCAATCCAGTTCTGCGGTAGAAGACTTTATTCAGCATAACCTGTACACTGAAGATGAGGAGCTTGCGCCTTCTTTGCCTGATCAAATCAGTGGTCAGCAGAGTCAGCAGAAACCCGGTATCTGGTATAGCGGCTTCAGCAAACGACGCTGGGAAGATATCTTGCTCGGTTTGGACAACAACGGTATTATCAGAGTGATGCGACCAATTCTTGACTTGCGGCTTTCTGCAATTGATGAAGACGAAGAGATCATTGCGAACTTTGATAATCTCACAGGGAAAGACCAGGGACTGCTTCCCTATACCCCGCACACCACAGGGCGAGCTGGCCTGTTTTATGAACAACGTTTTCTCCACCTCTTGCCTACGCCTGCACAGGATAAAAAAGCAGCGCAGGAAGACTGATAAAGACAAAATGAACAACGCTACGAACACATCGCAATGGAAGGGTAGAAAGGGGTGGAATATTTTGAATATTCTGAATATTCTGCTTATGCCCTTTCTTTTCCTCAGCCTGCTGTTGCTTGTAAACGGTTGTGCGCCTCAAAAGATTTCTAGAATGCCAAAAGGTCATGAAGGTTATGAGCAAGATCTTGATGCTGAAAACAGAGCTATTCGGGAAAAAGCACTGAGAATACTGAGGAGAAAAGACAAAGCAAGAGGGGCTACTCAAAAAAGAACACAAAAGAGAACATTAAGGAAACAATCCAAGAAAAAGGTTAAGAGCAAGGCAAAGAAGAAAAACTGGAAAAAAAAGCCAGCAACCCAGAGACCTTATGTTATTGAAGGGCAGACCTATTACCCTATTCCCTCGGCAGAAGGCTATGAGGAAATAGGCTTGGCCTCTTGGTACGGTGATCCTTTTCATGGACGCAAGACCGCCAATGGTGAGACATACGATATGTACGGAATCACAGCTGCCCATAAAACCCTGCCTATGGGAACCATGCTCTTGGTGAAAAACTTGGCCAATGGCAAGACAGCCACGGTACGCATCAATGATCGAGGACCTTTTGTTGATGGCCGGATTATTGATTTGAGCCATACTACTGCAAAGGCATTGGGTATTTTACAGAAGGGAACAGGCAAGGTAAAGATTGTTGCACTTGGTGCTGCTGAAGAGCAAGATGAGCAAAGTGAACACAGTGGGCAAAGAACGCAAGAGGAGGATATCGTTAGTGCGTTGGCTGAAGAAAACCACAAAGAGAGAATGGAGGATGGGATACCCATTCTTGTTGCACAATATAAAAAGAAAAAAAAGAACTCTACAACCCAGAATGCGGTTCTTCGTCCTCAGAGCAAGAAAAAACGCATCAGTCAGGATTTTGATACAGGAAACTTTTACATTCAGGTGAGGAGTTTTGAAGAAAAAAGCAAGGCACGCACGTTGGCTCAGACCTTTGCTGCCAAGGGTCATGACGTAATTATTCAGGATTTTGCAGCCGCTGGAGTCCATCTCTTCCGGGTGTTGGTTTTCAGTAGTACCTCATTAAGAAAGGCCAAACAGCATAAAGAAGCACTAAAAAGGCAAGGGTATGAACACGCCTTTGTGATTGCCAGAGATAAAAAGAAAAAAGGAGCGGGTAAATAAAAGGGCGGGATTGACCCTGCCCCAGAGGGGCAGGAAGTCTATTCTATTACAGAATATTACAGGATACTACAGGGTGAGGCTCTTCTGTGCCACAAGGTAATCCTTTTCATTTATTCCGTTCTCTGGAATACCAAAGGCTTTAATCGCCTTGCCCGGAAAGAGACGGTAAATCAACATCACATCAACCTGCTTAATTTCTGGATCATTAAGCACATAGGTTATCTCTCTGGTTTCTCCTGCTTTAAGTCGTGTATCAAAGGCTATTCCATCGGCAAGCCAGGAAGGCACACCTATTTTATCACCTGCCTTAAAGGCTTTAAAGAAGAGAGCCTGCCTATCTTCCAACGGACTCTTTGTAAACTTTTTCCAAATCTTTTTCCCCTCCTTGTCCTTGGCAACCACCTTGACTAAGGCCATGCGCATGGGGTTGGTTGACGGAAAGGTGTGCTTGATAATATTTTTCACGGTCACCACAAGGTGTTGCTCTTCGTCTTTGGAGATGATTTCCGCATCAAGGGTTACAGCCTTTTTCAGCATCTCAATATCATGACCACCCGGCATCGTATGCGAACGATGCGTTTTGCCATCTATGCCAACAGTAGAAGGACCTGCAACCTCGGGCATGTGGCATTCAAGGCAATTTCCCTGCGAAACATCTTTCATCATGCAGATAGGTACTTTTTTCTTATTTAGCTTATGGCTATGGCAGCCCATACAGACCTCGCCCTTGGTAAACAGAGAAGACTGTTCGGTTGCATGCGGAAGATCCTTTTTTGCCGGGTTGCTGGAGTACAAGGTGCCATCCATATTAAGCTTATAATGATTAAATGTTTCCTTCTCTCCAATAGAGTCAATACGATGGCAAAAGGTACAGCCTGTTCCCTCGGTATGGGTCCAGTTGTTGCTGTCCAGTTCTGCTGCACCAGTCATCAGTTCCTGAATATTATCTGCCATTGGTGCATGACAGTTGGCACAGTGGTAATTTCCCTTTTTGCCCTTTTCCTTCATGGCTTTGAGAAAAGCCTGATGCACGGCACCGTGAGCAGGATTGACAAGGGCTGAAGATCTGGCGTGAGATGACTCCTTCCACTCGTTGTAGATAGTAGGATGACAGGATGCACACTCTTTGGATTGTGCCAAAGGAACAGCTCCTTTTGGGAGTTCGTGGGTATACGTTTGCGTTGCATAATGGGCATTAGTATCGGTTGCATAGGTTATGGGTAAATTACCTAAGAGACAGATAAGGGCGAATAATACGAGTTGGTGTTTCATGCTTTGTTTTTCTCCTCCATTGAAAAAATTGTATTGCTTGTCGCAAGGCAATGCGAATAATGCATCGTTAGCTAACTTACGAATCATATTTTGCCCTGTCAATAGGAAAAATTACCAAATTTATCAAATTGCTAAAAGCCTTGCTGACATATAACCAAATAATTTATGGTTGTGCGTTATAGTTGTACGGGAGAGATAGCTGTTGTTGTACTCTCTAATACGCCTCTCTTTATAGTACTATAAACAGTGGCACCTACTCTCTATAAACACCTCCTCTATAGTGCTATGGAGAGGCAGTTTATAGCACTATAAACTGGGATGAGTTTTCTCCTATCAGGGGAATGCCTACCTGCCTCTTATAATCAATTGCAGTTTGTTGTTGACAACCGCCTTATATCGCCTTACTACTGCTTAACATAGTTTCTTTAACCCTCTTATCACTCTTTTTTCCAAGGACAGACCTCGTAAAAAACCGGTCAATTTCAGTTTACAGATAATGTAAAATCAAAGTTATGAGATTAAAATGGACATTTTAATTTTTTGATACTTGTTATTTTATAATTAAAATCTAAATAACGTTAAAATATATTTCTTTTTCTTGAAAAACCTTTTATATTGAATGAAAATTAAATATAAAAGGAAGCTACAGTGCAGCAAATAACACTCATCGAATCTGATAAAGATAACAACCGAACGCATATCGGCAGCGGGATCAGCCTTGAAATTCGTGGCAGTAAAAACGGTATAGCCATACAGTATGACTATGAAAGGGAAATAAAGAGAGTTGACCTGTCAGATAAGACGGCAAAACGAATATTTATCGTTGACCTCGTAGAGCGAGGTGTTAATCAGACAAAGCTGGCGGATAAATTACAGATCAGCAGGCAGTCTATCAATAATTATGTCAAGCGTAAGAGGCTGTTCGGTCTTGAAGGCTTGATGAACAGTTATAGTGTTGCGCCAGGCACAAGTTTGGAAGAGCAAAGAAAAGAGAATCAACATAAGCTTCCGACCGGCAATATTAATCAACAAGTAGCAGAGATAGCGAGAAAAGAGCGCATAGCTGTAGAAAAAGCAAAGAAGAACGGACCGTATCAGCCGAACTTGCCCTTTGATATTGAAGAGTCAAGAGAGTGCAAG
>QYLO01000040.1 GCA_022766165.1 Candidatus Electrothrix gigas
GCTACGGCAGGATCGTGGAGCTGGAAAAGGAACT
Source organism: Candidatus Electrothrix gigas (assembly GCA_022766165.1). Classification (GTDB taxonomy): domain Bacteria; phylum Desulfobacterota; class Desulfobulbia; order Desulfobulbales; family Desulfobulbaceae; genus Electrothrix; species Electrothrix gigas. The sequence goes on from QYLO01000040.1 coordinate 35, forward strand.
GGAGGCGGAAAACAGCAGGCTGGCTGAGATCCAAGCGGAAAGCCAGATGCTCAAGGAAGAGGTCAGTGCTGAAGATGTGGCTGCGGTGGTGGCCAAATGGACAGGCATTCCGGTGGATAAGCTGTTGGAAGGGGAAAAGGAGAAGCTGGTCCAAGCAGAAGGTGAGTTGGCCCGCCGGGTGGTGGGTCAGAAAGAGGCCATTACCTCGGTGGCCAATGCAGTGCGCCGGGCCAGGGCCGGACTCCAAGACCCGGATCGCCCCCTGGGTTCCTTTATCTTTCTCGGCCCCACGGGTGTGGGCAAGACCGAGCTGGCGCGCAGTCTGGCCGACTTCCTCTTTGACTCGGAGCAGGCCATGATCCGCATTGATATGTCCGAGTACATGGAAAAGCATTCCGTGGCCCGGCTTATCGGTGCGCCTCCGGGCTATGTGGGCTATGACCAAGGAGGTATGCTCACCGAGGCCGTGCGGCGGAAGCCCTACTCGGTTGTCCTGCTGGATGAGATTGAAAAGGCCCACCCGGATGTGTTCAATGTCCTGCTTCAGGTGCTGGATGATGGCCGCATGACCGACGGCAAGGGCCGGACCGTGTCCTTTAAGAACACTATCATGATCATGACCTCTAACCTGGGCAGTCACCTGATCATGGAGTTGGGACAGAGCAACCCGGAGGAGATGCGGCGGCAGGTGGATGATCTTCTCCATCGCCAGTTCCGACCCGAGTTCCTCAACCGGGTGGATGAAATTATCACCTTCCACGGTCTGAGCCGGGAGGATCTGTTGCAGATCGTGGATATCCAGATCCACCGGATGGCCAAACGACTGGCGGAACGCAAGTACACCATAGAGCTGACCGAGGCCGCCAAGCAGTTCCTGGTGGAAACCGGCTATGATCCCAGCTACGGTGCCCGGCCTCTGAAACGGGCTATCCAGCGGTATATCGAAGACCCGCTGGCCCTGGAGATTCTGGAAGGCCGCTTCAGTGAGGGGGATACGGTGCGGATTGATCGGGGGGAGGAGAAGGGGCTGGTGTTTGGGAAGTAAGGTAAAGAAAAAAGTGCTGTGATAGACCTACCGGCTTCCTGTGATTCCTGTAGGAAGCCGGTGTGGTTGCTTCAACGCAAGAGCATATAGATTGCAGAAAGCCAACCGTTGCTTCGGCTCCCTGTGCCTGTGATGGAGAAGTCATAGAGATTTTCATCACTGTCATTATTGTCAACCATTACCGTACAGATGTCTTCACCGGCATCCGTCGGGCTGTACTGTACCGTGAACGTCGTTGTGCCGCCGGACGAAACCGGTGAAGTCGGTTGAGCGGTAACAGTGAATTCCGTGCAGCCAGCACCATCCAGCACAACAAACTCACCGGAACCGTTCAGGTTCAGATCAGCATCGCCGGTATTTGCTATGGTGTAAGTTCGAGTCACTGATGAGCCAGCGGATATGCTGCCGAAGTCTGTATGGTCGGTGAAATCCGGTGTGATATCATTATCAGCTATGGAAACACCGTTACCCGTGATATCTATTTCCGGTGCGGCTGCTCCAGGACAGCTGCTTCCAAAGGCCCCCACGATCTCGCTGGTGGAGGTTGTACCGCAGGCATTGACCACAGCACCGCAGAGGGCGTCCTGATCTGTACAGATGAACACGTCTGCCGCTGCCGCACTGCCGTTATAGGCTCCTGTCCCGGCGGTTACGGTATTGCTGCTGAAGCTTACATCAGTTAGGATGACTGTGCCGTTCATGGCGAAGATCGCGCCGCCAAAACCTGCGCCGCCGCCGCCGGAGGCATATCCACCTAGAGCAGATCCGCCTTCGCCTCCGCCGTATCCTCCGGCACCGCCGGTACTGGAACTGCCATTACGACTTGAAGCACCACCGCCACCGCCACCGAAGCCGCCAGCACCGCCGACTCCGAAGCCTGTCTTGCCGTAGCCGTATCCACCACCGCCGCCGAAACCGCCAGCACCGCCGGTACCGGAACTGCTGTTTTCTTCAAAACCGAAGCCTCCGCCTCCTCCGAAACCACCGGCACCGCCCACACTGTAGCCAACTCCGCCGGCACCGCCGCCACCGAATCCGCCGGTACCGCCGTTAGTGCCGCCAAAGCCTCCATAATTTCCAGTGCCGCCGTAGCCTCCCGCAGAGCCGGTACTGTCAGCGAAGAGACCGCCGCCGCTTCTGCCGTTTCCTTCGCCGAACATACCTCCTCCTCCGTCATTAAATCCATTAAATACTTGACCGTTACCACCAGCAGCATTATTGCTATTGAAGGTCACATGCTGTACGGTGACGTTTCCGCTATAGATAAATAGAGCACCGCCCAAGCCAGCACCGCCACCGCCATACAGGCTGTTTCCTCCTTCAGCTTTGCCGTTTTCTAGGTCAATATTCTGAATGGTTACGGTGCCGGACTTGACAAACAGGGGGCGGAATTGACCACCCCCGCTGATGGCGCGACGGGTGTCATCGCTTTGCACGAAAAGATCTCCGCCGCCGCTGTCATGGTCGCCGCCGCTCGGTGCCCCGTCGATCAGGGTTTTCATCACCCCGGTGATCGTGACATCGGTCTTCAGTGTGATGGTATCCGCATGGGGATTAAGATTTGTCTGGCGAATCGCCCAGCTCAAGGTGTTCGCTGTATTGCCGGTGCCGTCATCATTTGCTACTGTTACGTCATAGTTCTCAGCATGCGACACTGTACTCATGCCTAGGGCTGTAGCGATTACCAGAGCGGGTAGACGGGTTGGTTTTCTTTCTTTCATTATTACAGTCTCCTTTCTCTCAAGGGGTGTTGTTCAGTGCGGCCGGATAGAACGTTTTATAAAACCAACCGAACTGTTTAATAATTTCTTGCTGAATCCGTGAAGAAATACGATGCCGGGCAGGGGGCTGAAGTGATGCGTGGGTGGCATGGGAATATTTAAAGCGGTAATAACTATCGCTTTCATGGGGCTTTACAGGAAGGTGTTTCCAGTTAATTTGCGCTGGTTCTACGTTGAGCCAGCTAAAAACTTCCTTCATTACAGCAGCTGGCTCCTGCATTAAGTGTTCAAATATTATATAAAAAACTCGCTGCTGCATTTTTTTTGGTATATCCTGCATCGCCTCAATGGTGCGCAGAGGACCACCAATTACGCCGTCATTACCCAACAACTTATCTGCTCGGCTATAAGAGGAATGGGAGGCGAGATGATCGGGGAAATCCAGGAGCAGAGTTTTTTGATGCCGGGCCTCAATAGATCCTACAATCTGTCCAAGTTCACGCACACACACCAGCATTCGACAGTTCGGATCAAGCATATGTGCCATATCTAGTTGCATCAGCCATCCTCGGTTTTTATCCGTGACCGTCGGTTGATCCGTTTCTGCGAACCAACCGTTGACAAAACCACGAAAGGCGTTGAGCAGACGCTGATACACCAGATCAAAATTATTATCCAGTTGGGCGAGCAGGAATTCGTTGTCGCTGAGGTTATGGCGTAGCTGATTTAGAGTTGGGCAGAGAGGAGATGAATGGCCAGGACTGTAGATTTTTGGATGGGTACCGAGCAATTGACAGAGCAGGGTCGAACCCGCCCGGGGAAGCCCGGTGACGCAGATCAGTTGTTTGTCGAGCATAATAGAAAACAGAGGATGGAATTTAATATATCGTGCATGTTGAAAAGATATAGCGGCTCTATTTTAATGTCAATTAAATAAGCAGATATGACTCGTGAAGGTACTGAGTAATATTGAGCTGACCGAGGCGACCAAGCCGGAATATTCGCTGGCCTTGGAGATTCTGGAAGGCCGCTTCAGTGAGGGGAATACGGTACGGATTGATTGGGGGGAGGAGAAGGGGCTGGTGTTTGGGAAATAGAGAGCAACGTGCGGAACTCCCCGGCTTGGGAATGAGCCAGGGAGTCTATGGTGAACTGTTAAAAAGAACGCTCCCCGGCCCGCTGGCAGGGGACAGGGAGTACAACTGTCAGTTTGAACCGGACGGTCCAAACTTCATCACACTGGCTTTGTATTCATTAAACTCATCCACATACGCCACATACGGAATGCCTTGGCTGGTAACAGCAAGACTTGGTTCATAAATACCACTTGACGTAAAACCTGCATCACCCACCTGCACCCATTCCGTGCCGTCAAAGCGCATCATGCTGGCCTTGTATTCATTGGACTCATCTACATAGGCTATATATGGTGTGCCGTAACTGTCAATGGCAAGGCTGGGTTCATAGGCAAAACCTGGAGTAAAGCCCGCTGTACCCACCTGCACCCATTCCGTGCCGTTAAATTGCATCACGCTGGCTTTATGCGATTCCGCATCATCCATATAGGCTACATAGGGTGTGTTGTTGTACACAGCAAGATGTAATCCTTCAGCATAAGACGGAGTAAATCCCGGCATTCCGACCTGCACCCATTCCATACCGTCAAACTTCATTACGCTGGCCCGACCGTATGAGTCCGTATATGATACATAGGGTACGCCGCTGCTGTCAAGCACAAGGCTGGGGAAGTTGATCCAATCTGGTGTGAACCCGGGCTGTCCGACTGGCACCCAGTTATTGCCGTCAAACTGCATTACGCTCATTCTGTATCCTGAAGCCTGTTCAACATAGGCTACATACAGCGTACCCGTGCTGTCAACAGCAAGACTGGGCTGCCACGCACTGCTTGTTGAAAATCCTGACATGCCGACCTGCTGCCAGCTTGAGCCGTCAAACTGCATGACACTGATTCTGTCGCCGTGCATACCGTCACTATAGGCCACGTAAGGAGTGCCGTTGCTATCAATGGCAAGACTGGGGTCCCAAGCAGCATCTGGAAAGAAATCAGGCGCGCCGACCTGCTGCCATGCAGTGCCGTCAAACTTCATCACATTGGCATTCCAATTACCAGCATTCATATAGGCCACATACGCTGTGCCGCTGTTGTCAACGGCAAGGCTGGGAGCGTAGATTGAATCAGAGGTGAATCCAGCCTCACCGACCTGCTGCCAGACTCCTTCAAGTAATGTAGGGGCAGGTAGATCAAAACGCATTGCGCTGGCTCTATGCTCATTTGCTTCATCTGTGTAGGCAACATACAGATGATTGGCACTGTCAATGGTGAAACTAGTGAAAAAGGCCATACCCGGCGTGAATCCAGCGTCTCCAAGATAATTCCATGCAGAGCCGTCAAAGCGCATCACGCTTACACCGTTATTTGCCTGATCTTCATAGGCCACATAGGGCGTGTCATAGCTGTCAAAGACAATCCAGGTGAAATACACCATATCTTCGGAAAAGCCCTGTGTTCCAACATAATTCCATGCAGAGCCGTCAAAACGCATCACGCTGGCTTTATGCGATGCCGCACCATCCATATAGGTTACATAAGGGGTATTGCTGCTGTCAAAGGCGAGGCTGATAAAATCGCTCCATCCTGCTGAGAAACCCGGCATTCCTACCTGCTGCCATTGATTGCCGTCAAACTGCATCACGCTGGCTCTATCCCCTTCAGCCCCGTCTGTATACGCCACATACGGATTTCCAGCTTTGTCAAAGACCAGATTAGGATAGTAAGCATTACCAGAAGTAAATCCAGCAGCTCCGACCTGCACCCAGTCATTGCCGTCAAATTTCATGACGCTGGCCCTGTCCCCGTTCATTCCATCTGTATACACCACATACGGTGTGTTGCCTTTCATCGCAAGGCTCATACTGTTCCACATCATGCTCGACGTAAATCCTGGCGCACCGACGTACACCCATTCATTGCCGTCAAACTTCATCACGCTGACCCTGTTCCCATTTTCCCAATGTATGTATGCAATATAGGGAACATCGGCACTGTCAAAGGCAAGACCAGCAACCTCTGTTCCTTGGGGCGTGAAGCCTCGTGCGCCGACTTGGTGCCAATCCGTGCCGTCAAACTGCATCACGCTGGCTCGCTGTAAAAGCGCATCCTCGGTATAGGCCACATAGGGAGTACCTTTGCTGTCAACCGCAATGCGGTTAAATGAAGTGCTGTCAGGCGAGAACCCGGCACTGCCAACCTGCTGCCAGTCTCCCTCCTGCGGCGGCGGTGGTGCAGTCGAAGAATCAAACTTCATTACGCTGGCCCTTTCACCATTGGCTCCATCGCTGTAGGCAATATACAAAGCGTTGTTACTACCAAGAAAGGAGCTTGTGAACATAGAGGCTTCTGGTGTGATACCTGGTGCGCCGACTTGGTGCCAATCCGTGCCATCAAACTGCATCACACTGGCCTTGCCATAAGTGCTGCCGTCCTCATACGTCACATAGAGCCTATTGTAGCTGTCGATGACAAGACTGGTAAACCATGCTGAGTCGGGGGTGAATCCTGTTTCTCCGACAGGAACCCAGCCTGTGCCATTAAACTTCTTTACACTGGCTTTGCCATAAACACTACCATCCTCATACGCTACATACAGAGTATTGCTGCTGTCAACGGCAAGGGACGGAGAATAGGCTGATCCATCGGAAACGCCAGAATGACCAACAGGTACCCATATATTTTCGGGTGCAAAAAAACGCATCACGCTGACCTTGCCACCGTTGTCGCTGTCATGAAAGACAGCATACAGTGTACCGCCTTGATCAAACGCAATGTTCAGTTCATGCGCCGAACCGTTTGTAAAACCGGCATCACCGACTTGCACCCAGTCATTGCCATCAAACCGCATTACACTGGCTCTGCCGTTGTTTTGCCAATCTGTATAGCCGACATAGGGTGTATTGTCGTCAGCAAGGATAAGATGCGGTTCCATAGCAGCAGGCGTAAAGCCAAGCGTGCCGACCTGCACCCAAGCAGTACCGTCAAAGCGCATCACGCTCAGCCCACCCCCATAGTTGCCATCAATATAGGCCACATAGGGAAGGCCACTGCTATCAAGAGCGAGACTGGGAAAATCGCTCCATCCTGCTGTAAAACCTGGCGTGCCGACTTGCACCCAAGCAGCACCGTCAAACTTCATCACGCTTACGCTGTTGCCAACATTGGAATCTATATACGCCACAAACGGGGTTCCGTTGTTAGACACGCTTATGTCAGTCCACATAACTGCGTCTGGCGAAAAACCAGCCTGTCCAACCTGCTGCCAGTTTCCATCTAGCGGCGGTGGCGGTGAAACCGGAGAGGCAAATTGCATCACGCTGGCTCTGCGGTCATTGGCTTCATCACTGTAAGCAACATACAGGTTGTTTGTGCTGTCAATGGCAAGATAAGGGAAATCAGCCCTTCCGGGTGTGAATCCTCGTGCGCCGACCTGTTGCCATTGGTTACCGTCAAACTGCATCACACTGGCTTTATATGACTCCATAGAATCCGTATAAGCCACATACGGAGTATTGCCGCTGTCAAGCGCAAAACCAAAGTGTTTAGTAGGCCCTGTAAATCCAGCTTCTCCAACCTGCTGCCATTGGTTGCCGTCAAACCGCATCACATTGAGCCGGTCATCGTTGGCACGATCAGGATAAGCTACATACGGCATCCCGTTGTCAGCAAGAGCCAGCCTAGGATAGACGATAACAAAGCCGTCTGTAAAGCCGGGTTTGCCGACTTGGACCCAATCTATCCCGTCAAACTTCATTACACTGAGCCGTTCTCCATAAGTATAATCTATGTACGCTACATAGGGAACGCCGTCGCCATCAATCGCAAGGCTGGGTTCAACAGCGTCGGATATAAACCCTGTTGATCCGACCTGAATCCATTCATTGCCGTCAAACTTCATCACACTGACCATAAGCCCTGGACTTTCATTTCTAAAGGCTACATAGGGAGTTCCGTCGTTGTCGATAGCAAGACTGGGTGAATAAATTCCGTCGGATGTAAACCCTGTTGATCCAACTTGCACCCATTCATTGCCGTCAAACTTCATCACGCCAGCTCCGCCGTATGAGTCCCTAGAAACAACATAAGGAGTGCCGTAGCTGTCGAGTGCAAGGCTCGGCGTTTCAGAGATTCTTGCAAGCTCTGCACCAAGTTGCATCCAGTTTGCACCGTCAAACTTCATTACCCTAAAGCCGCTGTTGTTTCCATCCATTCCGGCCATGTACAGCGTGCCGAAGTTGTCAGCAACAAGGTTTGTCCAAGAAACGGGTTCTGGCGAAAAACCAGCCTCTCCAACCTGCTGCCAGTCAGCTCCGATTGCCGACCACGTTGGCAGACAAAAAAATAAAACGGCGATAAGTGAAAACATACCGCTTCTGAAATGTTGTTTTAATTTCATGCTAACTCCTCCTGAAAAGTTGATATCCTTTTTAAAATGCTTGAGATGACAGTACTGTGCAAAGGGGGCGATGGTCCAAGTAACTTGGTGAGAAGGGTGGAAAGTACATTGGAATGGAATAAGGAACTCATAACATACACCTCTGGTACGGATTATAGGTAAAAGCAGGCGACCCGGCTGTCTCCTCTCTGGAGACCCGTGGTTTTCCGACACCGCCTCACGACGGCTGTGGCTTTATCATGCTTTCCGTTTCCGACCGGAAAGCAGGCACCCGCTTAGTTGAACTAAGGTTTGCCATTTGTTATGTTGGAACGAGTTAGAGCGTTCCGATTCAGCAGCCAGAGAAAAGGTCGCTGAGATTGCTAAAAATGAAAATTTCTTTTCAGGAGAAAAGAGAATTGTCAATAACCACTTTAACTTAACATCTTTTAACTGTCCTGTCAACGAAAAATAATAAAAAGTTTAATAGGATAGATGATAATAGGTATTAGTTTCAAAATTAGCTTGAAAAGTATTATCAGGGAATGTTAAGAAGTTAAGCGAAACATACAGCTTTACTGTTCGGTAGGATAGTTATAATTAATCGGGGTGAAGAACAGGGCTTGGTCTGTAGAAAATGATGCGCTACAGGCCCATATTCTTTAAACGCAGTTTGCACGTTGATATTTCCCTGAGTGCAAGGTATCATAGGGGCGTCTTTTTGCCCGGGCCTCTTATCGGTCTAACAGGATGCGGTGTTGTATCAGCAGCAAGTCTCTTTGGCAGAGAGAAAATTGAAGTCAACAGAATAAAAAAAATATTTTGTCTTGTCAGGATACGATACGATGAGTGAAACACCGGCCAAAGTGGTGGCGATTATTCCGGCCCGTTACCATTCCAACCGTTATGAAGGAAAGCCGTTGGCATTGATAGCAGGCAAGCCCATGATTCAGCACGTGGTTGAGAGAGCTTGGCAGGCCAAACTGCTCTCCCGTGTCGTTGTTGCCACAGATGATGAACGGATTGCTCAGACTGTGACCGGCTTTGGCGGCGAGGTGGTTATGACTCGTTCTGATCATGTTTCAGGGACAGATCGCCTTGCCGAGGCCGCTGAATTACTGTATATTGAAGAGCATAGCGTGGTGGTGAATATTCAGGGAGATCAGCCATTATTTCCTCCTAAAGTTATTGAACAGGTTGCAGCCCCTTTACTTGAAGACCCGGCCCTGCCCATGTCAACCCTGATCTATAAGATTATCAGGCCAGAAGAGATCGCTGATCCCAATCATGTCAAGACGGTTTTTGACTGCAATAAAAATGCCCTGTATTTCTCCCGCTCCCCGGTTCCTTTTCAGCGTAATCCAGAAGAAAAAATCCAGCCAACCTATTACAAACATCTTGGTTTTTATGCCTATCGCAAGGGCTTTCTGCTGACCTTTGTGGCCCTGCCAGAGGGGGAATGGGAACGCTTTGAAAAGTTGGAGCAGTTACGAGCCTTGGAGTACGGCTACCGTGTTCGGGTGGTGTTGACAGAGCATGATTCCATTGAGGTGGACACTCCCAAGGATGCCCAGCGGGTGGAAGAGATGATTCAGCGCAACGAGATAAATTATACTAAGGAAAAATTATGAAGAAAAAAATTACAATAATTGGAGCGGGTAATGTCGGTGCCACAGCAGCGCATTGGGCCTTAACCCGCAGTCTTGGCGATATCGTCTTGCTGGATGTCATGGAGGGCATTCCGCAGGGTAAGGCGTTGGATCTTTGGCAGTCTGGCCCGTTGGACGCCTATGCCGGAACCGTGACTGGCACCAATGACTATGCAGACTCTGCCAACTCGGATGTGGTGATTATCACTGCTGGTCTGGCCCGAAAACCAGGCATGTCCCGTGATGATTTGCTGGCGAAAAACGTGGCTATTGTTAAGTCCTGCGCAGAAGAAGCAGTGCAGCATTCCCCAAACTGTTTTATGATCGTGGTCACCAATCCCATTGATGCTATGGTGCATACAGCATTTAAGGTGACAGGGCTGGATAAAAGCCGGATTATTGGGATGGCTGGCGTGCTTGACTCAGCGCGTTACCGAACCTTTCTTGCTGAGGCATTAGGAGTTGCGCCTGCGGATGTCAATGCCTTGGTCATGGGGATTCACGGTGATAAGATGTTGCCTCTGGTCAGGTTGGCCAATGTGGGTGGCGTACCAATTACCGATCTTCTTTCTGAGGAGAAAATTGCAGAAATCGTTGAACGAACCCAGTTGGGTGGTATTGAGATTGTCAATCACCTGAAAACAGGGAGCGCCTTTTATACCCCTGGACTGGCTGCTGTGGAAATGGCAGAGGCCGTACTCAAGGACAGTAAACGGGTACTGCCCTGTGCTGCCTATCTTGAGGGAGAATTTGGAATTTCTGGTTATTTTCTCGGAGTACCAGTTGTGTTAGGAAATAAGGGGGTAGAGCGTATTCTTGAGTTCTCCTTAACAGATGCAGAAAAGGCTGCTTTGCAGGATTCTGTCGAGGCTGTATCAAACCAGATGCAGGCAACTGGACTGTAAAGGGTTTTCTGGAAGATTTTTCTGTTTTCCAACAGCGGTGGAGGGACGAATCTTGTATTCGCCCGTCGAGGTAGAGCAGGTAACAAGGGCAGTCACAAGGATCGTTCCTACATGATTGTCGAAGAAAACGAAGAAAACGAAGAAAACGAAGAAAAGGACGTAAGGAAACGAGTTGCAGGTGAAAAAAATGACAAAGAGTCCCTTGGGTGACCTCTTAGCAGGAGTAACGAAAAAAGTCTTCTCGCCTCTTGATTTTATCGGCAAAGGAAGCTTGACAGAACGCGTACTGGCCTTTGCCCTTGGTGAAGAACCGCCCTCTGGTGTTGCAGGCTGTACACAGGAGAATTGGCGTGGCCTGGCTGCTGCCCTTAGTAATGTTCAGGTGGACAAGGTCCGGGTTGTGGTACTGGGCGGAGGCACGGGACTCTCCAATGTGATCGGCGGTGACTCGCGGCGTGCGGAGTGGAAGGAAACACCTTTTACCGGCTTAAAAGAGGTCTTCCCACACCTGCACTCGATTGTCTGTGTTACAGATGATGGCGGGTCCACCGGAGAAATGCTCAAAGACTTTCCCCTGATCGGTTTAGGAGATTTACGTCATGTCCTGCTCTCCTCTATTCGGAGCGTCAATCTGAAAAAAAGCTATCAGTTGGATGATGATGGAGCCGTACAAACGGCTGTGGCCTTGCATAGCTTTTTTAACTTTCGTTTTAACAAGCCATTGGAGTCAGCAGAACAGCTCTGGAAAGCGAGCAGAGTCACCCCAGAGATGTTTCCGCAGACCTTGGCAGATTACCTTGTTGCCCTGGTAAACCGACTGTTTACAGATAAGCGTATGGCTACGGCGCTGCATCGTCCTCAATGCCTGGGCAATCTTCTGCTTGCTGCTGCTGTGTACGGTAAACTGCCTGCCTTTTTTCGGACAGCTGAACTTGCTGCGAATCAAAAGCGGATGCAGGCCGCTATTATGGACGGGCTGGCAGATCTGTCAATAGCTGTTGGTGCAGGCCCCCAGGCAGTGCTTCCCTGTACAGCCACCCTGTCGCAGTTACAGATGCTGTATGTGAACGGAGTCCTGGTGACAGGTGAGAGCAAAGCTGACACGGCTCGGCGTGGATACCCAGTGGAGCGGGCAATGGTTCGTTTTGTTGATGATCCCCTCTTACCCGATCCAGTCAGCAAATGTATTGCTGAGGCTGATATTATCATCTTGGCTCCAGGCAGTCTGTACTCTTCTATTATTCCCATTCTTCAAGTGCCTGGACTGGCTGAGGTCATCCGCCGCAACGACAAGGCACTCAAGCTCTTGATCGCCAATATCTGGGTGCAAAAGGGGGAGACCGATGCAACCAGAGAGGCCCCGGAAAAACGTTTTTATGTCTCTGACCTTATTCGTGCCTATGGGCATAATATATCTGGTGGAATTCATAGACTCTTCTCCCATATACTGACGCTCGATCTTGCCGATATTCCAAGCTCTGTCTTGCAAAGCTACATCCTGGAAAACAAAGAACCCATTTATATTGACAGTGACAAGGTCAGGGAACTGGGATTTGAGCCGGTTCGTGCCGGTATTATTTGTCGGAATCTCTTGCAACGGCAACGGGTTATTCAGCACGACCCTGATACCCTTGCCCATGTTATCCGTAGCATGTGGGCCTTACGGGAGAGTGGTTTTCTTGCCCTGCCATCGCTGGCAAAATCTCGCCTACCCAATAAGCAGTTTTCCGTGCGGGTTTCCACGGATAGAATGATTCCCTGCATGCGTTATGAACGGCTCACCCAAGCTGTTCAGGGATTGGACTATAGGTACCTTACCCTTGATTCCAGTTTACCTGAAAATATGCCCTCCTCCCTGTGCCGGGACATCATCACCGCTGTTGTTGAGATTCTCTGGCATCATCCAGATATTCATCCAGATCATCTCCAGTATGTCAAGGGGATCTGTTCTGTGGAGACCAGTTCTTGGAAGCGATGTCAGCATTGGGATAATGTTTTTTCTTTTTATGATCCTGAAGACTCTTGTATAAAGATTCGTGAGGATCAGATAAAATCGCCAGAACGTCTCGAAACTGCGGTGTTAATTGCCTTGGGACAGTCGCTGTTGGGCAATTATTGCCAGCAAAAGAGCATGGAAGATGTGTTTGTTCAGGATCGGCAGGTTGGCAGGCTCTACCGGCTGATCGTCAGAAGACAGCATGATCTTCACAGCTTTTTGTCGTCTCAGGAGCTAGATACCTATTTACAGCTCAGTCGGATGTGTCCGACCCAAGGGGAGCAGCGATGCTATACCCGATTGATCAACGGCGAAGAGGGCTTTACTCCACCCGGCCTGCTCTTTGGCCTGGTCTTTGCCTGGTATCTTGACAACCGTTTTGCCTCCAATGTGGAGTATAAAATGTCTGTAATGAAAAATATTCCTTCTGATTTAATTCTAGAACAGGTTAAGATTATGCACAGACGAGAGAATTTGATTCGTTTTTTCAGAGAGCGTGTTTTTCGTGATCAATTTTTCTAAAAAATGTTGTATACTTTGTATACGATATTGACATATTGAAAAGTGGGCTGACAAACGGGAAGGTCTGAAGACAGCGTTGATTTTTTTTGAGGTATATTCTCTATGCGAAAAATACTGGTTATAGATGATGATGAACAGATACGTAAACTGCTCTATCGGGTAATGGAACAAGCCGGATTTGAGGTACAAGTTGCTGCTGATGGCCGTAAGGGACTTTCTCTGTTTGAGGAAAGTTTCTATGATCTAGTGATTACAGATCTGATTATGCCGGAGCAGGAAGGAATTGAAACCATTACCTTTCTTAGAAAGAACTATCCGCAGGTTAAGATTATTGCCATCTCTGGGGGAGGCCGTATCGGGCCGGAAACCTATTTACCCTTAGCCTTAGAACTGGGTGCGAATCTTGCCTTTGCCAAGCCCTTTTCTATTGATCAGATAACCAATGCTGTGAAAGAGTTGCTTGATGTTACCTAATTTTTTTTGCTTCTTCTGAAGCATATCTCTGGCCGTCTTTCTTCCTTTCTCTGCGTGTTCTTGTTGCATATCCCCATCCCCCTATCCTCCCCACGGGGAGAGGATACGTTCATCTACCCCCTTCCTCTTATGGAACAACAGATCGAATTACTGGCACCTGGTGGAGATCTTGACGCTATCCGAGCTGCCATCTATGCTGGGGCAGATGCCATCTACTGCGGGCTTGATAAGTTTAATGCGCGCAATCGGGCAAAAAATATAGTCTTTGCAGATTTGCCTGGCATTATACGGTTGGCCCATAAAAATTTCTGTCAGGTCTTTCTCACCCTGAATATCATTATTGTTGAGAGCGAAATCCCTCAGCTTGTCAACGTACTGAATAAAATAGTCAAGACCAATATTGACGGGGTAATTATTCAGGATTTTGGTATGTTTTATCTCCTGAATAATTATTTTCCAGGGCTTGCAATCCACGCATCAACCCAACTGACCACCCATAATTCAGGGCAAGTACAATTTTTAAGCCAACTCAAGGCCAGCCGAGTCAACCTGTCCAGGGAACTCAACCTTGATGAGATCAAAGAATTAACTGCTAGAGCGCATGAACATAACCTGTTAAGCGAAGTCTTTGTACATGGCTCCTACTGTCTCTCTTTTTCAGGTCTCTGTTATGTAAGCTCTGTGCATGGAGGAAGATCAGGCAACCGGGGCAGATGTAGTCAACCCTGTCGAGAGCAATATCAGACCACGGCTGTGGGCAAAGATTTCCCTCTGAATCTCAAGGATAACTCAGCCTATGCTGATCTCCAGGCACTTGCCGATGCTGGGGTTGATTCGGTGAAGATAGAGGGGAGAATAAAGAAATTTCACTACGTGTACACGGTGGTGAATGCCTGGAAAAAACAACTGCAACGTTTGGAGAAACAGGACAGGCTCCTAACAGATACAAAAGAACTGTATCAAGTCTTTAATCGAGATTTTTCCAATGGCTTTTTGGCCGGAGATATAAACAAGAGTATGTTTATTGATAATGCTCGGGATAATTCGGCCCGTTATCGTGCTGCAGTACAGGGTGGCTGTACTGCAAAAAATATCCAACAGGCAAAAAGAGAACTCTATGATCTCAAGACAGAGATGATCAACCAGGTTGGCAAGAACATTGCAAAGTTACGCATTGAAAAAGCTCCGTTAACTATACAGGTTGCAGGCAAGGTAGGAACTGCTTTACAGATTACTCTCATCACACCAGAGACGACCTCGGTTATTTTTTCAGAGATCCCAGCGCAAAAGGCCCAACAGGGTTCAAAAAAACAGGGGCAGGCTCTTACGGCTGATATGTTGTTGAACAGGTTGCAAGCCATCGATGATACAGAATACTTTATTCAAGACATTGATGTTAAAGAGCTTGAGGATGATCTGTTTATTCCCTTTAAAGAACTCAATGCGCTAAAAAACAAGATGTTATGCTGCCTGCTTGGTGTGCAGGAACTCCCAGCACCTGTTGAACCGCCCTGCTTGAAAAAATCGCAGGCTTTGCCTACCAGCCCTGTTCTTTCGGTACTTATCTCTTCTCCAGAGGATGTGCATCTTGGTACTTTGATCAGGCAAGGCGGAGGTGAACTCTATTTTCAACTGCCGTCAAACTTTGCACATAACTGGACAGGTAGTTGTACAGACAACGAAACGTACAGAGAGATTTTCAAACAACACAAGGTTATTCCCTGGTTTCCCTCAGTACTCATTGGAGAGGACTATCAGGCAGCACGAAAATTTCTGCAAGAGCTTGCGCCACAACATCTTGTTACCAATAATACCGGTATAGCCTATGTCGCCTATCAGCAGGGGATTCCTTGGACAGCAGGCCCTGCACTGAATACAGTCAACTCCTTAAGCCTACTCTGTTTACAGGAAAATTTTCACTGTTCAGGGGCGTTTCTTTCCAATGAGCTGGAGAAGACCCAGATACAGCGGATCAAGAGACCTGATAACTTTCACCTGCATTACAGTATCTACCACCCGATGAAGCTGTTAACCAGCAGGCAATGTCTGTTTCATCAGGTTACAGGCTGTCCCAAAACGAGCATTGATGCCAACTGTATGCAGTCCTGTGAGAAAACAGCATCCATCAAAAATCTCCAGGGCGCAAGGTTTTTTATTGAAAAGACAAAGGGAAACTATCATGCGCTGTACAATGAGATAAACTTTTTAAATACAGATATTGTGACAGATCTGCCGCATCTTTTTTCCAGTTTTTTGATTGATCTCAGAGAGAAAAAAAGCAAGACAACTGTAGCAGTGGATAAACCTACCCTGATTAGGCTCTTTACAGAGCATCTTGCAGGTAATTTAAGTTCGGCTTTAAGTTCGACTTTAAGCACGGCTGATTCGGCGCAGAAACTCAGAGAGGTTATTTATCCATCAACAGCTACTCAATATGCCAGGGGAATTTAGCACGTGGGTTTTAAAAAAAAAGAAACAGAAGCAGGAGCAGAGGCAGAGCCGGAACAACGCAACCCCTCTGTTGCCGATCTTTTTGCCCTGCTACGTCCTCACTTTTTCCGTTACCGCACACGCCTCCTCCTTGGTTTTTTGGCACTGTTGAGCGTAGATTTTCTGCAACTGACCATTCCTCTGTATCTGAAAGAGGCTGTTGATATTCTAAAAAATGGTACAGCCACCTCGCAAGGGCTTTTGCAGCTTGGCGGCTTTCTTCTGCTCACAGCTACCTGCATTTTGCTCCTTCGTTTTACTTGGCGGATGCTGATTCTTGGTTTTTCCCAGCGGCTGGTGACAGCTCTCCGGTCGCAGGTATTTTCCCATGTTCTTGCTATGGACAGGTCCTTTTTTGACCAGCATCCTCCTGGAGATATCATGGCGCATATCTCAAATGATCTTAACTCTGTTCAGATGGCCTGTGGCATGGGCCTTGTTGCGGCTGTTGACGCTGTGATCATTTCTGGAGCTGCTCTGCTATTGATGGTCTCTATCAGTCCTTCCCTGACGCTGATGTCCCTTCTTCCCTTCCCACTTTTGGGGATCAGTACTTGGTTTCTCGCTGGCAAGCTACATGCCCGCTTTGATAAGGTGCAGCATTCCTTTGGTCTGATCACCGAGTTTGCTCGGAACAGCATGATCTCTATCCGTTTAATTAAGGGCTATACCAGAGAACAACAGCAGTGCAATACATTTGCGGCCTTGGGCAAAGAATATGTTGCTGCCAATCTCAAGGTTGCAGTGGTTCAAGGTATACTCTTTCCAGTGGCTGTTCTGGTTGGTAATTTGGGGATGCTGATGATTCTCTATTTTGGTGGAAAACTGGTCATCAGTCAGGCTGTAACCCTTGGCGAGTTTGTCGCCTTTATCCAGTATCTTTATATGTTGATTTGGCCCATGATGGCTGTAGGTTGGGTCACCAATATTGCCCAGCGGGGCTTTACCTCTCTTGCCAGGATTGACCGGTTACTGGCAGCCCGTTCTCAGCTTGAAAACAGTGTGCATACTGTAGGGCATGCTGTAGAAGAGTCTCCCTGTGTTCGTCCTGAGCCTCCTGTTATTTCAATGAGAGGATTGCATTTTTCCTATGCCAAGGCCACAGCTCCTACTCTGACCGGGATTACGTTGGATTTGCAACCAGGAATCTTCGGCATTGCAGGCCGGACCGGTTCAGGTAAATCCACCCTTTGTCGTTTGCTGACCAGACAGTATCCGATTCAGAATGGAATGCTCTTCTTTGCTGATCAGGATGTGAACCGGCTTGCTCCGGCTTGGATTCGAGAACAAATCAGTTATGTAAGCCAAAATCCCGTGCTTTTTTCTGGTACAGTTGCGGAAAATATCAGTCTTGCATATCCAGATGCCTCGCAGGAGGAGATTACAACTGTTGCGCAACTGGCAGCTCTGCACACAGAAGTCCTTGCCATGGAAAACGGCTATCAGACCAGAGTGGGCGAGCGGGGCCTGCGTCTTTCTGGTGGGCAAAAGCAACGCCTGGCCATTGCCCGGGCCCTGTTGGCGGATCGACCGGTTCTGATCATAGACGATGCCCTGTCAGCCCTGGATGTGGAGACAGAGCAACAGGTTTTTGCCAATCTGAGAACCTGTGTTACAGACAAGATTGTCCTTATAGTCTCTCATCGTCTCAAGCTGTTAGCTGCAACAGATCAGGTTATTCTGCTGGATCGGGGACAGGTTGTTGCTGTTGATTGTCATGAAAATCTCCTGCGCCGGCATGATTTTTATCAGGCCATGTCGAAAAAGCAATTCAGAAACAGTCACTCTCAAGGAGAGGCAAAGTAATGCGGAATTTTGGCTATTTTGAAGAGGGACGGGTGGGCAAGGTCTCTGATCTGCGTATCTGGCAGCGGATTCTTGCGTATTGTCGGCCTCATAAGAGAAATATTTTTTTTAGTCTTTTCCTGTCGCTTCTTGTTACCTGCGCCACCCTTGCCCTGCCACGCCTTATGCAGTTAGGTATTGATAACTATATCGCTGTCACTGATCAAGAAACAGCAGCACGCCTTGAACGTTTGGACGGATTAGTTCATCTGTCCCTTATCTATGGGGGAACAGTTTTGGTTGCCTTTGCTGCTGGCTTTGTCCAAGTGGTCCTGTTGGAGTATATTGGGCAGTCTCTTATGGATCGCCTGCGCAACGATCTGTATCGGCATTTTTTAGGGCTTGATCTGGCCTTTTTTCACAGGCATCCTGTGGGGCGACTCGTCACCAGGTTGACGAATGATATTCAAAATATGCATGAGATGTTCACCTCTGTGATGGTGACGCTTTGTAACGATTTCCTCAAGCTGATCGGAATACTGGTGGTGCTGTGGTTTATCAACCCTGATCTTGCCGCTGTGATGGGACTTTTTTTACCGCTTTCTCTGGCTGTCACCTTTATCTTTTCTCGGTTAGCCCGTGAACAGTTTCGGGCAGTGCGTAACCAGTTGGCTGTTCTAAACTCTTTTCTTCAAGAGCATATTTCTGCGATTCATTTGATTCAGCTCTATGGACGTGAGGCGGTGAGTACGAGGCGTTTTACAGGGCTGAATCATGAGTTTATGCAGCGAACCCTGGCGCAGGTCCGCCTCTTTGGTTTTTTTATGCCCTTTACTGAATTTCTCTCCTCCTTGGCAATGGCCGTTATTGTCTGGTACGGAGGCGGCAAAATCTTACAGCGTCAGCTAACCATTGGAGAGCTGGTGGCCTTTTTTTCCTATATGCGCTTATTTTTTCAGCCCATGCGTGAGCTTTCCCAAAAGTATTCCATTGTTCAGTCTGCCCTGGCCTCTGCTGAACGGATTTTTCAGTTGCTTGATACAGGGAGTTCAATCCATTCACCAAAAGATCCTGTTGCTCTTGATACCATCAAAGGAACAATTTGTTTTGAGCAGGTGAGTTTTTCTTATCAGGCGCAGGAGTCTGCACAGCAGGATGAACAGGTTCAGGCAGTACTTGAGGAGGCAGTACTTGAGGATATTGATTTACAGATCAGTGCCGGAGAAACCCTTGCGCTGGTTGGTCCGACTGGTACGGGAAAGTCTACTTTGATTAGTCTGCTGGTTCGTTTTTACGATCCCAGTCAGGGGCGAATTCTTCTTGATGGTCATGACATCCGGGACATTGCACTCACCGAACTACGCCAGCAAATCGGCTTGGTTTTGCAGGATGTTCTGATTGAACCAGCCACAGTGTTGGCTAATATCAGGCTGGAAACAGGTATGAAACGGGCCAAGGTGGAAAGACTCCTTGCTGATGCTGGTATAGACTCCTTTATCAAAAGCCTGCCCCAAGGGTTAGATACCCGAATAGGAGAGGGCGGACTTGATCTCTCTTCTGGTGAAAAACAGCTTTTGGCCTTTGCTCGTATTTTATGTCGGAATCCGGCTGTACTTATTCTGGATGAGGCCACGTCTTCAGTGGATACAGAGGCAGAAAATCTGCTGGAACAGGCTGTGGAAGCCAGTTTTGCAGGTCGTACCTCCATTATTATTGCCCATCGCCTTTCCACTGTGCGGCGGGCTGATCGGATTGTGGTCTTGGATCAGGGGCGGATTGCAGAGCAGGGCAGTCATGAGGAGTTAATGGCTCAGAGAGGGCTTTATGCTCATCTTATTGCCCTTGATTTGAGATTAAAAGGAGTTAATAGTTGAATCAAGCGGAACCAGTGCCATCAGGACAAAAAAGCCGTGTATGCGCAAAGTGAATTCGCCATAACCCAATAACCCAAGGAATCAGCAAACGTTATGCCGATTGGACCGCCTAAACCATCACCTCCCGACAAGTCTGGATGGCCAGTAGAGCCGCGACCATCTGGAAACTTTCTCTTTGACAGTTGGCAACAGAACGATTACCTACAGCAAAAAAAGTTGATCAGGCGACTCCAAAAAATCACCTGATATTGTATAAAATAAAAACAAGGAAGAACAATGACAGAAGTTCGTGTCCGTTTCCCACCCAGCCCTACAGGGTATCTTCATATTGGCAGTGCCCGTACTGCCCTGCTTAACTGGCTCTGGGCTAAAAAAAATAATGGCAAACTCATCCTGCGGATTGAAGATACCGATGCCGAGCGTTCCACTCAAGAATCCATTGAAGGCATTATTGACGGCATGCAATGGTTGGGTCTTGACTGGGATGAAGGCCCGTATTTTCAGACCGAGTTTGCAGAGGATCACTGCAAGGCAGCAGATCAGTTGCTGGAATCCGGTCATGCCTATAAATGCTTTTGCACTAAGGAGGAACTGGAGGCAAAACGGGAGGCAGCCAAGGCCGAGAAAAAGGAGTTTGGCTATGATGGCACCTGTCGAAATTTAACTTCAGAACAGATTGCAAAAAAAGAAGCTGCTGGCCTGCCCAGTGTGGTCCGCTTTAAAGTGCCTGAGCAGCAGGGGAAGCTGGCCTATCATGATGAAGTGCTGGGTACCATTGAGCGGGCATACAGCGATATTGAGGATTTTGTTATTGTTCGGTCCAATGGCAAGCCACTCTATATGCTCTGTAATGTGGTGGATGATATTCGCGACCGCATTACCCATATCATTCGTGGTCAGGATCATGCCAGCAACACCACCCGGCAGGTTCTGCTCTATCAGGCCTTGGACGCTTCTCTTCCTGTCTTTGCCCACATGCCGTTGACCCTTGATCTGCAAAAACGCAAGATCTCTAAACGAAGCCACGGTGAGCTGGTTTCTGTTCAGTTTTATAGGGAAAAGGGGTTTATACCTTGGGCGCTGTGCAACTTCCTAGCCCTGCTGGGCTGGAATCCAGGCACGGACCAAGAACTCTTCAGCCGGGAAGAGCTGATTGAGACCTTTACTCTGGATCGCATCAGCAAGGTCAACTCGGTCTTTAATCATCAAAAAGGGAATCCTAAATTCTTTACTGATCCTAAACTGATTTCCATCAACGAGCAGTACCTCCGCTCTATGGAAATATCGGCCTTGGGTGAGTTAGTCAAACAGGATTTTATTGAGCAGGGGATTTGGAATGATGCCTATGACGGTGAGAAAAAGGAGTGGTTTCTCTCTACGCTGGATCTGATTCGGGATCGTTTTCATACAATCCGGGATTTTGCTACCTTGGGACGGGCCTACTTTGCTGATGACTACGCAGTGGAAGCCAAGCCGCTCAAGAAAAATATCCTCAAGCATCCAGACCTGAAAACGTGGCTGCCCATGTTATCTCAACGCTTTGCCGGTTTGGATGACTTTACCAAGGAGAGCAGCGAAGCCACGGCCCGTAAACTGGCAGCTGAACTGGATATTAAACCGGGTATCCTTATTAATGGGATGCGCACCGTGCTCACCGGGCAATTGGCCGGACCAGGCATGTTTGATATTCTTCTTGCGCTGGGCAAAGAGCGGGTTGTACAACGACTACATAATATTTCTCATCTTTACAGAGAGAGCAGCGAGAAATAACCACTGAACATATCGCTCCCTGTTATCGCCCCCTGCTCTTTTGATCTGCAAAAAAAATCATCTGAGCAAGAAGTTGTTTCTCATTTGTTTCTATTGACTCATACAGTTGGATTGCATACTATCAAAGAAAAAGATTATTTCTTGTGCAGGGGGCGATTTCCTGCAACAGGCTTTCTATAATAGGCAGGTTCTGTTTACCCTGTTTCCTCTTTATACTTTTGCAAAAATAAAAAAGTGTTCTCCGCTGCTAACTATTCGGTTATTTTTGTTGTTATAGCTGCTGTGACGGTTGCTTTTCTTGCTACTTTGGTTGGCCCAGATGCAGTTTTTTCCAAGGAAAAGGTCATTGCCTTTGCCCAAGACACCTTGGCAAATGACTACCGTAAAGCACAAGTTTTTGAGGTGCGTGATGCTGTTTTGCAACATCCTGACCTCAAATTTGTTTATACAGATGCAAACAGTCAGACCTCACTGCTGATTCGTCAAATAGAAAAATTTATTGCAGCCAACGTTGATGTCCTGATTGTTGGGACCAACGATGCAGAGACTGTTGTCCCAGTCATTACAAAGGCCCATCAGCGCGGTATTCCGGTTATCATCCTTGACAGGGGCGTGAACACCAGCGCTTACACCACGTTTATTCATTCGGATAACGTCAAAATAGGAGAAATTGCTGCGCAGTATATTGCTGAACAACTTAAAGGCCAGGGCACGGTACTGCTCTTTGAGGGCCTGCAAAAGGCAGATGTCACCCAGCTCCGCAGCAAGGGCTTTCTTAATGTGATCAGCAAGTATACAAAGATCAGAGTCATCAAGAGGACAGGAAACTACCTGCGCAAGGATGCTATCCTAGAGATGGAAAAACTGATTGATGAAAAAGTTCATCTTGATGCCATATTTTCTGAAAGCGATAGTATGTTGAGCGGGGTGCGTTCAGTCCTGTATCGCTATAATCTGGACCCAAAAAAGATTATCATGGTGGGCTGTGATTATACCTCTGAGGCCCGAGAAGCTCTTCGCCAAGGCACCCAAACCGCCTCTATTCTCTTTCCCCTAGGGAGCCAACAAGCAGTTGACGCTGTAATAAAAATACTCAAAGGAGAAAAGGTGCCGTATCATATATTGATTCCTGTCCGATTAGTGACCCAAGAAGATATTGAGACGGTAGCACCGGTTTTTTAGGCTGTTAGTCTGTGAGACTGTTAGGTTCTTAGCCTCATGAACACCCTCCATCTCTTTGCAGATTTTTTTTGTCGTTTTTATCATCTTTATTTTACTTAGCTTATTTACCTTACTTAGCTTACTTATCTTTCCGCTTTTTTATGTACAGCGTACTTCGCACAAGTAAAATAATGCTTAGGCAATACTACTTCTCTCTCAAGGATAAATTCAAAAAAATAAACTTAGCCAGCAAACTCTCTCTTCTCATTGTTCTTGGTGTCCTCGCTGCTGTCAGTGTTCTTGGGTGTTATTTTGATTCTTTTTTGGAAGAAACCTTTCTTGAAGATGCAAAGAGTCGTATTTTATATGGTTTTCAACGGTTAGCAAGTGACTTAGAAAAAGAAACAGAGGAGCTGAAAGAGAGCATTTCCTTTGTTCAAAACGATGAGAGTTTTTTAGCCTCTGTTGAACTGATCAACAACTATCAAGATCAAAATAACTACAATGCTGTTCTTCTGGATGAGGAAAAAAAAGCCCTTACCCAGCAGCTTCTCTCTCGGGTCAAGCTTTCCCTTAATCATTTTATTGCGCTTTATGATAAAAACGAGCAGTTAATAGCCTTTGTTGAACATAAAGACGATGGGTACTATCTTCATTTTATTTCCTACGAGAAAAAGCAAAAGGTTCTCTACACTCGTCATGAAAAAGACCAATTTTTTACAAAAGAGCCATTTCCCAAAAAACTTCCTTTAGATTTTCAGCATCAGATCTACTATTCCCATGAACAGGCAAGAAAAGGAATTTTTACCTATAATGTATATAATGGAAAGATCATCACAATATCTCATATCAGTATTTTTGATCATGACAAGGGAAGTCTTCTCATGCATATTGAAATGGCTCATCTCTTTGATGACCAATACTTCAAAGATGTTTCCGACGATCTTGGTCTGATTGTTCGATACAGTGCTGAGAGCAAGAATGCCTCCCATGCGCGTCTTCTCACGAGCATTGACAAGGCAGAACAACTTCATGTCTGGCAGGGAGAGCGAGCATATTTTAGCACTGCCTGGATAAAAATTACCTCAGAAGGACAGTATGAAAAAAAATTTTTTTATTACCATGTTGCCCTGAATAAAGAAAAACTACTGGTAACTCTGAAAAAAAACCGGCGGCAATTTTTGGTACTTATCATCATTGTCACGGTTCTGATTTTGCTCTCATTACGTGTTATTTTTTTGCAAACGCTTATCTCGCCCCTTGATCTGTTGATGGAACAGATCCGTAAAATTGAAAAACAGTATTACGATCATCCCACACTGGTACAAACAGGAGACGAACTGGAGGAGATATCAAAAAATATCAACAATCTTGCTGCAACAGTTCAGGATAGAGAGCGAGCATTGCTGAATTCACAGAAAAAATTAACGTACCTTTCACTCCATGATTCTCTGACAGGTCTTCCCAACAGGAGGTTATTTAATCAACGCCTCCAACAGGCCCTACGCAAGGCACGGCGTAACTGCTCACAGCTCGCTGTTTTTTTTATCGATCTTGACGACTTTAAACAGGTGAACGATACCTTGGGCCATGATGTCGGTGATCAACTGTTAAAAGATATAGCCTTGCGCTTAACTGAGACGCAGCAATTTCATTCGATTATCACTGCCCGGCTTGGTGGTGATGAATTTACAGTGCTGATTGAAGATACTGAGTATATCAAAAATATAGAGTATATAGAGAATATTAACGGTATTGAACATATCGAAAAAAGGGCGGGTGTGGCAGCAACAGCTGAACAGTTACTCAAAATTTTTCATAGGCCGTTTACCTGTTCTGGTTATGAACTGAATACAACGGCGAGTATCGGCATAGCACTCTTTCCTGATGACGGTAACGACACTGTTACTCTGATCAAACATGCTGATATGGCTATGTATCAGGCCAAAGAAACAGGGCGCAATACGTACAGTTTCTTTTCCGCCAAAATTGCGGCCAATGTTAAAAACCGTATTGACAAGATTAATGCTCTGAAAAAAGCAGTACGTGATGTAATAGCTGGTGAGTTGAATGAATTTCATCTGCTGTATCAGCCTAAAATATCCTTACAAACCGGACGGGTAGAGAGCATGGAAGCCTTGATTCGCTGGCAAAGTGCCTCCTTGGGCTTTGTCTTTCCTGATCAGTTTATTCGTTTAGCAGAGGAGTCTCATCTTATTATTCCCTTGGGAGAATGGATTGTTGAACAGGCCTGTACCGATTTTATGTCCTTTCGACGCAAAGGAAGCCCGGTAAAAAAAATATGTATTAATGTCTCTGGCGTGCAACTGTTGCACAGTGATATCGTCACAGTTATCCAGAGAGCTATGCACCGTATAGGTATTCATGCCCAACAGATTGAACTGGAGATAACCGAAGGTTCGCTTGCCACGAAAGAAAAAAAAGCATTAGAGGCTCTGAGACGGCTGAGACAGATGGGTATTGATTTGGCAATAGACGACTTTGGTACAGGCTACTCCTCAATGAGTTATCTGCAACAACTTCCGGTTACTCGCTTAAAAATTGATAAGTCCTTTATAGATGACCTGCCCGGTTCTGAAAAGAGCATAGGCATTATTCAGGCTATTATCTCCTTAGCAAAAATTTTTCACCTTCATATCACAGCAGAAGGAGTTGAAACGCAAGAGCAAGTGCACCTTTTGCAACAGATGGGGTGCGATGAGGTACAGGGATATTTTTATGCCAAGCCCCTTTCTTGGCAAGATTTTTTGATATTTTCTTCCAACTTTACGGCAAAAATTGCAAAGACGACCGAGACAACAGGGGAGCTGACCTGATGCCATCAAATTTTTCCAAAGCCGCTATCATACTCCTTCGTAACTGTTCAACCCGTTTCAACAGATACGGTTCTGTGACGGTATGGCTCATATCCTTTACAAGCAACAGGCTGCCAAAGTGCATTGCAGTGCCATTATCTGTAAGCTGATGCAAGGGGAGTTCAATCCGCAAAACAGAGGCATGAGAAAGAGCAGGACGAGCAGTACCCGTCCCCCCCTCCCCTTGTTGAACTCCCCTCCAGCTAAATGTAAATGTACTCAATGTACGCTGTGAAGTTTTAGCTGTACCAGCGGCATTCTGTTGAATATATTGAAATTCAGCATAATCAAATGCCAAGATCTCTAAAGAGGCACAGACAGCCTCCCACAGTTGTTCAGGGTCAGCAGCCGCAGAAATCTTTCGTTGATGCTGAAAAAAAAGACGCCGTTGCAGACTAATTCCGCTTTCATCGGTCAGATCACGCGCCCAAGAGGCAATATTTTCAACGCTGAACAGACTAGAGTCGCTCAGATAATGAAGGAGTCCTATAAATCCTATCCCTAAGACAAAAATAATTAATGCGGCACTTTGATTTTGGGTATGAACCAAAAACATGGACGCAATGCCAAGCAGGACAGTTAAGCAATACAGTGCTAAAACAGCTCGTCGGTGCGTAAGGCCAAGCCTGACCAGTCGATGATGAATATGTTTATTATCGGCCTGAAAAATACTCTGCCCGTTCATAAATCGCCGGAGAGGAGCCCAGAGGGTATCCATCAAAGGGATACCAAGGGCAATAACTGGGATTAAGAGGGCTGTTGCAACCTGACCCTTGATTGTCCCGCCAATACTCAGGATCGCCAGACAGTAACCAAGAAAATAACTGCCACTATCCCCCATAAAAATAGAAGCCGGATAAAAATTATAGCGTAGAAAACCAAGTAAGGCACCGGCTAAGGCAGCAAAGGCCAGAGCTGATGTAAGCTGCCCGTTGACCAGGCAAACAAAGAGCATGGCAAGCGAGACAAAGAGACAGATCCCAGCGGCAAGCCCATCCAGTCCATCGATAAAATTAATTGCGTTGATAACAAGGAGAAACCAGAAAATCGTCAGGGGAAGGGAAAAAAATCCAATGGCAAAATCAGCCCCAAACGGGGTAGTGACAGCGGTAATCTGGAAGCCGCAACAGTAGATAAAGAGCGCTATAAGCAACTGCCCAAATATCTTCAACAGAAAACTCAGCTCTCGAATATCATCAAGGAGTCCGAGTAAAAAGATCAGAAGAGCTCCAGTAACAAAACAGAAAGGGCTGTTGTCTGAAAAAAAATCCTCAGTTACAGGGCTGTATTGGTTGAAGAGAAAGAGGAGAAGAAAGGGGAGGAAAAAGCTGCCAAACAGGGCAACACCTCCGATTCGAGGAATTTTTCCGCTGTGCATCTTGCGGGCAGAGGGTTTATCTGTCAAATCAAAATGCAAGGCCAACAGCCGCACAACAGGCGTTAAGGTCAACGAGGCCAAGCTGGCTACAATAAAAATAAACAGAACAGTGACCATTCAGCTCAATATCAATCCCCGCTTTTTTCTCTGTTCTCTTTTCTTTTTTTATGGGGGATGCGGGGCGACAAAAAATAAAAAGTATATTATATACAACTAAAAAGAAACAGAGACCATTTCACCACAGGTGATAACCCCTCGAACCATCTCTAAACTCTTGGCACTCTCCACGGCCTTATCAAAGCTATCCAAGGTGAAACGATGGGAGATCAGATCGGAAACAATAATTGCCTCTTCTCTGATCAACTGCAGACATTTTTGAAAATCAGCGAGTGTGGATGCAGAGGTTCCGGTCAGAGTAATTTCTTGTTGATGCAGCCAGCTAGGATCAACTGTTCCCTCTGTTGCAGAAGCAGCACCAAATACATTGCACACTCCACCCTTGGCAACCAATGGCAGGCAACTCTCAATAACATCAGGAATATCAACAGAGATAATCACCACGTCTGCCCCACGGCCCTGTGTGATGTTCATCACTTCCTCATGCAGGTTTACTGCTGCTGAATTAATCAGGTGATCTGCTCCCATCTGACCAGCCATAGCCAATCGCATATCAACAATATCAACAACAATGACCTTGCAGCCTGTCCATTTTGCTGTTTTGAGATGCATGAGTCCTATAGAGCCGCCACCAATAATCAGCACGGTCTGGTCCTCTTTCATCTTATTTGCCCGGGCTGCTGCAAATGTACAGGACAGCGGTTCAGCCATCACAGCATCTTCAAAGGATATCTCGTCATCAAGTTTGATCAATCCTCCCAGTGCAATAATTTCCTTTGGAACACGTACGTATTCGGCAAAGGCTCCATCTAAACCGTGTCCAATGCCAATAGCCTGTTCGCAGAGGTTATAGCGTTTCTGGAGACAGTAATGACAGTTTCCGCAAACAGCCATCGGGTACACAACAACGGGTTCCCCTACAGAAAACCCCTGTACCCCTTCTCCAAGCGCACTGATTTCACCGGATACATCATGACCAAGAATAGTAGGGAGGTCTTCTGTCAGCCCTTGGCCCAGCATGGTTTTAACATCTTTTCCGCAGATTCCTGCAACTTTTGTTGCAACAACGACCTCGCCTGGTCCGGCAACCGGATCAGGATAATCTTCAATACGGATATCATCGGCTCCGTAAACAACAGCAGCTTTCATAATAACTCCCATTCCACCCGGCTGGGGTGGGACAACAAAATATGACAAAATATGAAAGAGAGTACTTTCATATAAACGGTTACAGTTGAGGATTCAGAAAAAATATTTTTCTATCTATCCGTACAATGTTACAGCAAGGAGAGGAAAAAAATCAACAGGCAAAACAGAGGATTTGATCTTTTTTCTCAGGCAAAAAAAAAGCGTTCCAGGATAAGCCTCCTGAAACGCCGTAACATCATGGGGTGAACGATGGGACTTGAACCCACGACCTCCGAGGCCACAACCCGGTGCTACCACCAGCTGAGCTACGTTCACCACAATCAAATCTGCTGTGAGAGGATTATATACCCTTGATGAGCTATTTTAGCAAGAAAAAAGTCAGATTCTAGACAACTTCTTTACTGCAATGTTTACAAACCTTTGCACGAGATTTAATTAATTCGGCGCAGTAGGGACATTCCCGCAAAAAATGATTTGCCAGAATCTTATTAATGGCCAGATTAATATCTTGCTCCAGTTGCGTATTGGAAAAATCGTGGTTCCGTAGCGCCTCAATACAGGAGAGGTCATTGATTGCTGGAAGTAAGGAGGCAGCCCGCTTGCGGTCAGTAATATTAGCGGCATTATCCGTCAAAAGAAAAAGCACTGGCCCCAAATCACGAGCCTCGACACAGGTGTCCAGCTTGGCAACAGCCTCTTTTTCTGATTTATAGCGAGCGTTTTGCTGTTTCAGTGCCTCCACATCAACAACGCTTCCAGTAAATGCCGATTCACCGGCAACCATCATATTATAGCTTTCCTTACTGTTGGGAATCTCCATGTAGCGATACGATCCCACATGGCCGTACTGTGTTTCAATATACTCCCACCCTTTGGTAAAAAGAGAGCATTCGTTATTTAAGCAGATAAAGAGAAATTCTGATCCCCAACCAAGGCCATCGCCTACGTGCATAGGAGGGGCATGACAAAGGCTCAACTCTGTATTGCAATGGGGACAGGTATGTTTTTCTTCAAGATAGGCAAGTGCTCTTTCCAGCATGTATACACTCCGACAGATAGTAAAATATTATAGTGCTGCAACCGATATCATCGCTCAGTTTCAGAGGATGGAACAGGCAGCGTATGTTGTTGTACTCCGCTGAACTGCGGTTTCTGCTGCTTATGTCAAGACAGTCCGGTTCCGTTGAATACACGTAAAAGAAGGAGGGAGACAAGACCAATCAAAACAACGAGCAAAATGGTGTCCAAACTTTTTTTCATAACTTTTCCCACTCTTTCTAAATTTTTAACTGGACATTATGGACATGACGAACATGTTAAGCATGAACTGCGCTTACGTCAACAGAGACATTGCAGAGACATTGCTTTGTGAAAAAATCAAATAATAGCCCCCAAGACCTCATCCACGGCCTTGGCCTGCTCCATACGGTTACGAAGAAACGATTCGCTCAGGTGCTGACTGTTCTGTTCCATGATCCTGCACAATGCCTCAATGCCCTCTTGGTCTCCCTGATCTGCAACAGACATTACCTGCCCCAGATACCTGTTAAAGTCATGAACAATTTTACGGCTCTCCCCAGAGGTGGACATAATTTCAGCGTATGTTCTGGGGTTTTGTGAATGAACCCTGGCCATAGCCAAAATAGGATAGAGTGAGGTCAGGGTACAGTGCGAGGCCAGATCTTCGGCAGTAATGCCATTTTCCTCCAAGGTCATGGCCAAGGCCACAGAAATAACAGTGGGGAGCTTTTGTCCAATTCCCATGAGCAGATCATGTTTTGCCGCTGAATCCTGGTACATGCTTGCACCGTGTTTGTACAAAAACGCCTCAAACTCTGAGCAAAATTTCCCGCTGCGACCAGTTCGGACCACAATGGCATTTTTATCCTTCATGGTTGCAGCCTGGGGACCCCAAAGGTTGTGAACCAGCATGGTTTCTACCCCTGAACCTGTTACCTCTAATGCTGTTTTCAGGGTTGTTTCTGATTCACCTGCCAATACAATTAAAGCCTGGCCGTCTTTAAGAAGAGGACCGTATTGACGTATCGTTTCTGCTGTAAAAGATATGGGGACACATACCACCACCACATCAACCTCAGGAATCATCTGTTCTGGCCTGCGTTCGGTAGTGCGTCCGGTCATGAAAATTCGATAGCCTTCGTTTTCCAAGCGGTCAGCAAACCAAGCACTCATGGGGCCAGTCCCAATAAAACCAAAGGACTTGATATTCTTGGGCCGCATATCCACCCGAGGAAAACAGCCCAACAGGCGTAGACGGTTACGCTGACCAATAACCCGTTCCTCAATACAGGTGACAGCCTCCTGAAGCGTTGTATCGTTAATATGCCCTTCTGCCTCAAGATAGATTTGCAGCTTCTGGGTTTTCACATCATTTTCTGAACTTATATCCAGAATATTGATACCGTGGCGAGAAAATTCTCCTAAGATGTCCACTAACAGCCCAACCCGGTCGTCAAGCGGTTCTGTGATAAAGGCCGTGGCATCGTAGCCTGTTGTTCTGGAGAGTTCTCGACCCAAAACCGCATAGCGGGTACGATTATGGGGAGCAACCTCTCGCTCAACAGTATGTAACCCAAGGGCATCCAGCAGCTCGGCAGTGGCAATAACTCCGTGGTTTCTCAAACCCTGCTCCTGAATTCGGCGAACAGCCTGCTCCATATCCTGTACACTGGTCAGGGCTGCATCAGGAAAGGTTTTATAGATATAGTCCTCACATTGGCGGAACACGGCTCGTCTGCCCAGCAACACCTCAATCTCTTGTATCCGCATATCAGGAGCAAAGACGCCAAGAGAGAGATTGGTGGGCAAGACAACATTATCCAGCCAATAGCCTCTCTTTATCTGCTCAAAAAGACGAAAATACTGTTTGTTTTCCCCTTGTCTGGTGTTGAATATTGGCAGGACAATCTGATCAACCTTTTGGGTAATAAAGGCATTGACGAGTCCGCTCAAATGCGGGTACAAGGTGATCTCAGCCTGGGGTGCATACTGGGTGGCAGCCTGCCAGGCATGGGATTGTTCTGGACCAAGGGTGCCAAGAGTGAGAGTGATCTTCTGTTTTGATACTGGTTCTGATATTTGTTCAGACATAGCAGGTGGTATTCAAGAAAAATTCAAGAAATCAAGAAATAAAGCCCAGGGAGCGATTTTCAGCAACATCCATCTACAACGGGCGTACAACGGAACACAAGACCTAAGATCTAAGACCTAAAGACTAAAGCGGGCTTTGCCCGCAACCCAATGATCGTAGAAGTAGAGCCGTTCCTCATGTAGAATGAAAGTAACCATATAACTTTCAGGATACAAAAAGGAGCGACTCATGAAAGCATTAATAGACAGGT
>QYLO01000041.1 GCA_022766165.1 Candidatus Electrothrix gigas
TATGCCTAAATGATCAATTCGTTCAACAGAGTATTTTACCATTATTACAATATAGTTAGAGTGAAAGATATGGGATTATAGTAGATTTTAATCTATTTTTCAAAAAAGGCAACCCGCTCAATGTGAGGTACTTCGGTGTTCCGCACGGATATGAATACTTCCGGGATAAAATAGACGGGTTGAAGGAATTCGGACTTGATGCTGTTACTTTTCTTGCAGGGAAAGGAAATCCAAACGACTATATTTTGTATTTCAAAAATATCAATATTGATCACTGGGAGACGTTTTTGGGTAGAAAAATCTACTTTAAACGCAGTTATCGTTATTATTTAGCGGTTAGAAAAAAATAAATTTAACGACTAAAGGAGGATATCATGTTTAAACTTTTTGTAATTTTTTCCCTGTTGGTATTTCCATGTACTGCAAGCGGACACCAAGAAGGTCAATGGGTAAAAAGTAATGCTGTAAATTGTCTTGATACTTGTAAAAAGGTTAATCTAAAACCTCTTCAGACTGATGTAGTAACCGGGGCTTCGAATATCCACAATGGACGTCCTTATTATGTTTGTCGAGCAGAAGCTGAAGGTAAAAGACCCGGTATGAATATTGGACCGCTTGGCCCGATAAATGATTGGGCAAATATTTGTATTACAAATATTGCAAAACGTTCAAATTTTGAGTGTTATTGTAAGTAACTTCAAGCTTTGTTATCCCGGTCCGCCGGGCCGGGATGGATATTATATCTTATATTCTGTTTTTTAAACTACAATTTTGAGAAATAACTATGAAAATCTCCATACTCGTTTTTTCTGTAATACTACTTTCAATATCGGTTACCGCTAGCGCACAAGATCTGTGGGGAGAATACACCTTAACGCGAAACTGTGGTGCAGATGCAGTTTACGTTGGTCCCAACAAGGCGGAGGAACATGGAGGAGTATGTCTTCATTACAAAAAAGGTGTTTTCGAAATGCATACAAGCTACACTATGGATAAAAATTGTGCGCCAGACGGTGTATATGTAGGTCCAAACCGGCCAGATTTACATGGTGGATATTGTCTTTGGTTAAAAGGTAAAAAAATGCGTACTAGTTATACAACAAATAAAGCATGTGGTACTGGTGTTTACGCAGGCCCTAATAAAGCTAGTGAGCATGGCGGTTATTGTGTTTACATTGTTAATTAAATAGCATCGCAGCCCGGTAGGATGCGGGCCACCTCTCTCCGTATCAGCGAGCATCAATAGGGTCAAATTGGGGTCGGAGTAAAATTAAATCTATACGCTAGGGGGATCAATGGGATCGGACTCCATTGATCCCAGAATAGGAATTGTTGCAAAACAGCATTCGACTCCTTTGTTTCCCGTCTTCACGCAACAGCCAGTCGGCACCCCAATGCCTTGATGCCCCTGCTGACCGTGGAAAATCTCGAATTATCCTCTCCGGCAAAAGCCTTGTAAAACCTCTCACGATTCAGCCCGACCTTTTTGGGCTATCTTGATCATCATTGCTTGCCGGACCTCCAAGCTGACTCAAAGCATCTTCCACGGATTCAGTATTGCCTGATGACTCGGGGAAAAATCCCCTTCATTTCGTGTCACGACAGTCATCTGATACACTGATGCCGTGGCCGCAATATATCCGTCAATAATCGACATCCTCTGTCCTGAATCCTCCGCCTGCGCCTGCATAATCCCCCATGCTTCGGCAACAGCACGATCAACAGGAAGAATCCGGTCACCGTAATCTGCCAGCAGCGTCTCAAGCCACATCATCAGGCGATTTTTCTTTTTTGAATCGGTCAGGCGCATAATACCCCGTTTCAACTCCCCTATCGTGAGGGAACAGAGAAACAGACGATCCGCAGGAATCCGGGCAAGCCAGTCTGTCACCGCCGTATTCGGTCGGGGCTTGACCAGCTCGGAAATCACGCATGTGTCCAGCAGATAGTTCATAGGTCGAGTTCCCTCGGATATTCATGCTGTCTCTTAAACGGATCGGCATCATTGTCGATTTTTGGAATGCTCAACAGAAAGTCGGTAAACGAGGGTTTCTGCGAGGTCAATTTTTCATAGTCACGGACCGACAGGACAACGACGGTATTAACCCCCCGCCGCATGACATATTGCGGCCCCTGCGTGAGTGCTTCGTTGACCACTCGACTGAATTTGTTTTTGGCATCCTGAAGTGCCCAAGTTGTTCTTCTTATCATATATTGTTCTCCTTGCAGTTATTTCTTTTTAGCCCCTTCCACCTAGACAGTCTAGCTGTATTTTAGGGTATCCGTCAAGATTTTTCTTACTAATCCAATTTTTACGGCTGACATTCGGAATCGGAATTGCTGCAAAAACAGCATCCGGCTCCTTTGTTTCCCGCCTTCACGCAACAGCCGGTCGGCACCCCAAGGCCTTGATGCCCCTGCCGACCGTGGAAAATCTCTGATTACCCTGAACAGACCCGGACTCCATCAGAATAAAAAAAACACGGCTGATTGCATAATGATGAAAAATGCATTACTCTCAAGAGAGGTTTAAAGAACAGATTGAAAATACGTTTTTAGGGAGAAATGCCATGCCATCTTTACAAGTAAGAGAGTTGCCGGTAAATATTTATCATCGTTTGCAAAAAAGGGCGAAAGCGGAACGCCGCAGTCTTGCCCAGGAGGCTATCATTACCTTGGCACGAGGTATGGAGACCACTGTTTCTCATAAAGACCGCAGGAGAAAATTGCTTCGGACTATTGCTGAGCAGACATGCTTTGTAGGTGAAAAAATGGCACCTGTGGATCTTGTTCAACTTATCAGGGAGGATCGTGAGCGATGATCGCTGTCCTTGATGCAAATGCGGTGGTGGAAGTTGTTCTGCAACGCCCTATGGCAGGGCTGTTGAATAGGTATCTTAGTGAGGCGGACTGGGTGATCGCACCGACTCTGTTTATTTCGGAAGTCACAAATGTTTTTTGGAAATATCAGCGGTTGACAGATCTTTCTTTGCAGGACTGTGAGCTAGGCCTTGAACAAGCTATAGCTCTGCCTGATGATTTTATTGATGAACATGACTTTTTTCGAGAGGCTTTCAAACTATCATCTACCTTGGGTCACAGTGTATATGATATTATGTATTTGATTGCGGCTCGAAGAAATAATGCTATTCTTTTGACCTTAGATAAAAAATTGATCAGGACTGCCAAGGAATGCTCCATTGAGGTAGCTGAATTGTAGGCTTTATTGATCCGTCTCTGGGAAATCAAAGATCAATGGGGTCAGAGTAAATCAAATTTCACGCAACAGCCAGTCGGTATCCCAATGCCTTGATGACTCTGCTGACCGTGAAAAACCTCGGATTACCCTCTCCGGCGAGAGCCTTGTACAGGCTCTCACAAACCAGCCCGACCTTTCCGGCCACCTCGGCCATCCCTTTTGTTTGACATCAACATGATAACATAAAGCGGCGACTTACACTTGCGGATCACGACAACATGCTATATACTTTCAGTATACACCAGCATTTTAAAGGAGGTTCTTTATGCGTACCGGATCAGTTTTTGTCAATAATCGAACCCAAGCAGTCAGGCTGCCTGTAGAAACCCGCTTTCCTGGTTCAGTAAAAAAAGTTGTCGTGCGGGTTGTGGGAAAAGATCGTGTACTTTCACCGGTTGAAAATACTTGGGACAGTTTTTTTAAGTCCGATGAAAAAGTGACAGATGATTTTATGACAGAACGCGCTTCGCAGGAACAACAGGAAAGGGAAGCGTTCTGATGCTCAAATATATGCTCGACACCAATATTGCAATTTATGTGATCAAACGTCGACCATTGGAGGTACTGGATACATTCAATCGTCGTGCCGGCCAAATGTGTATCAGCTCAATCACTTTTGCCGAATTGATGCATGGCGTGGAAAAATTTGCCAAACCGGAACATAACCTGCGACAGGTGGAGGATTTTTCATCCCGGTTAGAAATCCTGGAGTACGGCCAAAAGGCGGCTGAAAATTACGGCGATATCCGTGCTGATCTGGAGCGATGCGGAAAGCCCATCGGGGTGAATGACCTGCATATTGCCGGACATGCCCGGAGCGAAGGCCTAATTGTTGTTACAAATAATCTCAGGGAGTTTGAACGAGTTGCCGGGTTGCGGGTGGAAAACTGGCTCAGTTGATACGCACAATCAATCACAATCAATGGGGTCAGACTCGATTGATCCCAGAACTGGAATTGTTGTAATAGAACAAATATGGAGGCGATAATGCTTCCAAGCCTCAAAGCATCTTCCACGGATTCAGTATTGCCTGACGGCTCGGGAAAAAATCCCCTTCATTTCGTGTCACAACAGTCATCTGGTATGCTGATGCCGTGGCAGCTATTTTTCCTTTGCCTCAGAAGCTGCGGCATCCAGATCCTTTGTTTCGCACCTCCACCAGACAGCAGTTTTTTATGGCTGACCCCATTGAATTGAGAAACAAACACTTTTTTCGGTAAAAATACAAAAAACTGCATCAAACCAGAAGAATGACAGTATAAAAAATGTCCTTCTCTCAAAAAAGCCCATAAAACGGGCGACTATATTTATTAATTCCACATTGTAAACCGCCTGCACAATAAAATCTTTGACAAGGCAAGTTCTCGGAACTACCCTACCAAAGGGCAAGGGCGACATATACTCTGTCGGTTCAGCATTCCCCTTAACGATATCCATAGTCAGAAAGATCAGAAAGAGAGTACGATATGCAGAACAAAAGTGTCAACAATGAACAGGATGTAGGTATACCCTGGTATCAGATGGACGAAGATGCGGTGTTGAAGACATTAGAAACCAGCCGATTAGGGCTAGATCCTGAACTGGCAAGGGAACGGCAGCAGCACTATGGTGCGAACGAGCTACAGTTCAAAAAAACGCCAGCATGGGTGCGGTTTCTGCGTCAGTTTAACGATCCTATGGTTATTATTCTGCTGATCACGGCACTGATCACAGGTGTATTGACGGCGATGGGTCATCATATGTTGCCTGACACCCTAGTGATCGGAGGAGTGGTGATATTGAATGCGATCCTAGGCTTTGTCCAGGAAGGCAAGGCCGAAGGTGCATTGGATGCCCTGCGCAACATGATGGTCCAGGAATGTCTGGTAGTGCGGGCAGGGAATCAGCAGCAAATCGCAGCCCGTGATCTGGTACCGGGTGATATTGTGGTGTTGGAAGGAGGGAACAAGATTCCGGCTGATGTTCGCTTTATTGAAACAAATAATGCCTATATAGACGAGTCATCCCTGACAGGTGAGTCAGTACCCGTACAAAAGTCCAGTCACGCCTTGCAGGGTACTGATCTAGTCCCTGGCGATCAGCGTAATATGGGGTTCTCTGGAACGTATCTGACCCGGGGTTCGGCCCTTGCCTTGGTGGTTGCCATTGGTGCGAAGACGGTGTTCGGTCAAATTGCTGGCCTGGTGCAAGCTGCCGACTCTGGTACAACACCTCTGCAGAAAAAAATGCAGGAGTTTGTACACACACTCATCATTGTGATCCTGATCATTGGTGGTCTTAATTTTCTGATCGGGGTGTATCTAGGCTATCAGGTGAGCTACAGCTTTCTCGGTGCAATATCGTTGGTCGTCGCTGCCATCCCTGAGATGCTACCAGCCTTGGTGACCTCCATTCTGGCCCTGTCCTGCACGGTCATGGCGAGGCGCAAGGCCCTGATCAGAAAACTGCCTGCTGCGGAAACCCTGGGCGCCACTTCGGTCATCTGTTCCGATAAAACCGGTACGCTGACAGAAAACCGTATGACAGTGACCCACATCTTCGCCGGTGGGCAGGTCTACAACGTGACCGGCAGTGGTGAAGCGATTGAAGGCAAATTTTTACTGGAGAACGAGGCCCAGGATGTCCATGCCCATCCTGCATTATTACAAACCCTCTATACCGGCTTCTATTGCAACAACGCCTCCCTGACCGTGCATGGGCCTGCTACAGGAGATCCCACCGAGATTGCGTTGCGTGTCTCCGGTGCCAAAGCCGAACTGAAGATAGAGAGCGTCCACCGCTGTACGGAAATTCCCTTTGACAGCTCAACCAAGTATATGGCGGTCCTGGTCAAAGACCGGGAACAGCCCTATATCCTGGTCAAGGGCGCACCGGAGATGGTTGTTTCCATGTGCGCAACCCAGCTGAATGAAAAGGGGGAACAGGAACCCATTGATCGGGAGCAGGTACTGGCAGCGGCAAAGGATTTTGCCGGTGATGCCTTGCGTACCCTGGCCTTTGCCATCCTGCCGGTGACATCAGACTGTAATGACCTCAGCCATGATCAGCTCGAGGGGCTCTGTCTGGCAGGATTGCAGGGCATGATTGATCCGCCCAAACAGTCCGCCATTGAAGCGGTTGCCCAATGCAAACAGGCAGGTATCCGGACAGTGATGATTACCGGAGATCATCCGGATACTGCTCAGGCCGTGGCACGACAGCTGGGCATTGCCGCTGATCAGGTCATGACCGGTACAGAGTTGACAGGCTTAAGCGATGAGGAACTGTTTCAGGCGGTCAAGGAGGTGTCCGTCTTTGCCCGGGTGGCGCCGGAACATAAACAGCATATTGCCGAGAGTCTGCGTAGCCACGACCTTGTGGTGGCCATGACCGGTGACGGCGTCAACGATGCACCAGCACTTAAGGTGGCAGATATCGGTATAGCTATGGGCGTCAGTGGTACTGAAGTGGCCAAAGAGGCCTCTGATATGATCTTAGCAGACGATAACTTTGCCACCATTGTAGCGGCTGTGGAAGAGGGGCGTCATGCCTGGAATAACCTGCGCAAGGCAATTCTCTATACCTTGCCCACCAATGCAGCCCAGGCCTTGCTGATCATCGGTGCCATCTTGATGGCCTCCTTTATTCCGGTGTTCTCAGTACGCTTTGTTCTTGAACCAGTCCAGATTCTCTGGATCAACCTCCTTGATTCCGTTCTGCTGACCATGCCCTTGATGATGGAAGCAAAGGAGAAGGGCCTGTTGCAATCTCCGCCGCGCAGTTCCCACGTCCGTATTATTGACGCCTTGTTTTTGCGACGTGTTGTCTTTATCGGGCTGGCGATTTCTGTACCCAGTTTCCTGCTCTACTATTATTTCGGTGCAGCAGCTGTGGTTGATGGCAAATTGGTTGATCCTCTGCTGTTGACCCAAGCGCAAACCGCTGCATTTTGGGCGATCCTGCTGGCCCATTTTGGTTACGTTCTTTCTGCTCGCTCAGTGGATAGGTCGATCTTTACCCTCAGTCCCGTGGGCAATCCTTGGTTGCTGGCCGGTATTGCACTCAGTCTCCTGATACGGTTGATTCCTACAGCTATACCTGAGGCGGCATCTCTGTTCAAGACCGCACCGTTCCCTGCCGAGTGGTGGCCGTTAATCCTTTGCTGCTTTTTTCCCAGTCTGATCATGATTGAATTGGATAAGTTTTTGGGAAAGCTGGGGATTTTTCGAGTGGCGCATAGAAGGAGGTAGCATTAGTAGTATTGCCAATGCATTGACACCACCTTGAAATATAAAAGCAAAATCCATTCCACTCCCTTCATGAGGAAGGGAGATAACAAAAAAATACCGTGTCAGAACATCAAGCAGCAGAATACGACGAATCAAAGATCAAGACCCTTAGCTCTCTGGAGCATATCCGTAAACGCCCTGGCATGTATATCGGTCGACTCGGCAATGGCTCTGACCCTGATGATGGTATCTATATCCTGCTCAAAGAGGTGATTGATAATGCCGTGGATGAGTATATTATGGGATACGGCAAACAGGTTGATATTGCCATCAAGGAAAACGGCCAATGCAGGGTTCGTGACTACGGGCGTGGTATCCCGCTGGGAAAGGTTGTGGAGTGTGTCTCTGTTATCAATACTGGAGCCAAATACAACACAGATGTTTTCCAATTTTCTGTAGGCTTAAATGGTGTCGGAACAAAGGCTGTTAATGCCCTTTCTGCCTCTTTTATGGTCTGCGCCTTTCGTCAAGGGCAATTCAAAAAGGCTGTTTTTGAGCAGGGTACGTTGGTACATGAGGAAGAGGGGCTTACCGAGGAACAAGACGGGACCCTGATCGAATTTCTGCCCGATGCTGACTCCTTTCCCAGTTACTCTTTTGACATGGACTATGTTGATCAGCGTTTATGGCGTTATGCCTATCTGAATGCTGGATTAACCCTGTATCTCACTCCTCCACTTGCAGAAGAAGGAGAGGAGGCAGAAAAAAAATATCACTCTACAAAGGGGTTACTTGATCTCTTACACAAGGAAATCGGTGACAAGGGTATCTATCCCCCTGTCCTGTCTTCTGCAACGGCCTTAGAGTTCGCCTTTACCCATACAGACGACTACAGCGAAACCTATTATTCCTTTGTCAACGGCACCTATACTTCTGAGGGTGGAACCCATCTCTCTGCCTTTCGAGAAGGAATACTCAAGGGAGTGAATGAGTTTTCTGGCAAAAAATACACTGGAAAAGATGTGCGAGATGGTATTGTTGGCACCCTTGCTGTGAAGGTGCAGGAACCGGTTTTTGAGTCGCAAACAAAGAATAAACTAGGCAATACCGATGTCAAGAGCTGGATTGTTCATGCTGTGCGAGAGGCTGTAGCCACGTACCTGTATAAGTATCCAGAAAGCACTGAACTGTTTATGAACAAGGTGCAGCGTAATGAACGCGTTCGCAAAGAGTTACAGTCTGTACGCAAGGAGGCCAAGGCAAAGGCCAAAAAGATCGCCTTTAAAATTCCTCAGCTCAAGGACTGCAAACACCACCCCTCCCGACAACGGCCCTCAAAAAAGGACAGGGAAAATATGATCTTCATCACTGAAGGACAGTCGGCTGCTGGCTCTATTGTCTCTTCCCGTGACCCTATGACGCAGGCTGTGTTTTCTCTGAAGGGAAAGCCCATGAATGTTTTTGGTCAACGCCTTGACCTGCTCTATAAAAATGATGAGATGTATTCCCTCATGCGGGGCCTGAATGTTGAGGATTCTATTGCTGACCTGCGTTTTGATAAGATTATCCTGGCAACCGATGCAGACGTGGATGGACTGCATATCCGCAACCTGCTCCTTACCTTTTTTCTTCATTACTTTGAACCGCTGATTAAGCTCGGCCACATTTACATTCTGGAGACCCCGATTTTTCGGGCCAGAAACAAGAGGAAAACTATTTACTGCTATTCTGACCAAGAAAAAGACAAGGCAATAAAGGTGTTAAAGGGACGGGGCAGTGCTGCTTCTGTAGAGGTTACCCGCTTTAAAGGACTTGGCGAGATATCGCCACCCGAGTTTAAGCAATTTATTGGGCCGGATATGCGAATCCAGCCAGTACGGTTAGATAATCTTTCAGAAGTAAGTAAAGTTCTTACGTTTTACATGGGGAAAAACACGCCTGACCGCCGTCAGTATATCATGGATCATCTGGTCTTGCGCCCGACGTAAAATATACGAGTCAAAAACGAGTTAAAACAGACTCAAACCATAATATACTCTTCCTTTATCATATTATCAATAAAGTCAAGAAGAAACGTTCTCTGTTCAGGAGTAGCCCAGTCAATACAGGAACAACGGATATTACGAGAACTTCGCACCAAAAATTCAATACGGATCTCTGTTTTTTCCAAAAGAAAAGAGAAGTAAAACGGCCCGCAATCAGGATGATTGAGCTGGGTTGTAGCCAAAATATCCTCTGGTAATTCAAGCCAAAATACACCGTTCATTGGCCCTGGTTTTAAATTTCGTTTGAGATAGTTATCTAGGTTATCGTACTCAAGAAAAGAGAGTTCATCTATGACAAATTGGCGCATACGTTTATCCCCTATAGTATAGAATATTAATCTATAGTAATAATTATAAAAAATACTGAGTATCAAACTTTCATATTTTGTTGTCCCTCTCCAGCGGGGAGGAATAACAGGATAACAAACTATGAGGCTAGAAAAGTCAGCACCTTTACATATAACTATATCACAAAAATAAACAATTCAGATAACAAATCTTGAAATATATCAGAGATAAAATGCTGTTAGACGTGTACTGAGGTGTAGAGGGCTGGTGAGGCTGGGAATTATTTTTTATATTCTGTCGTGTTATAATCCTATCAAGCTGTTACCCTATCTTGAGAAATAACCAGGAGGAGATCGTCCTCTGTCACTAAATAGTCTGCATCTGGATTAGGGAGAAAGGCTTCTGTATCTCTCTTTTGAACACCAATTACTATAATATTCTGCCTTTTCTTCATCGTCACAAAGATATCTAAGAAATCTTTTCCCACCATGTTTGCTGGAACAGGCATAGAGTAGAGTTCGTTGCCATAACGATTGCTTAAGAGTTCGATGACAACTCGGCTAATACCATGATCTAAAGCCGCACTGGCTATCAAATGACTGCTTAAATCGCTGCCAATGATAATTTCGTCTGCATTGGCACGCCGACAATGTGGTTCATTCTTTTTATCGACCAACTCAACCACAGAGTAGACATCTGGATTTATGCTTTCAACAGTCAACGTGGTCAGTACAACCTTGGCATCACGAGCTGTGGTCTCTGTTGCATCATCGCCCAGCACAATAATTGTCTCTGCCTTTTTTAGATTAGCCTTTTCAAGGGTTTCTTCACAAACCACGCCGCGAATAAAGAACAGATGAGGGTCATCAACCGGTATTTCTTCAATATCAGCAACTAATACTATGGGCTTTTTTTTTGTTTGCGCATCAGCTCGTAACTCTTTGAGAATTGCCTTTGCCCGATAATTCCACTCACAGATGATAATATGATCTTCAACAACTGAAGGACTCATCCCCTTATTCTCCCGTATCTTCCTGCTGATTAACATTGTGGCAAGCCCCGCACTGAGCATGCCAAGCAGCCCTATACCAAAAAACATAACCAGAACGGCCAGCATCCGGCCAGCAGCGGTTTCCGGGGAAATGTCGCCATAACCGACCGTGGTCAGCGTGACAATGCTCCACCATATCCCATTGGCAAAAGAGACATTTGGTTCCAACCAAGCGATCAAAGCACTGCTTGCCAAGATGATCAACAAGATAACAACAAAGAGAACGTGCAGATTTTCTTGCTGAAAAAAGCTGTAGAGCCGCTTCAATCCCTTTTTCATCGAGCGGATGATGTATTGACTTTTTTCTTTTTCTTCTTCTTTTTCTTATCTCTATCGTAAGGACTGTCTACCTCATAGAGTTTGTTGTTAATCGTCAGATCAAGATCCCCATCCTGTTCAAATCTATAGCTAAAGGGTACTGAAGCAGGAATACCATAACGCTCCAAGGTATACTTTTTACCCTGATACATGATAATAACCTGATTTGGCGAGGTGTATTGTGCCGTAAATGGAAGATCAGAGCCGCAACCGGCAAGGAAGCCTCCTGAAAAGAAACCTAATGATACTAAAACTACGGATAAAAATATTTCTGTTACTACGCTGTTCGTTCCCTTCATTTTATTTCGTAAAAATAGTTGTATATGAAAGTACTGAGTGACTATCGAGTGGCTTTCATATTTTGTTGTCTCTCTCCAGCAGGGAGAGATGGTTCCTACTCATTGTCTACTGTCTACTGATCTACTGATTACATGCCTGTTGCATAGTTGTTATACATCTCATACATCTGTAGGGTACCATTTCTGCCTACCAAAATGAACTTTTTTCTCATCATCGAATGAAAGAGGCTGAAAGAATGAGACGAATAAGGTATTAGTGAAGTTACAAGTTTAACTAACATACTTTGCTTTGTTTTTTTCTGTTATTTCATCATGACTTCATTATGAAAACCCAACAAATAAGTGGTTCACTCTATATAGTCGCAACACCTATTGGTAATCTGAACGATATCAGTCAGCGTATGCAGGATACCCTTGCCTCTGTCGATCTCCTTGCCTGTGAGGATACTCGACATACAGGCCGGCTGTTGGCACATC
This sequence comes from Candidatus Electrothrix gigas, assembly GCA_022766165.1. Taxonomy (GTDB): domain Bacteria; phylum Desulfobacterota; class Desulfobulbia; order Desulfobulbales; family Desulfobulbaceae; genus Electrothrix; species Electrothrix gigas. Next base: position 11,946 of record QYLO01000041.1, read on the forward strand.
TGGGTATTAAAGCCAAACTGACCAGTTATCATAAAGAAAATGAACAGCAGAAGAGCGTCTATCTGCTTGAAAAACTCTCTGAAGGGATCGACATTGCCCTTGTCTCTGATGCAGGAACTCCAGGGATATCTGATCCAGGAGCGGTCTTGGTCCAGGGCGCACGTCAGCAGGGTATTCCTGTTGTTGCCATCCCAGGTCCTTCAGCTCTGGCAACAGCGCTTTCTGTTTCTGGTTTACAAAAGTCAGGCTTTTACTTTGGCGGGTTTCCAGAGGCAAGAACGGGTAAGCGAATAAAAAAGCTCAAAAAGATGAGAAGGTTTAGCTGCCCTTTGGTTTTTTATGAGGCACCCCATCGTATTCAGGCAACCCTCAAGGACTGCCTCCACGTTTTTGGCGACCGACAGGCCCAGCTTTTTCGGGAATTAACCAAGCGCCATGAGGAACATTTTTCTGGCTCTCTTTCCAAGCTGATTGAGCTTACCAGTGGTAAGGTACGGGGGGAACTGGTTTTGATTATTCATGGTCCGCCAGAGATCAGAGAAGAACAGCCTGAAAATTTAGAGGAATTAATTCTCTGGTATCGTGACACAAAGAAGACCTCACTCAAGGATGCGGTCCAGCTCATCTCAAAAGATCTGGATCTGCAAAGATCAAAGGTCTACAGTCAGGCATTATCTATCTGGAAAAGCTAATTACACACAATAATACAGCAATATAAGAATACAAGAAAACCTTACCATAAAGAATATTATGAAATCTCTAGGAATATGCGCAGGTGCTTCCAGCATCTCTTTAGCAGGGCTTGAACAGAACAACGCTGAAAAAAAGCTTCTCTTTACCCAATCCCAGGCCCATGACGGCAATCCAAGAAAGGTGCTGCGGGAAATGCTGGAGCAGATTGATGATCTTCAGGATTATACGATTGCAGCCACTGGACGAAAGTTCAGAAACATGTTGAACTTTTCAGGGCTTGCTGAACCCGAGGCCGTGGAGCTGGCCACAGCGTTTCTTTTGCCACCAGATCATCCGTATCGGGTGGTTATCAGTGCAGGTGGTGAGACCACGATGGTTTATTATCTTGATGAGGACGGCAAGGTGAATGAAATCCACACGGGCAATAAATGCGCCTCTGGAACCGGTGAATTTTTTCTTCAACAGTTAGGTCGAATGTCCATTACCCTAGAGGAGGCAGGTAAGATGGATTTGCCAGCAAAACCCTATAAGGTTTCTGGTCGCTGCTCGGTCTTCTGTAAAAGTGACTGTACCCATGCCTTGAACAAGGGAATCCCCAAGGATCAGGTCGTTGCTGGTCTGTCGCAGATGATGTCAGGCAAGGTCATGGAGCTCCTCAAAAAACTGCCTAAGAATGCGGTCATGCTGGTGGGAGGCTGTACAGGCAATCAGGCAATGGTCCATTATTTGCAAGAGGCTCTGCCTGATCTCTATATTCCCAAGGAAGCTCCTGCCTTTGAGGCTCTGGGTGCGGCACTTTGGGCAATGGAGAATCAAGCGCAACCTTTTACCTCCCTGGATGCCATCTTTACTGACCAACGGGCCGGATTGGCTACCCTGCCTCCTCTGTCCGCATGTCAGGATATGGTGGATTACAAACATCAGGAACGAGGACTCGCTCAACAAGGCGATAGGGTTATCCTTGGTCTGGATGTGGGCTCAACCACCACCAAGGGCGTGCTGATGCGGCGCAGTGATAAGGCCATTGTTGCGGCCGAGTATTTGCGTACCAACGGCGACCCTATCGGGGCTTCAAAAGAAGTCTATCAAAGTCTGGCTGATCAGATCAAACAAGGAGTTACCATTGAGGGCCTGGGGGTGACTGGCTCAGGGCGGCAGATCGCTGGTCTCCATGCTCTGACCGATGGCGTGATCAACGAGATTGTGGCCCATGCCACGGCAGCGGTGCATTTTGACCCGGAAGTGGATACCATCTTTGAGATCGGGGGCCAGGATGCCAAGTACACCTATATCACCAACGGGGTGCCCAGCGACTATGCTATGAACGAGGCATGCAGTGCCGGTACCGGCTCCTTTCTCGAAGAGGCGGCCAAGGAAAGCCTGGGTCTGGCTGTGACCGAAATTGGAGATACCGCTTTTCGGGCCACGGCTCCACCCAACTTCAGCGACCAATGCGCCGCCTTTATTGGCTCGGATATTAAGCGTTCAGTTCAGGAAAACGTGCCGTTAGAAGACATCGTGGCCGGGCTGGTCTACTCCATCGGCATGAACTATAACAACCGGGTCAAGGGCAACCGGCCAGTGGGCAAAAAGGTCTTTGTTCAGGGCGGGGTATGCTATAACAAGGCCGTACCCGCAGCAATGGCCAGCCTGACCGGCAAGGATGTGGTGGTGCCTTCAGAGGCTGGTCTGATGGGGGCCTTTGGAGTGGCGCTGGAGGTGGAACGGCGCATGGAACAGGGCCTGCTCAAATCCCAGGAGTATGATTTGCAGGAACTGATTGCCCGTGACGTGGAATACGGCGAACCCTTCACCTGCGGCGGTGGCAAGGACTGCGACCGGGGCTGCGAGATTTCCCGGATCAAGATCAAGGACAAGGTCTATCCCTTTGGTGGCATCTGCAACCGCTACGACAACCTGATCCATAATCGCAAGGTCAAGACCGAAGACCTGAACCTGGTCATCAAACGGGAACAGCGGGTCTTCCGGGATCTGGCGTCCAATGATCCGGCAGATATCCGGCCCACTGTGGGGATGAACCGTTCCTTTCTCCTCAACACCTATTTTCCCTTTTTCAATGCCTTCTTTGCCGAGCTGGGCTTTCGCCTCACCCTGCCTTCTCAGGAAGATCCCAAGGGCATGGACCAACAGGGAGCAGCTTTTTGTTACCCTGTAGAGATTGCCCATAACTACGCAGCAACCTTGCTGGCAGAAAAGCCGGATTACATCTTCCTGCCCCATCTCCGGGGCCTTGATACAGGTGAACCTGACATGACCTCCTGTACCTGCGTCTTAGTGCAGGGCGAACCCTATTATCTGCGTACCGCCTTTCCAGCCTTGAATCCTGGAGGGCAGGTGGTGTCGCAGGTTATTGACTTTTCTCAGGGCAATACCGCAGATACAAAGGCATTTCAGGAATTGGCTCACAACATGGGGGTTGATACGGCTCAAGTACCGGCTGCTCTGGAGGCGGCAGATGCAGCCCAAAAGAGCTTTACCACCGACATTCGTGAGCTGGGAAAACAGGCATTAGCTGCCATTGAAGCTGACCCGGATACATTCGCTACAGTTGTCTTTGGCCGTCCCTATAACGCCTTTGCCTCAGTGGCCAACAAGGGCATTCCTGCCAAGTTTGCCAGCCGAGGCATTGCCGTGATTCCCTTTGACATGCTGCCGTATTGGGAAGAGCAACTGGCTGAGGACGAAAATATGTACTGGGCAATGGGGCAAATCATCCTCAAAGGTACTCGCTTTGTGGAGCGTCATCCCCAGCTCTTTGGCACCTATATCACCAACTTTTCCTGCGGCCCTGATTCCTTTTTGGTCAGCTTTTTTCGGGATGTCATGGGACGCAAGCCCTCTTTAACGCTGGAACTGGATAGCCATACCGCAGATGCTGGCTTGGAGACCCGGATTGAGGCATTTCTTGATATTGTCCGCTATTACCGAGAGATTCAGAAAAAGGCTACTGCGCCTCAGCAGACAGGGACGGATCAACCCTTTTCCTTTGCCAAGCTTGAGGAAAAAAATGGCGTCACTGGAGTACGCACCTCGGATGCCCGCTGGCTCCCCCTCTCCGATCCCAAGGTATGCCTGCTCATTCCGGCCATGAGCCGCTATGTCACCCCGCTGCTGGCAGCCGCCTTTGGCAGGATCGGTATTCGCACTGAAATCCTTGAACCGGCAAACGAGGAAGTGCTGAAACTGGGACGTGGTCATGCCTCATGCAAGGAATGCCTGCCCCTGCAAACCACCTTGGGATCGTTGCTGCATCGGGTAAAGCAACGCAAGCAGGGTGAAATCTTAGTCTATTATATGGCCAGCTCAGACGGCCCCTGTCGTTTAGGACAGTACCATGTCTACACCAAGCGAGTCCTTGAACGCCAAAAGATCAGAGACATGGCAATGCTTACCCCAACCTCTATGAACGGGTACTGTAATCTTGGGGATGACTTCCTGCGAGCAGCCTGGCGTGCCATTGTCATTGGTGATCTCTTTGATGAGATGTGGTCAACCGTGTTGGCCGGGGCCAAGGATCAAGAGGCGGGCTTGCAAATCTTTCATGAGGAGTTTGAGGCCATCAGAACGGTGATGCACAGACGCTGGCCAATTATTGCCTCGCAGCTCTCCAAATCTGCGGCCCGTCTGGCACAGATTCCCCTGAAAATGCCCTACGAGCAGATCCCTAAGATTTCCCTGGTCGGGGAGATGTACGTGCGCCATGACCCGCTCTCCCTGCAGAACATCATGGAGCGGCTGGCGGATCGGGGCTTTATCGTGCGCACGGCCATGATCAGCGAGTATATCAAGTTCATTGACTGGCTGATCAAGCATGATATTGAGGGCGAACGAACCAAGGGCTTTGCCATTCGAGAGCAGGTGAAGCGGTACTTTAATCATGCCATCCGCAAACGGCTCGGACCCTCTGGCCTGTTCTTTTATGACGGCAATGCGCCTATTGAACCGGTCATGGAGGCTGGCGGCAAGTATGTGTCCCCGTACTTTACTGTGGAGACCATTGTTACCGTGGGATCGGCCATGCACGAGATCCTGCATCCTTCCTGCGGCATCATCTCCATCGGCCCCTTTGGCTGTATGCCCTCGCGGGTGGCAGAGGCAGTGCTGAACGAGAAGTTCACAACCACAGAAAAAAAGGCCATGCTGAACGGCGGGAAAACCCACTGGGATGCTATCCTGAACAAGGAACGCAAGCTGCCCTTTATCTGCATTGAGACTGACGGCAACCCCTTTCCCCAGCTTATTGAGGCCCGAATGGAGGCTTTCTGTCTTCAGGCCGAGCGGCTCAATGAGCAGATGCTGGCTTGTCAGTAAAGAGTTCGCACAGTACAACGCTCCCAAGGAAACTGTACTGTACAAAACAATAGAGAACTGGAGAACTATAATGGCGAAAAGAAAACTGATCAGCTTTGACTGGGCCATGAAGAAGCTGCTGCGGAGCAAGGCCAACTTCGAGATCCTAGAGGGCTTCCTCAGCGAGCTGCTTAAAGAGGATGTCCGCATTCAGGAAATCTTGGAGAGCGAGAGCAACAGGGAAACAGCCCGGGACAAGTTCAACCGTGTTGATCTCAAGGTGAAAAATACAACTGGCGATATACTCATCATCGAAGTGCAGTACGACCGAGAGTTTGACTATTTGCAGCGAATTTTCTATGGCACCGCTAAAGCGGTCACTGAGCATATAGGGAGGGGAGAGGCGTATTCGGAGATAACAAAGGTTATCTCTATCAGCATCCTCTACTTTGACCTAGGTCAGGGAACCGACTATGTCTATCATGGCATAACCTCGTTCAGGGGTCTGCATAACAGTGACTTGCTCCTGCTATCCGGGGAGCAACAGGCCCTGTTCGGCAAGGACAAAGTCCATGAGCTTCTGCCGGAATACTACCTGATCAAGGTGAACAGCTTTGATGACATTGCCAAGGATAGCTTGGACGAATGGATTTACTTTCTCAAGAACGAGGAGATCAGAGAGGAATTCAGTGCCAAGGGCCTTGATAAAGCCAAACAGGAGCTAGACATCATGAAGTTCTCTGATGAAGAACGCCGGGCCTATGCCGCTTACCAGGAGGATCTGCACTATCAGGCCAGCATGGTAGAGTCCACCTGGACTGCTGGGATGCTGAAGGGAAAGGAGGAAGGATTCGAGCAGGGAAGAGAGGAAGGGGAGGCGCAAGGAAGGAGAGAGGAGAAAAAGGCAATTGCAGCCAGCCTCCTCGAATCAGGTCTGCTTGATGCGGAGAAGATTGCAACGATGACCGGACTGACGATGGAGGAAGTGAAAGGGTTGCAGGTGGAGTAGTACAACGCAAATCAGCAAGGCAGTAAATTTTCATCGGGCGAATGAATTCTTTTTCCTTACTCGAAGGTCTTTCCTTCCATCGTACGATGGTCTGACGGACTATCGTATGATGGTCTCCGGGAGCTTCGTACGATGCTCCTCAGTCCGATCATACTATCGGGGTCGGCTCGATAGTACTATCTATCGGGCTTGTTGTATATGGGTTTATGGGTTGCGGGGATGGGTGGCTTGTTGGTATGCTGTGTCCCAACATCTTACAGGAAAAACAGGCACGGAGGAACAGGCGATGGGGTATGAAGAGGCGTTGCGGAGGATTGAGGAGGCAAGGGAGACTGGAGCAACGGAGCTTGATCTCGGTTTCCAAGAGTTGACCGAGCTGCCATATGAACTTTTTGAGCTAAAGGATCTGACAGAGCTTGACTTCCGGGGAAGGCAACTTATTGAGCTGCCGCCGGAACTTTTTGAACTGAAGAATCTAATAGAGCTTGACCTTAGCGGCAACCAGCTTTATGAACTGCCAGCGGAACTTTCTGAGCTGAAAAACCTCAAAGAACTTAATCTCAGCAATAACGAACTTTTCTCGCTACCGCCGGAATTCTCTGAACTAAAGAATCTGACAGAGCTTGACCTTAGCTTTAACGAACTTACAGAACTTCCGCCGGAAATCGTTCAGCTACCCAACTTAATAGAATTAATACTTTACCGTAATCCCCTCATCTCCCCACCTTATGAAGTTGCTATCCAAGGCATGGAAGCCATCCGCGAATACTTCACCTCCCTTGAAGAAGAGGAAAAGGAAGTGGCCGAGGTCAAGCTCCTCTTGGTAGGAGAGGGCGCATCAGGCAAGACCTCACTGACCCGCTGTCTTCGTGGCCAGCCGTTTAACGAGAATGAGCCAACCACCCACGGCATCCGCATTAAACGCTGGCAGCTCACCTGTGCCTGCCGGGACCTGTGCTGCAACCTCTGGGACTTCGGGGGTCAGGAGATCATGCATGCCACCCACCAGTTCTTCCTTTCCCGCCGCAGCCTCTATGTCCTTGTCCTTAATGCCAGGCAGGACCACAAGGCAGACTACTGGCTGCGCTATATTGAGATATTCGGCGGTAACTCGCCGGTACTGGTGGTCCTCAATAAGCAGGATGATAATCCGGGCTTTGATGTTGACCGCATTGGCCTGCAACGCAAATACCCGTTCATCAAAGGCTTCCACCGCACCTCCTGTTTTACCGGACAGGGCATAGAACCGTTCCGGCAGGCCCTGCTGGAGGAACTGAACAAGGTGCCGCTGACCAGGAACCGCTGGCCCGCTGCCTGGTTCCGGGCAAAAGAGCGGCTGGAGCGGATGAACGAGCCGCGCATCAGCTATGAGAAGTTCGAGGGCATCCTGGCCGATGCCGGGGTCAAGGGCGGCACCACCCGGAATGTGCTGGCCGAATTTCTGCACGATCTGGGCATTGTCATTCACTTTGACACCTTTGAGCTGAAAGACCATCACGTCCTTGATCCCAAGTGGGTTACAGGTGCGGTGTATCGGATCATCAATGCGCCCCGGATTGCCGAGGCCGAGGGTCTGCTCAGGGTCGATGAGCTGGAGCAGATCCTGCAATGGCAGAAGGGCGACGAGTACCGCTACTGGCCTGCGGATCACGTCTATATTATTGAGCTGATGAAGCAGTTCGAGCTCTGCTATGAGCTGCCTGACGGGCAGGCGCTTATCCCGCAGCTCCTGGGCGTGTCCGAGCCTGCCTTTGCCTTTGCCTACAGCGAGGCACTCCGCTTTGAACTGCGCTACGAGGACTTCCTGCCCCCTTCTGTCATGCCCCGTTTTATTGTCAAGCGGCATCAGGAGATAGCAGAGAATCTGCGCTGGCGCACCGGGGTGGTCTTACAGCATCTCCAGCTCAATGCACGGGCAGTGATTCGAGCGGACAACGAGGCACGGCGCATTCATATTTCGGTCATTGGCAGGGAGCGCAAGGTCTTCCTCGCCCTGATTTGGCTCTCCCTACGGGAAATTCATGCCGGTTTTGAAGGACTGAAGGTGGATGAACGCATTCCGATGCCGGACAATCCTGACATCACCGAAGATTACCAGACCCTACTCAACTATGCGGAACAGGGATTGGAAAAGATTATCCCCAAAGGTACGAAAAAAGCGTACAGTGTGCAGGGACTGCTGGATGGTGTACATTTCGATAGCCCGATTCAGGGTGAGAAGATGCTGGCTTTGGCTGTTGGAGAAAGAAAGCAAGGAGGACTGCCGGGGCTGATAAAGAAGATAAACAGGTATATTGAAGGTGATCTGGAGGTGTTCGGCTTGAAAATCAACTACAAAAATATTGTCGAAGACCTTCTGAACAAGGAGAGAAAACACGAGTAAAGAGGAGATGCGCTACTGAGTAGCATTGGCAACCCATTGAGTTGTGAATAGTTGACTTGACATCTTCCGACCTTTTGCCGGACTGTCAAGAATATTTCAAACCATCAGGAGGAAATCTATGAAAGTGTCCGATTGTCTTTTGCAAAAAAAATTCCAGCACGCCGTACAGTTGTTCTGCCCAATACCGCTACTGGTCGCTGTTCTGAGTACGTTTCTAAGCCTGTTCTTCGTTGGAAACGCCTTGGCTGGCGGCCCGTTGCAACTGCAAACAACCTTTGACAACAAAGCCATTTATACAGAGGAACCATTGCCTCATTATTTAGAGGTCCTTGTAACGGCCTCCCCAGCAACCTCGGACATTGAGCGCAAGCGTTTGCCGCTCAACCTTGCGCTGGTTATAGATACCTCAGGGTCTATGCGGGATGAAAATAAACTGGTTTCTGTGAAACAGGCTGCCATTGCTCTGATCAACCGTCTCCGCTCCCAGGATCGTCTTGCTCTGGTTTCCTACAGCAATCGGGCCAAGGTGGTGCTGCCCTCAAGCCCAGTGCGGATGGAGCAGGATACCCGTTGGCTCATCCAATCTCTGCGGGCAGATGGCGGCACCAATCTTGGGGCTGGCCTGATTGAGGGCTATCATCAGCTCAGAGAGTTTGCCAGTTCACGCACCATTAACCGGGTGCTGCTCCTCTCAGATGGCAAGGCCAATGTGGGGATCACCTCTTCAGCCGAGCTTTCTCGCATGGTTTTACAAGAGGCGGATGCGGGAATCTCCTTGAGTACTTTTGGGGTAGGTCTGGATTTTAACGAGGATCTTATGGCAGCTCTTTCTGAAAGCGGCCGGGGCATGTATTACTTTATTGATCGCCCAGAGAGCATGGAGGCTATCTTGGCCAAGGAGTTTCATTCGGTTGAGCAGTTGGTTGCAACAGATATTCAGGTGACTATTACCTTAGATCCAGATTTTCGCATTGAGCAGGTCTTTGCCAATACCTTTACAGTAACAGGAAACACGGTCTCTGTACGCTTTGGCGATTTGGCTGCTGGAGAACGGCGACGGATGCAGGTTCGCTTTCAGCCACGTCAACGGGGACCAGGAACAGTCAATGATGCGGCAAAGGTGCAGGTTGCCTATACCACTCCGGGTGGCCAGGGAACAGGTTCTTTGTCTCAGCATATTGATCTGGCATACGTCAAGAGTCGACAGGTCAGCGAAGAGCAACAGGACAAGGCAGTTGCTGAACGTTCTGCCGTGTTTGAGGCCAATCTTGCCCGTCAAAAGGCTGCTATAGCCTATGATAAAGGCGAAAAGAAACGGGCAGACAGTATCCTGAATCAGGTTAAAAGTAAGCTGAAAGGTCTGGCTGGGAGCAGTATGAAGGTCCAGGCAGAGGTTTCAGAGATGGAGGATTATCAACAAGGACTGAATACGATCATGCCTGCTCGTGAACGTGCCTTGATGCAGAAGCGTGTCAAGCATAAGAGCCAGGCGATTGAAGGCTGCTGACAGAAGGCAGCTAACAGGGTTGAGCGCAGAAATATCTTCTGTTGATTGCCTGACCGGGTAAAATATGACAGAATATCCTCAGGAAGTTTTTTTTGTACTCCCCATCTTGTCAGGATGAAGGATGAGATGGGGAGTACATTCTTATATGAGGAAATGTTATGTGGAAAAATATTATTATGCTATGCGGTTTCCTTCTGCTTGTTGGAGGAATGTACCAGGCATATTTTTTGTTAAAAAATGCCACCCCGCAACAGATGACCGTTGCTGAGTTTCTAGGGTCTCATGATGATTATCATCGTCATCTCGGCACTGTTTTGCTCACCGATGCCCGTCTGAATTTACTGAAAGCAGTAGTGATAACAGGAGGTAAAGAGAACAGGATTAAAAAGCTGTACCTGCCCATAGAGTCTATAGAATCTATAGAGTTTCTTCAAGGGGACAAGGTCAGCCTGCTCCTTGACACCAGTGATGTCAAGCTCCTTAATATCGCTTCAAAAATTTATCGTATGAGCAAAAAAGAGCAGCGACAGTATGTTGTTCATCATAGGCAGGAACTCCTCCAAGAAAGAGAACTGGGTGGGATTATGCTTGATAGGCACTCTATGCGGACAAGTCGATTGCAAGAGATTCGCACCGTTGTTCCTGGTTTAGCAGATGATTTTTTTGTTCTGCGCCACCAGGCCAAGGTGAGCTTGGTACGCAGTTTGATTATCTCTATCCTTGGTCTCTTTATCCTGACCTTTGGTTTGTTTCGAGAGGAGAAGGCAGAGCCTGTTCCTCCAACAGATTCCACGCCAGCCTGATAAAAAATATTTTTTATGAAGATAGCAGTTTTTAGTGACACCCATACAGCGCACTGGCAGATAAAAGTACCAGACGCTGATATTCTCATCTTTGCCGGAGATATGACCCATTGCCGGACAGATCAAGAGGTGGCAGATTTTAATGTGTTCCTGGGAACGTTGCCGCATACGTATAAAATTGTAGTTGCTGGTAATCACGACTGTATGCTGACCCGTGATCCAGAAAATGCCAAAGCCCTTCTCTCAGAGGCACTCTATCTTGAGGATGAAGCCGTGGTTGTGCATGGAATTACAATTTACGGAACACCCTGGAATCCGCTCTTTAATGAGTATGCCTGTGATGCCTTTGCCCTGCCCCGTGGCAACGTGCTGAAAAAGAAATGGGATATGATCCCTGCTAATATTGATGTGTTAGTCACGCACACACCGCCGTCTGGCATTCTTGATCGTAATGGGCCAGTCTCGCATGGCTGTACCGACCTTGCTGCCGCTGTTGTTAGCCATAAACCAAAGTACCATATTTTTGGTCATATTCATGATCAACACGGGGCAATAAAGTATGGACAGACATGGTATATCAACTGTAATGTGCAGGGAAAAGATGGTTGTTTGCGTTCGCCGCTCTTACTTGATTATGTGACCGGGAACATTTTGAATAAGGAGGTCTGAGCATCTGGAAGATATACAGATGTACAGATATACAGAGATATAACTTTGGAGATTTTTATGAAGTTTTTTACTTGGCCGATGATGTGTTTGACGTGTTTAGTCGTTTTTGTACTGAACGGTTGCTCTTCTCCCCATCCCCAGCCACTTTTTCCTTCACCGCAACCACCTCCTGGAACTTGTGGAGGTGTAACAGGGCAGAGTTGTTCTTCAGGGCAATACTGTGACTTTGGTCCAGGTAACTGCCAGATGTCCAAGACAGAGGGAACCTGTCGACCTCGTCCAGAAAGGTGTACACGGGAGTATGTTCCTGTATGCGGTTGTAACAAAACAACCTATCTTAATGCCTGTCTGGCGGCCAATGCCGGTATGTCTGTCAAACATCTTGGCCGTTGTGAACAGGAGAGGGTGCATCGTCCTGCCAAAAATCGCTAGTTGTATCAATTCTTATTGATTCTTGTGTTTTGTAATGACCTGCGTAAGCCGAATAAATTCTTCAAGGGCCAGTTGCTCTGCCCGGACCGAGGGAAGGAGTTCGGCTTGCAGAATACACTCCCGTAATACATCCTTACTGAGTAATCCTGAAGAGGCAAGCCCGTTCAGCAAGGTCTTTCGCCGTTGACCAAAGGTGCTGTTGACAACGATTTTCAGCAGGTTATGATCAAAGGCCCCTACGGCTCGCTCTGACAGGGGAGAAAATGAGATCCGAATCACCGCAGAGTCAATCTTAGGCCGTGGGTGAAACTCTTCTGGCCCTACAGACATGAGCATTTTCACTGTGGCAACAGTTCTCAACAGTACGGTTGGTACCCCGTATTCCTTGGTTCCAGGTTGGGCAAGCAAGCGTTGCGCTACTTCCTTTTGCAGCATAACTACAGCAAAGTCTATCTGCTCGTGGTGTTCAATGAGTTGAAAAAGAAAGGGTGAAGAGATGGAGTAGGGCAGGTTTGCTATAATTTTTAGTTTTTTCCCGTGGCAACGTTGCACTAGCTCCTCATAATTTGCCTTGAGTACATCCTGATGCAGCAACTGGACATTTTCAGGAAGTCCATCAGGATGCTCAGGACCACCCTGCTGTTCCTCATGCAGGCGGATAATCCCAGAGTCTGCCTCCAGTCCTATAACCTGGCCTGCTGCTTCTGCCAAAGGACGGGTTAAGGCGCCCAGACCCACGCCGATTTCCAGCACAGTATCCTGCTTGCTCAGTTCTGCATAGTCGACAATACGTTTCGCTGTATGCCGATGAACAAGAAAGTTTTGCCCTAACTTTTTTGATGCTGCTAACCCTTGCTCCTTGAGCAGCTTTTTACTTTGCTGATACATATATTTTGCCCTGCTGGGTGAGAATAAGGGGGGTTATTTATTGTTGAGTTTTTGTCTCCGCAGCCGATGCGCTCTCAGTGTACGAAAGAACTTTAGAGCGAAGAAATAACTGATAATACCTGCCGGAATCCCGATCAAAAAACCACCGGTGAGCAAAACTGTCAGGGTTTTGACCCCAATATGACTGAAGGTGGCAAGACCGTCAAGGAGTCCCTCTTGTTCAACAGTCAGCAAAACATTCTCCAGATGGTCCCAAGATATCCTGCCAGGCAGCACCATATTCCCCAGTTTCCAGGTGATGTAATACTGGGGCATAAAGGTCAAAGGATTGCTGATAATTGTGCCGGCAATAATTGCGGCAAGCGTGCTGACCCGTAAGGTAATACTTAAAGGAATAATCAGGATGGTCTGGATAGGAACCAGCGGCAAAACGCCCATAAAAACCCCAAAGGCAAACCCCTTGGCCAGATAGACTGGATCACCTTTGAGGCGTTGTATCCGTAAAAGATAATATCTGGGCAGACGAAAGATACTTCGTATCATAATCAGTTCAACGGAGAACGGGAAAAGGCATCAGTGTCCGGGCCAACTGTGGAACCAGCCGAGCCGGCAACAAACTGAAAATAACCGGCCAAACCGATCATGGCCGCATTATCTGTACAGTACTCAGGAGACGGGGTAAAACAGTGGAACCCTGCTTTAGCACAGCCAGTTTTGAGCTGCTGACGAAGTTGTTTGTTGGCAGCAACTCCGCCACCAATAACCACTCGTTGATGACCAGTTTGTTTGGCAGCATCCAGGGTTTTTTTGACCAGCACATCAACAACGGCCTGTTCAAAAGAGGCGCAGATATTCTCAGTTGGTACAGGAATATTTTTTTGCCGGCACTGGTTCACATAATTTGCCACTGAGGTTTTGAGACCGCTAAAACTAAAATCTACGCTTTCCTTATCCAGCCAGGCACGGGGAAAGGGAATGGCATCTGCATTACCCTGTTCAGCCAACCTGCTCACGGTTGGGCCGCCAGGATAGCCGAGTTCTAATACTTTAGCCACCTTGTCAAATGCCTCGCCAGCCGCATCATCACGGGTTCGACCGAGCAGACGAAACTCAGTTGGACTCTCCACGGCAAAGAGTGAGGTGTTGCCTCCAGAAACCACGAGGGCTGTATAGGGAAATTCAGGTCGCTCTTTTTCTTTTTCTAACAAGATAGCCAGGAGATGTCCAGCCAGATGATCCACACCTGTACAGGGAATCTGTTGCACTAGAGCCACTGCCTTGGCAAAGGTAAAGCCAACAAGCAGAGAACCCACCAAACCCGGTCCTTGGGTGGCTGCAACGAGATCAATATCCTCTAGCGATACACCCGCATCCGTCAGCGCCTGATGCACCACTGGCCAAATTGCTTCAATATGGCAACGTGAGGCCAATTCTGGAACAATTCCGCCAAACCGGGCATGCACGTCAAACTGGCTGCTCACCACATTGGATAAAACGCGAGACGTATGATCTGGGTGATGATCCCGGTTGAGATCCAGTACAGCCGCTGCGGTGTCATCACAGGAACTTTCTATAGCAAGTATGAGCATGAGAATGAGTATCTATAAAAAATAGAAGAAGTTGTCAGGGGAAGATTACAACAGAAACAGCACGTCCTGCACACAAGAGGTGTATTGTTCTTTCCTGTCTAACCGGTAATAGTGTACAGTGCAAGAATATCAAACTGATTTATACGTCAATATATCATAAGGTCAACACTAAAAAAACATGCCTGCAAGAAAAAATAGCATACCCTCTATCGACTCACCGGAAAAATTGGAATTAACCGATTTATTCTCAAGAACTATTTCCTATCTTAGACTGTCCCTCACTGATCGCTGTAATCTGCAATGTCTTTACTGCGTCCCCAAAGAGGATGGTTCCGATTCTCCAGAGTGTTCTTCATGCTCTCCCAGCCTTGCGCATGACGATCTTCTCAGCTATGAGGAGCTGTTGCGGGTTGTACGGGTGGCGGTTTCTTTGGGAATCTCCAAGCTCCGCCTCACTGGAGGCGAGCCACTTGTCCGCAAAGATGTCATGCTTTTTATAGATCAATTGGCAAAAATTGACAACCTCAACGACATAAGAATAACCACCAATGGTGTTCTGTTGGAAAAATTTGCCGAGCCGCTGGTGGCTGCTGGTCTTACAAAGATTAATATCAGCCTGGATACGCTGCAACCAAAACGGTTTGCCCATATCACTGGTGTGGATTGTTTTGACCGGGTGTGGCGAGGCATTGAACTCGCACAGGCTGTTGGTTTTACCTCTATCAAGCTGAATACCGTGGTGATGCGGGGCATTAACGATGATGAACTGGAAGACTTTGTGCGCATGTCCCAAGAGACAGCCATGCAGATCCGCTTTATTGAGTTCATGCCTATTGGCTCTTCATCACGTTGGGATAAAAAGGTCTACATATCCTCTGATGAAATTATGGAACGCATTAACAGGCTGAGTGACAGACTTGGTGACAGCTTTGGTGAGCTGATTCCAGTATCCAGAGACAGAGCTGACGGGCCAGCAACGATGTTTCGGGCAGGGCAAGGGGCAAAGGGGAAAGTCGGTTTTATCAGTCCGATCAGTCATCAATTCTGTGAGCATTGTAACCGCTTGCGTTTAACTTCAGAGGGGATGCTTCGCTCCTGTCTGCTGGATGATCAAGAGACTGACCTTCGTTCTATTCTTCGTCAGGGAGGAAGTGAGCAGGATATTTGCCAGGCCCTGGTAACCGCTGTTCACAATAAACCCAAGGGACACCAGATAAAGGAGCGACTGAGGAATCAGGGGGAAAACTGTCATGGCCGGATGTCTCGTATTGGGGGGTGAGAGCAGAGGAATGCAATGTATAGGGAAGAGCAAAATAAGGTGCAAGAGGAAGTGCTTGTGGCAATAATGAATAATCGACATGATTTTTCTATTGCAGCTCAGCATAATTGGTATCGAATTCCTGTTAGCAGTGTTGAAAAATGGCTCAAAAAACGTTGGCCTCCTGCTTGGATAGCATTTTACCTGACCAAAGTTTTTGGAAAAGAGGCATGGGCGATAAGTGATTATGCAAAAATCATTGATATCAGAAAGGTGTACAGATGGCAGCTTTTTCCTCATGAACCAGTTAATGCAAAAAGCAAGAAAAGCTATTATCAAATTTTTTTTGAACCTCTTAGACGGTTGCCTAACCCAATTTTCAGTAGACGCTACCGAAGAATAATTTTTATTCCGACAACTTGGGATAAATTTATAAAGGCGGTTGAAATTAACGATCTTTTTGATGAAAGTCCTCTTGAAGATCGTTTATGGGCAGAATTTAAACGGTTAAAAATAAATGCTGAACGGCAAGAGTTTGTTAAGGTTAATAAAAAAAATTATGCTTTGGATTTTGCAATATACTGTGAAGCAGGGAAAATTGACATTGAAACAGATGGAAATTTTTGGCATGCAAATCCTCAAAAAGCTGCACAGGATAATTTACGCGATAACGATTTAAAGACAGAGGGCTGGAGAGTACTTCGTTTTAATACAAACCAAGTAAAAGAAAGTACTTCTGAATATTGTATATCTATAATAGCAAAAAATATTAACAGATTAGGAGGATTGAAAGAGGGTCAATGTGTTGCCCGAAAAATTAATTTGAAAAACCCCGATTACGTTCAATTGAGCCTGTTTGATAACAACGGATGAGGAGAAAAATTCTTGATCTGCTTATATCTATTTACAACTCTTTCCAATGTAAGTATAGAGAAAGTTGAAGTCAAAAAGGACAAAGATACTTTATAAAAAAATCAGGAGGCTTTACAATGTTTCTCACCAACACAGAAGAGATTCCAGGAAAACAGATTACCAGAGCTTACGGCGTTGTGTCCGGGAGTACGGTTAGGGCAAAACATGCAGGCCGTGATATTATGGCCGGAGTCAAGAACATCTTTGGTGGAGAGCTGAAAGGCTATACAGAACTCTTGCAGGAATCCAGAGATGAGGCGATCAAACGTATGAAGGCCCAGGCTCGGCAGCTCGGCGCTAATGCAGTGGTCAATGTCCGCTTTTCTACCTCTTCAGTGGCTGCTGGCGCTGCTGAGATCTATGTGTACGGCACTGCCGTTTCTGTGGAGTAGAGTTATGGAAGTGCTTATTCAGCTCATATTTTTTCTTATCTTATTAAGTGCTGGCTATCTCTTTGGCAAGATAGCAGAAAAAAAACATTATCGTTCCATTATAGAGCGGGAACGGCAATGGATGCAAATTCCCACCTCCTCGGGACGGCATGTATTTGCCACGGATAAAGAGGTGCAACGGGTGCGGTTAGCCACAGGCAGTGTGGTGATCTCCGTGGATTACTTCAAACGAATTGTTGCTGGCCTGCGCAATATTTTTGGAGGAAATGTGCAGTCCTATGAAACCTTAGTTGATCGGGCCAGAAGAGAGGCGATCTTGCGGATGAAGGAGTCCTGCCCCAAAGCAGATCAAATTATCAATCTGCGCCTGGAGACATCTTCTATTAGCAAGGGACAAAAAAATCAGGTTGGTTCCGTGGAAGTGCTGACCTATGGCACTGCGGTCTACCTCTCCTCTGCTCCGGCAGCAAAGACAGCAAAACATTCCTGAGCCAGAGATTACGCCATTACGCCATTACGACGCCATGCCATCAGCTCCAGAATACAGCCCAGGTCTGCCAGAACAGAATGATAATGTTTCACATAATCACCCGCTCAAAGAGTTTGCTCTCCTGCTCTCCGGGGTTACGGTGTTCTTTCTGCTTGCGCTTTGGATCTTGGGATTCCTTGTTGATTGGGCTGTTGGTTTTATCTCTCCAGAAATGGAAGCAATTATTTTTTCCTCTATGCAGGGAGCTGGAACAACAGTCTTTGAAAAACAAAAAGATCATCCGCAGAGGCTGGCTTTGCAAGGTTTGGTTGATGAACTGGGGCGTTGTCAGGAGATCGGTTATCCCTTACAGGTCAATACAGTAGGGTCAAAAGAGGCCAATGCCTTTGCCTTTCCTGGTGGACGGATTGTTGTCTTACAGGGACTACTGAAAAAGGTAAAATCAGAAAACGGCCTTGCCTTTATCCTTGCCCATGAAATGGCCCATTTTAAGAACAGAGATCATCTGCGTGGCATGGGGAGGGGGCTGGTTTTGACAGCTCTCTCTGCCTTGGTAACCGGAGCAGATTCTGGTTTGACGAAGCTTCTTGGTCCTGCCCTGGGATTGGGACAGGCGCAGTATTCTCAGGACCAGGAGACTCTGGCGGATCGCTTGGCTCTACAAACCTTGAACTGTTTTTACGGGCATGTGGGCGGGGCAACTGAATTCTTTGAAGCAATGCAGGAGGAGCAGGGAAGGGGAGAGAAAGGTCTGGGAAGATATTTTTCCAGTCACCCTGAAGCAATGCAACGGATTAACGAGCTTCGCAGACAGGCTTCAGCCTCCGGTTTTATGATACAAAAAACGCTTCCCTTGCCAGCGGCTCTTATGCCTGAAAATGAAAAACCTAAAGTTCCCTCCCCTTAGTGGTCGTTGCTGGATACCCACTTTTTACTTGTTCAGACAGCATTTTTTGTACTTCTTCCTGCTCCCACAGGGACAGGGTTCATTTCTGCCGATTTTCTTTCCGCTCTTAGAAATCTGACATAATCAACAAAATGTCAGATTATCTATTCCTCATTCAACGTTGGTAGTTTCACTTGCTGTCGCAAGCCAGAGCTTCCAACTCCAAAGGCGTTACTTCGGCCAGAGCT
>QYLO01000042.1 GCA_022766165.1 Candidatus Electrothrix gigas
CAGATAGTATGGGAAACATAAAGCGATGTTGGTTCGATTGTGGACTGAAAAATATCTAGCCGTCATAATAACTGAACCAAGCAGTTTGTCGCAACGTTATGCTTAACTTTCTGCACAAGTGTCAACCCGGATTTGAAGCATGCCAATTTCTGTCATCAAAGACTTCGACTCTGCAAACTTGCCGTATTTGGATGCAGCTATCAACTTTGGCTCCAGCTCTCGCAGTTTAACAAGGGTATCTTTTGGTAATTTTTTTGACATAGAATTCCTTCCATTAAGGATAACAGTTTTTACGCCCTACCGACGAATTCCAAAAACTCCTGCTCATTCAAAACCTTCACCCCCATCTCCTGCGCCTTTTTCAACTTACTCCCGGCCTTCTCCCCGGCCACAAGATGGGTCACTTTTTTACTCAGCCCGGAAACCACCCTGCCGCCCCGATCCTTGACCAGCTGTTTGGCCTCGTTCCGCGACATCTGGCTGAGAGTACCGGTAAAGAGAAAGATAGCCCCTTCCAGCGGGTTGTTTTCAGTATTCCCCTGCACCGCCGTTTCTATGGTCAGGCCGAGGTCCAGCAGGGTTTTAATCATCTTCCGGTTTTCGCTGTTGGAAAAATACTCAATCAGGCTCATGGCGGCCTGCTCTCCGATGCCTTCCACGGCCAGCAAGTCTTCTTTTTCTGCGGCCAGCAGGGCATCAAGGCTGCTGAAATGGCGGGTCAGCAACTCCGAGGTCATTTCCCCGACATATCTGATCCCCAAGGCCCCGATGAAACGGGACAAGGTAGGATGCTTGGCTTTGGCTATTGCCTTGAGCAATTTTTCCGCAGATTTTTCTCCCCAGCCGTCCAAAACGGCCAGTTGCTCTTTGCGGAGGCGGAATATATCCGGGATCTCCTGGATCAGCCCGACTTCCATGAGCTGCTCAACGTTTCTTTTGCCGAACCCGTCAACAGCAAGCCCGGACTTGCCGACAAAATAGATCATCCGTTGCAGTTGCTGGGCAGGACAATGGAGGTTGACGCAACGGGTCACTGCCTCGCCTTCAGGACGTTCCAGGGAAGCGTTGCAAATCGGACATTGACTCGGAAAGGAAATGGGCTGTTCCTCGCCGCTGCGCTGTTCGATAATAGGCTTGACGATCTCCGGGATCACGTCTCCGGCCCGCTGGATCAGGACGGTGTCGCCGATCTTCAGGCCCTTGCGCTCAATCTCATCCTGATTATGCAGGGTTGCCCGCCGCACAATAACTCCTTCTACTTCAACCGGTTCCAGAATCGCCACTGGCGTGACTGCACCGGTTCGTCCCACCTGAAAATCAACCTCAGTCATCACCGTGGTGGCTTGGGTTGCCGGGAATTTCCAGGCTGTGGCCCAGCGGGGTGCTCGAGCCGTATTTCCAAGAACATTTTGCATTCTGAAATCATTTGACTTCACAACCATTCCGTCAGTATCATACTCCAGTTCTTGACGAATCCCCTGTAGATGACGATATCGTTGCTCCACCTCGGCAAGTGAGGGACAAAAGGTTCTCAACGGATTCACGGGAAAACCAAGACAATCAAGCCAGAGGAACAGTTCCTCCAAGTTGCTACACGGCACTGCCTCTGTATCTGCAACCCCATAGACATAAAAGTCAAGTGGTCTGGAGGCGGTCACCTTGGGATCAAGTTGGCGCAGAGAACCGGCAGCCGCATTGCGCAGGTTGGCAAACAGGGTCTTTCCCTGCTCGACCCGTTGCTCATTCAATTTCATAAATGCCTTACGGGGAAAAAAAACTTCTCCCCTAACGGTTACCTGCTTTGGAATCGCAATATCTCCATTATTATGCAGACGAAGAGGAATATTTTGCACCGTTTGGAGCTGGGCTGTAATATTTTCACCCACCAGCCCATTTCCCCTAGTTGATCCTTCAACCAGCAAGCCATCCCGATAAACAAGTTCCACAGCCAGACCGTCTAGTTTTGGTTCTGTGTACCAAGTCAGTAATCCCGTCGCATAAAGATAGTTTCTTATCTTAAACTCGTTTTTCTTTTTTACTTCATTGATGAACTTTCTAACTTCCTCTTTAAACTTGTCGTTATCCCATTGATCTGTAGAGGTGAATTTGCAGTCGATATCACTTATAATCTTTGCCAGCTCATCATCTTCTAATATATTCTTCAGGTTAAATAATGATGGAAGTTCATTCTCAGGTATCTGAAGATGACGTCGAATATAATTATCAACAGTCAATTTTACTGTCCTGGTGATAATTTTCTTTTCAAACTCTTGGAGTTCATCTTTGTTAAAGATATTATCCAGACTGAGCATAGGCACAACATGTTCGGCCTGAGCAAAGACCTTGAGCGGCTCGCCGCCCACCCGCAGGCTCGGGGAATCCGGGGTAACCAGGTCCGGGAACTGTTCTTCCAGCTCCAACAGCTCCCGAAACAACTGGTCATATTCCTTATCAGAAATAATTGGATCATCCAGCACATAGTACTGATGCGCATGTCGGGTGATCTGTATCCGCAGCTCCTTGAGACGTTTTTCCGCCTTCTGAACATTTATTGCTTTCATCGCAGCCTTATAAAATGCGTAGGGGCGATTCGCAAACCGCCCTTACGGTACGTTAACCTACTCATCAAGTAACTTGCCACCCTTGGCGATATTTTCCCGCTGCTCTTCGTCAATAAAGATCAGAATGGAGGATTCGGGTTTGTCCGCCTCCTTGGCAATAACCTTGGTGACTCCCTGGGCAATCTTTTTCTTTTGCTTTTTGCTCAATTTACCAGCAACACGGATGTTTACATAGGGCATGATACAATTCTCTCCTCAATACGAATAGTTTTTTTCTTTGCAACTGTAAAAGCGTAACAGACTGTTACGAGTTGACAAGATACCGTATTTTCTGAGCCAGCGCAATCAGCAGACAGGATGATTGCTGGTTTTGATAAAAATTTCCCCCTGTTCATGTTGTTGCTTAACGCCCTGTGGTATGCTATATTGACATTTTTTTATCATTCAACTGAAATCAACTGAAAATATCAATATTTTTGCTCTGAACGCAATCTTGGAGTTCTCTATGAAGCACACCATTACCTTTTTACCAGATAACATTACCGCAACAGTTGATAAGGGAGAAAATTTACTCAACGCAGCTGCCCAGGCTGGCGTGTATGTTCATGCCTATTGTGGTGGAGATGGAATCTGCGGCAAGTGTAAGGTGATTGTCAATAAAGGGGAAGTACGTTCAGACAAGGCCAACCTCAAACAGGAGGACTGGGAAAAGGGCTATCGTCTTGCCTGTCTGTCCACGGTAGAGTCGGATCTGGAGGTAACTATTCCTGAGATGACCACCAAGAGTGGCAAGATCCTTAAGCGGAAGCCGAAAACCACCCGCACTATTTCAGCCAAGGCGCAGGATAATCTGATTGGGAGCTGGGAGATTGAGCCGCCAGTGAGTAAGCTTTATCTGGAACTTGATCCGCCTACTTTAGAGGATAATATTGCTGATATGAATCGGGTTATGCGGGGATTTGGTCAAGCCTTTCCAGATCATGTGGGTGAACCTTCGTATGATCATCCTGAGTTAATTAAGTACCTGCCTGCTGTTTTGCGGGAGGCAGATTGGAAAATTACCCTGCTCTTGCTCCGTCGCAGGCAAGGCGGTTTCCGCATTATTGACGTGGAGGCCGGGGACACCACCTCCAGGCTGTACGGCTTGGCCGTGGATATCGGCACTACAACCTGTTCTGGAGTGTTGATTGATCTCAATAGCGGTGAAATTCTGGCTGAATCCTCGGGATATAACGGCCAGATCAGTTGCGGTGAAGATGTCATATCCCGTATTGTCTATGCCAAACGTCCGGGCGGACAGCAGGCCCTGCAGGACAAGGTGGTGGGGACCATCAATAAAATCATCGAGGATATCTGTCGTGAGCTGATTATTTCTCCGGCGGATATCGCCTACATGATGGCGGCGGGCAACACGATTATGTCCCATCTTCTGCTGGGACTTGATCCCAAATATCTTCGGGAAGCACCTTATGTACCCAGTGTGAGCCGCTTTCCCCTGACCAAGGCCGCGGAACTGGGGATGCAGGCCCATCCCTCGATGCGGCTTTTTCTTTATCCCTGTATTGCCTCGTATGTGGGCGGCGATATTGTAGCTGGAGTTCATGCCTGCCAGATGGCTAAGTCAGACAAGGTGAGCCTGTTCATCGACATCGGGACCAACGGCGAGATTGTGGTGGGCAATCAGGACTGGATGGTCTGTGCGGCCTGCTCTGCCGGTCCGGCCTTTGAGGGCGGGGGCATTCGTTACGGGATGCGAGCCTCTAGCGGTGCTATTGAAAATTTTCAAATTCATCCCCAGACCTTTGATCCCATGATCGTGACCATTGATCGGATCAAACCCTCTGGAATCTGCGGTTCCGGCCTGATAGCCATTGTGGCTGAACTCCTGGAAAGCGGCGTGATTGATCAACAGGGAAAGTTCCGCCATAATCTGGATACCCCAAGAATTCGACAGGGCGTTGACGGGTGGGAGTATGTGCTGGCCTGGGCCAGGGATTCTCTGATTGGCGAAGATATCGTGATCACCGAAGTGGACTTGGATAACCTGATGCGGGCCAAAGGAGCCATGTATGCAGGCTATCAGACCCTGCTGGAGTCGGTTGGACTGGGCTTTGCCGATCTGGACCGGGTCATCATGGCGGGTAACTTTGGCGCCTATATCGATCTGGAACGGGCGATCTGTATTGGTTTATTGCCTGATATGGATCGAGAAAATTTTTATTACATTGGCAATGCCTCTATGCTGGGCTGTCAGATCAGTCTGTCCAATGCCAACCGTTTTCAGGAACGCCTTGCAGTACGCCAGTTAATGACCAATATGGAGTTATCTGAAAACCCAGAGTTTATGCAGCATTATATGGCTGCCCTCTTTCTACCTCATACGGATATGAGTCTTTTTCCAACGGTTCAGGAAAAATTGCAAGAGATCGGCTGAATTTCAACAGAGAAAACAGGAGAAAATCATGACCAGAAAAAGCTCAATCATACTGTTTGTTGCCCTATTATTTGCTCTTCCCATGCTGTTAGGAGGATGTTCTAATGAAAAGGGAGAGGAACAGGAGAACAAAGGCGTGGTGGAACAGGCATCGGATAAGGTTGCACAAAAGGCTGTGGAGTATATCAACAAGCCCTTGGATAAGGCTAAGGATTCACAGGCCCTGCAGAATGCTCAAAACGAAAAGATGGAGAATATGTTAGAGGAAGGCGAAGAGTAATTCTAAGGTGTTGCATATTGCGCTTCACTCCGGTTGAAGCGGATGAAGGATACGGCTCACCAACAGACCTCTGTTGATTATCAAGAGAAGGCTTTTGATAATCAACAAGGGGTTGCTGGTTCCCGACAGAAAGTTGTTTGTAACCAACAAGGAGTTGTTTGCTCCTGACAGCAGATTATTTGTTATCAATAAAAGGTTGTTGTTGATCAACGAAGGAATGTTTGTTCCTGACAGAAGGTTGTTAGCTATCAAAAGAAGATTATTTACTCCTGTCAAAGAGCTTTTGATTACTTTTGATTATCCGCAACCAGGTAACGACATGACCTGAGTATCAGTCTGCTGTTTTGGTTGCATGAGCACCAAAGTAGAATGATTTGATCAACTGTTGCCAACCTCCATAAAATCACTCTTGGTCGCCAATGGTCCCTGCAAGCGGATAAGGGGAACTGCTCCACCAACGAGCATATCCCCATTACCCATCAGATTTTCCGCCCCCTTGGTATCAAGAATTACATTACTATTGGTGCTGGTGGTAACCTTGAGGGCGATCTTGAGCTGCAAATTGGCCTTGATCAGGGGAGTAACCACCTTGGCATCCGGGCGTTGGGTGGAGAGAATCACATGAAAACCCGCAGCCCGACCCTTTTGGCAGAGGCGTTGGATACAAAGCTCTGCTTCCTGCTTGTAGTTTTTATCCACCATCAAATCGGCATACTCATCTATCACCACAACATGATGAGGAATTTCTTTGCCTGTCTGACAGTACTCCTCAATATCAAAGACCTTGGCATCGGCAAAGAGCTGATAACGGCGTTCCATTTCAGTGACCAGCTCTTCCAGAGCCTCCAGGGCTGGTTCGATATCGTAGATAATCTGTCCATCGAGGTGAGGCAAGTCGTTGAGATCCGTAAAGCTGACCAGTTTGGGATCAATCAGGGTAAAACGGAGTTGCTCAGGGCCAGCGTTGCGGGCCATGCCCAGGATAGCAGAGCGGAGAAATATGGATTTGCCGCTGCCTGCTGTACCAGCCACAAGGATGGAGGTCATGGTGGCCTTGCTGAGTTTGGCCCAGAAAATAGTACCGTCAACAGCCATGCCCACAGGAAAGGCCGCAGCCTCGTCAGGCTTATTGCCCTGTCCCCGCTCCCAGACTTCGCTCAAGGTTAAAGGAGTACTGATCTTGCGGGGGATATCAATGGTCATATGACCGGCGCCTGTCTGGATCAGCGGTGGAACCTTGGTGGACAGGGCTATCTGTAAATCACTGGCCCGTCGTTCTATCTTGGAAACAGTAGTTCCTTTGACCAGCAGCGGTTTGATTTTCAGACGGATTAATCTGGGCCCCAACACATAGCCCTCTGGTTGCACAGGTAAACGGATGGCCTTGAGGGTATCGGTCAGGAGTTGAAGCAGGTCTTCAGCTTCTTTGGTGTTCTCTCTTTCCTGAGTTTCCTGAGCCTGGCTCTGATCTACAGGGTGAGATTTGGATTCGGATGCTTGAGCAGCCTTCTGAGCAGGCTTCTGAGTAGGAGAAGGAGGAACCGGCTTGGTGTTTGGAACGGCTGTACGATCTCCCCAGTCCTGATCACATTGTTTGGCAAAGGAACAGACTGAGCAGAGTTGCGGATCATTGGGCGGACGCAGGAGGTCGCCACTGCCTTGTTGGACAATTTGTTTGGTGGTTGCAGCGATCTGAAGGAGATGCTTCAGGTTGTCATCCAGTCCGACCAAGGTTTCTGCTGGATAGGTGGCGAGCTTATCTTCCTCTTCCAGATACAGCACCATAGCACGGGCCATAATACCGGTATTGGCCTTGAGGAGAGCGGCATACAGGGCAACCTGAATGAGATCCTCATCAGTATGGGCAGGTTTGAGACCTTTGAACTCAATAATTACGGCCTCTTTACGCTGTTGATCAATCAGGAGACCATCAAATTGTCCGGTGAGCTGAACCGTGCTGCCATTGCTCAGGGGGATGCTGGTTGAGAATTTTTGTTCAGGGCGACAGAACAGGGCAGACAGGTCAGGGTGTTTATGATGATCTCGGCATTTGTCCAGAAAATCTGTCAGGAGGCTGTTCCAGAAGCTCATCCCCTCCACCAGCGCGATAATTTGGTCTGCCTTCAGGGTAGCAGCCTTTTCTGCTAAGAGAGGATCAAGGATGTGCTGATTGAGGATGGCAAAGAGGTTGTCCTTGATGTCCTGATCCTGTTGTTGAAGCAGGGTATGAACTGCCTGATGGACAACATTATTTGGTCCTTGGCAGACGCTGTCGTGGAAGGGCTTGGCAATATGGTTGTGGAAAATTTTGCTTGGGAAATTGCCGCTGCCCTGAAGGCCTGTTTTCCAGGCACGACCCCGTCCTTGGAGTTGGTAGGCCAGGAGGCGGGGGCAACGGTGGCAGAGATGGACTTCTGTGCAGTTCAGTTTGATGGGTTGGCTCATTTTAATTTGATGATGGTGTGGTCTGTGGCCCGAATCAGCGTGAACTGTTCGTGGTAATCTTCTAATAAGTGAAGGAGCTTGTCGGTGTTGATGGAGTGTTTTTCAGAGAGTTTATCAACCAGGAGGTCGGCCTTGAGCATACGTACCGGGATCTGCTTCAGGATTTCGCCTGCCATTTGAGCAATCTCTTCAGAAGAAGGCTTGGTTACCGGAGGGTTATCTGGCTGCTCATGTTTGGACGGAGGAGTTGACTTTGGGGGTGAAGTTGCCTTTTTTTTAGGCTTCGCTTCGACAGCCTTTTTGGATGATCCGTCGGGTATTGCCTTAAGGTAATCGTCCAGCTCGGTAAAGGCTGGGTAATCTTTGCCGTTGAGCCAATCTCTGATAAAGGCGTTAAACTGTGGCCTTGTTATGCTTGTACCATCCTCGCAGCTCACATCACCGGCCTCTACGTCGAATTTGAGAAGGGCCAAGGCATACCAATGAGCGGCAGCCTCTGTATCCAGAAAGATCTTAGATCCACCAGCATCTTCAATCTCTTGTAACCGTTGATTCGTTGCAGGCCATTTGGGTAATTCAGGAAAGGGACAACGCATATCCCGGATGAAAACAGCCCGGTTTTTCTCTTTTTTTTGCATCAAGGCAATACCCCGTCGTAAACTAGCACCGACTGTCCTGAAATGGAGTTCCACGTCAATAAGAAAGGCCACCTTATAAACGGAGCCATCTATTGATCGTAATCTGCCAACCAAATCAATAAACTTGATTTTTTCGAGAGATTCATCAAGTTGCTCTACCGTGTATCCGGCATTCTCAGGGCGATTATTCAGGTAGAGTTGTAAGGCTAAGGTTAAGCGTCCTTCATCCGGTTCAAAATGGTCAAAGTTGGCTAGAATTTTTGCAATCTTATTGCTAAATGTTTTGGCTAAAACCTGATGAGGAGTATCAACCTCAATGTCAATCTCGGTGATGGAAAAGAGGAGCTGATTTGCTCGGTTAATAACGTCACGGGGCGATTTTACCTGATGATCAATTACTCTTTCAAACTCCTTTGCATCTACTGAAAAGGGGTAAAGGGAGTCAGGACGCTGGATTCCAGAAAGGACCATGTCTAGACGAGATCGTATAATCTCTTTGGCCTGATTTTGTGTACACCCTTTTAATAAAAACTCATTACCCTCAAGCCGGGTAACAATTTGATGATCCAAATTTACTCGAAAATTATCGTTCCACTCATCGCCTCGAAAGAAAGAAATGGGCATCATGGCCCTGGTTCGATCACAAAAAAACTGAAGCAACTGGTTGAATTTTCCAAGCTGTTCCTTGGTGGTCAGATTTTCTAACTGGTCAAAAAAGACAATCAATGGGCGGTCGCCATATGTATTGAGGATGAGGTCTAAAGAGAGAAGAATCTGGCGGGCCTCTTCTTCTGCTGCCTCCGGGGTTTGTGTTGAACGGTAGTCCCGTATCCCTAAAAGCTCGCAGTCTTCTTGGTCAATAGCCTTACCCATGAACCAATGGCGGGCAGCTCGACGTTTCTCTTCAAAAAAGAAATATTGCCGTAGAACATGGAGGAAGTTAACATTGAGTTCGTCGTGATTATCCTTCAAGAAATTTTTGGTTAGTTGAAGGAGTTTTTCGCGGTCTTTAGGTGTATATTTACGTTTTAACGCCTTGAGTGGAGATGCCTGAAAAGTCCTTGCTATTTTGAATATTTTATCATCAGAATAACGTTCTGCGACTTTAAACAATACTTTTGCTATTATTTGCCCACTAACGTAGTCAATCTGACTGTACTTTTCATTTGAATAGGATGTGCTGTACAGGTTGCTGACGATTTCTTTGAGCAAATATCGAAAAGCACAGTTTGGATCAATAAAGGGCTGTAGATAGGCAAAAGAGAAAGGCGGTTTACCTTTGGAACCAGCCTTAATAAGCCGTCCGATCATGTGTGTTTTGCCACTACCGGTTTCACCTAACACGATAGCGGCGCGTGGAATTCCAGGTTGCTTTTGTTTCTGCTCTATCAGTTGGGAGATAGATTGAGTGACTTCTTGATCTATTCCTTCGACATCTGGGTAATCATTTTCTCGTGGGTCACCAGCCGCACTGAAAGAGAAAGGATTATTGGCCAAGAGCTGTTTTCGAATAGTTGGGTCAAGTTGCATGGTTACCTCCAAGTTACTGTAATATACAGGTTGCCATGTTCATCCTGAAAAGAGTCCAGCCTCTCTTTCTCACTTAACTTACCTGGATTACCCATGTTTAACATGATATATTCTTCATTGGCCAACGTCTTGATCAGGTTGTCAAAATCTTCTCTCGGCAGATTGAGGTGACGGCGTATTTTAAATATTTTGACGAAATGTCTGCCAGATCCTATATCGTCATAAGCAGCCTTGAAAGCCTGTACCGGATCGCTGTCAGTCTGGCTGGGGCTGACCGTCTCTTTCGTTTCAGTTTCCCCACCTTGTTGCTCATCAAGATAGAAATGCAACTCGATGGAACTTCGTTTGATTTTTTGCCTTGGTTGTATTTTGAGAGTAACTGTCCCTTGCTCAACCAGCTTATCGGCTTCCTTGTACAACTCTTCCTGCTTCAACGGAAAACCCTTTGCTATCTCACCAATGGTTTGACCAGAAGCCTGTGCAATGTACTCTAACAGAGCGTCCTGCGGAGATTTGTTGAGTATAAACCAACTACTTCCTTTTTTTTGGGGACTGTATGGAGACGTAAGAGTCCCCAATGCATCAAGAACCTGTTTCTGGTTTGAGCGTTTTGTAATCTTTAATTGGGATCTCTCATCACGAGTCAAGAGATTCCGCATTTCGAGTACGCGAAAGAATCCCTTCTCTGATCGATGAAAAACAGACTTTAAAATATCACTACTTGTGTTGGATGTATTCTTCGGCATGTTGGCAGTTCTCTCCTTGAGGATTTACCCAGTTGGTAAGGAATTTGTTAAGGCTCTCGTTGATTACAGAAGATGGCAGCAATCCCCTGAATCAGCTGATTTCGTGCTTGCTGTGTCAAATTGGTAAGCTTAGATTATACAGAGGCGATTATCAAGTTTTTATTTTCAATTATACTCTTGAAGAGAGTATGCAGGGTCTTGTGAGTGGTGAATTTCGTTGTGCCGCAAGAAAATTTCGAGAAGGCTGACAGGGGGCGGGAGGCTATTTTTACGCAGGGCGTGTCACTCTGAGCTGATATGAAGGTCGGATGTTATTGCGATATTTTTCCAATTCCTGAAGCAGTCAAGCCTGGAGAGCGTTCGGTAGCTACTTTTTTTAACTAATTGTTAATAAAGGTTTTAATTTTTCAGATTTTATAAAAAAGCTGCAACGCATAAAAAATATTTAATTTTAGCTAGTTACCTAGAAGATAGGCATTCTTGGGTATGGTTGTCAAATACTCCTGTTTCGAGTATGGTTGTCACCTGAAAAATCAGAACGAATCGGGACAGGAACAGCAGCCTAAAACAGCAGTCTCTTTGTTTCCGTAACGCCGAAATTGGCCTATAAAGGATAAAGCTATGGATACACAACCGACTAGAAAAACAAAATTTATTTTTATAACCGGCGGTGTGCTTTCGTCCTTGGGTAAGGGACTTGCTGCGGCCTCCATTGGAGCTCTTTTGGAAAGCCGTGGAATGACCGTTACCTTTCAGAAGCTTGATCCGTATATCAACGTTGATCCGGGAACGATGAACCCGTTTCAGCACGGTGAGGTCTATGTGACTGATGACGGCGCTGAGACTGATTTGGACATGGGCCATTATGAACGTTATACCGATGCGATCATGGCCCAGAAGAATAACTATACCTCTGGCAGAATTTACTATTCTGTGATTATGAAGGAACGCCGAGGAGAGTATCTGGGCGGAACAGTACAGATGATTCCTCATATCACGGATGAGATCAAGCGAGCCGTGATGCAGCTTGATGGCACAGTGGATGTGGCGATCATTGAAATCGGTGGTACTGTCGGTGATATTGAGGGTTTGCCCTTTATTGAGGCGATTCGCCAGCTCCGTGGTGATCTTGGCCGGGAGTACTCGCTCTATATTCACCTGACGTTAGTTCCCTTTATTAAGACGGCTGGAGAGATTAAAACCAAGCCAACCCAGCATTCGGTCAAGGAATTGCTGGCCTCTGGGATTCAGCCGGATATTTTAATCTGCCGGACAGAGGCGCCGCTGGACGACTCCATCAAGAAAAAAATTGGCCTGTTTTGTAATATTGATGCGCCGTCAGTTATCACTGCGGTTGATGTGGAGACGATCTATGAACTTCCACTCCGCTTACATGAGGAAGGGGTAGATGATCGCATTTTAGAAAAATTAGGTATATGGACAGGCGCACCCAATATAAAGCCGTGGCAGAAGTTGGTACAAAAAATAAAAAATCCTGTCCATACCGTGACCATCGGTATTACTGGAAAATATGTTGATCTGAAAGAGGCGTATAAGAGCCTGCATGAGGCATTGATCCACGGCGGAATAGCCAATACGACCAAAGTCGAGTTGAAATATATTGCTGCTGATGATTTGGAAAATGATCACTCTTCAACAGAGCTTGAACAGTGTGATGGCATCTTAGTTCCTGGCGGCTTTGGCAGTCGAGGCACTGAAGGCAAGATGAAGGCCATTGCCTATGCCCGAGAAAATAAGGTGCCTTTTTTTGGTATATGTTTGGGCATGCAGTTGGCTGTGGTAGAGTTTTCTCGTATGGTCGCTGGCATAAAAAGCGCAGATTCCAAGGAACTGAACACGACCACAAAAGATCCTATTATCTACTTGATGAAGGAGTGGTATGATTTTCGGAGCGGCAAAACCGAGGTTCGGGATGAAAATTCCGATATGGGCGGAACACTTCGTCTTGGGGCCTATCCCTGTACGTTGCAGGAAAATACCCTAGCCCATGCAGCCTATCAACAGACAGAAATCAGTGAGCGACACCGCCATCGCTATGAGTTTAACAACCTGTATCGTGAACGCCTAGAAAAGGCAGGTCTTGTTGTCAGTGGAACCTCTCCTGATAAAACCTTAGTTGAAATTATTGAAATTGCAGATCATCCCTGGTTTCTTGGCTGCCAGTTCCATCCTGAATTTAAGTCCAGCCCCATGCAGCCACATCCGTTGTTTCGGGATTTCATTCAAGCCGCATTAAACAATAAAGCGTAAGAAAGACGAAAGAGACGAAACGGCTTACTGAAAAATTTTCTTTCCGGAGTTTGTGTGACGATGAAATCCTTTGAGATAATTACCCGTTCAGGAAAAAAGAGCATTCCTGTTGGGGCTGACCATCCTCTTTTGTTGCTGGCTGGTCCGTGCGCGTTGGAATCGGGTGAACTTGGCTGGAAAGTTGCGCAAGAGATGAAGGCAATCTGTGAACGCTTAGGGGTTTCTTATGTGTTCAAAGCCTCTTTTGATAAGGCGAACCGCACCTCGTTGGATTCGTTTCGAGGTCCAGGGTTACGCAACGGCTTACGTCAGCTTGATCGTATCCGGCAGGAGGTAGACGTCCCCGTGGTCTCTGATGTCCATGAAACAAAGCAGATGGATCTTGCCGCAGATGCCTTGGATATTATTCAAATCCCTGCCTTTCTCTGTCGTCAGACCGATCTGTTGATTGCAGCAGCAAAAACCGGCAAAACAGTGAATCTGAAAAAAGGGCAGTTTCTCTCGCCCTGGGATATGAAGCATGCTGTGGAAAAGTTGCGTGCAGCAGGCTGTGATCGTATTTTGCTCACAGAACGAGGGGCAAGTTTTGGCTATAATAATCTCGTGGTAGACATGCGATCGTTGCCTGTGATGCGTTCTTTTGGCTGTCCAGTTCTCTTTGATGCCACCCATTCAGTCCAGTTGCCCGGTGGTCTGGGGGGAACTTCTGGCGGACAACGCAAGTTTATTCCACCCCTGAGCAGGGCAGCTATGGCTGTTGGCATTGACGGCCTTTTTATGGAGGTCCATCCTGATCCAGCCAAGGCACTGTGTGACGGTCCGAACAGTATTCCTCTGAACAAGGTAGAGGCCCTGCTGGAACAACTGTTGGTAATACGGGAAGCTGTCCAAAAATTAACCTATGGATAAACTGTATGGATAAAGGCTTGGATAAGGGGTTAAAGAAGGAGGCGGGTACCAACCCTCCATACTCTGATTGCGCATTGACCGAGTTTCTCCGTCAACAGGCCATGCAGGCCATACAGCGCATACAGCGAGAAGAACAAATTGTGCAGATTCCACGCAGTCATGCCTGGCAAGCCGCTATGATGCAGGCAAAAAAGGTAGAAGTGCTGTTGCTGGATGTTGACGGTGTACTCACCGATGGTACTCTTTTTTACGCAGGAGTATCTGAAGAGATCAAGGCATTTAATACCTTGGACGGCTTTGGTCTCCGTCTTCTGCACGATGCTGGAATTGCTGTGGGCCTTATTACTGCCCGAAGTTCTGAAGCTGTTTCCAGAAGAGCCAAAGAACTCAAACTGGAGTATGTCGTTACAGGCTGTCGCAACAAGCGAGATGCCTATTGCACTCTGCTTGCAGAGCAGGGCTGGCAACCTGAACAGACAGCCTATATGGGCGATGACTGGTTAGATCTTCCTGTCCTGACCCAGGTTGGATGCAGTTTTGCCCCGGCCAATGCAGTGGCAGAAATCTGCTATCAGGTTGATTATGTCACAGAAAAAAGCGGGGGACATGGGGCTGTACGTGAAGTAGCTGAACTCATTCTGGAAGCCAAGGGGCTGCTTGCCGGACTGCTGAGTAGATATATGCAAACAGCGTAAACAAGGTAAAGAACCTGATGATAGGAAGTTATCGAAATTTGCTCTGGATAATCCCGATAGGTGTTCTTGCTGCCAGTCCGCTCTGGAAGGAGCATCTGGCAAAATTTCTCAAGCCACGAGGCGGTTACGATGAGGTTGCCCAACGAGCTTATCAGGAGCAGTCACAGGATTTTGTTATGGAAAATGTGGTTATCTCCTTTGTTACGCAAGGTTTGCCAACCTGGACTATTAAGGCGAAACAGGCGCAAACTGGAACGACTGATCGAGAAATTTATATGCTTGCTGTTGATGCCTTGTATCATAAACAGGGAAAGTCTCCCATCAAGATAACCAGTACGAGCGGGATGTACTATATGGATGACCAGCATCTTACCTTAACTGATGATGTTGTCATTATTAAGCCGCTTCAACATGAGGAGATGTACTCGGATTTACTCTATTACTATGACAGCAACAAGATGCTGATCAGTCCTGGGCCTGTTGAGATTAAGTCGCCAAAATTTAACCTCAAGGGTGGGAAAATGGATTATAATGTCTCAACTGGTGCATATAATTTTAATAATGGGGTAGAGGTGGTTTTACAGGGAAAAGAATAGAGAAATAAACGTTGAACATACTTGAACATACTTGAATATACTGTTCCTGCCCCACAAAAGCAGGGCAGGATCGGGACAAGATGAAGGTTACTCTGTACCTGCCTTCTGTTTCGCAGAGCAGCCTAGCCGTTTTACCTTTTCAGAAAAAACAAAATGATCGTCATGCTCCGGGGTATGGCAGACAAGGCAAACCTTCTCGTCAGGGCGGGCAACAGGAGCTTTGCCTCGGCCTGTGCTATGTGCGGCAGCTGGACCATGACATGCCTCGCAACCAACCTCTTTTAAGGATTGGGGCAGCAGCAGCAACAGGTTGGCAGCCTTGACCTTATCCGTATCATAATACGGTAAGGTAACGTGACAGATCAGGCAATCTCCGTTAAAATGCTGATTTTTCTTTTCTAGGGTGTCCCATGCCTTTGCATGTTTGCTGTTCTGCCAAGCAGCCATCTGCGTGGCATGACATTGCTGGCATTTCCCTGAACCTGCTACATCCTGCAAGGTGGTTGTTGGTTTATCCTGCCCTGCCAGATGTACTCGTTTTTTATTGATATCATTTGCCTTCTGAATAGTGCGGTCAATAATTTTTTTGACCTTAGAGTCTTCTGGCAACGAGGTCTTCAGGGCAATGAATTGATTGGTATACGTACACCCACTCTTTGCACTCTTTGAAGAAGAGGTTGTACTGTTCCACTGTCTTGCCTTATTCCATGTAATTCGCATCATACCCAGAAATTTTCCCCTGGTTCCGGTCTGTGCAATCAATGTCTTTTTAACGGTATAGGGTTCTGTAGTGGAAGCAGCATGACCGGATTCAAGGATTATGTGCAGGTCGCTAACAGTTTCAGCTATTTTTTTATTCATCTGATAGGAATAGCTTGAAAGGAGAATAGTAATGTCAGCCTGTTTCTTGATTTTTGCAAGGGTACGGGGCAGGGTATTCTGCCAAGGCAGGATGGTATATCCTGCTTCTTTCTCCTTGTTATGATGTTCTCCTTGGTCATCTGTCAACCCGAGCAGGGCAACCTTTAAGCCACCCACTTGTGTTATAAGATACGGGGTAAAGATGGGCTTTTTTCTGTCAGGATCAACCAGGTTCATGGAGAGCCAAACCGTTTTATACCGTTCTTCAAGCTCTTTTAATACACCAATCCCGCCTGCTAAATCGTGGACACCAATCCCCACAGCCCGGCAGTTCATGGCCTGCAAAGCAGCAGCTATACCGTCGGCCTTGGTTTTTTCTTCAGCTTCTTTTTTAGGCGGTATTTTTTTACGCTGAAAGAGGACTGAACCGCTATCAACGAACAAAAAAGGAAGCTTTGTCTTTTCAGTAAATTTTGTTATCTGGAATGCTTTTCTGGACAGCCCGCCCAGTTGATTTTTCTTTCAACCGCAGGGCTGGAGTTCACCACGTACATCATTGCCATAAAAAAGTAAAAAATCTTCTGCCTGGGATGATTGTACCCCGGTCAGGAATCCTGTTAGGACCAAGGTGAACACCAGAAGAAGGGAGGAAAAATGTTTTGTCTGTTGTGTTGGGGAGTTTTTTGTCATGTAACGCATAATACCAGTCATAATACAGTTCACTCTATTTGTTTATTTTGTTTATATAAGGGAGAGTCCAAGACTATCCCTGTTTCTTTTGTTGTTATACTCAATTGATGCGTCGAAACATCATATTTCTTTTGTAATCCTTTTTTTCGCTAAATACAAGGCATTGCTTTTTTTGTGCCAAAGCAAGATACAGGCAAAAAATATTACAATATATACAGGATTTCCAGCAGCGGCATCCCTTGACTCCTTTTGTGCAGGCGCAGTCAAAACTGAATTTTTTTGCAACGGCCCGATCCATAGGCCCGCCCAGCTGAATTTTGCGCTGGTGCTGCACAACCCATAAGACGAATCCGCTGTCCAAGCTCATCAACAGCATGAGTCCTGATATCGGTGTATTGACTTTTGACGGCATTCGACGGGCAGAGTCAACAAGGCGTTCAAAATATTCGCGGCTGTCTGACCAACATAAAATTGCAGGTGAGACGGAGTTAGCGGTTTGGATCTATATATCTCACATTGAGCAATAGCTGTGTCAATAGGTTATGTTGCCTATTACTATTTTTCAAATAAGTACAATTGATTACTAGAGACCGTTCCTTAAAGTCGTGCCATTAACCCTTGCAGCTTAGGATAAACACCTGCGTCAGGTTTTAACCTTTCCTTTGCAGGCTGAGGTCAACGAGTTTCAGGAAAAAGGCCCGCAGCCCTCCTGAGTGACATACGGCGCAGGATCTTCCAAGCCAGCCTCAGCAAAGCCACGCAGCCGTAGGATACAGGCATCGCAATGCCCGCAGGCCAGGCCATCAACCGGATCGTAACAACTGTGGGTCTTGGAATAATCCACCCCTAGCTGGTTGCCCACCTCAATGATTTCCTTTTTACTCAGCTCAATCAAAGGCGCATGCAGTTGAAAGGGAGAACCAGTGCTGCCCTCCTTAGTCCCCAGGTTAGCGGTTTGCTCAAAGGATTGGAGGAATTCTGGGCGGCAATCTGGATAACCGCTGTAATCCACAGCATTAATCCCCAGAAAGATATCCGTGGCTCCAATAACCTCGGCCCAAGCCAAGGCATGGGAGAGAAAGATGATATTGCGGGCTGGCACATAGGTTACAGGGATATCCTGTTCCATCTCTTCCACTTCCCGATCCTTGGGTACCTCTATACTTGAGGTCAGGGCAGAGCCACCAATGGTTCCCAGATCCAGACGGAGAACCAGATGCTTTGTGGCCTCCATACTCTGGGCAATGACTGCGGCCCGTTCCAATTCAATATCCTGCTTCTGTCCGTAGCGAAAGCTCAGGCAATAGCATTGAAAACCTCTGGATCGGGCAATGGCCAAGACAGTTGTAGAGTCTAAGCCACCACTGAGGAGAATAACTGCTTTTTTTCGTTTTATGTTCATCTCTTGCTTGTCCCTCTTCCTTTTGCACACACTTCCCTTGCCAACATGGGTCAATATAGGCCAATACAGCGGGTACACAAGTACCATAACGAACAAGAAATGCAATAGAAATACAATAACTGTTTCAGTTCCAGCAGCCCTTGCAATTTTGTCATGGTATTTTTACCGGATTATAGTATCATGCACTCCAGATTATTACTCATTCATTGTGGAGACTCATTATGAACTACTCTTCTGAAGTAAAGGAGATGCACTGCGTTGTCCAGGGGACAAACCACGGGCCTTCGCCCATCCCCCAGGAGGGACAGTGGAATCAAGTGCGTCAGATTGGAGATATTAACGGATTGACCCACGGCGTGGGCTGGTGTGCACCCCATCAGGGGGCCTGCAAGCTGACCCTGAACATCAAAGAAGGAATTATCGAGGAAGCCCTGATTGAAACCATTGGTTGCACTGGCATGACCCATTCCGCTGCTATGGCCTCAGAGATCCTGCCAGATAAAACCATTCTGGAAGCCCTGAATACGGACCTGGTCTGTGACGCCATTAATGTGGCTATGCGGGAGCTTTTTAAACAGATCAGCTACGGTCGCAGTCAATCTGCTTTTTCTGAAGGGGGACTGCCCATTGGTGCTGGCCTAGAAGATCTGGGCAAGGGCCTACGCACTGTGACTGGAACCACCTACGGTACCAAGCTTAAAGGTCCTCGTTATTTGGAAGTGGCTGAGGGCTACGTGTTGGAGCTGGGCTTGGACAAGGATGATGAGATTATTGGCTATAAATTTGTCAAACTGGGACCAATGATGGATGCCATCAAAAAAGGCGTTGATCCGGCAACGGCAATGGAAGAGGCCACTGGCACCTACGGCAGGTTTGCTGATGCTGTTCAAACTATTGACCCACGGCAGGAGTAGAGATCATGGCCTTATTTGAAGGATACGAACGAAGAATCGACAAGATCAATACGGCTCTGGCCGAATACGGGATCAAGGATCTGGAAGAAGCCCGCAAGATGAGTACAGATGCTGGCTTGGATGTGTATGCTGTT
Organism: Candidatus Electrothrix gigas; assembly: GCA_022766165.1. GTDB lineage: Bacteria > Desulfobacterota > Desulfobulbia > Desulfobulbales > Desulfobulbaceae > Electrothrix > Electrothrix gigas. Next base: position 19,107 of record QYLO01000042.1, read on the forward strand.
GTCAAGGAAGTACAGCCTATCTGCTTTGAAAACGCCTGTTGGGCCTATATTGTCGGGGCTGCTGTAGCACTAAAAAAAGGCCAGACCAAGGCGGTGGATATCGCGGCTACCCTGGGAATTGGTCTTCAGGCCTTTTGCATTCCTGGCTCAGTGGCTGAAAACCGTAAGGTGGGCATTGGTCATGGCAATTTGGCCGCCATGCTGCTCAACGAAAACACCCGCTGTTTTGCCTTTTTGGCTGGGCATGAGTCCTTTGCTGCTGCGGAAGGAGCTATTGGGCTCGCCAATTCAGCCAACCGGGTACGTACCGAACCTCTGCGGGTTATTCTGAACGGTCTGGGCAAAGATGCAGCCTATATTATCTCCCGGATCAATGGCTTCACCTATGTGCGGACCCAGTTTGATTATGCCGACAGTGTTCTGAATATTGTCTCCGAAAAGCCCTTCTCCGACGGCGAGCGGGCCAAGGTGCGCTGCTTTGGTGCCGATGATGTGCGTGAAGGTGTGGCGATTAACCATCATGAGGGGGTTGATGTCTCCATCACCGGCAACTCCACCAACCCGACCCGCTTCCAGCATCCTGTAGCTGGAACCTATAAAAAGGAATGCGTGGAACAGGGCAAAAAGTATTTTTCCGTTGCCTCTGGTGGTGGCACTGGACGGACTCTGCACCCGGATAATATGGCTGCTGGCCCGGCTTCCTACGGCATGACCGACACAATGGGTAGAATGCACTGTGATGCTCAGTTTGCCGGCTCTTCCTCGGTTCCGGCTCATGTGGAAATGATGGGTTTTATCGGCATGGGGAATAATCCTATGGTTGGTGCGTCTGTTGCGGTTGCTGTTGCGATGGAGCAGGTTGCGGCATAGTACGATACGCATCCCCTCGCACTCCTTCTTCTTCAAGGGGTGCGGGCCATCCTCTTTACTACTTTACCACAAGGACGAGAACGATATGAAAATTATCAATATAGTCGCACTGTGCTTTGTTATGCTGTCACTTTCAGCCTGTCCCCCTCCTCCAATCCCGCCGGAGCCGGTCAATCCGGTGCAAGCGGAACTCAACAAAAATATGGCGTTATGGGAGCATGTCAAGCCTTCAGACTATACCTATACCTATAAAAGAAACTGTTTCTGTCCTCCAGAAGAAGAAATAATCATTACCATAACAAATGGACAGGTAACTGCGGCATTCTATTCTCCCAGCGGCACAGCTCTTCCACCGGAAAATTTCGATAATCTCATGACTATTGAAAAACTCTTTCAGGTTATTCAGAAAGCCATTACACAAAAATACGACCGACTTGAGGTAACTTATAATGCAACATTAGGATATCCGGAGAATATCGTAACAGATCCTAATGAAAGGGCGACAGATTTAGGCGTGGGCTATGTTGTGAGCAATTTTCATTAAACATGCCCGTTTCGTTTGCACAGATTTATCCTTCCCTCTCTACGTTATCTGAGGGGGAGCATCTTCTTTTACAAGCGGATACAGGTGGATAAAAAACAACCAGCAGTAAATTACTGCTTGACAAATACAGTCATAAAGATAACTCTGTTAGTAACAATCTTTTGCGTCAATTCGTAAGAAAAGATACTACGTTCTATTACTAATGGTATTCCCTTATGGGGATAGGTAGAGGTTGCAATCCAAAACAACCTTAAAAAATAATTTTATAGCTGGAGGATTTTGTATGAAAATTTTCAAGTCTGTTTTCACTGTTGTAGCTGTTGCTACATGTACCTTTATTGCCAGTCAGGCATTTGCTCGTCCGCCTGTGTATTTCGAAGCCCCGATAAAGTTCAGAGGTACAGGTTGTCCTGGCCCAAATTCAGTGACTGTTTCAGGGGCAGGCACCGATACATTGACTGTCCTTTTTGATCAGTACGATGCCGCTAAACCAACACGCAATGCCGCCAGCAAGATGATGCGTACCGCCTGCAGTTTTGTCGTACCTGTTCGTGTGCCGAATGGTATACAAGTGTCTCATTTGACAGCGGACTGGAGAGGATACGCTGAAGGCAGAACCTCATTGCATCGTGAGTATTTTATTGCAGGTGAGAAACAAAATGTTCCCAATGAAAAACCGAAAGGTGATTATACCGTACGCGATAATTTAGCGCATGCAACGTGGGCCAGTTCGTGTAATGGTGGGGTGTTTCCCATGCGGATCAATAGTTCAGTACGGGCAATGAGTCAACCTAGCTATATTGCTGTGGATACTGTTGACTTAAAAAACAAGATTGTTTTTCAAGTCAAATGGAGAAGATGCCGATAACAGAGGAGCAGTAGCAGATAGCTTGCTTGCTAAATAGATAAACCCCTGCTGACTTTATGAATCGGCAGGGGCTTTTTTTAAGAGGCTAAAAGAGCGTTATGAAGAAATATGCTATATTTTTAGCAGCCAGTGTCGGTATTGCACTCGTTGCTGGGTCCACATTTGCCCACCACTCGCATCCACCCGTGTATTTCAAAGCACCTATAAAATTTAGAGGCACAGGTTGCCCCGGCCCGAATTCAGTGACTGTTTCTTCTGGTGCGAACACGGATACAATAACAGTCATGTTTGATCAATTTGATGCGGCCAAACCGAAAAATAATGCCGCCAGCAAGATGATGCGCACCTCATGTAGTTTTGTCGTACCAGTTAAAGTGCCACCTGGTATCCAGGTATCTCATTTAACAGCGGACTGGAGAGGATTCGCCGAAGGCAAGACCAAGCTGCATCGTGAGTATTTTATTGCCGGTAAAAGAGTACCAAGTGTTGACGATTTCCCGAAAGGTGACTATACCTTGCGGGATAATCTAGCACATGCAACGTGGGCCAATTCGTGTAATGGTGGGGTGTTTCCCATGCGGATCAATAGTTCAGTACAGGCAATGAGTCAACCTAGCTATATTGCTGTGGACAAGATATTAACATTTAGAATGAAATGGCGAAAATGCCGTTAAATAGTAATCTGTCAAAAAGGGTATTGTTATGAACGTATTGAAAGGTTTGCTTGTTGCAGTATTTTCTCTATTTATTTTCAGCTATGCATTCGCCAGCCCGCCTGCATATTTCAAATCACCTATGAAAGCAAGAGGTACCGGCTGTCCGGGAAACAACTCAATTACGGCTTCAGGTGCGGGTACCGATACCATGACTGTTTTGTTTGATCAATTTGACGCCGCAAAACCGAAAGATAATGCTGCTAGCGGAATGATGCGCACCTCCTGCAATTTTGTCGTACCAGTTAAAGTGCCACCTGGTATCCAGGTATCTCATTTAACAGCGGACTGGAGGGGATACGCCGAAGGTAAGACCAAGCTGCATCGCGAGTATTTTATTGCCGGTCAAAGAGGACCAAATGTTGACGATTTCCCGAAAGGTGACTATACCTTGCGGGATGATCTACTGCATGGAACGTGGGCCACTTCATGTAAAGGTGGGGTGTTTCCCATGCGGCTCAATAGTTCAGTACGGGCAATGAGTCAACCTAGCTATATTGCTGTGGATACTGTTGACTTGAAAAACAAGATCGTTTTTCAGTTAAAATGGCGAAAATGCCGTTGATAAAAAGGTGATGAACTGATTTGTACAGATAAAGCCCCTTTTTTTATCAGTAGGGGCTTTTGTATTGAAATATGAGGGAGATAATCATGAAAAAAATGTTTGTAAGCTCTTTCGCAACTGTTATGTGTATCGCATTTGTCATAGGACAGGCATTTGCCCGTCCTCCCGTGTATTTTAAAGCACCCAAGATTAATGAGATTAAAGGTACAGGATGTCTACAAGGGACAATGTCTGTTCAAGGCGTAAATACCGCTAAGTTGTCCATTACATTTGACGGTCGGTATGATGCAGCCAATCCATCCCAAAAAGCTGCCAGCAATTTGAAACGCAGCGCCTGTAGTTTTGCTCTGCCTGTCCATGTACCTCAAGGATTGCAGGTGTACGTCATAACGGAATGGAGCGGGTATTCTAAAGGCAAAACGAGTCTACACCGCGAATATTTTTTCCCTGGAGAGAAAGGGATGACAAAAAATACGTATCTCCATAGAAATTTTGTAAAACAAGACAAATGGCTTCATAAAACGTTCAGTGAGTGCGGACGGGATATACTGATGCGAATTAACAGTTCAGTGAGGGCAATAGACGACAATGCTTACATTTCAATGAACAAAATGAATATCAAACTGAAGTGGCGAAGATGTCGCTAAGACATATTTGGACTTTTTGCGGGGTTATCATAAATTCTTGAGAGAAAAAATGAAAAAAGTAACAGTTCTTATTGTAGCCGTTATCGGTATTGCGCTCGTCGGTATTGAAGCGGACATTGTCAATGCTGCTGATGAAAGACCTGTATATTTCAAAACACCGATAAAATTCAAAGGTACAGGTTGTCCCACAGGCTTATATACTGTCTCAGGTGAACACACCGATACCATAACTATAATGTTTGATCAATATGATGCAGCCAAACCGAAAGATAATGCTGCCAGTGGCATGATGCGTACCGCCTGCAATTTTGTCGTACCAGTTCATGTATCACAAGGTTTACAGGTCTCCACCATAACTGCTGTCTGGAAGGGATACAGCGAAGGTAAGACCAAGCTGCATCGTGAATATTTTCTTCTTGGTCCACGACGAGCGCTTATTGATATCCCAGAAGGCGATTATATCTTACGGGACAATCTGACCCATACGTGGGCCAATTCATGTAGAGGTGGGACACTTCCCATACGAATTAGTACCTCTGTACGCGCTGTAAGTAAACCTAATCATATTTCGTTAGATAAATTGACATTTAAAATAAAATGGCGAAAATGTCGTTGAATATCAATAATCAAAAACCGAATAGAAAAATTCTGCCCTGATTAGTGCATCCCTGCTTATTTTCCCCTTATAAAAATGAAAAATACGATAACCAGCATAGCTTTGATAGGGACTCTCATTGCTTCTATCACCACTTCAGTTGTTGCGGCTCAAGACGCAGTACATTTTAATGCACCTATCGATTTTGCTGGCACAGGTTGTCCGGCAGACTCACTGACTGCTACAGTTAATGGGACCACGCTAAGTATTTTTTTTGAAGACTATTTTGTCGAGAGTGAGTTGAAGCGTATTTCCTGTGATTTTGCCGTGCCTGTCCATGTGCCTGCTGGCTGGCAGGTCTCTCTTATAACTGCGGATTGGAGGGGAGAGGCTATTGGAGAAGCTGAGCTGCACCGAGAGTATTTTTTTGCCGGTCAGACAGATGGTATCAATATCCTTACCTCGTTTAATGATGATTATTATACGAAGCATGATAAAAATTACGTGGAGCGGGATTCCTTGGAGCCTAGCGTTTATACAGCCTGTCAATCTGAGGACCGGGACGTTGTCTTGCGCATAAATAGTAGCATTCGGACGATAAATGATACTAGCTCTATCTATATGGATACAATCGATATGGACAACAAGGTAATTCTTAAACTGAACAGTAGAACATGTCGACGAGATGGACTTCCTTTTATTCCCTTACTTCTTTTGTAAGATCCCAACTGACAAATTGTATAAAAAATATCAATAATATTAAAAGGAGAAAAGAAAAGATGATAAGAATATTCAAGCTGGTCAGTATACTGTTCTTGGCCGTAATAATATTAAATGGTTGCCTGCTGCATGATTATGGAATCGGACGTCGAAATATTGAGTATAAAGGTATTTATAACGACGCAGCCAAGGATGGCACAACACAATATAAAACAAACAAGAAAAAGGAGTGGGAAACGGAATATACTGACGGAGAATATAAAACCCAAAAAAAGGGAAAATGGGAAGAGGAATCTATACAGGGAAAAATAAATACTGATGATACAGAGGATACTGGTGAGGGTGATTTGGCTGCTAAAGTTAGCGACGAGGGAAACGAGAAAGACGAATACTGCGAACCAACCTATACCTTAACTCCTCCACGTGATTACACAGGAGATGCCTGTACAAGTCTTTGCTATCAGAGGCAGGAAAAATGCAAAGAGGATATACGTATGAAGAGAAAAAGCTGTGAGCATTTTAATACGATGGCCCAGATAGAATATGGACGTTGTCTCGCATCAGGAACACTTCATTGCTACAAAAGCAATCATGACTGCTTTGCAGAAGTACCCGATACAACAACCCAATGCGAAGAAGAGTATCGCCGTTGCTATGAAAGTTGTGGAGGCACTGTTACCAACAGTTGCGATGAAAATTGATAGCTCGGTAAAAGTCAGTCAGTAAATTCGTTATTGCATCAACGTTTTCGGCCTGAGAAATGCGGTCAATGTTGCTGCTCCGTGGGTGAGTTCTTGCCAGGAGCAGCCTTCCTCAAGAGTGAGTTGCACATATCCGCAGGTGGGAATATTTTTTACTGTACTTACTGCTGTACTGCTGACGGCATAACAGAAATCGGTCAGAGCCGGATTATGCCCGATTATCAGCGGTTCGCTTATGGCCTCATCCAAGGTTTTGCACCAGTCAAGCAGTACCCTGCCGTCAAAGGTGTAAAGCTGATCCACTGTTGTCCATTGCAGAGGTTGTTCTTGGCCCCTGCTGATACGCTCTATGGTGGCCTGCGCTCGGACAGCCGGGCTGCAAAAGATCTGCTCAAAACAGCAACCAGCCTGGGCAAGAGGCTGGGCCATAAAATCACTGGTTCTCTTGCCGCGTTTGTTGAGGGGCCTGTTGATATCAGTCAGTCTGCTGTCTTTCCAGCTTGATTTTGCGTGTCGTATCAGATGGATTCGTTTCATGTTCTCAGGTTATACTTTTTTAACGCAGTGTAAAGCGTACAGGCACCTTGACCCACATTGACTGCGCCCTCCCCCCGACTGTTCCTGGAGAAAATCGCCAAGCCCGCACGGCCCGCAGCGCAGCCTTATCAAGAACCCTGTGGCCACTGCTGGAAAATAACCGGAGTTCATCAACTGTTCCACGGCTATTCACCTTAGCCTCAATGGTTACAACACCTTGAAGACCACGTCGTCGTGCCATGCGTGGATATTCTGGCGGTGGATTTGTCTTATACAGGGGCGCTGCTTCTCGAACCATTCCCCTGTGTACTGGAGGTGCGGTGCGCTGACTTCGTACAGGCTGACGAACAGGTCGTGTAGGCTGCATTACCGGTCGTGTCCTGCGAACCACGGGCTGCTGTCTAACTTGTCGCATGACTGGCTGGCGGACAGGCTGGCGGACAACTTGACGAACAGGCTGGCGAACAACCTGGCGTATAGGTTGACGAATAACCTGACGAACAGGTTGCTGTATAGGAGGCGGTGGAACAACGGCAAGTTCTTTAGGTTGCCGATACACTGGAGCAATTTGAGGCAGTGGCTGAGGCACAACGGAAATCTTTTTTCCAGGTTTGCGGATCAGCCGACGAACTGGCAGATTTTGTATCTGAGGTATTTTAGGCAGAACCGGTATTTTCTGAACAATTTTTTTCATCGGTTCCGGTTTTGGCTGTGGCCTCGGTTGAGGTTTTGGCGGAGGTTGCAACTTAGGCGGAGCCTTGATGATTTTTTTAAGCGTAGGCTTAATAAGCTTAGGCTGTGGTTTAGGTTGAGGCATCAAGGGACGTAATGCCTCATGTTGCACCGGTGTAATTGCAGGCAAGGGTTTTATATCCTGCTCAATCTTTTTCAGCGGCGGCAAAGGCGGGGGGAGTCGCTCCAAGCTGACAGAGATTCTTTGTGGCAGAGGCTTGGGCCGTAGAGTCTGCGGCTTTTGCATCTGCCAAGAGAGTAAGGCCCCATGCAGGGCAAATGTGAGAAGGGCGGCAGGAAACATCCGCTGTATTGCTTCGTTCACTGTATCTTCACCAATACTTTTTCTTATAAATAATGAACCTCTCTCTCACTTATCAGCCTCAGCCTGAAGAGATATCTTGGTCAGACCGGCATTTTTTACCTGATCCATTACCCGAAAAAGCCCCTGATAGGAGACGGACTTATCGGCAAAGATCTGCACATTAGGTTTCTTGTTCTTACTTGCCTCCTTTTTTTGTTCAAGAACCTGTTGCAGTTCAGACATCTCCACAGTTTTTTCATCAACAAAAACCTTCAAGCCTTTGCCCACATCCTGAATTGTGATCCCAATAGCCTCTGTGGTTTCCAGACCAGCAGTACCAGATTCTGGTAAATCAACCTGTTGTCCGTGATGCACCGCCATAGAGAGCATGGCATAGATGAAAAAAACGAGCAAAAGAAAAACTATGTCAATCAGGGGAAGCATCTCAACACGAGGTGCGGTTATACTACGATTACTGAGTTTCATTTTCTTCCTTGTATTATCATTTTTCGATATTCTACCTCCAGTCGGGTGGCATATTTTTCCATAAGATGCGCCGCATTTTCTACTCGACTTTTGAAGTAGTTATAGGGAAAAACCGTAAAAATAGAGATCGTCAGGCCAGCAGCCGTGGTAATCAGGGCCTGGGCAATACCGCCGGTAACCAGCTTGGGATCAGCCACACTGCTGTTGCCCAACATTTTAAAGGAGGCAATAATACCAATCACTGTCCCTAAAATGCCCAAGAGCGGAGCCACTGTAATCATGGTGTCTAGCACGGTCATGAACTGGGTCATCTTTTTGAGCAGATGCTGGGCCTCTGCCTCCATTGCCTTGTTCATGTCATACTCTCTGTGCAAAATACCAACCCTGAGTACTCGAATCACGACATCATCACATTCGGCTGTCTTGTTCTCTATCTCCAGCCAATCCCTGTTTGTAACAAGTAACAGCACCTCATCACGCAAGGCCCGTTTGCGTCGCAAGGCCATGCCTATCCAGAACAGGAGGCGTTCAAAAATAATTGTCAGTACAATAATCGAACAGGCCAGTAGCGGCCACATAATTGGTCCGCCGTTGTGTATGAGTTCCCACATAAATAATTCTCTACATATCTATACGCTCACAGCGTACAGCTAATATACTGTTTATTCATAAATAACTTTACTAGCATTACTTTAAAGTAACCTTGCAAATTCGGTAGTCATTTATAAACTATACTGACCTGCCTGCGCAATAAGGTGAACACCTCATTTTGTCGGGAACTTTTCCCGATGACCTAGCAGTATGTCACAGAAGAATGAGGCATTCGCCCCATTGCACGGGCGACATAAATAAAATATGGTCTATAAGTATACATTTTTTTCAATCAGACTTAACTCTAAAGAACCGGACAACAGAATTATGACAGAACTTTTTACGCTCTATGCTGGAGCCATGTTTCTTGGCGCTGCACATGCCTTTGAGCCAGGACATGGAAAAACGCTGATTGCCGCCTATATGATCGGCACAAAGGGTCGGGCGCAGGATGGGATGTTGCTCGGTGCAATCGTCACTATTACACATACCTTTAGCGTTATTCTGCTTGGTCTTCTTGCTAAAATTCTCTCTCACACCTATTCGGAAGAGACATTACATAACTGGCTTGGGCTGGTCTCAGCCGGGATAATCTTGGCCGTGGGTATCTGGATGCTTTGGCAACGACTGAGTGGCAAGAGTGGTCATTACCATTTTCATCTTTTTGGCAAGGGACACAGTCACGAGCATCATCATCCACACACGCATGGACATAGCCACCATACCCATACCCATACTACAGAGCAGGATGAGGGACACAGTCATACTCATGACCATACTCATGACCACATCCACGACCACGATCATACCCACGATCATACCGCTGCTCCACAGGAACACGTTCATGAACACCATCATCCTCATGCGCACCCTCACGTACATGGTGGATATCATGAACATTCCCATCAGCATGATACTGCTGATACAGAGGAAAACAAAGAGCATAACAAAGAACATACACATCCGTCTAACAACGGCAATGCCCCAAACAATACTTGGGAACTGTTTATGCTGGGGATCTCAGGCGGACTCATCCCCTGCCCAGCAGCCATCGTCACCTTGCTGGCCGCTATTGCTGCCGGTAAAATTGCTCAGGGCTTGAGCATTACCCTGTTTTTCAGTTTAGGACTGGGGATAGTTATGATGAGCATTGGGGTACTTCTCTCCCAAGCTGGTCGGCTGACCAATAAAGTGAGCGACAACCTGCATTTCGCTCGAAATATAGGGATTATAAGTGCATTACTGATTATAACCCTTGGGTCGTACACCATGTTTCAGTCTGTAAAAAATATCTGGTTTTCATAACAACGATAGTGCAGAAGAAAAACCCGGAGGACGGAAAAAACCTGTCAACAGTAACAAAAGTTATTCTCAATGACCTCAAGGGCGTTCGAGAAATAAAGCACGATTTCAAAAAAAAGAAGCGGTTTCAAAGGCGGAAAATAACAACTGAGCAGAAAGGAGAAACGGATCATAGGCAATGGATGCCCAAGACCATTCCCCAAGAAATGAAGCTGGCACTCAAAGAAACTGAGAAGCAGCAAAAGAAAAGGGCCAGGCCGAGAAAGAAAATATCGGTACAGAAGAGAAGTGCGGCTTGGGTGCGATTAAAAGTGCGGTTTTTTCGATTATCCGGTGCATAATAGCTTATCTTTCTGGTAGAGTAGTTTCTCTGAAAGAGAAACAGAAAGTAATCATCAGGGTGTGCCGCCCGTTCATATAATTGACTACCCCGGAGGAAATATTCATGCT
>QYLO01000043.1 GCA_022766165.1 Candidatus Electrothrix gigas
CATTCCTGCTCTTTCTCACGCTCATACTTATGCTACTCCTCCTTCCTCTGCTACCTGTTCGAGCGCAGACGCAGGCACCACCAGTATCAGAATCAAAACCATCAGAATCATCACTCACATTGAGCGGGTAGCAACCATTTGAAATTTAAAGAAAAGCTATTTTTTGAATTTCGATTTTTCAGAATATTTTATTTTTCCACCAGAAGTAAATTGTTGTTTTTAGCCTTTTTTAGACTAAACTGTTAGAATAAAAGAAATAGTTATAAAAACTTGTTTTCTCAGATGATTTAATTGATAAAATATGATGTCAAGCCGCTCAATGTGAGTCATCAGAGGCATCAGAGGCATTAATACCACTTACTGTTGATGTGCAGGGCATTCAGGGTGAAGAGTATGAAAATGTTATGGCCAGTATACAGATAGTCCTTCAGCAGAAAAAGCCGGGCCTCACTGTACGCCATATTCACAGACTCCATAAAGCCGCTCCTGAGCAGATTGCCAAGGCATTAGCTCCGTTGGGATATTACTCGGTTGAGGTGCAGGATGACTTAACAAAAGAGGCAACAGGCTGGCATGCTGTTTACAAGGTTGTTCCAGGCCCACCAGTGCGTGTTGACAAGGTTAATATAGAGGTGACAGGAAGCGGAAAAGACAAAGAAACATTTCAAAATTTAACAGAAACCTTTCCGTTCAAAAAAGGTGACCATTTCAAGGACAGTCAGTACGAAAAGGGGAAAAAAGATATCCTCTCTGAGGCTCTGCATAATGGCTATATGAAGGCCCGTTTTACTAAAAACAAAGTCTTAGTTCATCGTAAAAAACAACAGGCTGAGATACAGCTTATTCTTGATACAGGCCCTCTGTTCTTTTTTGGCAAGACCTTGAGTGAACAGGACATTATCATGCCTGATATGCTGCAACGATATTTCCCCTACAGTCAAGGTGATGTCTACTCCCTGACCGCTCTAAATCAACTGCAAACAGATCTGTATGCCACGGGCTATTTTAGCCAAGTTGTTGTGGAACCCCAATATCCAGCAGCAGATAGTGACGCTGTAGACATTCCGGTTCAAGTCGAACTGCGACCAAGTAAAAAAAATCGTTACAGCTTTGGGATCGGTTACGGCACTGATACTGGCCCACGTGGCAATCTTGGCTGGAAAAATCGTATGCTCAATAAACGCGGCCATACATCTGACGTTAATATTCAGTTAGCAGAAAACGGGAACCGAGCCAGTGCAGAGTATGCAATTCCAATCTTTGACCTTCGCTATGAGGCTGTAGATTTTAGCGCACTTTTTTTTGATGAAACCTGGGAAGATACCTGGATTAAACAGCTTTCAATAAGCGGCACAGTCAACCATTCTGCCCCAGAGCAGCAATACGGTCTTGGCCTGGAGTACCTGCATGAAAACTATACAGTTGGTGTCACTAGCGGCGCTGCCAACCTGCTTATTCCAAGTGGTTACTTTACAATGATAGTGGCTGATGATCGAGTAAAAACGGAACACGGCATTCGTTTGGGGGTCAGCCTCAAAGGGGGGAGTACGAACTTTCTTTCCAGTACAAACTTTCTGCAGGCACGGGCCAACGGCAAAATCATCCTCACGCCCTGGACAGGGTGGCGTGTTCTTGGTCGCCTGTCAATCGGTGCCATCATGATGGAATCTATTGACGAACTGCCCCCCTCGCTTCGATTTTATGCAGGTGGTGATCATTCTGTACGTGGCTATGCCTATAAGGCGTTAGGCCCACAAGACGCTTCTGGGAAAGTTGTTGGTGGGCAATACCTGACCGAAACCAGTATTGAACTTGAACGTCAAATTAACGATCACTGGAGTGTTGCTGCGTTTTATGATCTGGGAAATGCCTATGACGATATTGATGCTGAACTGCAGGCAGGTGCTGGTCTTGGCATTCGAATGAACCTTCCTTTTGGTCAGGTGCGGTTAGATGTGGCCTCTGCGCTCTCTGACGCAGATTATCCTCTGCGCATTCATCTCACCATAGGAGCAGATCTTTAGATATTTAAGCTGTATGCAGAGATCGTCTAAAGAAAAGGTGTAATATCCCCCTTGCCTTTGCGAAGAATTTCTGGATATTCCGAAACAAGCGAGATAACCGTTGATGGATCAGGATACACCTCACCGCCATCAATAATTAGATCAACATCACGGCCAAAGAGGTTGTCAACATCAAAGGCGCTAATGACCGGCTTCTCATGATCATCCCGCAAAGCGCTTGTATTCAACAGCGGATTACCAAATGCTTCAATAACAGCAAGACAGATGGGTGAGTCTGGCACCCGGATACCAACTGTTTTCTGTTTGGTCAGCATAATTTTTGGCACCAACTTAGAACCGGGCAAGACTAAGGTGTAGGGACCGGGCAGATGCTTGCGCATAAGCCGATAGGCAGTATTGCCCACATGTGCATATTGACTGATGTTTTTTAACGATGAACACATAAAGGAAAAGGGTTTTAACTTGGGCCGTTTTTTGACCTGATAAATCCGCTTGACAGCTTTCTGATTAAAGATATCACAGCCGATACCGTACATGGTATCAGTGGGATAACAGACAATGCCTCCTCTTCGTAAGGTATCAACAACACGAGCGATAAGACGGGATTGGGGATTATAGGGATTGATCTCAATATGTTTTGCCATGTTTCTGCAAGCTCCGCTAAGTAAGAGTAGTTTTGTGTTTTTACGGTACTCAAGACGAGTCGATTGTACACGGAAATATACTACCAGACAAGTGCAGTTCCAGTGCTCTGCTTCCAATTTTTCACCTGACATTTTACGGCACCCAGTGACGCCTGGTGACATTTTTTGCTCCAAGAGAAAATTTTTTGTGGAAATTTTTTTGCGCTTGTGAAACTTTTTTAAGATGGTTAAAAATAAAATCCATTCCATTCTTGAAATAAAAGAACAAAAAATGAAAAGAATTCGACTTGTTTCAAGAAATAAAATGCCGTATAATTTTTTATACTGTAAAAAGAATGAGAAGTATATACCCTGGCATATTTATTGCTTTCAATCTTTTGATATGAACGTACCATATTAAACGTACCAAGTGGCTTGTATATTTTGTTGTCTCTTCTCAACAAGAAGGCTCAACGAGAAGAGATAAAAATTATTCAATATACTTTTCTTCTCAGCATCCAGCACAACGAAAAATCAAAAAATAAGAAATTATTGCAATTTTTTTCCTATGCAGATAGGCTACATAGGTTTATGCTGTAATAGATCTGGTTTCAATCTTTTACTCCTTTGTATATATGACCTCAGAAACAGACCAACTTGCGAATGACTTTGAAGAAGTCAAGACCCGACTTGCAGAATACCCGCAAATACATCTGGCGGAAACAGAAGGAGACCCACCTGCCACCTATGAGGTAGAGTACCGGCTCAATGGACTTGCACGCCAAGAAGACGGGAGTATTGGTCAAAATAAGCGCCATCGCCTACGCATCAACCTGCCCTTTGGCTACCCGCATTTTCCCCCCACAGTTAAGCCCCTGACCCCGTTATTTCATCCAGATATTGATCCAGATGCGGTTCGTATTTCTCTACATTGGCAAAAAAATCCCTCGTTAGCAGCCCTGATTATTCATATTGGGGAGATAATCTGTGGTCAAACATTTAATCTGGAAGAACCATTTAATCAGGAGGCGGCAGATTGGTACAGTGATAACGCAGCTGATTTTCCCTTGGATGAAGTTCGACAAGGGGAACCGGAAGATGAGGACTTTGAGGAGACCGTTGACCCTGGGTTAAGCCTAGAAATAGATTCCTCAGAAGAGGGTCTTGATGAAAAAATAGAAGAAATTAAACATCATATTGACAGAAATGAAATCGTAACCGCAGATAAGCTTCTTGCTGCGCTGTCCTCATCTTCGCCACAGGCAAAACAGTTAGAAAAAATTGTCGCCTCTACTCTTGCAAAAAGAGATGCCTTATTCCAAAAACTGGAGGTTTTAGAGAATGAGGATAGATTTGCTGATGCCTATAATATCTTTAAAAAAATACAGAAAATCGCAGTAGATACACCGGCCTTGTCCGACGTAGGGCAACGTCTGCAACAATCCCAAGCCATGCTGGATGCCTTTTCCCAGCCAGAGCCAACAGCAGGCATAGAGGAACCACCTGCTGCTGATAAAGAGAAAAAAAAGAAAAAAGCTGCAAAAAAAGCCCCTGTAAAACAGAAAGCAAAACCAGCAAGGGCAAAAGAGGCGATCAGGCGTTCAATTGAGCTTCCCATCAAAAAAATACTGGCAGGAATACTTCTCTTGGCAACGGTTGGAGGCTGCACCATGCTCTACAGTAACAGCATGGAGAAACTCCTGAAAATAGAACAGGATTGGATTGAAATCAAATATAAACGCGCTACAACAACAGAACATTTCAAGGAAAAACGTATTGAGGCAGAAAAACTCTTGTCCCGTCTCAAGTCGATTTATGTTCCAGGGATAGGCAAGAAGGAACTGAAAACAGAGATCGAAAATTACCTCAACTCTGAAGAGTTTAAAAAAGGAGAGGCCGGTGATGAGGAGTATAAGGGAATGCTTCTTCCTGCTCCAGTTATCAGGATACTGGGACCAATTGATAAAAAAATAGATCAGGCTGACTTTGCTGTTCAGGAGGGAGACTTTGCCAAAGCCCTGACCCTGTATCAGCAAATTTTTGTAGAAGCTAAAAATGCAAAACCAGATGCCTTGGCACCTCATTCGGCCATTGCAAATGCGGAACTGGATAAACGGATCAAGGCTATTCAAGAAGAAATGATAGCTATTCAGGACCAGGCAGATCAGGAAGAACAGCGGGCAAAATACAAACAAGTTGAGGAGCAATATCAACAGGCAAAGAATTTTTTTCAAGAGTTGAAAAACAGGGATGTTCATCCTACTGACCCGCAAGATGGGACTGATATCCGTAACCAGTGGAGGGAGTGTATATCTCGTTTGGAACATGTTGAAGATCTGCTGAACAAAACTCCTGCAATCAACTCACGAGAACGGCAGCATGAAGTACAATCCCTACTGGCCTATGCGCATCTTTACGAAGAACTTGAGATCGCACGGCAGGCGTACCAACAAGGCAACTTTTCCTTTGCTATCAAGGAGTATGAAAAGGCCCTTGGTTTACTCAAACAAAATCGTTCACTTCTTGATGCAATATACAAAGACGCTACTGTCAAGGTGGGGCAAACTATTCTTGTCTTGAATGTCAGTCTTGAATTAAGAGAAGCGGTTGAGGCGGAGAATACTGATAATTTACGTCAATCATTACGTCATTATAAGAATATCTTACGGATTCTCCGCACCTCCGCAGTGGGCATAGATGACAGTCTCAAACAGTTAAGGCAATATATTCGTTCTAAGGTTGATGAACAGAGCTTACAAGCAGCAAAAAGCAGTAATCAGGAGTGGTGGAAGAAAAATTATCAGCGAATTTTCAAAAAAGAATTTCCCTCTACTCGGGTCAGCCTGTTAAGCAAGCCAAGGATCTACTTCATCAAAGTTCAAAATGGACGGTTACTGTACACTATCCGATGTTCTGAAAAGGGAATTACCTTAGAACTCAACTACCAGTATAATATGGCAACAGGAAAATGGAGTCCTTATTACGGAAAGCTATGAAACTATGAGAAGGTCATAAAAACGTTATAAGCACTTTATATGTAGTACGTTATGAATGCGAGTGATGATGATGTTTATGATCATGGCTATGATTATGAGTACATGTACCGTGATTACTTGGCATTTCCAGAGGCCCACCCGCCTTTTCAAGGGCCTCTTCAAGCGAACGTTGCGCCTTTTCCAAGGATTGAACAGCCTCTCGAAGCAGTGCAACCACCTCTGGGGAGTCATCAGCTAACTTTTCTGCCCATTGGGCGAATTCTCCCCCATGCCCCTGATTATGATCAATCCAGTGCGGCAACATAACACGTAGCTTTTCAATATCCTTCATCATAACTTTCTCAGCCTCCTCTGTACGTTTATCGGTTGTTGTAAAAAATTATTTGTTGTTGTCTGCTGTATCTGCTGTCAGTACGACAGAACCACCAAGGAAATCAATGCGCTTGATAGAGGCATTATCCACTGTCATAGGTTCTTCAAAATAGGTACGCAGGATAATGCCCTGCCCTGTAACCTCCAGACCTGTTACAGCTTCCATCAAGGTTTCCTGCTCTCCTTCCCGCTCCATCACCACATTTAACTGACACATTTTTTTGCTCTTTATATTTTTTTTGTTACAGGCTCAAATAAGAAAACGAAACTCCCCTTTGCCCAACAGATCGTGCAGATGAAGAATTCCCTCCACGGTATCATTCTTGTCAACCACTGCCAACACCGTAATATCCTTACTCTGCATGAGACTCAGGGCATCAGCAGCCATAAGCTCTTTGGAAATGGTAATCGGATGCCGTGTCATTATTGCTGTTATTTTTCCCCTGCTCTTTGCAGGAGCTGACCTTGTTGCCACTGTTTCCATTTCTTGTTGTAGCCATCTTTTATGAAGCAGGCATCGTCTCAGATCGCCGTCTGTAATAATCCCGGAAAGTTTTCTGGATCTGTCATCCTCTACCACTAAAACGGCTCCAATATTTTTTGTATTTAACTCAGTGATAGCCTCTTCAATGACTGCATCTTTTTGGATTGTCGGCACCTTGTCACCGGTTAGCATCACCTCTTCCACAGCAATTTTTAACCGCTCTCCTAAACTGCCACCTGGATGATTACGACGAAAATCCTCTGCCCGAAACTGCTTTCGCCGTAAAAGGGCAACAGCCAAAGCATCACCCAGAGCCAACGTTGCTGTGGTAGAGCTGGTTGGGGCCAAGCCAAGCGGACATGCCTCACGGGGAACTGCCACGTTCAGGGTTACTGCAGCAGCATGGGCAAGAGTTGAAGTGCTGTTGCCGGTCATGGCAATAATCTGCACTGCACGATTTTTCAGACTTTCCAACAACACATTCAACTCAGAGGTTTCACCGGAATAGGAAATAGCCAAGACAATATCAGTGGAACTGACCATACCCAAATCCCCGTGCATGGCCTCTACTGGATGAAGAAAAAAAGACGGCGTACCAGTTGAATTAAGGGTTGCTGAAATCTTTTGTCCTACCAGCCCGGATTTGCCAATTCCACTGATCACCAACCGAGTTGGGCAGGCCATAATCAAATCCACAGCCTGAACAAATTCCTCACCCAACCCATCTCGAACAGCAGCAATCCCCTCAGCTTCCACGGTCAGTACATCTTTTGCCCCTTGCAAGGTCATGTTGCTGCTCCTGTTACTCCTGTTAAATCAACCACAATGCGCCCCTTTGTCCTGCCAGCAAGCATATTCTCAATAAACTGATTGAGTTGATCAAGAGAAATTCGAGTGGTCAAATCATCCAAGACCGTCAAACGCCAACTATCGGCAAGTTCCTGCCAGATCTCCTCCCGGCGTATCATAGGACAGTTTGCAGAATCAACACCAATTAAACAGATTCCCCGTAAAATAAAGGGATACACTGTTATGGGAAGATCGCCAGAAGCTGCATTGCCACAACTGGCAACCACGCCCCCGTACTGCGTCGCCTTGATCGCACCAGCCAACAGGTCGCCACCAACAGTATCAACCACACCTGCCCATCGTTCTCGGAGCAATGCGGCACCAACACGCCCGGTAGCCTGTTTTCTCGTAAGAATTTTTACAGCACCGAGTTCTTTTAAAAAGGTATGCGCACTCTCCTTGCCCGTAACCGTTGCAACCTGAAAACCAAGTTTGGCGAGCAGGGCAATGGCTGTTGAGCCAACTCCTCCGGTCGCACCGGTCACTAACACAGGGCCTTGATCTGGACGCACACCCAAGGAGATCAACCGTTCTACACACTGGGCTGCTGTAAAACCAGCTGTGCCTATCTGCATGGTTTCGTACAGGGAAATTCCAGTGGGTTTGGACAACACCCATTCACTGGGAACAGAGATATATTCGGCAAAGCCACCCGGTACATTCATACCAAGGTCATAGCCCATACAGATAACCTCATCACCCTCTTTAAATTGAGCTGTTGCCGAGGCAGCCACCACTCCGGCGGCATCAATACCCGGTGTATGCGGATAATTTTTTGTAACCCCTCGATTGCCGTTTGCCGACAGGGCATCCTTGTAATTCAACGATGAAAAATGAACTCGAATCAAAACCTCGCCAGGCAAGAGTTTGTCAACTCTGCGTTCCTCTACAGTACGCTGAAATTGCTGCTCTTCATCTTCACGAACAACCAAGGCTTTAAATCGTCTCTGCTCCATAGGTACCCCTTTTTTGCTGTCCCGTTTTTCTTTTAATTTCAACCTACTGCTTGGATGTTGTAACGGGATTTAAATCACCTGCTGTCACTCGATGCTCAACTCCGTGGCAATCAAGTATAATATATTGTCCGTCCTCGGCAAGCCCTATCCCAGTTGCTGGAATTTCTTTTTCATGCCAAAGGTAGCACAACTGCTTTCCCTGAAGATAATCAAATGTTCGCCACTCTGCAAGCAATGCTTCCCTGTCCTCAGCAAGTCGCTGGCTGGCTGTGAGCAGGGCATTGACAAGCAAGGGCAGCATTTCCTCTCTCTCTGTACATGCTGGAGAGGTTGGGCAGAGTTCTGACGCACTTGCCAGAGCAATGCAGGTCTGACGGAGTGCTGGAGAAAACTGCTCAGGTCGTGTTGTCATATTTATTCCAACCCCGATCACAACAAAATCAGCCTGACCAGCACCGTCCCTACTGCCCAAACGAAGAGGCCCAGATTCCGTGAGAATGCCGCCAAGTTTTCGCTCATAGAGGTACAGATCATTGGGCCATTTCATCATCACAGGAACCGAGGCTACTTCTCGGATAGTCGAACAAAGGCAGGTACCCGCTGCCAAGGTGATTAATGGCAAGTCTGCAAGATCAAGCTCTGGTCGCAGGATCAGAGAAAAATACAGCCCTCCGACAGGAGATGCAAACGCCCGTCCGCCTCGGCCCTTGCCACAGGTCTGTCTGTCAGCATGAATAACAGTGCCGTGTTCCGCACCCTGCTCTGCTTTGTTGACGGCAACAGTATTGGTGGACGCAATACTTGAAAAATGGTAGTATAACTGTTTATTGAACATAATCTGGAGAAGAACTTTTTTTCTGTACATAATGAAAAAATATTCTGCCACATTACTTGATTTCAATAAATTACGTAACCCTAAAAAATACGCTGACAAGGCCCTACTTTTTGGTTCTTCCTCCTTGGCCTTTTCCTCTTGACTTTTTAGAGAAGAAAGATAAAAACAGAGTTGCTTTGCTCCACTTTAGAAAACCAACGTGTTAGCGGTTATAATTAAGGGACAAGCGGACAAGCATAACAACTTAAAAAAAGGTTCTTACGAACTACTTTCTCCAACTACAGACACGGATACATTATGCTGAATAAAGTGATGTTAATAGGCCATCTTGGAGGCGACCCAGAACTGCGCTATACTCAAAGCGGCGTGGCGGTTGCAAGTTTCAGCGTTGCCACTAATGAACGATGGAAGGACAAAGATGGACAGCAACAGGAGCAGACAGAATGGCATCGCATTGTTGCTTGGCGACACCGTGCTGAATTTTGCAACACATATCTTCACAAAGGTTCAAAGATTTACCTTGAGGGCAAGTTGCAGACCAGAAAATGGCAGGATCAGAACGGTAATGATCGCTATACTACAGAGATTGTTGCCTTTGATGTTCAGTTTCTTACCCCGAAAGGTGAAAGCGGAGGTTCTGGAGGACCAAGCGGAAACTACGATCCAGGCCCTGAGCCTCCATCAAGCGGAGGTGGCTACGACAACTTTCCCAGCGGTCAGTCAGGCGGTAGCGGCGGTGGTAGCACTGGAAGCGATGTTCCCTTTTAAATAGCAAATATACCAACTAATAGGACAAAAGGGCGAAGGGCCAGTTATGGCTTTTCGCCTTTTTTTTGCAGATCCCTCTTTGTATATCCTGAAAGTTATTTCACTTGCGCTAACTCTCACTAATTGCATATAATTATTTAATTAACTCATACTTTGTATGAAACTGCTAATGAATAGAAAAAGGAGGAAAAATATGCAAACAACAAAAGCATTGATCATAAGGGAAATAGCTTTGCTGCTTATCTGCACTATGCTTCTTGTTCTTGCGAGAGGGCAAGATACCGTAGAAGCAGCAGATCAGGCCCAAGCAATTCTCTCTCAAATGCAGGCCGTTTCTTCATCCTCAACAGGAATACAGTTGGTACAGGCCGCTTCCTCTGAAAGTGCCTCATGGAAAGGGCGTACACGGGCTGGACTACGCAGTCGCGCAATAGTATTGAATCCCCAACTCTACAGTGAAAAGCTATTAACCAAGGGAACGACTTTAGTCACCCGGCTCTTTGATGATCTTGAAATTAAATCAAATGTTGTGCAATCTCTGCGCAACACCAATGGCGTTACAGTAACTACAGCAAAAATCGTAGGGTCTCAATGGGGAAGAGTGTTTATTGCCTCATCCAATGGACAGGTAAGAGCCAAAATTTTGACACCAGAGCAGGGAAAGATATTCTCAATTGAATACAATCAGGAAAATGGTCTCCAGTACGCCTTAGAATTAAATCCTCAATTACTGCAAGTTGACGAAGATGATGCTGTCTTACCACCTCAAGAGGCACTTCTCAACGGAGAAGAAAACATCTCCCAGATGATGAATAATCTACCTGTAGAACAGCTTGTAGAGGAAGATGAAAGTACAGACGCAACAACAGTGGTGGATATTATGGTTGTCTATTCCAATGACGCTTTAGCATACGCTGGTAGTGTTGATGAGATCAACAACATTATAGCCTTGGGAATGGCTATGGCTAATGATGTGCATAACAACACCGAGACAGGTTTATTTCTGAATCTGGTTCATACGGAACAGGTCAACTATATAGGTTCTGGAGATCTTTCAACTGATTTAAATAGATTGTACGAAACCAGTGATGGATATATGGACGAGGTACATACACTACGAGATACCTATGGTGCTGATTTTGTCTCGCTCATGAATGGAACTGCTTCTAGTGGTATGGCAGGTATGGCCTATACTCTCAACTCTTCTAACGGTAATGCCGCTATAGCTTTTAGCGCTATAAAAGCTTCAGCTTTTGACAGTTATACGCCAGCCCATGAAATTGGTCATAATATGGGCTTGGACCATGCAAAGGACCAAAATTCTTATCCTGGCCCAAATGACTGGTATAGAGATGATTACAACTTTGGTGATAGCTCTGCAGGCTGGCATTGGCATCCCGTCGCAGGTGAAAAGGGATACAGCAGCATCATGGCCTATAGTGATGGGAAGTATTATGCCGATGGATTAAGCCACACTCAGGTAGGCCTGTTTTCTGATCCTAATATTAACTATGAGGGGCTTCCCTGTGGTCATAGAGATGATGGCTACAATGCTTTAGTTTTACGATCATTAAAAAAAGTCTATGCTGCGTATAGGGATCGTCCTATAGATGCCAACTCAATTATAGTGGATTCACCGAATGGCAGTGAAAATTGGACAGCAGGAAGTACACAGCATATTCAGTGGGACTCCAATGGGGTAACTGGCAATGTAAAAATTGAGCTGCTCAATAACGGCACCTTAGATCAGCTGATCACTGCCAGCACCTTGAATGACCGGGTGTATTCTTGGCTTCTGCCAACCGATGTCAGTGGTAAAAACTACACTGTGCGCATCAGTAACCTTGATGGCACGATAGCAGATACGAGCAATACTGCCTTTACCATTAAATCTGTGATAAAGGAAGACAGTATGGAGACGGATCCCGGCTATACTATAGAAAGTGATTGGGAATTTGGGATACCTTATGGGGATAATGTAACCTATGGAGGGGCTGCTTCCGCCTATACAGGAACCAATGTCTATGATACCAATCTAGACGGCGGCATGTATGCAACTGGTTACTTAACATCCACTGCCTTTGATTGCAGCGAGTATGAGGATGTACAGCTCTCTTTTATGGGATGGTTTTCTGTCTATACAGATTATGCAGCAACAGTTGAGGTATCGACTGATAAGATTAGTTGGCAGAGTATCTTTTCCATTTCTGGCCCATCAGCCTCTTCTGCTTGGAAAGAATATACCTTTGATATTTCAAACTATGCTGATGAACAGGCGACTGTGTATGTACGCTGGGGGCATATCGACACGACAGGGACAGCTAGTTCCAATTATAGCGGAATGTCTGTGGATGATGTGAAGATGATTGGGGTAAAAAAAGTGGCAAATCTACCTTCTCCGACAACGAGTATTGTTCCTGTGTTGATGCTTTTATTGAATTGATATTTTTTCTACAGTTCCCTTATCTTACTCTGTTTGGATGGGGGAACCTGCTCAATAACCCCTTCCTCTGACGTAACAAGATAAATACTCACAGGAAGCCCAGAACATTGCTCTGCGTATTGCTGGGCCGCATAACAAACAGCCTCAATCACATCCTCTCTCCCCTGCCCCTGTAACCGTTGTAAAATTTCCCGAGCTGTATTTGCTGTTCTCAGAGAGATCACGCTCTCCCGTTCTAATCCTAAGGTACCAAGCAAATCTGCTGCCTGCTTTATTTCGAGCGCACCGTTACGAACATGGGTTTGAGGAATACAGAGGGCACATTTTAGAATTTTTGCCCACATACCTGCAAGATGTACCTTGATGAATCCCTGTTTTCCTGCCTCTTTCAGGGCATGTTGCAGATAGTCTCCCATCATGATCTGCGCCTCTTCTGGTAATCGTACTAGCTTTTGCACCGCAGCCTCTGAGGTCCGACCAGTGGCAAGGATAACCTGATCCAGCCCTGCTGCCCGGGCCACCTTCATGCTGGTATCAATCGTATCTGTCCAGGCTTTGGCTGAAACAGGGCGAACAATCCCGGTGGTTCCAAGAATAGAAAGGCCGCCGATAATCCCCAGGCGTTGATTCAGGGTGTTTTTTGCCAGCTCTTCACCGTTACGCACAGAGATTGTTACCACTAAAGACAAGGAGATATCTTGACTCACTAGAGTCACTAGGGACATGACCTCGGCCACTGCTTGCCGAATCATCTGTTGCGGCACCGGGTTGATAGCTGGTTCCCCCTGTGCAATCGGCAGGCCCGGCTTGGTCACGATGCCAACCCCAGAACCTGCTCTAATGGCTACCAACTCATCGCTTTTTCTGGTCTTTTCTGCTGTATTTTTACTGACAACAGCAATGATCTCAGCTCCATTGGTTACGTCCGGGTCATCCCCGGCATCCTTAATGATTGAGGCCCTTGCTCTATCGCCTTCCAGACCACAGGTATGAAGAAAAAAGCTGTGACGCTCGCCATCAGGAAAAGGAATATCCACCTGTTCAGGAGATGGTTTGCCGAGTAAAATAAGCGTTGCAGCCTTAGCTGCTGCTGCTGCACAGGCTCCAGTGGTGTAGCCAGATCGGAGTGTAGCCATTTTTTTTCACGGGCCTCTCTTCTCAAGTAGCTTAACAATCCCCTCTGGCGGCAACGGCTTACTAAAGTAATACCCCTGCACCTCTTCACACCCCAACTTCCTGAGTACCTCAAGTTGCTCCTTGCTCTCCACCCCTTCAGCAATGACTTTCAGATCAAGACTTTCCGCCATTGCAAGAATAGAGGTGACAATGGCCTCATCATACATATCGTAAACAATATCCGTAATAAATACTTGGTCAATTTTTAAGGTATTCACGGGAAATTTTTTCAGATAGGCCAGTGAAGAATATCCCGTACCAAAATCATCAATAGCTATCCGTACTCCGAGTTTGCGAATAGCTTTGAGGAGTTGCACCACATCATCAGGATGTTCCATTAAGGTACTTTCGGTAATCTCAATCTCTAACTCCTCTGGCCTCACTTCATACTGGTCAAGGCTTTCCATCACAAAACGCAACAGTTCCTTATTCTGAAATTGCTTGGAAGAGAGATTCACCGCCATAGGCACTCTTCCTAAGCCCTGATCCTGCCAAACCTTGACCTGCCGACATGCCTCTTTCAGCCCCAACTCTCCGATGGCAAGAATCAGACTGCTTTCTTCTGCAATCGGAATAAATTCAGCCGGAGAGATAAGCCCTTTTGTAGGATGCTGCCAGCGCATTAAGGCCTCTACTCCAGCCAGTTGTCCTGTTGCAAGAACATACTTGGGTTGATAGTAGACAATGAACTCTTCATGCTCCAAGGCGTGCCGCAACTCTCGTTCTATTGTCACCTGCTGCATCAAATTTTCATTCATCTTGGCGCAAAAATACTCATAGTTCCCCTGCCCTCTTTTACGGGCAAAACTCATGGCTGTATCAGCATTTTTAATGAGGCTTTCAGGATCTTGTCCGTCATCAGGATAAACAGAAATACCTATACAGGCATCAACAAAAACTTCCTTTCCTGCAATATGAAAGGGTTGCTGAAGAATATGAAGCAAAGAACGGGATAAATGAACAGGGCAATTCTTTAACTTTACCTCAGAGAGGAGGACGATAAAATGGTCACCGCATAACCTTGAAACAGTATCGGTTTCTCGGACACAACTGCGGATTCTTTTGGATACCTGTACCAGCAGATCATCGCCAGCCTTGTAGCCAAGAATATCGTTGATACTCTTAAATTTATTCAAGTTAATGCAGAGGAGAATCAATGACTGATCATGAAAATCACTGTTGAGCAGGGCTTGGGCAAGAAGCTTTTCAAACAGCTTTCGATTGGGTAACTTTGTGAGGGGATCATAAAAAAGTAAATTTTTTAACTGCTTTTCAACCTTTCTCTTTTCGGTAATATCAGTAAAAATACCCACATAGTTGATAACTTTACCGGCGTTATCATGCACGGCATTAATGGTGAGCCATTTTGGATAGACCTCACCGTTTTTACGACGATCCCAAATCTCTCCTGACCATTTTCCTTTCTTTTTCAACTGGTTCCACATGGACGTGTAAAAGGTATGGTCATGATGTCCAGACTTGCATACTCTTGGATTTTCACCAAGTATCTCCCTTGCTTCATAGCCTGTAATCTGGGTATAGGCCCTATTGATATCTATAATTGCGGCAGCAGCATCTGTAATAACAATCGCCTCTCCTGTGTTTTCCAGTATTTTCTGATCTAATCGCAGCTGATACTCCAACTCCTGCTGATCAGTATGTTCTGTTTTTTCACCCTTGTTATTTTTTAGGGCATCCCAGCAGATACTCAGGAAAAAAAAGCTCCACAACAAGCAGGCGCATAAGAGCAACAGGTGGCTGAACCGTAACAGCAGTTCTTGGTGAGGAAACAAGAGCAAGAGAAAGGAGGCCAAAGAAAAAAGAAAACAACTGTTGATAAGCAGCCGATTTTTTACTAAGCCTGTATCGTGATGAAAATAAAGAAAAGAAATCCAGAAAAGAAAAAAGATGCTGCCACTGGCAAAGAGCAGGATATGCAAAGATTGCTGCATACTGTACCAATGCCCCTGATCAGGCAAGAGCAAGGCGATAAGCAAGAGAAAAAAACATACGACTGGACCCTCGACTGCTCGAAAAATTATTTTTTGCAGCCTACCTGATTGCCTTGTCAACAACATAATTATTCTGTCTTCTTACGTAGAATACGTTTATCACCGATTCGAAGAGTCAGTTTAATTTTATCAAAGTATTCCAGTAAAGGAATAGAAAATTTTCGCGTCAGACCAGTCAGCTCTTTAAAACCAGGTGCATCAATTTCCTCGTGTTTGCTCAGATAATCCTGTAACCTCTCAGCTAACTGTTGAAGCTCCTGAGCATGAAAAAATAATGCCTCATTGATTTTGACCAGGATGCCACCCTGTAATAGTAAGTCTATGACTTGGCGAATCTGTTTTTCTGGAAACTCGCTAAACTGCGCCAGCACATCCTTTAAATTCGGCGGACGTAAGCCAGCCTCCTTGTACATTTTTCCAATTTCTGCCTGCATTTTTTGCTCATCAACCTGCAACCTCACTTCATGACTACTCAAGCGTACTTCGGCTTCTTCCTGAACAACAGCACCCTGTTTGGCAAGACTGTTCATCAGGTACTGAAACAGTTTCTGATCTATTGGGGGACGGAGCCGGGAACGTATTTCCTCTCGTGCCAATCCTGTTTTTAAGGGATTATCTTGGTGATACTGCTCTAACAGGTTAAGAACAAACTGACTGAGCCGCTCAATCACCTCTGCTGCAACCAGGCGTTGGCTCTCAGACTCGACAACCAAAACCTTTTTTGCTGAAATAGGCCGTTGGAGTTGTTTTTTGAGTTTTTTACCAAACAGTCCTAAGCGGGTAGCGAGCTGTTCTGTTGTAATGCCCTGCACCCCGCTCTCTTCAAGAAAAAGGAGCATTTTAGCAATAAGGCTTTCGCCCTGATTTTCTGCCTTATAAATAGAAAAAATTGCCTGATTACGTTGTTTATCCTGCTCTGTAGCACGCTTGCGTTTTGGCGGAGCATTGTTGAGGATCACTCCGCCACCCAAGGTTGTAACCGGAGAATAACTGCGCAAAACAAAACGATCCCCCGGCCAAACAGCCACAGGTTCCTGGAGAATAAGCTGAATATCCGCATCTTGGTCTGGCTCCACAGTATCCTTTTCCATCAACACCACCCGGGCAAGGATCTCTCGGGTCCCGACATGCAAACGAACCTGGGTTCTGTTTTTTAATTTTTTTGCATTATTGACCAGGTAATGAAAATCCGCATCCAAAAGGGTTGAGGACTGCATAGTTCCTGGAGTGGCTGCCAGATCGCCCCGATGAATCTGCTCTTTTTCAATACCTTGCAGATTAATGGCGGTCCGATGCCCGGCCTCAACAATATCCTGCTCCTTGCCATGTACCTGAATGCCCCGGATTTTAGCGGTTATGGCGTCTGGGTAAAACATCAGCTCATCTCCCACGGCAATTCGACCGGAAAGAGAGGAACCCGTGATAACCGTACCAAAGCCCTTTATGGAAAAGACTCGATCAACGGCCAAGCGAAATGGCCCAAATTCCTCCTGAAATTTAATGGCCCGAACCTTTGTATCCAGCACCTCCTTTACCGCATCAATGCCCTCGCCTGTGGTGGAAGAAACAGCCAGGATCGGAGCCTCTGCTAAAAAGCTGTCCGTGAAAAACTCTCTGACCTCCTCCTCCACCATTTCCAGCCACTCCTCCTCAACCATATCTTTTTTGGTCAGGATGATCAGGCCGTCTTTGACGCCAAGCAGTTTGCAGATATCAAAATGCTCTCTGGTTTGCGGCATAATCCCCTCATCTGCTGCCACAATAAAGGCCACCATGTCCATGCCAGCAGCTCCAGCCACCATGTTACGGACAAACTTTTCATGGCCTGGCACGTCAACAATACCCAGCCGATGGCCGCAGGCAAGATCAATGTAGGCAAAGCCCAACTCAATGGTAATGCCCCGCTTTTTTTCTTCCTGTAAGCGGTCAGTTTCAATGCCGGTCAAGGCGCGGATCAGACTTGTTTTGCCGTGGTCAACATGGCCGGCAGTGCCGAGGATTATTTCACGCATGGAAAAAAAATAAATTGCTCAGACTTCCCGATCTTCACAGGAGATCGTGATAATTATAATTTATGATGAGGGTGTTACAAACAACATAGGTTTTGCCATACAAAATGGGGTTATTTTGATAAACCATTGGGAAGGAGTTCAATGTCCAACCTACCGGGCTGATCTCTTTTGGTTGACCAAAAAATTAATTATGTTTTTTTTCTCTTGTTGATTGAGATAATTCATCTGATCAGAATAGCGCACCATTTTTTTTATAGTTCGTTCCCATTCATCATAGGTCTTATCCGCTCCATACACTCTCTCTGTACTGTGACAGACAGTGCATTTTTTCTCAATCAGAGCTGTTACTGCTGCCTCCTTTGCTCCTCCATTGGACAAAAGAACAGTGAGTATGAAAAGGGAGACCAACAGTACAACAGTGAAACCAGATTTTGTATATTTCCAATTCTTCATAAGAATATCCTCCTAAGTCGTCTTCACGTTCAAGGTTAGTGCTGTCATGCTGTCAGTTGAATTCAACCGGATGCAGGGTTTTTACACCGTTCTCAGAAAAGAAGTTCCTTGCCAGCTCATCAGCCATCTTGGGAATCATGAGTTTCATATTGTCATCGTATGTTTCCAGCCAGATTTTGCGAAGTTGCTTCCGGGCATCCTCATTGATATACAATTTTTTCTCCGGTGTAATCAGCACCATCGCAACATGGCCGAAATTTTCGTTGACAACAAACACAAGGTCATCCTTATCTCTTTTCAAACCCTTATACCAATAATCAATATGCTCCTCCATGTCATACTCATACAGAGAGTAGGTCATTTCATCGCCTCTTATCAGGGCATTATACAGGAGGGTTTCAATTTCCGCTTTTTTTGTCATCTGAGCTGATTCCTCTGTTGTGCGTTACTTGAATTTGAATATTTTTTTCTTGATAATCAATGCTTAAAATTTGCACGAGAAAAGTATCCGTAGACACGGTAAACTCCTGTGTATAGCCGTTCAGTACGGCATGGGTTGAGGATGCCTTGCCTGGAGGTGCTATAGTCAGACTGGCTACTTTTTCGCCGAGTACGTCATGAAAAGCAATGGACAGAGTGGTTTGAGCTTGTTCAACGAATTGGGATTGATTTTCATAGATGGTGTAGCGGGCTGAATCTGTGGGTACGATTACTTTTGACTTTTGTTCAATCTTCGGTTTTGGAGCCGGTATGACTGGTTGTTTCGGAGCGGGTGCAGTTTTTTTCTCCAGACCGAGCAAGTCTCTGATTTCAGGGAGGGTAATCGTAATCGCCAAACCTAAAACGGCAAGGATTACTCCGAGTAAAGCAAGAGTATGATTTCTGTCCCAATTTGCATTTTTTTTCATCATTGTTGCAAAATACTACTCTACTAACGGCGTTATTTTGATATTATCAAAAGCAGTTCGTATATTCGAACCATCCCAGTACTGATACGATTGACTTAATCCTACTGAACCGGATGGATAGACTGTATTATATATCTGATTAGTCTTTGTGCCATTGACATATGAGGTGAACACGCCATCTTTAATCTCGATCCTAACATGGACAGATTGCCCTTTAGATGTTTCTATTGAAACTTCCCCTATACCAGAAATGGTCCCGTCATTAAATATTAACCAATAAGCCTTATCAAGTTTATTACTATTTCCAGACATACCGAAGCACACTCTATCTTGAGAGTTAGCCATCCTAGGACAGATATTAAAACTATATATCCCATTATTATTAATATATCCTGGAGTCACTTCTACTTCTAACATAAGGTTATTCCATTTTTTCCCTTCAAGGGATGTAAGATATATTTCTTGTGGATTAATGTCTATCACTGTGTATCGCCCATTCGCCATAGTCCAATTGCCAGTCACAGGTTTCCAATCCGGCTTCGGCCCTTTATTGAAATCATCAGAAAAGGGACCGCTGGTGGCACCGTTCTGCGATGGCTTTATTTTTGATTTTTTCAGCTCACTCTTTGTAGTTGTAGTGGTTGCGTGTACTGTCGCAACAGCTATTCCTTTACCAAGCAACTCCTCAATCCCCTGCGTTTTGGCAATCTTCTCCCGTGTCGCATCAATAATCTCAGCCGTGGCCGTATCCAACACCTTAACCGCAACCCGCACATTCTCTCCAAATGGTGTCAACGTGCCGGTAATCAAGGCCTGCACCCCGACAATCTTCCCTAACTTCCGTGCCGTTACCGGATCAATTAGGCCGGTTGTCGACAGTTTCTTCTCCTTTATAATGCTGTTCAGATGCGTCCTGTCTATCACCTTGAAGCCTTTGCCCGCTCCGGCAAGAGCTGTGGAAAATTCCTCAGCAATAAATCTCCCAAGCTGGGTCACATTCCCCTCAAGATCGGTAAAGTCAACCACTGCCACCGAGCTTCTGCCCGCTTTGGAAATTTTCTCCGCCATTGCAGCGGACAGCGTGTTGATCTCTTTTTCATAAGCAAAAGCAGTGCTGACGAAGAGGAGCAACAACAAAAGAATAGATGTGCAACTCACACAGCAATTTTTTAAAACAATATTCATAAAGAATTTCCTCTGTTATTTTCATTCTCTGTCTGGGAAACAGCACGACTGGATAAGAATTCAAGAACAGCCTCTTTTTCCTGCGGATTAAGAAAATCTTTCTGCTTGGCATAGTGTATCATCGTATCAACAAGCTTGCTCCATTCCTCTTGCGTTTTTTTTGCCAGATAAATCCGATCCAACCCATGACAAAAAGAGCATTTTTTTTCAAGCACATGTTTCCCGATTTGTTCCTTTGCCGTTAAAGTAGTAGCTGCCAGTTTTTCCCGCCGTGTTTGCTGATTGATAAGATAATCAAGGATCTGCTTTCCCTGCTCTTGAGTAATATGAGTTGCATCAAAGGAGACCATGCGGTTGACAGTCTCTGTCCAGCCCTGTTCCGTTTTTAATGCCTTGAAAATTCGCTCCAAGGTATGGCATTTTTGACATTTTTGCACAACCAGTTTTTGTCCTTTTTGCTCTTTCAGCACAGCTCTATCCTCTTGAGATAAAGAGAGGTTTCCGATACGACTCCACTGAAGAAAATAGTACCCTGCTGTCATGCTGTTGAGTAAAAAAACCGCCATAAATATGGCCAGCCCTATTCCTGGAATCTTCCGCTCAAAGCGTTTAAAACGCCGAATAATAAGAATCTTAAAGAACAAAAGTGGAATAATCAGCAAGGCCAAGGAGATATGCAGAATGGTTCTGGGAGAAAACTCCCCCTGATAGGCTCCAGCCTTGGAAAACATGACCACTAAGATGACAAGAAACAGGGCTATAAAGATATACCCTGTCACCTTATGCGCAGTAACCAGATGCTGTTTAACCTTGCTCTCTTTGTGCAGATTGCCCCGTAGCTCCAACATCAGGAGCATGGCACAGGCCCCAGTGAGGGTAGCGATCAAGCCTGTTATCGAAGTGATTATCGGATTCATTCTAACTTCCTAGAAATAGGGATTACCTTCTGCCTCATCTTTAATGGTCGATTGAAAACCGCCATAACCATGACCAGGCCAGATAATAGTTTCAGGCGGCAAGGTTAAGAGACGTTCCTGGATAGACTGTGAAAGCTGTGGCATTGAACCACCCGGAAAATCAGTTCGTCCAACTCCACCAACAAACAAGGTGTCACCGGTAAAACAGTTTGGTTTGTTATACAGACAGATACCACCGGGAGTATGCCCAGGAGTATGAATCACGGTTAAACTCTCTTCGCCAATGACGATCTTTTCGCCATCTTCAACTAAAATATCTGGCGGTGGAGATTCCGGCAATCCCAGCATGGAAAAATAGCTTCGTGCATCCGCAGTACTGAAAAATTCAGCATCTGATCGGTGCATAATAATTTGCGCATCCGTGGCCTTGCGAAGAGGTCCGTTACTGCATACATGGTCAGGATGGCCGTGGGTATTGATGATATATATCACCTCAAGGGTATCTTCTTTGCAGGCGGCAAGTATTTTCTCCTCATCTCCTCCCGGATCAATTATGGCTGCTTTGCCTGTTTTTTCACAGGAGATAATATAGCAACATACGCTCATCATACCAACTGTTAGCTGTTGTATTTTCATAGTAACCGGGTACTCTATTTTTTCTGTTGGTTCAGATTCAGATCTTCACAAAAAGCCATTTCGGAACTTCCAACTTCCAACTTCCAAAAAGGGCTTTGTTATATCTAAAATTTTTTTATATCCCAGCCCCCTGTGGATCAGGAGAGGGGATTATAAGCTGGTCTTATTTACCTCAGCAATCGCAGGTGGTAGAATTGCATCCGCCATCTCCGCAACTGCAACTGCTTGCTGTCCCTGTCACTGTATGCAAACCCGGTGCCATTTTCAAGCTTTCAGGCTGAACCGTTATTGCCAAACGTTGCTCAACAGCATCCACAACAGCGGTAAACGACTGCACGGCCGGGCTGTTTTCATCTGATGAGAGATAGGGCTGTCCGTTGTCGCCGCCAATGACAACTTGTGGGTCCATAGGCACTTTACCAAGAAAGGGGAGTTCAAAATCCCGGGCTGTCTTTTCTCCACCGCCGGAGCTGAAAATATCCACGGTCTCTTTACAGTGAGGACAGATAAAACCGGACATATTTTCAACGACCCCAATAATAGGCATTTCAACAGTTTTACAAAAATTTATTGACTTGCGAACATCGGCCAAGGCCACAGCTTGCGGAGTTGTAACAACCACAGCCTGGACATTCGGGATTGTTTGAGCTATTGACAAAGGCTCATCACCAGTCCCTGGAGGAGCATCCACAACAAGATAGTCCAGTTCTCCCCAGTCCATATCAGCAACAAACTGACGAATAGCCTGTATTTTCAAAGGACCACGCCAGATAATCGCATCATCCCTATCCTTCATCATATACTCTAGGGACACTACTTTCACATTGTCATTATATAATAACGGTGGAATTAAGGAGTTGGCAGATTCGCATGGTTTTAAAGAATCTGTTAAATTCAGCATTCTACAGACATCTGGGCCGTGCAGATCAACATCCATCAAGCCGACCTTATGGCCTTTTTTGGCCAATCCCAAGGCAAGGTTTACAGCAACAGTGGATTTCCCCACTCCTCCCTTGCCGCTCATCACTAAAATCTTATGTTTGATCCTTCCTAAGGAACGGTTAATAGCAATATCCTGTTGGGCAATCTGTGCATCTCCAGAGTGACAACTCGAAGCACCTGTATTTGAACTACATGAACTCATCATATTCTCCATTTAATTAATATAAAGTGTATCTGTTCTCTTTATCCGAAAAGTCCACAAGTCGGACTGGGGAGGTATCTGAAAATATCCAGAGGACTTCGTGACTTTTTATTGCGACTTTTTATTTTTTTACAGTAGCTGGTCAGCCTACCCATTCAAGCCTCTGAACGTATCAAACGAAAGACCCATCATGGCCCGAACGGTCTTGCTGCGGATTTTTCTAGCCGTCTTTTTAGCCATCTTCTGAGTCTCAAAAGTGGGTAAAATAATAGTTACTGTTTTGTATGTTTTGTAATACTCATGTTTCCACATATCCACACGAAACCTACATTCTACTGCTCACTTTTCTAAAAGCAAAGAATAATCCTTACGACAAGTGTTACGACAAGTGCTGACTTTTGGTAAAAATGCGCCCAGCAAAAATTCCAGCCTCATACAGTATAAACAGGGGAAAGGAGAGCAAGACAGTCGCTGTAACTTCACCAGCAGTGAGTAAAAAAGACAGCACAACGATGGCAATATAAAAATACTTGCGTTGCGTTGTGAAATAATCATGACCAACAAGTCCAACAGACGTTGCCATAACCATGAGAAAGGGAATTTCAAAAGATATGGCAAAGGCAAGGACCATCCGGCCAACAAAGGTTAAGTACAGTCCCAACTTAGGCATGGGAACGAGATTTTCTCCTGCATAGCTCATAAAAAAAGACAAAACATTTGGGAGAACAATAAAAAAAGCAAACAGAACACCTCCAGTAAACAGTCCTGTTGACCAAAAAATAATCCTCCGAACGATAATGCGCTCTTTTTTCAACAGTCCAGGAGCAATAAACATCCAGCCTTGATAGAGTAAATAGGGAAAACTGATGATAATACCGGTGAGCAGGGCAAGCTTAATATAGGAGATAAAGGCATCAGTTAGTTTTGTATAGACCAATTTTTCAAGATTCGGGGCTGCCAAAAAGAGCGGCTGCGTACAAAAAAAGGCCAGATGATCAATAAAAAAATAGGCAAGGGCTGTGCTGACTGTAATCATCAAAAACACCCTGAGAAGCCTTTTTCTCAATTCCTGATGGTGAGGTCGAAAACGCTCAAAAAATGTAACAGTATTCATGAGACTGAAGCAGACTGCGTTCTGCTCTCTTCCCTATCTTCAGCCGTATCATGAGATTTTTCAGATTCTTCGTTAGAATGAATCTTGAGCTTACTCTTACTCTCTGCGGTTTTTTGCCCTGATGCACCATCGTCATGGACAACAGATTCTCTTGATTTTTCTTTCTTTTCTTCTTCCTCTTCCCCTTCCCCTTCCTGCTTCCACTGTTGTGGATCCTTTGTAACAGTGATATCTTCCAGCAGTTGCGTTTTCATTTGACCTGCTGTTTGCTGAATATCGTGCTGCACCGAGCTGACAATCTTTGTCTCTTCGCTCAAGCTCCCCTTGACTTGATTCATGGTGTTTTTTAACTCATTAACACCCTTTGCCAGCGAACGAGCTAACTCGGGGAGCTTATCCGGGCCTACTACAATTAATGCTACAGCCAGAATGACGATCATTTCCGGCAAACCTATTCCAAACATAGTGTTATAATATTTTGAGATGACAGTGACTGGTGACTTCCCTGATTATGATCAGGCCATCTTGTTTTTTATCCATGCCTGACATTTTTATATATTACACGTAACCTCTTGACCGTCAAGGAATAACCCCACGTAAAGAAATTCAGTGTAAAAATCAACTTGACGATCTTTTTCCTTGACGATCTTTTTTATATATAGTTAATTAAACCTAATTGCAGATTATTTCATTGAGTGTTATAAAAAATTAAAATAATATTATATGTTGACCCTTCAGAATAAAACTATCATCTGCCTGATACTATTTTTTTGTTTCTTTTTGAGTCCGTTAGCTTTTGGACAAGGTAAAACAGAGTGGTTAAATGATAAGGTGACTCTTCGCTTTCAAGAAGAACCGATGAGTTCAGTCCTTGGAAAGTTATCTCAGCAAACAGGGATAGCAATACTCTACGACGAAAAACTGGCAGGCCAAAAAGTCACGGGCCTATATAAGGATATAAAATTTGCAGAAGCAATCAACAGACTGTTCAGCGAAACCAATAAGAGTATTCAGGTTTTAAAAAACGAAAAAAAAATTATTGTTAAGACCTTTGGGGCTAAAAATTTTGTTTTGGCTTTATCGGCTCAATCAGCACCAGTAAGCGAATTTTTAGATAAAGAAAAGTCAATGACTGTTGCTGATCTTGAAAAAATGCATAGACAGCAATATAAAGAATATAAGGAGCGTATTGCCAACCCTAACGAAATCCTTGAAGGCGGTATGACTAGGGGCGAGCTTACAGCTATGCATAAAAAACAAAACGCTGAATATAAAAAACGCATCGCTAATAATAACGAAGTGCTTGAAGGCGGTATGACTAGAGGCGAGCTTACAGCTATGCATAAAAGACAAAACGCTGAATATAAAAAACGCATCACTAATGATAGCGAGGTGCTTGAAGGCGGTATGACTAGAGGCGAGCTTACAGCTATGCATAAAAAACAAAACGCTGAATATAAAAAACGCATCGCTAATGATAACGAGGTGCTTGAAGACGGTATGACTAGGGGGCAACTGAAAGTCATGCATAAACAACAAAATGATGAATATAAAAAACGCATCACTAATAAAAACAATATAATTTATAATTAAGTAGGTGACTATAAAAACCTAACATTTTGAATCGGCGATCTGTCTATAAATAGGATGTTCAGCCAAATTAATTTGTTAGAATAATTTTGATCAAATACTTAAAAAATAACCATCATTCCAACAACGTCATGGAGGACATTACTATGAAAAGGTTAAGAAAAAGAAGCATGATAACATCCCTAGCAATTATTATTTTTACAATGGTGTTAGGAGCGGGAGCTTCCCAAGCACTCGAAAAATGTGACTCGGGTACAATTACTTTTGCCGGTAGTTATCCTGATCTACAGTATGATGCAGAAGGGAACTTGAAACCAGGAGTAAGTCCATATATAATCCAATTTATCTGTGATTCACAGGCCGTAGCAGCAATGGCTGGGAAAAAGCAATTTATTTTACATGAAGATTTAGGTGATTCAGGCTATGCCACTGTTCTGACGGCAGTAAGTTTAGGACAAAAAATTAAGATTCAAACTGAAAGTGGTGGGTGGAATGCTTTAGTTACACGAATAAATTTGGTAATCCCTGAGTAAGCCAAGCCGCTGATAAGATAATTGGGTAATAAGCTGTACCCAAAAGGTACAGCTTATTGCGGGTTACGACATGACTTGATAAGGAGAAAAATGAGGAGGAAGGTTGAATACTCAAGGCAAACTTTATCTACCCCAAATCCTATAGCAAGATTTGCCCATAAAAAACGATATAGTTTTTCATTAGCACTTGCTAAAAAGTTTTTAAAAGACGGTCAATCCCTGCTGGATTACGGTTGTGGTACAGGTGACTTTCTCAACAAAGTAGAAACGTTTGGAAGAAATTTGAAATTGTATGGATTTGATCCTGAATCAAAGCATTCTTCAGAAAAATATCAGATTGTAGTTAATACAAAGGAAATCGAAGATTCATCAGTCAATGTACTTTGTTGCTTTGAAGTCTTGGAACACTTATATCATTATGAAAGCAATAAATTTTACACAGAAGCAAAGAGAATACTTCATAGTAATGGTTCAATAATTATCTCTGTACCTTTGATTGGAGGTCCTATACTATTACTTAAAGAAATTAATCGAATGTCTTTGTTTCAACGTAAAACTGATTATTCATTAAGAGAACTATTTCTTGCTTCCTTTTTTAATATTAAACCAGCAAGGCCAAAAAATCTTCGTACAACACATAAAGGATTTGATTTTTGTAAAACAGAAACCGAGATCAGAAAGAATTTCACCATAAATCAAAAATATTATTCACCTTTTCCCTATCTTCCTTGGTATGTAAATTCTCAAGTGTTCTATATCTGCTCGACAGAGGAATGTTGTTGAGCGTGAAAGTAGCCGTTTTTTTTACCGAAATTATTTCTATTGCTTGTTTTTGTAAGCCGTCCCTCCTTAAGTTGGTAGCCTATAATCGTAACGATACCGAAAACATATTTTTAGAGTGGGTGCGATTTCCAATCAGATAACAAATCTATGGACTTCATTTAGTAATGGTTTCAACTTTTTAAAGCAAAGGATATATCCTGTTCAAATCTTCTTAATATAGCCTGTTTAGAAAAATTTTCAATTGCGTATCTTCTTGCATACTTGTTTACAGGGCTTTTATTCATACCTAATTCTTCGACTAATTTTACAATTGCACTCGACAATAGAACGATATTATCAGGCTCAATCAGTGTCGCAATTTTATTATTTTTCATAATAATTTTTCCCAGTTCTGTATATTTATGGGCTGTAACAATTGCATGCCCTCCAGCAGAAAATATTGCGGTTAATTTTGATGGAAGCAGTTTGTCGGAAACACCAGATTTTTGGATAACTAAATGGATATCTGCCATACGAAGAAGACTAGGAAGATACCTTTTAGGCTGTAAAGGATAAAATCGAAGGTTGATCAATTCTTTTACCGTTGCACACTGTTGCAATTTTTTTTTGCAAGCACCATCTCCAACTATAACGAACAGTATATCATGACGCTGACGCAAAAACGAAGCAACATTAATTATATTCTCAAGCCCCTGCTTTTCTCCTAAATTTCCAGAGTATAATATAACCTTTCTCGTTAGGCTGATCTTCCATTTTTTTCGAAAGTATATATCGTCAACATTTGGAGTTATCAGCTCAGTATCCACCCAGTTGGGAAAAAGTATAACTTTTTCCCTATTGACACATCTTCTATCTGCACTGACGCACATAGTGTGTGATATAGATGATACTCTGTCAAAGCGCTTAGTGACAACTCTTTGCATTGTATGCGCTAAGTTATCAATTTTTTTTAAGTTTGAAGCCATACCGGTTCCAAACATAGCACAGATTTCAAAATCCTGAAAATGAAGCCAAGACTTTACCTTTGCTAACTTTGAGAAAAAAACCACCGAAGGAGCAGCAAGAAAAGAAGGGGCGATGCATATAACTAAATCTGGACGCCAAAAAAAAAGTTGCAAACATAACACTGGGCAGCTTGAAATTGTGAAGCTCAACAGGTGGATAATTCGTTTAATTGTAGTAAGCTTTTTAGGAATCCAAAGAGGACATCGGTATACAGTGACACGGTTTATTTCTTCCTTGCAATATCTTAAACCTGAATAACCACGAAAAAGAAACCACATAGGATAATATGGGAAAGCTGTAATAACACGACACTCGTGACCTGATGCCGCCAGCCATTCAACCATCTCACTGGTATATTTTCCGATACCAACCAATTCTGGCGAATAATTAATACCGCAAACAAGAATCTTCATTCGACTCTTCAACAGAATATTCCTTATTTCCCCAGCTCATCCAAGAGAGTTGTAATGCTTTGTAAGCTCAGATGCAATTTTCTCCCAACTGTATTTTTTTTGCACTAACATTTTTCCAGCAAGCCCCATATCATGGCGTAACTGCCTATTACTCAATAATATCTGCATGGCATCAAAAAGTTCATTTACATTACAACGAGTAACAAGGCCTGCATTTGCCATATCTACTTCCTGCCAAATATTTACATGATTTGAAATGACTACTGGACACCCACAGGCCATAGCTTCCACGACAGCTATTCCAAAATTTTCACTATAAGAAGGTAAAACAAATAAATCTGCATCAACATAAGCAGAAAGAACATCATTTCCATGTAGCATATTCGTAAAAATTACATCATTATTGACACCAGCACGATTTATCCACTGCTGTACCTTTTTTTTATAGTAATCATTATCAGGACCTGCTATAATTAGCTTTATTTTAATTTTTTTTTCAATAATTTTTGCAAAAGCGGGTATTAATAGGTCAAGCCCTTTTTTAAAATTAATACGCCCCAAGAATAGAATCACAGATTCATCGCTTTTTATCCCCCATTTTTCTCGAAAGGAACCAAATCTCGGCAACATATTGTACCTTGATAATTCAACTCCATTTGGTACGACAATGCCATGATCTGAGATATTTAAAAAATCAGTTAGCCTCTGCTCTTCAGTAGTTGTAAAGTGAATTGCGGTAGCTTTCCTGAGCATCGGCATGGCAAATAAAAACTCATAAATTCGTTTCAAAAATTTATTACGTTTCTGATAAAAAATATACGGATCTAAAGATCCATGCGGACGAACCATATACGGAATACTGTTTTTTCGGGCACACCATGCTGAAAAAATTTGAGGAAACCTGTAGACACCATGAATGTGCAGTAGATCAAATGCTTGAATTTCACGCCATAAAAATGAACACATTTGCATTGACATTACAAAAGGCCGGAATTGTACAGAAAAATAATAGATTTTTACCCCATCCATTTCTATCGGCACGTCAGGTGTCACGTTTAACAAGCCTGATGGGTAATCAAGGCAAGTTGTTAAAATCGTCACCTCAATACCTTGTCGAACTAACTCTCTCGTAAGCTCATTACAAACCGCTGCTGGCCCACCATAACGATTCGATATAATAGGTATAACATGCAAAACTTTCATTTTATCATAATATAAGGTAATTATGTATCCTCTCAAAATGTCAGGGTAGATTCCAATGGCACGACCTTAAGCGGATGACCCAAGATTATACCGCTTGTCTTCTTGGTACTTTCAAGCGAGGATGTGCCTTGGGACGACGCTTTACAGCTCGCGGTTCACTGCGACCCGGTCGATTTCCTACCCGATGTCCGGCAACAGCTTTCAAAAGAATCCGATACAATTCAGGAAGTTTTTTCTTGGCTATCAAGGTTATCTTATCT
>QYLO01000044.1 GCA_022766165.1 Candidatus Electrothrix gigas
GTGTTGGGTGGTTTGGGGTGGTTGTGGTCTGTTTGCGGTTGGGCAGGCGACGACGCACCCGGACAGGATTGCCGCCCTGCCCGAGAAAACCGCTGCTGTCGTGCATGATCTCCCACGGCAGAGCCAGCAGTTCAACCGCTGCTTTGCGGAATTGGGCCGCCTCATCCTCGCTACTGCCTTCGGGTGGCTCAAAGTCCACCTGCACGGAAAAACGACGGGAACCGCTCTGTCCCTGCCAGGCAACGAGCGGCTCTTGGGCGGATGCCGCTTGCAGGGCTGCCTCGTATAAGGCCTTGCCCCATGCGGGCAGATCAGTCTCGGTCTTGGTGGCCCGGTCTTTGAACACACCCACTGGCCATAAGAAATAGCGTTCAATGTACCAGCGCAGTTCTTCCAGTTCCACTGGACCAAGCGGGGCAGTGAAGCGGTAACGGCGGCTGAGGATACTGCGGCCTGTTTTGTCTGCCGGGATGTACTCCAACTCGGCAGTGGCTATGGCTCGCCGGATGTCCTCCTCCTCTTTGATCTGCGGGTCTGTCAGCTTGAGGAGCAGTTCAGCCAGCGGCTTGGCAGCAACGTTCTCCTTGCCCTGCCAGTCCGTGGGCAGTTCCAGACCCAGGGCGGCAAAAATCGCAGGAAGGGCCTCGCTTAAACCATTCGGGGCATCAGCAACCTCAATGTAGAGCGGATCGCCGGGAAAGAAACGTTTGAAGATACGCATCGGCGTTCTTGGCAGCACCACCGGAATCACCTTGTAGCCGTCCTTCCGCTGTTCAGCCTCATCCAAGGCAATGTCCAGCTCGCGCTCCACCCATTCGGAGTTCAGGGCATCCAGACTGATCACCACCAGAAAATGACGAGCCGTGCGGATGCTCTCTTCGATCCGGGCCTTGAGGTCATCGCCAGCGGTCAGTTCGCGGGAATCCACCCACGGCACCTGCCCGTGCAGCTCAAGCACTTGGCGCAGTTGTTTGACGAAATTATCCTCCTTGGAGGAATGAGAGATGAAGATGTGATCGGACATGGAAAGACTCCTTATGGATTTATTGTAGGGGCAGGCCCCTGTACCTGCCCGGCGGACAAGGGCGAACACAGGGGTTCGCCCCTACGGTATCCGACAGAAATACGGAGGGACACAACCAAATGCCGTGCCTGTACAGGATAGAACGGAGAATATTTACAGCCTCTTTGCTTGCTGATTCAGAGTAAAAAATGTACACTGCTTGAATATAAAAATGAAGTGAATACTCTTATCAAGGCCCGTGCCGAAACCGGGAGTCTTCTGCAAGGTAGATTCCGCTCGCTTCTTCTGACACCTCGAAAATACAATGGATTCTTTTTTATTAGATAAACAGCTTCGCAACTTCCTGCAAGAAGACCTGGAACACGGTGACATCACCACCAATGCCATCTTTGCTGATCAGGAAACCGCCACAGTGGTCCTCCAAGCCAGAGAACCCCTGATTGCAACCGGTATAGAGCAGGTTGCAGCCAGAGTGTTCCGACTGCTTGATGATCGCATA
This sequence comes from Candidatus Electrothrix gigas, assembly GCA_022766165.1. Lineage (GTDB taxonomy): Bacteria > Desulfobacterota > Desulfobulbia > Desulfobulbales > Desulfobulbaceae > Electrothrix > Electrothrix gigas. The sequence goes on from QYLO01000044.1 coordinate 1,524, forward strand.
ACATATTCCCAGCCCATAGCAGACGGACAACGGGTTGACAGCGACGACGTCCTGATGACCATCAACGGTCCAGTCCATAGCCTGCTCCGGGGGGAGCGGGTCGCCCTGAACCTGGTTCAGCGGCTCTGCGGTATTGCGACCCTGACCCGGCAATACGTGAATGCGGTGCAGGGACTCAAGGTCAGTATTGTTGATACCCGCAAGACCACACCGGGCCTGCGGATGCTGGAAAAGTATGCTGTTCGGGTCGGTGGGGGGAAAAATCATCGCTACAGCCTGAGCGACGGGGTCTTGATTAAGGACAACCATATTGCTGCCTGCGGCTCCATTCGTCAAGCAGTGGAAAAAGTACGGGCAGCAGTTCCGCATACCATTGCCATTGAAGTGGAAACCGATACCCTGGAACAGGTGCAAGAATGCCTGGAATGCGGTGTTCAGATCATTATGCTGGATAATATGGAGCTTACTACCATGCGCCAAGCCGTTACCATGATCAATGGTCAGGCCCTTGTTGAGGCATCGGGCGGGATAACCTTAAGCACTGTCTGGGGCATTGCCCAAACCGGGGTGGATATTATCTCTGTTGGTGCGTTGACGCACTCGGTTTCTGCCTGTGATATCGGGCTTGACTGGCAATAAAGAGCAGATAATAACGCACAGAAACTAGGTACAATTATCTATCTGGGAGCGATGCAATGAACAAAAAAGAATGGCAGGCCATTGAGCAAGCTCGGACCCTGTTCAACCTAGGGGAGCAGGCAACAGCAGATGAAATAAAGCGGGCCTATCGGCAGATGTGCAAAAAATACCATCCTGATACAGCGAAAAAGGGAGAGAAAACAAGCAACGCTGCAATGATGTGTCGCCTGACCGAGTCCCACGACCTGCTGCTGCGCTATATCAAGGGATACCGTTTTCCCCTCAAACCAGATAAAGACACTCAAGACACTGATGATGATCCTGAAGACTGGTGGATGAATCGTTTTGGTGATGATCCGCTCTGGGGCAAAGAGCAACAGTAAGCAGCAGTAAGTAGCAGTAGTAAGTAGCGCAACTAAAATAAGATATTACAAGGTCTTTTTTTGATAGATCCGAGCCTGCTCATTAACAACTTTCATCTCCTTTTCCAGACCTGAAAATCGAAGACTCTCCTTGCTGCCAAGACAGAAGAAACCGTCAAAGACCAGACTGTCCCGGAAAATATTCAGCACCTGCCGCTGTAAAAACTTATCAAAGTAGATAAGTACGTTACGACAGAGAATCAGGTGCATCTCACCAAAGACATTATCTGTTACTAGGTTATGATTGGCAAAGGTGATATTCCTTTTCACCTCTTCTTTGACAACGCAGGTTTTCTCGGTTAGATCAAAGTAATCTGTTAAGTCGGCTTTGCCTCCTGCCTTTGCATAGTTTGCACAGAATGTCTCCATTCGTTGCAAAGAGTAGGCACCTCTTTTTGACTGCTTCAGGGCAATATCATTGAAATCTGTTCCGTAAATAAGAGCGCGGTCATACAACCCCTCCTCTAACAGAAGAATGGCAATAGAGTATGCCTCTTTCCCTGTGGCGCAACCTGCTATCCAGACTTTGATATAGGGATAGGTCTTTAACATTGGCACCACCTGCTCCCTGATATTTTGGTAGACAAAGGGATCACGAAACATATCCGTTACCGTAACAGAAAACTCTCTAATAATTTTTTCCAGAAAAGAGGGATCTCGGAGCAGGTCAGGAAGGATGGCAGAAAGACAACAGTAGCCGTTTCTTCGGCAGAGATTACGAACCCAGCGTTCTATAGAGGCCCGGGCATAATGACGAAAATCATAGCCATACCGCTGTGCCACCGCATCCAAGACAAGATTTATTTCAATCTGTTCAATATCTGATGCATCCATAATGTTCAGAAATAACCTTCAGAAATAAAGCTCAGGAACAGAGCTCAGGAATAGAGCCAGAGCCGGAGTAAGGCAAGAAGCCGCTCTGTTTCCACGGGCTTGGCAAGATAGTCATTCGCCCCAGCATCAAGGCAGCGGCGGCGGTCCTCCTGCATTGCCTTGGCAGTGAGGGCAATAATAGGAAGATTTTCATACTGTGGCTGTTCTCGGATCTTTTCTATGGTCTCATAGCCGTCCATAACCGGCATCATAATATCCATCAAAACCAGATCAAGCTCTTCTTGTTCAATGATCTCCAAGGCCCTGATACCGTCTTCTGCCTTAACCGTTATGATTCCCCTATCACGGAGAACCTTAGCCAAGGCAAAGACATTCCGCATGTCATCGTCAACCAGCAAAATACGCTTTCCCTTAAAAATAGCATCATCCTCGTGAAGATTGCGAATCATACGCTGTTTTTCCTCTGGTAATGTACTGATCATACGGTGAAGAAAAAGAGATGCCTCATCAAGCAGACGTTCTTCAGACATTGCTCCTTTTATAATAATAGACCCGGCATGTTGTCGAAGATTTTGAATCTCTTCTCGGCTCAGTTTCCTGTCTGTATAGATGATAACCGGCGGCAAGGTCACCACATCCTTGAGTTGCTGCAGTTGCTGCAACAAGGCAAAGCCAGACATATCTGGAAAATCAAGTCCCATAACCAGACAGTCATACTGCGAATTTTTAAGCTGTTCAACAACCTCCTGCCCCAAGGTGGCCTCTTTGCTCTGCACGTCATCATTGCCAATCAGGGCAATAACAGCTGCTCGTTGCTCTGCATCCTGATCCGCAACAAGCAACCTGCGAATACGCTGTTGCGAGCTTTCCCGAATGTTAAGAAAAGCAGCCTCAAGTTGCTCCTGACTCACAGGTTTTTGCAGGGTATCTATCACCCCTTTATCCCGTGCATCAAATTCACCGACCTCAGCGGCTGAAATAATATGAACAGGAATATGGCGGAGTTTAATCTCTTTTTTAAGGATCTCAAGAACTTCCCACCCGGAAATATCAGGAAGTTTTAAGTCAAGAATAATAGCTACTGGTGTATAGCGTTCAACCAGTTGTAAACTCTCACCTCCATGTGGAGTGGCAATACATTTCAGCCCCTTTGCATGGCATTGCTGCATAAGCAGGGTAACAAAATGACCATCATCCTCGATCACCAACACTACCCGATCATTCGTTGTAATTTTTTTTCGATCATCAACAGGATAGAACGAATTTTCTGCTCTATTTTGTATCCGCAGCTGAGAAAGAGGCAGCTTTTCTCTTGTTGACTGCTCAGACATTTCCTCCCTTCCCACCTGTGCTGCTGACTTCGTGACTATGGATAGGGGAAGATACAGGGTAAAGGTTGTCCCCTTGCCCTCCTTGCTCTCCATAGAAATTTGTCCACCAAGCAACCCAGCCAACTCTTTAGAAATAGAAAGCCCAAGTCCGGTTCCTCCGTATTTCCTTGCCGTACTGCCATCAGCTTGCTGAAAAGCTTCAAAGATAATTTCTTGTTTTTCCTTGGGAATACCCACTCCGCTATCCTGAACAGCTATTGCCAAGGTGTCTAGTGGACTGTCTGGTGGACTGTCTGGAGGATTATCTGCTGGACTGTCCGATAAAGAGGGGCATAAAAAAACGGACACAGTTATCCCGCCCTGCGGAGTAAACTTGACAGCATTGGACAGAAGATTCTTGAGGATCTGATCTATCCGCTTTCTATCAGAGTAAAAAGTCGCTGGCACATCCTCGTGCTGCATAAACTCAAGGGTTAATCCTTTTTCTTGCGTTAAATGAAAAAAGGTACTTTTTAACTCTGCCAGTAATTCAGCAACTACAATATCCTCCTGGAGCAGGCTCATCTGACCAGCCTCAATCTTTGATAGATCAAGAATATCGTTGATAAGATAGAGTAAATCCTTGCCGCTTTTCCAGATAACCCGTATCGATTCAAGATCATCCTCGCTCATATTGCCCTTTCTGTTCTCTTGGAGGGTCTGTGCTAATAACAACAGGCTGTTCAGCGGGGTGCGCAGTTCATGGGACATATTGGCTAAAAATTCAGACTTGTACTTGCTGGCTCTGGCCACCTCTTCTGCTCGGCGTTCAATTTCTATTCTGGAAAGCTTCAGATCCTCATTTGCCTGCTCTACTTTTTCTTTCTGTCGGTTAAGCGCCCTATTTTTATCTTCAAGTTCTTCATTTGTTGCCACCAGTTGATCCTGATTGGCCTGCAACTCCTCCTCGGAAGCTCGTAGACGTTGTGCCTGCTCCTCAAGTTCTTCATTGGAGGCTTTTAGTTCGATCTGCTGGGATTGAAGAATATCCGTCTGTTGCGTTGTGACTGCTAGGGCTTCTTGAAGTTGATGACGGGCCTGCGCTCCGTTAATGGCAACGGCAAGTTTTTCTCCAACACTCTCAAGAAAGGAAATCTGTAACTCTGTAAAATCAGTAAAGGTGCCAAGTTCTAATACAGCTTTAACGCTGTTGTTGTAAATAAAAGGAATTACTGCAATCGTCTCAGGGCTTTTTTTGCCCAAACCTGAATTGATCTCAAGATAATCATCAGGTACATTTGTCATGATAATGGTCTTTTTTTCCAGGGCAGCCTGTCCAACAATGCCTTGACCAGGAACGAAGGATACAGATCTTTTTTCAGAGAATCTATGTGCATAACTCGCCTGCAATCGCAGAACATCTTTGTCGTAAATATACAGCGATCCTATCTGGGCGTTCAGGTACCGGGCCAGATACATGATGATCCGCTTGGATAATTCACTGACTGACTGATCACCGCGAAGCTGATCATCAAGCTCTAACTGTCCGGCCTGCAGCCAGTTATACCGTTGATTTTTTTCCGCAGCCTGTTGCAAGGAGAGAACGGTCTGACGAAAGCTCCGGTTCAGTTGTCCGATTTCATTTTTCGGCGCTGAAATATCCAAAAGACTCAAATCACCGTGAGCAACTTGGCTCGACCACTGGGTCAACTGGCGTATTGGGGCAACAAGATGCACCGTAATAATCCAGGAGAGCAGCAGTACAATGCCTGCTGTGGAGATCAGTAAGGAGGTAACGATATACTTTAAAGCCGATGCCGAGGCAAAGGCTTTCTTTTCATTCACCTCTGCGATGAGTACCCAATGCACTCCCCATTTCTCCAAAAATTCCAAAGAACTATACATGCCAAGCACAGAAGCTCCCTGATAATTTGTATAGATTGCCTCTCTTGTAGAACGTGGAGCAGGAGCAGGGTGTGCTGGATTCATCCCATATATCCTATGCCATGTATCATGTTCTTTGAGCCAGTTATGCACCAAGGTGGTTTCTACCCTTGTTTGGAGAATCGCTGAGTCATCTACGAAACGCAGCGTTGAGCGAATCAGAAAATCCGTTCCCAGTAAATAGGTCTCACCAAAATCACCAAGGCCAAAATGAATCTGCATATAGCTATCCAGTTGGCTGTAGGGAAGTTCAAAGGCCAGAACACCTATCTTTGCACCTGTTTCCTCATCCTCAAGAGCCTTTGCCAAAAAGAAGGATATTTCTCTTTGCGCAGTATCGTGCATACTGTAATCAGAAAGAGTACTCTTGCCCGTATACAATGTATCCTCATAGGCACGGGCTAACTTTTGCAGTCCCTTGGCTTTTAGTACGTTTTCCCCAAGATGCTGCTCCGAAGCGGTATATAAAATATTTCCTGATATATCTAGCAGATAAATGTCTTGATAGGCATGAATATTCTGGTAATAACGCAGCGCATTACCAGCTTCGGTATTAATAATCTCCCAGTCAGTGGTGGTGATAAACTCAGGCAAGGAGAGGCCACTTTTTTGAAAGGCTGCATTGAGTTCCCCTATCATCTTAATATTTGTTGAGAGTTCTGCTTGAAGGCTGATATCAATCTCAAGCCCTGTAAAGTATTTCTTTACCAGATCAAGCTTGTACTCCATTGCCGCTCGCAGAGATTTTGTTGTCTCATGGCGCAGACTTTCCGTGGCATTCTCATAACTGATATAGCTGACAACAGATAGGGGGGTTAAGGCCAGCAGTAAAAAGGTCCAGAAAAGTGTCCGACCCAAACCCACGGTAATATGCATGGTATATTCTTTTTGTGTTTCCATTGACACGTTCTTAACGTTCTTAGTGCATAGCGTTGAGCAACTTGGCAACAGCGTTAAACTTTGTTTCTGGAATTCGCCGAAACCCCGTATAAACGAATTTCTGCATAACTCCCGATGGAATATGTTCCAGAGCAAAAATAAACTGCTTGCATAAGGCATCATCTACTTGATCATTGGCTGCAAAACTGGGGTTCAGGATAGGGCCAATTTTTTTGATACGCCGAAAAATTCTCCCGTATTTTTTTTCAGCGTTCCAAAGATTCATATCCCGACTTGCTCCGGCTTCCACACGGCCTTGAGCAATCATCTTGGTAAGCTTTTGATGGGTACCGGCAAAGACAATCTGAGAGAAAAATTTTTTAGGAACAAGACCATGCAGGTTAAAATATGCCTGCGGGTAAATATAGCCTGACGAGGAAGAGGTATTGGTAAAGGCAAAACTTTTTCCCCGGAGATGCTTCACCTTTGTTATGCCAGAATCTTTTTTGGCAATAATCCAACTAAAATACTCGGGTGTCTTTTTTCCTCCCTGCGTTATCAGTGAGGTGACAAGGTATTTTAACTGGGGATATTCCTGCTTTAACTGAACATAAAGAGCTGAATTAAAAAAACCAATGTCAATATTTCCCCTCTTGACCTCCTGTGCTAAAGCCTTATAGCTTGTTGTGATGGTTAACTGAACATCTCGGTCTAATTTTTTAGAGAGATAGACAACAAGAGGATGTGCGTCTTTTCTCAGTTGCTCTGTAGAGTAGTACGGGCCTATACCAATACGTAGTTTTGCTTTATTTCTTTCGCTATATGCACTGTACGGCGTCATCACCAGAACACTCAAACAAGCCAAGAAAGCCAAGAAAAAAAATATCTGGTGCGATATCTGATGGGTATTCATCCGGGTATTCATCTTTTGCATTCAATACCTCCTGTTGTACTCGTTAGTTAAGGCCACGTTTCAAAATTAAAGGCTTCCCAAGCTTCTCGCTGAAAGGTGTCTCTCCTCTTCTGATAGGAAGAAAAATTATCAGGATCAAGCGCAGCTGCCCGCTCTTCCACGGCAACAGCCTCCTGTACCCTGTTGTTGGCCCAGAGGGCTGTAGCCAAGGTATCTAAAATATATCCTTTTTTATTCTTTTCAGACAAACGGGCAGCAGATGAGGCAAGTTCCAAGGCCCGGACAGGGTCACGGAGGCTATGATCCTTTGCTGTGAGGAGAAGCCAAGCCAGATTATTGGCGAGTTCAGGAGAGAGCGTCAGAGGAGCAACCTGTATCGCCCTTTCATAGGCATGAAGAGCTGCTCTTTCCTTCTTATTTTGCAGCATCACATCGCCAAACAACTTGAGCAACTGGCTGTTTCCTGGCTCCTGCCGTATTCTCTCTGTGAGCATGGCCTGCATGTAACGGTTCTCAGAACGCTTGGAGAGCTGCGTTGTATCCAGATGATGCAGAGACCACAGGCCTGCACTGAGCAGCAGACAGTAGACAACAAGACTGCCATACACCTTCCAGTGATGCAGTTGAATACTCTTCCGATTGTTTTCACACTGTTCAAGAAAGTCAATCCGCTCTCCTATCCCAAAATGATGCCAGTTCTTCTTGTCACGGATGTTACCGCTCATGGCAGCAATCTTTTCAAAAGAGCGAATCAGGGGAAAGGCCGTGTTCTGTGCCTGAAACACATAGAGATCCGCCTGTCGCTCAAAGTTACGGATAAAATAACCAAAGAGAAAACGGAAGTAGAGCAGCATCAGCACAAAAAGACTTACTGCAACAGCCGAGGTCAGCAACTTATCCGGTGAGATCTGCAACCAGTTGACCAGTTGATACAGCCAATCATGACTGGACAGCAGGAGATACAGTGGCGTGGACAATGCCTCTGCAAACAGACTAAAACCAAGAAAGAGCAAGAGATACAGGATCAGGTGATATCGCTTTACATGACCAATTTCATGAGCAAGAACCGCCTCCAGCTCTTCCTGATCCAAGGCTGATAACAGGGCAGGCGTGAGCAGGAGATACCGGTACCTGGGAACAATGCCCATCACTCCAGCCGTTATCATGCGCCCTTCAAACAGGGGCCAGTAGAGAATCTTGGCAGAAAAATTCTGGCTCTGAAAAAATCGTTCTATAGACTGGCGAAGTGGTCCTTGTTCCATGGGAACACATCCCCAGAGACGATGCACCAGAGGGGGAAAAAATCCACCTAACAGGACAAGAAAGATCAGGAAGAAAAACAACTCTCTCCAGGGGCCTTGCAGCCAGTTGTCCATTGCTAACATCCCCGAAAGATCAAAGAGCAGGGAGAGGATCAGCCAGGGCAGAACAATGGTCAAATTGGTTGTAATATTGTTGAGAACAAAGTCACGCCTTGGTATTGAACTGTGAAAAATATGCTGATAGCTGGGCCACGCCCGTAACCACATCAGGACCAGAAAACCAAAGAAGAGCAGCAGACCCAACAGATTTGCTCCTGTTGGCAGGGTGTTATACAGAGACAGTGGCTGGGCATAGTACTTGATATCAAAGATAAAAAACGAGGCGATAAACAGCCCTGTTGCCAAGAGCGTGGCCTTTTTTTCCGCAGCAAAATAGCGTTGCGAGCTGCTGAAATAAGAAAGCCCAAAGATCTTTTTGACAAGAAGGGAAAAGGCGAGCAGCAGCAGGATAAAGAGGGGCAGGCCAAGCCAAGGGGCTAACCAGGGCTGCTCTGGTGTGGCAGCAGTGGAAACGGCAAAGATGACCGCCAGAAAATAGATAATATTATTATAAATCATTCATATAACCACTTCTTTTTGCTGCTTGCGTAAAATGTCTGTCAGGGGATGGAGAACATATAGCATATATAGGCGCAAAAAGCATCTTCTTTCCAGAAGATAACTGCGTTAGGTTGTTGACGGAAAAGCTGTTATCGGCTATCCTATCGGTCTTTCTTGCTTTCAAAATCAGGCACAACATGTACAAACAGGAGGGAACCATGTACGAGCAGAACAAACTCACCCGTCGTCAATTTATGGCACTGGTTCCGTACAATTATCATTATATATTCTTAATTTTTTTATTGATTATTAAATAAAACTATGTTAGTTTTTAACTAAAAAAGGAGATCAAAATGACCTTGATTGATAATCATTGTCCTGTATGTAAAGGAACTTCATACCGGGTTTTAAAAAATATGTAATTCGTAGCGGGGAAGAACGTCAGCTTTATAAATGTAATGATTGCGATTCTTGTTTTTCAGAAACAAAAAATACGGTACTGGAAGGGTTAAAAACTCCTGTTTTCCGAATCATAATGATATTGAACGCATTGAATGAAGGCTTGGGCATCAATGCGGCAACAAGGATTTTTTCTGTAGGAAAAAATAGTATTTACCGTTGGCAAGAAAGATTGTCATCATTACAGCAAACCTTGATGCTGTATTCATTGTGCCAACAATTCCTTCAACTAGTTATTGAAGGTGATGAACTGTATACAAAAATTGGTAAAAACGTGCCGCCAAGTGAATCTGAAGGATGGACTATCGTATTAATGGACAGAGCATCTCGTTTTATTTGGGCGTTGGAATGTGGAAAAAGGGATGAACGGCTATTCAAGAAAGCGATGCGCATCCTGCTTAAAGTTATCAAAAAGACTGATGATCTCACACTATTGACGGACGGAGAACGGCGTTATGGAAACATCTTGTTTGAAATTTGTTATGAACTTTTGAGAACGGGGAAGAGGGGTCGTCCTCGTAAAACTTTGAAGAAAGGTGTTAAAGTGAGATTGAAGAATAAGGGTTCTCAAAAAAAGAAGCCAGGTCGCAAACGGAAAAAATATCAGGCTCCGCAATCAGAACATCCTGAGACTCCTCAAGATATCGAAGATTCTGACATCCATGCGAATCATGTAGAAGGATTCAATGCCGCTCTCAGAAGAATGTGTTCGGCTTTTCGTCGAAAAACTAACACTTACGCTAAAAAAGCTGAAAGACTTCAGGAACGGTTGAATGTGATATGGATTCTGCACAATTTTGTTCGCATCCACCACACAACCAAAGAAGTTCCGGCTGTAAGTTTAGGCATCATTGAAGAAAGAATGACGCTCGAAGATATTTTAAGATTAAAAGGAGTTAATAGTTGAATCAAGCGGAACCAGTGCCCAGGTCTGAACAAACCGAAAAAAGAAAACAGAATCTTACGATGAAGAAGAGGTCGATTATGGGAGTATACTGTATCGTACGAACTTTTATACCATTTTTCTGGAGAACGTACAGTCAGGATCACCTTCGCTTCGGGGTACCGTTCCATTAACTCTTGATAGTAGCGACAGGCAGGTGAATCAGTTGTAGCTTGAAACCCTGCAAATAGCCTATCCCAATCAACAGTTTTCCCGTCAGCGGCGGCTTTCCATATATCCAGATGTTTTGGATTGTTTAATATTTCTATAAAATGGTAGCACTTCGTAAACCCCAAATCTTCCAATGCCTGTTTAAGAGACAGGGTTCCGGTACGAAAAAGACCTGCACCGATTATTTTCAACATTATTCTTCCTCCATTTCCATCGTGTGAAAAGCAGTTACGATATTCTTTCAGAACCCTTTAGTGCCTTACTCCTGAACTTCTGTCACAAAAAACAAGAAAATTGACGTGCGTTTTTTGATCAAAAACGAAGTGTTATTCTCAAATTCATGTTCAGGAGAAGGCTACTGGGTTGCGGGTATCAAACCCGCATTGGATGACATGGGGTTCTTTACTTATGCTAATGTGGTTGGTTGCCTAGGACAGTGTAAACTTCCTGTTTATAACGGATTCTGACCGACGGTGAGCAGGTGCCAAAAAGTCAGCTTAAACCTTCAAGACATTCTTTCATCTTCTTGACCAGTACCGGCGTATTGACTGGCGAAATCATAGTAAAATGATTCCCCGGTGCCTCATGAACTTCGAGGCCATGATGTGCAAAGGGTTCCCAAGCCTGTATCGGCTTTCCCATTTGAACATCAAATGGAATTTTTTCAGCGGGTTTTAAAAAGATGATTTTACTGTTGACAGGGGTAGATGGTTTGTAGAGGCCAACAATCCTATTATGATGTTTGTAGAGATTGAGCCAGTTCCGGGCATAAGCATGATTGATATCCGGGGTGAACAAACCGGATAACTTCATTTCTTTAAAAAAAACCGCCAATTGTGCTTCAGGAGAATTTTGAGAATTAAATTCATCCAGTGCAAATTCGTGCCAATAAGGTATACGATCCAGCAAGAATTCAAGATCATCCTCTTTATATGAATTGATAGCTGGCTCGGGTGCATCAATCATGATTAGAATCGGCACCGTTTTCCCCGCTTGTTCCAGAATACGCGCCATTTCAAAAATGACCGTTCCGCCAAACGACCACCCGGCCAAAAGATAAGGCCCTTTCGGTTGTATACGACACACGGCAGCCACATAATCAGCAGCCATTTCTTCAATGGTGGCATGAAATGATTCACCCGGTTCAATACCTCTAGGGTGGAGGGCATAGAAAGGTCGTTCGGTTCCCATGAATCGCGCCATCTCTAAATAATCGAATGCGGAACCACCGGATGCATGAATAAAAAAAAGCGGAGATTTAGAGCCTTGAGATTGCAAACAGACTAAGGGCGACCATGTTGATGATACAGAAAAATCCTGGCGCAGGAGACAGGCCAGCTGTTCCACTGTTCTGTTGCTAAAGAGAGCATGAAGTGGAATTTTTTGATCAAATTCTTGATAAACACTTGAAATAAGTCGTATTGCAAGTAGCGAGTCACCGCCGATTTCAAAAAAATCGTCCAGCACACTCACCGGAGAAACATTGAATAACTTTTCCCAGAGTTGAATCAGACGTAATTCTATAGCATCGCGCGAACACACATAACTACTTTTTCGGCTTGCAGGTTTCGGCAAGGCTTTCCGGTCGATCTTGCCGTTGGGCGTGAGCGGCAGCTTCTCCAGCACCGTGAATGTTGACGGTACCATGTACCCGGGCAGGCTCTCTTTTAAGGATCCGCGCAGTTCTGCGCTCAGAGCTGTGGCATCCGTGTCCGATTCCCCGGAGACAGTCACATAAGCGGCCAAAGATTTATTCCCTTCCCGCTCATACAGCACGACAACTGCCTCCGAAATCGCTTCATGCTTCGTCAGCGCAGCCTCAATCTCGCCCAGTTCGATGCGGAAACCGCGCAGCTTGACCTGATGATCCATCCGGCCCAGGTATTCCAGATTGCCGTCCGATCTCCATCTTGCCAGATCACCGGTCCGGTAGATGCGTTCGTTTTTTTCGAAAATCTCCACCTCGACGAATTTCTCCGCCGTCAGATCCGGACGGTTCAGATAGCCCTGCGCAAGACCGGCTCCGGCTATGCACAGCTCGCCGGGGATGCCGGGGGGAAGGGGCTGCAGATTCCCGTCAAGGATGTGGATACGCGTGTTGGCGATGGGGACACCGATGGGGATGGAATCCTCATATTCCTGCTGTCGGATTGAATAACAGCAGGTGAAGGTGGTGTTTTCCGTCGGGCCGTATCCGTTAAACAGCTTTGTGTCAGGCAGGATACGCAGTGCTTTCTGAATATGAGCGACCGACAGCGCCTCGCCTCCGGTCAGAATGTTCGGCACTCCGGCCAGAGTCTCTGGTTGCTCTTCCGACATAAGATTAAACAGACTGGCTGTCAGCCACAGCACGCTGATTTTTTCTCGAAGAAGAACAGCCGCCAGTCTGTCGAGACTTTTCTCTTTCGACGGCATGACGACTAGTTTTGCACCGTGCAACAGTGCTCCCCATATTTCAAAGGTTGCCGCATCAAAGGAAACCGGGGCGTACTGAAGGAAAATCTGTTCCGCATCGAATCTGAAATACTCTGTTCCTCTGACCAATCTCGCCACCGCCCGCTGCGGCACGCAGACTCCTTTCGGCCTCCCCGTGGACCCGGAAGTATAGATGACATAGGCCAGATGCTCCGGCCCGCAGGTTTTTTCGGGATTCTCCGTCGGCTGACCCGTATAAAAATCCGGGCCGTCGAGATCAAGCAGGATTCCGGTGAACTCAGGCAGCCGTTCATGGAGATGCTTCTGACTGAGCAGAATCTCCGCACCGCAGTCCTCCAGCATGAAGCGGAGCCGCTCCTCCGGGTAGTCCGGGTCCAGAGGCACGTAGGCACCTCCGGCCTTGAGGATACCGAGCAGGCCGGTGATCATCTCAGGCGAGCGTTCGGCGCAGATACCGACCAGGGTGTCGGCCTGCACGCCACGTTCGATCAGGGTATGGGCGAGCTGATTTGCTTTCTCGTTGAGTTTGCGATAGGTGAGCTGTTTATCCTCGAAAACAACGGCGATGTTTTCAGGAGTCTTTTCAACCTGCTCCTCAAATAGATCGGCGAGCGTTTTATCCGCCGGATATTCCGCCGCCGTGTCGTTCCATTCGATGAGCTGCCGTTTCTCCTTCTCCGTGAGCAAGGGCAGGCTGTAGATTCCCGCCTTCGGGTTTTCTACGATGCCCTCCAAGAGTACGGTAAAATGTTCCGCCATGCGCCGAATGCGGTCCGGCCTAAACATATCGGCATTATAGTTCAGCACACAGCGAAATCCTGTGTCTTCGGTTATAGTCAGGGTCACATCGAACTGACTCTCCATCTGCGGCAAATCAACAGATGTCCAAGACAATTCTTCAGATTCCAGTCCGGACGACTCATCCCGGCTGTGCCAAGAAAACATGACCTGAAACAGAGGGGAGGTGCTGAGATCGCGATTCGGCTGGAGTCGCTGCACCAAAAGAGGAAAAGGAACAGACTGATGCGCCTGTATTTCGGCAAACTGTACATGCAGCTGATTGATGAACTCATGAAAACGTATCGTTCGGTCTGTGAACAGGCTGCGCAGTACCACCGGATTGACAAAATATCCCACTGTCCGACTGAAGTCATCGTTGAGCCGCCCTGCCGAGGTCGGGGTGCCGACTCGGATATCCGGTTCTCCGGTGTAGCGGTGCAGGAGCACCTGGAAAGCTCCCATCAACAGTGTGAAGAGCGACATCTTCATTGACTGTGCCAAGGCTGTCAACTGCCCGGACAGTGCCGGAGATAGCTGGAAAGCGTAAGATGCACCGTTTGCCGCCTGATGATTTGGCCGGGGTCGATCCGCTGGCAGGTTCAGCACCGGAGTTTCACCGGCCAGCTCATTGAGCCAATATTGGAGGGATTGCTCCCCCTGATGACTATTGAGCAGTGCTTTTTCATACTGCACATAGCGGGCATAACTTTTTGCCGGTGCAGGAAGTCGGGCGGCTCCGCCCTTTATTTCAGCCGCATACAGCATCAGCCATTCCTGCTGAATAAGAGCCATTGACCGGGCATCGCCGAAAATGTGATGCAGCACAAAGATCAGCAGACCGCTGTCCTCTTTTTGTTGGAACAGTGCGGCTCTCAGGCCGCTCTCCGTCAGATCGAAGGGCTGCTGCGAGTAACGATACGCCTGCCGCCGCAGCTCCTCCCATGTCCATTGCGCCGCATCAATAAGCTCCAGTTCCGGCAGTGAATCAGTGACCTGCTGCCATGCCTCGCCTTCGGTATCGACTTCGATCCGTGTGCGCAACTGCGGCTGTCTATCGGCCACGGCCCGCAGGGCATTCCGTAAAACGCCGCTATCCACAGCTTCTGCAATATGCAGGGCGTTCACCATATTGTAGGCCGGACTTTCAGGAGCCTCCTGATAAATGAACCACAAAGCCTGCTGCCCGAACGACAGCGGATATTGGTGTTCGTTAACCTCTTCAGATGCCTTTACCCTGTCCCGAAGAAAAGCGATGATGTCGGCTTTATGTTCGGAAAAGGTTGCCCTCAGCTCCTTGCTCAATGCGCCCTTGGGGGCTTTAAAACAGAGTTCATCCGTTTCACTCCACAGCTGAATACCCTGTTGTTCGGCGTCAGCAATCAGTTCGGCTATCCGGTTCATATTCTACCTTCCTCAAAATTTTCTTCAGCTTCAATCCGGGCAGTTATCAGTTTTCCGATTTCGCGCACATCGGCCAGTCGGAACATATCCGTCATGCTGACTGTAAAGCCCCAGTGTTCTTTGATCATCTTGTGCATCCGTATAATATCCATTGAATTGGCACCGAGATCAAAAAAATTATCAGTCGCTCCGATTGCCTCCTGCCGCAGAACAGATCTGACAATTTCCGCAAGCTGCTGTTCTGTCTCTCCGACAGGGGCTTCCCTCTGTTCCGTAGCCCGGCTGTAATTCGTTGCCGGCAGGGCCTTTCGGTCAACCTTGCCGTTGGCAGTCAGGGGCAGTCTGTCCAGCATCACGCAGTGATCCGGCACCATGTAGTCGGGTAGCTGGCTGCGCAGAAAGCTCCTGATCTCTTCTTCGGGTGTACTTGATCCGGCATCTGTCAGCGCAGGTAGTGAGGTCTTCTGCTCCTCGGAAACAGCACCGCCGAGGAAACTGTGTAGCAGTTCCTGATCGTCGTCCAGTTCAAAATAAGGCCGGACCGGCTCGAAGCGCATTCCGCCTATGGGACAGAGACCGATGCCGTGCCGATGGGATTCCTCCATGAGTAGCTGACTCATATAACCCGCTTCCAGCAGACAGAAGTCACGGCTCAACCGACCGTACATGGGTTCGATCGCGCTCATCCGGCTGATCAAAAAGAGGCTGAAGGCCGACTCCGTAAAAACCTTCCGGTTCATGCCGCCGTGCAGGGTCTCGTCAAATGCCGCTTCCGTTGAAAGCCGAACAAGACGGTGTTCCGGTGGGTCGTAACCGTACAGACCTCCTGCAAGTCCGGCAACTTGATCAGGTTTGATCCAGATATAGGTCTGCACAGGATAGAGGCTGCCCGCCGAACCGTAGCGGTACTTGGGCAGCGGAGATTCTGAAAAATTCATC
Source organism: Candidatus Electrothrix gigas (assembly GCA_022766165.1). GTDB lineage: Bacteria > Desulfobacterota > Desulfobulbia > Desulfobulbales > Desulfobulbaceae > Electrothrix > Electrothrix gigas. The sequence goes on from QYLO01000044.1 coordinate 17,456, forward strand.
GGCTGCAGCGCGGCAAGCAAAGCACTCAGGGCTTCCATTGAGAGAACTTCCTGCCGAAAATGACGGTAGCTCTGACGTGCAAGATAGGCCATGCGATCCGGCACCACCGGAGGAAGCGGTACATCCTCGCATAATGAATCATCAAAACGGCGCAGTCCCGGCTGCTTCAGTTTGAACGCCGCACGGTTAGCAGGATCAGTCAGAGTGCCCTTCATGTCTTCGGTACCGTAATCATCCGAATCAGCCGTAGCCTTCTGCGGCACAATATAGGCTGCCAGCTGTTTTTCCCGCACGCCTTCACCGACCGCTGTCACGATAGCTTCCTTCACTCCCGGAAAGCGGCTGAGACAGGTTTCGATTTCACCCAGTTCGATCCGGTGCCCCCGGATCTTGACTTGCGCATCCTCCCGTCCCAGAAATTCGATATTGCCGTCCGGCAGCCAGCGGCCTAAATCCCCGGTTCTGTAGAGCCGTTCTCCAGTGCGGGGATGAGGAAAGAACGCAGCATGAGTTTTTTCCTCATCCCGCCAGTAGCCCTGCGCAAGCCCGATACCGCCGATGAATAGCTGGCCGGGAACCCACACCGGACAGGGATCAAGCCGTTCATTCAGGACATGAAAGGTCTGGTTGTCCATAGGCCTGCCGTAGGGAATGCTCTTCCAAGCCGGATCAACGGTTGTGATCGGATAGCAGATCGACCAGATTGATGCCTCGGTGGCACCGCCAAGACTGATCAGATCGGCATCGGGCCAGAGTTTTCGAATCCGGTCAGGCAGATCAAGCGGTATCCAGTCACCGCTCATCAGGACCAGCCGCAGAGGGACATCCAGATGCCGACCTGCCTGATAATCCACCAGCATCTGCATTAAGGCGGGTACGGTGTTCCACAGAGTCACTTTATGCCGGATCATCAGTTCCGCCCAGTGCTGCGGGTCGCGGCGACGCTCGGCATCGGGCATGATCACAGTGCCGCCTGCGCCGAGAACGCCGAAGATGTCGTACACGGACAGATCGAAATTTAATGCGGACAGGGCGAGCATCCTGTCCTGCGGCGTGACCTGAAAACGCCGGTTGATATCCAGAATCGTGTTGACCGCACCGCGATGATCTGTCACGACTCCTTTGGGCATACCTGTGGAACCGGAGGTATAGATCACATAGGCAAGATCGTCGGGTGTCTGCCGGATTTCCGGGAGGTTGTCAGTTCCGGCAGCCTCGGACTGCCGGTTCGGCCCCACAGTCAGCCGCTGAACAGTTTCGGGCCAATCGGACTGTGCGTCCAGATGCGGCTGGATAAGGGCAAGCCCTACCTCTCCCTGCTCCAACAGATACTGCTGCCGCTTGCTAGGCAATTCTGGATCAATCGGCAGATAGGCAGCTCCTGACAGTAAAATGCCCAGCACGGCGACAACCTGCTCCCATCCTTTGTCCATAACCACTGCCACAAGCTGATTCGGAACTGCTCCCTGCTCTATAAGTTGACGGGCGACGAATTCGGCCTCCCGGCGGAGTTCTCCGTAACTCAGCGTCCGGTCCCCGGACACGACCGCCGTCCGGTCAGGATCGGCTGTCGCTTGTCTGATAAACAAGCTGTGCAGCAGTTCTTCTGAAATGGGAACCTGAGTAGTATTTATCTGTTGCTGTTGCTGCTGTTGAGAAGTCGGCAATACATCAAGGGTAGTCTCCTGCCATAAATTTTCATCTGTGGCTAATTGATTAAGTAACTTACGATAAGCTAAAAACATCGTTTCAATCAAACCAGACGGAAAGAGGGCATCTACCGCATCCCAAGTCAGCCAGAGTTGCCCCTCGTTTTCTTCAACTTGGCTGTCCAACCAAACTTGGGGGGTTTGGCTCAGGCCATACACCGTTTTCCCCAGCCAGCTACTTCCTTTATCTAACACCCCGAGGCCACTGGTAAAAACAACCGGCATCAAGGTCTGTCCAATACCATTCTGTTGCGTAGCCAAGGCTCGTAAAACCTGTACCCCGCTAAAGTAGCGTTGATCTAAATCTTGCCATAATTGGCTTTGCAGGCGTTTGCCCCGCCCTGCCAACGTATCAGCCGGGTTACTATTATCAATCACCAACATTGTCAGGCTGGTAAAATCGCCCACAATCAGGTCAATCTGCGCTTGTTCGGCTAATGGCAGACGGTTAAATAAGGTTAGGTTAAGGGTAAATTGAGGACGTTTGCTCCAGCGGGTTAAAATTTCGGCAAAAACCGTCAATAGTAAGCCGGTTGGAGTCAATCCAAGTCGGGTTGCCTTTGCTTTTAACCGTGACCATTTTTCAGAATCAAGAGAAGCCCGATGGCGTTTGAATTGAACTGATTTGAGGGTGATTGGATCAACAGCTAAAGGCAACTCCGGGGCGACTGGCAAACCGGATAACCGTTTCTGCCAATAGCTTGCTGCCCGTTGATAACGATCCGTCTCCTTAATTTTTCTTTCAGCTAACACGTAATCTCGAAATGAAAGAGATAAAGCTGGCAACGAGGAAGAAGGATGATGATATAGCTGTGTCCATTCTCGTAACAAAATCTCATAACTGCCCCAATCGGCAATTAACATATCTAAACTGAAATGAATGCGTAATTCTTGTGTTGGCAGTTGGGTAAAGCGGATATCAAACAAAGGCCACTGATCAGATGGAAAAGGCCGGGCAAACATCTCCTGTCGCACAGTTTCAAGGTGGAGGTTGATTGCAGCTTCATCAGCTTGGGTTAAATCATAACTTATGATTGAATAGGCTGATACATCGGCTAAAATCTGCTGTTGACCATTTGGCAAGATGATGGCTCGCAGCATGTCATGACGTTTGACAAGTTGTTGCCAAGCCTGTTCCAACCGGACTGGCTCTAGCCCCTGACAAGCCAATTCTTCATACGAATGGGTGGGGGTATGTAACTCAAAACGCTCGCCTCGCCCTAGCCAGTAAGCTTCCTGAATATCAGTCAGGGGAAAGGGGCTATACCGTTCTTCCGACTCAGGTGTTGCTTGGGGAAACGAAGCGGCAGTTTGAGTCTGACGCAAAAAGCTGATCACCTCATCCTTGCGAGCCTTTAACTCATTTTGTAAGGCTGGGGTTAATACGCCTTTCGTGCTTTTTGAGTGTAACCGGCCTTGCTCGTCAAGCCATAATTTAATGCCTTGTTGGTGGAGAAAGACAATAAACTGGTTTGTTGATAACATGTTAAATTCTCTTTGTTTTACATTAAACTTGGTTACCAAACTATTTCTTCAGAATCTTCGGTATCGATATCTGATGAGGACATTATTTGGGAGGCCTGCAAAGCTTCAACCTGTTGTGCCAACTGTTCAACAGTATTATGGCGTAACAGCGTTTGCAACGGCAAGGTAACTTGAAATTGTTGCTCAATTTTGGATAACAGTTGCAAGGCTAATAATGAATTACCTCCCAAAGCGAAAAATTCATCAGTCACGCCAACCTGCTCCAACTTGAGCAGTTCTTGCCATATCTGCACCACGCTTTGTTCCATTGGGGTACGGGGGGCGATATAATGTTTTGAAGTATCCGTCTCAATGGTTATGTTTGCCAAAGCTTGTCGGTCAACTTTGCCATTAGGGGTGCGGGGAAGTTGCTCACGTAAAATCAATTGCTCAGGTACCGTATGAGGCGGCAATTTCTCTTTAAGATAGCTTTGCAAATCGGCTTTCAGATCGGCCGGAGATTGTTGGTTGGTCGTTGGTTGGAGCCAGGTTTTTGTCTGGTCTGGTTCGATGGCACCGCCTAAGAAACTGTGGACCAATATTCTATGATCCCCTAACTTTAATCGTTCTTTTATAACCTGAGAATCAGCCATATCAATGGGGCATAAACCAATACCATAGTCAGGTGCTTCGCTCATCAACAGTTGTCCTATATACCCAGCTTCTAACAAACAAAACTCTTTGGCTAGATTCTGTCCATACATCGGGATGATAGCATCCAAATGCGCTACAAAAAACAAAGAAAAAGCAGATTGTTGATAGGTGGGTTGGTCAAAATGAGTATAGGATTGTGGTGGAACTTCTTGATCCAATTGAATTAATTGTAACCTATGTTCCCGAGGATGGTAATAGTAAAAACCGGCCTTGATATTTTCTACCCGCTCCGGTTTACAATACAGATAAATTTGTACCGGGTACAGACCGCCGGCTGAAGGATAGCGATATTTTGGAATAGAAATATTGGGCAAATTAAGCTGATACAGACAAAATAAAAGCTGGCTAAATTGCGTAAAAGAAAGTGGTTTACTTATATATTGACGGTAACTTTGTCGCTTAAAATATCTCTCTTGTAGTTCATCATCGCTTAGTGGTTTCTGAAGTGCAATAGAAGGTTCTGAGAGTGGGTTAAGATTATGCTGTTCTAGCTTAAAAATCAGGCGTTGTGTTGGTTCAGTTAAAATTCCGGTCTCATGGAGATATTTTTGTTCAGGATGCCATGATGAAGATTGGGAATTATCATTCACCAATATTTGAGAAACAGCATAAGCAACCAACTGTTTACTAGTTCCCTCACCCTGAGTTACTACCGCCACTTCTTTTACCATCGGATGTGCCAGCAAAGCGGCCTCAATCTCCTCCAACTCCACCCGAAAGCCCCGTATCTGCACCTGATAGTCTTTCCTGCCTAAATACTCAAGGTTGCCATCGGGCAAAAAACGGCCCAAGTCGCCAGTGCGGTACAATCGCCCTTCACCTACCGGATTATCCACAAACTTTTCTGCGGTCAATGTCGGCTGATTCAGATAACCCCGTGCTAAACTTGTCCCACCAATGCAGATTTCGCCTTCTTCCTCCTCTGGTACAACCTGCAACTGCTCATCCAACAAATAAACCTGCCAATTGGGAGCTGGACGACCGATGGGAACTCGCTCAAAATCACAATCTGGTATCATTTCAAACAGAGTAGCGGTCACTGGCGTTTCGGTCATGCCGTAGGCATTTAAAAAACGGGTTGAGCGTAGCGGAGTCTGTTGCCACAGTTTTACTGTCTCTGGACGAGTTTCATCACCCCCTAAAATTACCAAGCGTAACGGTAAATCTTCAATCAATGCGGGAGTATTTTGCCAACTTTCTAACAAGGTGTGCCAATAACCGGGCGACAAATCGACTACGGTGATACCATACTCCCGTACCTTGGCCGGAAAAGTCGTGGCGTTCCATAGTTCTGGTTCTCGGATAATTAAGCTGGCTCCGCTTAACAAGGGCATAAATAGTTGCTCTAGGGCGGCCACATAGTTCAGTGAGGCAAAGAGCAAACCTCGGTCATTGGTGGTGTACTCATAAATCGCTAGCATGGCTAAACAATGGCTGGCTAAGGCTTGATGCTCAATCAGTACCCCTTTCGGTTGTCCGGTTGAACCGGAGGTGTAGAGACAACAGGCTAAATGATAGGGATTGGGTACCTCAAGATTAGCACTTGGAATACCCGTTGGCAGTTCATCCAAACAAATTAACTGAGCGGGTTGGCTAGCAAGATGGCTGGTTTCGGGAGTGGTGGTAACAACCAGATCAACTTGACTCTCTTGAATCATCATCTTCAAGCGGTCAGCCGGATAAGTCGGGTCAAACGGTACAAAAGCACCACCGGCTTTGAGAATACCCCAAATAGCAACCACCATCTCTAATGAAGGTGAAATACTCAAACCTACCAATTGTTCCGGCTTTACTCCTTGCTGTTGTAGATGATGAGCTAACTGATTGGCTTGTTGGTTTAAATGGGCATAACTTAACTGTTGATTTTGATAAATCACTGCCATTTTGCTTGGGTTTTGTTCAGCTTGAGCAGTCCATAGAGTGACTAGATTTAGTCTAGTCTGTTGCTCAATTTTGAGCCGATCAATTTTACCATTGGTAATTGGTAAATTAGCAGAGATGATGATTTGGAGGTCTATTGGCACATCAGCTCGATGTTGCTGTAAAAAATCACGTAGTAAGGTTTCTGATAGCGGTTTAGAGGTAGATGGATGCGTCTGAACCCGATTATCTGGGGCAGAAAATAATCGTGCATAAAACGGGTTCTGCTTAAACTGTTCATTATACAGGCGCGATTGATAATCAAACTCAACGGTCTCACCTCTTTGTCGTTCTACGTGTCCTCTAATTCGATAATCTGGCCGCACTCCATCCTCACTCAAGCTGATTTGGCAATTGGCCTTTATCTTATCACCTGCGATAACTTCAAGTCCCGGATAAAAAATTGGAAAATAGATAGGAGCCCAGTTGGATTGCTGATTCAGAGTATCAATCACAACACCAGTTGGGTGAGTGTATAAATTGAGCCATAATAACAGCCCATCTATTTGAGCCGAGCGAGTGATGCTCAACTCAATCAAGTTGCTATAATCAGTCGGTACGGGGGTGGTAAAGTCCAAATTTTCAAAAACGGCTTCATCGGAAACGATATTTCTTTGTGGGAAGTTCGTTATTGCCAATCGCGCATCAAATGGATAGCCCCGTTGCTTAAAAAGCTGATCGACATAATAAGCACCGATTTCGTTCATCGTTGGATGAGTGGCTAGATTATCAGGCAGATAAACCGCTGCAATTTGAGTTAAACAACGATAGGGAATCATCACCCCGTCATCCTTCAAAAAACGGCGTGCATCATTTAAGATAGCCACCGTTCCTTCTGAGCTACCAATGCCTCCAATTAGTTCAGAAACACAGACATCAACTTTTTCTGGTAAATTGATTATTTGAGCATCACCCTGAATGACGGTTACCTTACTTTGCCAACCGAGTTGTTTAACCTGAGTTTTAGCTTTTTGGTAAGCCGATTCATCAACTTCTAAGGCATAAACTTTTTTGGCACCGGCTTCAATACAAAACTTGGTTAACACAATATCTTGCCCAGTACCAATATCAACCACAGTTTTACCAGCAACTAGCTGGTTAATTGCCTGTTGATATTGATCATTACGTATACGGTCTTGGGTCATGCTGGCATAAGTCAGCGGATCAAACAGTTGATACTCACCCCAACAAAGCTGTAACTCGGTTTTGGAGTCCAGAGGCTTAGGAACAATATAAACTATGCCACCCGGTTTTAGAGTAAAAGCTACTACATCTTGTATGTCAGGATGTTTTTTTAATATTTTTTCTATTTGATTAAGGTCTATTTTCTGCATTTGCTATTCCTGTCATTTTTTTCATTCAACAACGGCTTCATCGCCACGCCCAAGCCACTAAAAAAGCCCAATTGAAACAAAATCTCAGCCGCTATCATTCCAAAACCCGCCACAAATACCCCGCCAATGCAGATCACACCTGGCACAATCGTGGTCATAAAACCAGTCTGAAGGGTCTTATCAAATTGGTGGGCTAATGCTAATAAATAGTCCAGTCGGTTGAGGCTTTGGTCCATCAACACAATTTGGGCAGTATCAGTAGCGATGGTCGTTGCGCCACGCAGAGAAATTGAAACATCGGCTTGTTTCAACGCAATGGCATCATTGATCCCATCGCCAATAAAACAGACTACCCGCCCTTCTTCCTGTAACTGTTTAATGAGCTTGGCTTTGTTTTCCGGCAAAGTGTTGGCAAAGTAGTTTTCAATGCCTAACTCTAAGGCCAGTTTTTGAGTCGGCTCTTCTTGATCGCCGGAGATGATGGCTAGGGATAAGTGCCGTTTGCGTAAATCCTGAATCACTTGCTTGGCTTCCGGGCGGATAGTTGCGTGCAGTTCGAGTGCGCCTGCTACTTGCTCATCTATCGCTACCAACACCAAGGCGAAGCCTTGCGCTTGGCAGGTGGCTTGCAATGTTTCAATCTGGGAGGGAATGCTCACCCCTTCTTGGGTGATGAAGCGGCGACTCCCCACGCGAATCCGTTTTCCCTTGATCCAAACTTGAATGCCGTAACCCACTTCATAACTGGCTTCCTCAATCTCCATGACTGGTAATTTTCGTTCTTTAGCCTCTGCCAATATCGCTTGGGCAATGGGATGGGGTTGTCGATATTCTGCGGTGGCGGCATAAGTTAACAGTTCATCCTCGCTTAAGCCGGTTTGAACGACATGGAGTTGAGCGACATGAGGCTGTTCGAGCGTCAGGGTACCGGTCTTATCAAATACAATGGTATCCACCTCTTTTAATCGTTCTAAGGCTCGACCATCCTTTACTAAGATATTGTGTCGAGAGGCAATGGTTAAATAGTTCATGGTGCTCAATAGCGAAACCAAGCGCATATTTATCCCAAAACCAGCCCCTAACACCGCCACTGCTCCTTGAAGCCCAACCACGGGTAAGGCTAACAGACTGGCCGCTAAGTTAGGCAAAACGGTTTTATCAGCCAGTTCTTGACCTTTCAATTCAGTTTCGGTTTTATAATTTGCCGTTTGCTTCAAGACCTCTCCAATTTGGGCGGTTAGGGTATTTTGGCCGGTTTTGTCGACTTGAATAAACAGGCGTCCGCTCAACAGTAAAGTTGAGGCGAACACTGTATCACCGGTCTCTTTTTCCACGGGTTGGCTTTCTCCTGTCAATAAGCGCTGATCAACCGACCCTATCCCCTCAATAATCACCCCGTCTACGGGCAGAGGCTCACCGGCATTGACCACCACCGTATCACCTTTCTGTAACGCACTCAATGGAGTTTCCAACTCAATCCCGTCCACCAGTCGCCATACAGAACGGACTTGCTGGCCGAACAGATTGGTGAGATTTTTCCGTGAGCGCCCTTCCATCTGATAGACAATTTTAAGCCCGACAAAATAAAGCAGATAAGCAAAATTGGCAAAAATATAATAGCCGGCCAACCAAAAACCGGTCAGATAAAGCGAGGCCAGTAAATTCAGCTTTACCTTGCGTTCTTGAAATAGGCTTTTAAAGGTCATTTTGTACATAGGTAAAACCAAATAAACGCCCAAGGCTATTGTGGGGATCAGTAACGGTGGATACAGGTAACTGCCAAGTGTCGCTAATCCCATATTCAGGCCGGACAGAGCAATGAAGCGATTGGTTTGTAATTCCTCTTCGCTTGCTGTCGGCAATGTATCCTGATTATTCTGAAGTTCCTCCATCTGTCCCCGACGCTTCGAGCCGCTCAATAAGGGATCTATCTTTTGCTGAATAAATTTTTGATACGCCCGGTCGGCTTTTCGATACGCCCGGTCGGCCTTTCCTGTCAGCACAATAACCGGATGTTTATCGGACTTTCGGGTCTGTTTCGAGGGCTGATTATTTTTCAGAGTTGCGTATAACAGACCGCCAGCTATGATAAAGGGAGCTAAAGGCATCAGTTATCCTCTCCATAATAAGGTGTCCAACTCGCCCGGTTGGTCCAATTCGGCAGAGAAATCGTGGTAGATGACATTTTTCCCTTCCCGTTGGAAGGTGATTCGACCCGTTTGTTCATCCCAGGCGACAATATCTTCGCGGCGCACTTTGCCGATCGGGGTGTCGAGAACCAACCGCACCCCGTTTGTCCAAGATCCCGTACTCCAATATAACTCATCCATCAACCGGAGCAGTCGCTTCATAGGGATTCGAAAGCAAGCCGAGTAATTAATTGGGTCAGGGATAAACAAGTTGATCGGATTCGTGCGTAATTCATCTAGGTTACGAAGTAATTTTTCCAGTACTTGGACATGGTCGTTAATACCCCGCAAGATCGGAAACTGACTGTAGGTTCGCACTCCGGCATCCTGCATCCGCCTGACCGCTTCCGTCATTCTCTCCTCAATTTCATAAGGATGAATTACATGAATATAAATTCTTACCCCATATTCACCTAGAAGTTCGGCCAAGTTATCGGAAATAATCTGAGGCGCAAAAACTATATTGCGACTGTGCACTCTGATATCTGTTACTCCGGTCTTTCGGGCCAACTGTTCAAAGAGAGTACTCAAGTGTCGGAAGGGGATAGTGAGCGGATCGCCTCCTGACAGAATCAGCTCACTGATTTCGGGATGTTCTATCAGATAGCCCATAACCAGATCAAGCCGTTCTTCTAAAGAAGGTAAGGGATTGCCGTGAATATCGGTCAGCACGTCCTGCCGAAAGCAATACATACAATGCCCTACACATTTGTCGGTCACTAAAAATAACGCCCGGCGGCGATATTTGTGAATCAGCACATTTGCCAGCCCAAGTGGCATATTAGTTCGATCTTCGACAAAATCAGGAACCTCGTGTTGATCCTGTAATTCCAGCCGGTCCTCATCCGGATAAACCGCTCGGTAAAGGGGACCGCCACTGTATCCTAAAACTTCATACTCCTCCCTCACCAGTTTTTCATAATGAGGGGGAACTTTAATAGGCAGCACATTAAGTTCTTTGGCTCTGAGATTAAACAGTTGCCGTTGCTGGGCGGGCATTATATTTTTCATGTTTTTTTATTTTCTTCTCAAGGGTTGAGGGTTGCCGCCGGGCGACCGGTCAGGTACAATGTTCGTTTGCTTGCAGTAATGCTTTGTTCAGATGATACGCTGGATACGCTGGATACGCTGGATACGCTGGATACGCTGGATACGCTGGATACGCTGGATACGCTGGATACGCTGGATACGCTGGATACGCTGGATACGCTGGATACGCTGAAGCAAAAGACTATATCATGATCTGCTGTTCTGTCAATAAAATTTTCTACCTAAATCCTGCAATCAGTTGACAACTCTAATATATTCAAGCGAATAATTGTAAAATTAACTTTTTAAGGACTCACTGTTTCCATGAAGAAAAAAAATAATAAAAGATCGTCTCGGGTAGCGCCTAAAAAGGTTCGCTTTAAGAAGGGAGCAAAAAATCTAACTGCTCAGGCTGGCTTGATTCGGGTGTGATTAAAAGTGCGTTTTTTGACACCTTACGCCGCTCTTTTTATATTATCCCAATACTTTTCCCAGTACTCGTCTGCACGATCAACTCTCAGCGCAAGCATGATCCGGGCATTTTCCGGTGTCCACCATGCACCGGGGGTGTGATTAAAAGTGCGGTTTTTGACACCTTACGCCGCTCTTTTTATATTATCCCAATACTTTTCCCAGTACCCGTCTGCACGATCAACTCTCAGGGCGAGCATGATCCGGGCATTTTCCGGTGTCCACCATGCACCGGCTATTTTCAGACGCTCCTGAATAATATATCGATGCGCACTCTCTATTTCGCCTGAACCAATGGGTAGACCTCTGACTTGAGCACCTAGATAATCGAATTGTCCCGGACGATTGTGTAGATAACGCAGGCAGCTCCGTACAGGAGCATGTTGATCTTCAGTTTCTTCAGGCTCAAGATGCGGCTTTAACGATTCTTTCACCTCTTCCACCCGCCCCTCTTTCAGTAATGCCTTCTGCTTATTACTCCATGCTTTTGCTCCGTTTTTCTCGGAACATGCCGTAGCGGCAGCTTCCAGATATTCACAAACATGATAGAAATCAAGAAGATAAGTTCCCTGATCACCGAATTGCTTTTCTATCTGCCCGTAAATCCACGGTGCTCCGTCACCCACTGAATGCAGATACGTCCCAACACCGAATCCCGCCCGACAGGCACAGTCGAAAAGATTCTTT
>QYLO01000045.1 GCA_022766165.1 Candidatus Electrothrix gigas
TCTATTACGGCATCTCTCCCAAGCAGGCAGACGGATTTATCAAGGAAATCGGCGAGGATGACATACAGGAGGTGCTGACCTATTATGCTGATATGCTCAAGGCCGGCAAGGTCAAAAATACTCAAGGCGCCTATTTAGCCGCTCTTCTTCGGAAAGGCATTGTTGGCAAGTCGTCGTATGAGAAAGACAAAGAGGCGGCTGAAGCTCTGCGGAAAAAGCAGCTTGAGCTTGAAAAACAGCAACGGGAGCTTGCCCGGCAACGAGCTGAAGAGGAGCGAAAACTGAAAAACCTTGCACTGGAAGAGCGGTTCAACAGTCTGCCCAAAGAAGATCAGGAGTCCTTGCTTGCTGAGTTTGAGGACTCGCTGGAGCGGTTCCTGCTCAAATACTTTTATAAAGACGGTATCCACTCGGTGGTGATCCGGGGGAATTTTTTTGAATTTCTGGGAAAAAAATTTAACTGAGCGTTTGCAGGACAGTCAATGGACGCAAAAAAGCCCACAAACCAATTAAGGTTGCGGGCTTTGATGGATTTCTATGGATGCTACTATATTAAAATATGGTGCCGAAGGCCGGAGTCGAACCGGCACGGGCGTAACCCACTACCCCCTCAAGATAGCGTGTCTACCAATTCCACCACTTCGGCACACAAAGTATTTTTATTTAGTCTGCGGTACAGGTTTTTCCTCAGCCTCTTGCTTTACCGGAGCAGCCTGTTCAGTTTGCTTAACCTCTTGAGCAGGAACTGGTGCAGTTTCAGCTTTTTTAGTCTGCGGTACAGGTTTTTCCTCAGCCTTTTGCTTCACCGGAGCAGCCTGTTCAGCTTGCTTCACCTCTTGAGCAGGAACTGGTGCAGGTTCAGCTTTTTTAGTCTGCGGTACAGGTACAGGTTTTTCCTCAGCCTCTTGCTTCACCGGAGCAGCCTGTTCAGCTTGCTTAACTTCTTGAGCAGGAACTGGTGCAGGTTCAGCTTTTTTAGTCTGCGGTACAGGTACAGGTTTTTCCTCAGCCTCTTGCTTTACCGGAGCAGCCTGTTCAGCTTGCTTCACCTCTTGAGGAGGAGCTGGGGCAGTTTCAGCTTTTTTAGCCTGCGGTACAGGTTTTGCCTCAGCCTCTTGCTTTACCGGAGCAGCCTGTTCAGCTTGCTTCACCTCTTGAGGAGGAGCTGGTGCAGGTTCAGCTTTTTTAGCCTGCGGTACAGGTTTTGCCTCAGCCTCTTGTTTCACCGGAGCAACCTGTTCAACTTGCTTCACTTCTTGAGCAGGAGTCGGTGCAGGTTCAGCTTTTTTAGTCTGCGGTACAGGTTTTGCCTCAGCCTCTTGCTTTACCGGAGCAGCCGCTTCCGTTCCTGGCATAGGAATCGTCATCGGTGCTTTTGGTTGCGTTGGAGCCGCTGTTTCCCGAGCTGGCAGTTCCTTCATGATTGAACCAGTACTCTCATGCGCAGAGAGATAGGCTAGAGAAACAGAGGTACCCATAAAAACAATTGCTGAAAAGGTAGTAATCTTGTTCAACAGAGGCACCGGGCCTTCTGATCCAAAGACTGATTGACCAGAACCACCAAAGGTGGCACCAATATCAGCTCCTTTACCGTGCTGCAACAGCACAATGGCAATCAGAAAAAGAGAAACCAGTATATGTACTATAATAAGTAAGGTCGTCATGTAAAATTGATTATCCTTGCAAAGGACTCTGCCTGTAACGCTGCGCCGCCCACCAAGGCACCGTCAACATCAGGTTGAGCCATGAGACTGTCAATATTTTCAGGTTTGACCGAGCCACCATACAATATCCTGACAGAGTCGGCAAGTGTTTTTTCATATAAAGTAACAAGAGTGGAGCGAATAAAGGCATGTACCTCCTGAGCCTGCTCTTTTGTTGCTGTTTTTCCGGTTCCAATGGCCCAAACCGGTTCATAAGCCACCACAACCTGCGCCATCTGGTCCGCTGAAATATCCTGCAAACCCTGCCGAAGCTGTTCTTCAACAACGGAAAAGGTATTTTCCTGTTCCCGTTCCTCCAGCGTTTCACCAACACAGAGGATGGGCGACAGGCCAAATTGCAAGGCACCCTGCATCCGACGATTAACCATTGCATTGTCTTCGCCAAAAACGTGGCGACGCTCGGAATGACCAAGAATGACCATGTCAACCCCAACATCTTGCAGCATGGGAGGGGCCACCTCACCCGTAAAGGCACCCTGCTCTTCCCAGGCAACGTTTTGGGCAGCCACCCGTACCGGGCTATCAGCGACAGCCTCTTTGACAGCAGCGAGGGAGAGATAGGACGGGGCAATCATCACCTCCCGATCTGTCAGCCCTGTACTGGCAGCAGCTACAGACCGGGCCAGTTCCACAGCCTCAGTCCGGTTCAGGTACATTTTCCAGTTGCCAGCAATTAACGGCGTTCGTGTCATAGTATATCCTCCTCTGTAGGGGTAGTACGGCACGCCCTGCCCCTACGGCATTCTGCAAAATAAATTTTTAAGCTTCCAGTGCCTGCACACCAGGCAACTCCTTACCTTCCATGAGCATAAGAAAGGCACCGCCACCAGTGGACATATAGGAAATATTATCCGCCTCCCCGGACTGGCGAACAGCAGCATTGGAATCCCCACCCCCGGTAATGCTCAGAGCGTGGGCTGAAGCCACGGTATGGGCCAAGGCCATAGTCCCTCTGGCATAGGCATCCATCTCAAAGGCTCCCATTGGGCCGTTCCAGATAATGGTCTTAGCATCGGCCAGCACTTCAGAAAAGCAGATCACCGAGGCCGGGCCAATATCCAGAGCCATCCAGTTCTCCAGGATATCCTGAATCGTGACCTGCTTGCATACAGCATCCGCAGCAAAACGATCCGCTGCAATTACATCCACAGGTAAATAGACCTTCACGCCTTTTTTCTTGGCGTCAACCAGAAGCTGACGGGCATTATCCAGCAGGTCATCTTCCACCTTGGACGCACCCACGGAATACCCCTGGCTCTTGAGAAAGGTATTGGCCATTGCCCCGCCGATGAGCAGGCAGTCCACCTTGTTGAGCATATTGGTCAGGGCCTCGAGTTTGCCTGAAACTTTGGCACCACCCACAATAGCCACCAACGGGCGTTGGGGTTCATCAACCGAACGATGGAAAAAGGACATTTCCTTGTCCAGCAGCAGTCCAGCCGCCTTTTCCTTGACATGCTCTGTCACTCCGGCGACCGAGGCATGGGCGCGGTGAGAGACGGCAAAGGCATCGTTGATATAGACATCAGCCAGCAGAGCAAGCTGTTTAGAGAATGCCGGATCATTAGCCTCTTCTCCGGGATGAAAGCGAAGGTTCTCCAACAGAAGGCAACCGGTACCGACCATCCACAAGTCAACCATTTTCCTTACTTCCGAACCTATACAATCCGGGGCCAGCAGCACCTCTTTCCCGATGAGTTCAGCAAGCCGTTCGACCACCGGTGCTAAGGAATATTTTTCCACCCGCCGCCCCTTCGGCCGTCCTCTATGGGAGGCAAGGATAACCTTTGCCCCTTGGTCCAAGGCGTACTGGATGGTGGGCAGAACGGTACGAATGCGCAGGTCATCGGTGATTTCGTCCTGCTCGTTCAAGGGCACGTTGAAATCCACCCGGATCAGGACTCGTTTGCCGTTAATATCAAGGTCACGAATTGTTTTCATTCACTCTTGCTCCTGTCTGAAAATTTAATCCACAGAGGAGAACCCGCATGTCCATCCTGCTGTTTTACGTTACGGAGAAAATTGATCGTTTCCAACTGCTCAGAATAAAATCATTGTCTCGGCGCAGCAACTGCGTTCGGTGAAGCAACCTGTTCATCTTTTCCGACCGAAAGAAGAAAATGATGGCTGCCTTCCGTGTACCAACTTATCTTCCATTGCGTTTTTTGATTGTCGATCCTGAATCCGAAATGGTTGAATCCTCCGTGAAATTCCATGACCATATAATCAGGCGAGACGAAAACGTATTTCGGCTCCATTTCCGCGATCAGCGACGGGAGTTCGGCAAGACTGTCGCCGATGAACATCATTTCGTCCGTGGTCGTCCGCATGACCGGAATTGCAGCACTCACAACCGCTCTGTGGTTGTTGGTCTTTACAAGATACTGAAAATGATAAAAAAGATATAACGACTGAGGTCCACCGAGTAGAACGAAGACAACACCTACAGTAAGAACGAACAGCACTCCGACGATCTTCAATAGAGTCTTCACAATATTGCAGCGAACATTCCCTGATGATTTCTTCAACCTTTCAGCTATAGGGGGAGAAAATTTTTTCGCCCCCTACATAACATTTACACCATCCGTTCCGCCACGGAAACTGTCAGATCACCGAGCATATTGGTGTAGCTGCCCAGCTCGTTGTCATACCAGCCATAAATAACTGCCTGAGTTACCGGAACCTCCAGAACATGGGGAATCTGAGCCGACTCAAGGTTCAATCCTTTTAAATGATCCAGGTTCACTTTCAGGGAAGCAGTCCGGGTATGGGTTTCTGTGGACTCAATGACTGCGGCGGCTTCCGGGGTACCGATAATATCAGAAGAGACATTCTGGCCTGCGGAGTACTTGAGATAGCGGGTGGATTCCGCATAATCTTTGTAGATGCTGTTGATCAGGTCTCGTTTTACCGGGTTTTCCAGTTCATCCTGCAGATTGAGGACCAACACGATCAGGGAACCTGTGGAGGTGGGAATCCGCACAGACTCGGCAATAAAGCCAATTCCCTTCATCTCTGGAATAACCAGCCCTAAAGCCTTAGCAGCGCCAGTAGTAGTCAGGATGATATTGTTCAGAATAGAACGATTTTTGCGAAGATCCGTGGCCCCAGCAGCAGGCACAGAATCCAAAACTTTTTGACTGCCCGTAGCTGCATGGACTGTCACCATTGAGGCGGTCAGCATTCGGTCAGCCCCAAAATGATCCATAAACGGCTTGATCATATAGGAGAGACAGGTGGTGGTGCAAGAGGCCGCTGAGATAATAGAGTGCTGTTCTGGCTTATAGTCATCTTCATTAATGCCCATGACTGTAGTGATCGCATCTTCGGGCATGTCAATGCCTTTCGATTTGATCTTAAACGGGGCAGAGACCATGACCTTTTCTGCGCCAGCCTGCAGATGACCGCGTACTGATCCCCAGCCCTCTTCAGCATCTGCTGTGGGATCTTTAAAAACGCCCGTGGTATCAGCAACGATACGGACATTATTATCCTGCCACTTGATGTCCTTGGGATTACGCGCCTCACGCAAGATGGTGACCGGGACACCGTTCACGGTCATGGTGCCAGCCGCCTCGTTCAGGTTTTCAATGACCCGTCCGCCCTTATGCCCGTGCAGGTAGGTGGACAGTCTGCCGTAAGAGGAGTCGTGTTCAATGGTTGCGGCGATGTCTTCTAAGCCAGTGCCGACCTGGCGCCCAAGGTTGACAACAATTTCTGAGAAGAATTGCCGGGAAACATGATGCCAAAGTGAGAGTTTTCCAATTCTGCCGAGGCCGTTGATTCCAAGTTTCATATTAAATGCGCTCCTTTTTTTGTCCGTAAGATAGCCCTGCGCAGTATCTCAGGAGATGGAATGCTTGAACAGTACGGGTATGCTACTGGTACACTGCCAAATAAACCACCCTGTGTCTGCGTATTGCATGTAGACATTTTAACAAATGGAAGTATGATATTCTGAATCAGAGTTCTATATATGGTATAAACTCATTTATTACAATCGAAAACCGCACTACAGAAAAAAATGCCAGTATCGGACGAAAATCGTTTTGTCCTCCTAGACTGACATATATCTCTGACACATACCTTTAACTTAAATAGAACAGCGCATGTTTACCAAAATTCTTATAGCAAACCGAGGTGAGATTGCCTGCCGAATTATCAGAACAGCACGGGCAATGGGCATAAAGACTGTTGCTGTGTTTTCTGATGCTGATCAATTTGCCCTCCATGTTCGCATGGCTGATGAAGCAGTTCATATAGGTGCTTCAGCACCAACTGAGAGTTACCTTGATGGTGACAAGATACTAGCTGCCTGCAAGAGTACTGGTGCTGAGGCTGTGCATCCAGGCTATGGCTTTCTCTCTGAAAACGACACCTTTTGTCAACGATTAGGCGAGGAGGGCATTGTCTTTATTGGGCCACCAGTTGGGGCAATAACCAGTATGGGGGATAAGATCACCTCTAAGCAAATTGCTGAACAGGCTGGCGTGAATACCATACCAGGCTATGACGGTATTCTGAAAGATGCAGAGCAGGCTGTGGAAAAGGCAGCTGAAATCGGCTATCCGGTTATGCTTAAAGCCACTGCTGGTGGTGGGGGCAAGGGCATGCGGATTGCCCATAATGAAGAGGAGTGCCGGGACGGATTTGAGCGGGCAGCCGGTGAGGCCCGGTCCAGCTTTGGTGATGATCGTATCCTGATTGAAAAATATATTGAGCAGCCCCGTCATATCGAGATCCAGATAATGGCGGATCAGCATGGCAATGTGGTCTATTTGGGTGAGCGAGAATGTTCGCTGCAACGACGCCATCAAAAGGTCATTGAAGAGGCACCGTCGCCCTTTATCACCCCGGAAACCCGGCGTCAGATGGGAGAACAGGCCGTCATGCTGGCCAAGGCTGTAAAGTATACCTCTGCCGGCACTGTAGAGTGTATTGTTGATCAGGAGCAGAACTTTTATTTTCTGGAGATGAACACCCGGCTGCAGGTGGAACATCCTATCACTGAGATGGTGACTGGCTATGATCTGGTCGAGTTAATGCTGCGGGTGGCGGCTGGTGAGTCCCTCCCCATGAGCCAAGAGGATATCCAACTCCAGGGCTGGGCCTTGGAATGTCGGGTGTATGCAGAAGATCCGGTCCGTGACTTTTTGCCCTCCACTGGCAGAATTACCCTGTATCAACCGCCCTATGAAGACATGAAGATGGTGCGGCTGGACAGCGGCATTGTTGAGGGCAGTGAGATCTCAGTATACTATGATCCTATGATCTCTAAACTGGTAACCAAGGGCAAGGACCGGGAGGAGGCTCTTGCTGCTATGCAAGATGCCTTGGATGAGTATGTGATTAGAGGGGTGTCCACCAACATTAACTTTCTCTCTACCTTGCTTGCCCATCCACGATTTCAGCGGGGCGAACTCTCAACCAGCTTTATTGATCAGGAGTTTGCCAATGGCTTTTGTGATACCAAAACCAAGGTGGATGCTCCAGATATTCCGGTTGTGGTTGCAGGTATTGTTCATCGACTCTATATGGATCGGGCAGCCAAGATCAGTGGACAGATGGCTGGACATGAACGCCGAGTGGAAGATTCCTGGGTGGTTATTGTTGGTCAAGAACGTCAAAAATATCTGCCTGTGTCTGTGAAACCCTTTCAGGCTGATTGCGGATATCGGGTGGATTATAACGGCCAAAATTATCGGGTCAAGACGGATTGGCAGTTTTCCCAAAAGGTCTTTCACGGGACAATCAATAATCAGCGTTTTTGTCTTCAGGTCAGTCGGCAGGGACTGAGCTATACGATTCTCTATCGTGGTCTGCGCATGGAGGCACTGGTTGTTCCTCCAAAGGTAGCAGAACTGTACCGAATTATGCCCCAAACGGCTGCTGTTGATCTGTCCAAATATCTACTTGCTCCTATGCCGGGTTTACTGATGAAGCTGGCTGTTCAGGCTGGAGAGGAGGTAACGGCTGGTCAGGAACTGGCCGTGATTGAGGCCATGAAGATGGAAAATGTTCTTCGTGCGCCAGCCGATGGAAAAATAGTACGCATTGCTGCATCGTTGGGAGACTGCCTGACCGTGGACCAGGTTATTCTGGAATTTGCATAGAAACAGTAAGGGCGATCACCAAGATGGCTCTTAGGACACTTAGACAGGACACTTAGGACAGGATACATTTCTTATGAAACATAAACGTAAACTGAATAACCCTTTGAAGATAAATATTTTTTGCCTTTTTGTTTGCATCTTTTGGGGTAGTATTGGCTTGCACAACAGTATTACTGCGAGAGCTGCGGAAACAGCGGAACCAGACCCAGCCTTTCAGGCATGGCTCCAGGCATTTTATGCCCGTGCAGAAAAAAAAGGTATCAGCAAAAAACTTTGCAGACAAGCCTTTGCCGGCATTACAGTGCCAGATCCCAAGGTGTTGCGCAAGGCGGCTTTTCAGCCAGAGTTTACTACTGAGATCTGGGATTATCTTGATACCGTTGTCAGTCCAGCAAACATAGCTCAAGGTCGAGCTATGGCAAAAAAGTACAGGGACTGGCTCAAAAAAATTTCAGACCGTTTTGGAGTGGACACATCGGTCCTGCTGGCGATTTGGGCTATTGAAAGCCGCTACGGTGCCGTGCTGCAACATCCAGAACGGCTTCATTATATACCCCAAGCCCTGGCTACTTTGGCCTATAGCGATAAAGGACGTCGAGAATTTGGCGAACAGCAGCTCATTGCTGCCTTGCAGATTCTTCAGAATGGCGATGTAAAGCTTGCTCAGTTCTACGGTTCGTGGGCCGGAGCGATGGGGCATACCCAATTTATCCCAACCAGTTATCAGCTCTATGGGGTGGATATGGACAGGGACGGGCAGCGGGATATATGGAACTCTGTGCCAGATGCCCTGGCCACGGCTGCAAACCTTCTCCATAAGAACGGTTGGCGAACCGGTATATCCTGGGGATACGAGGTCAAAGTACCTCAAAACGGGGTGCGCTACCGGGGCAAAACCAAAACCCTTGCTCAGTGGCGAAAACTTGGCTTTTTTCGTCCAAACAGGCGATCTTTTCCCAAACCAGCTACTCGGGCTGAGTTAAAAATGCCTGCTGGTAAGCTTGGGCCGGGCTTTCTCTGTCAGCGTAATTTTTTCATTATCAAACGCTATAATAACTCGGATTTTTATGCCTTAGCTGTCAGTTTGCTTTCTGACCGTTTAGCTGGCAAGGCAGGCATGGTACAGGGCTGGCCCAGACCGACAACTGCGCTCTTTGCTAAGGAAAAATTTCAGTTGCAGGAGTTACTGCATGTCCAAGGCTACTATGATGGCGCCATTGATGGCGATCTTGGCAGCGGAACCCGCAAGGCGATCAAAGACTTTCAAAAAAAGGTTGGTATGGCTCAGGATGGCAAACCCACCCGTGCAGTGCTGGAGGCTTTGCAGAGGGCTGGTAAATTTTAGCAACCACCCCTTATTACTGGCGTTACACATCACTTGACTCGTGCAACAATATTTAATCATTACGAATATATTCTTGACAAAGTAAAAATTCCGCCGTAACCTGCGCAGCATCGTGTAATTATTAAAGTCAAAAAAAGGTTTGCAAAGAGGCAATCGAATTCCTTTTGCGAGTTTTTTTGATTACCTATTTCAATTTACTTACCAGAGGGATATGCAATGAAATACCTGTTTTCAATTACAGCAATGATAGTCATAAGCTTGGTTTTATCTGGCTGCGTACCTAAAAAGCACGTTGAGGGATCAAGTAAACAAGTAGAGGTAGGTTGTAATAAAAATTCCTTAAACAACAAAGAGATGAGCAAAGATATCACAGTTACAGTGGGTGACGAATTTACCTTGAGCTTATGCTCAAATGCTACAACAGGATACAGCTGGCCTGAACAGGCGGACATAAGCGATACTGAAGCGATTCAGCAGATTGGCCATGCCTATATAGCTCCTCCTATCAAAAATCCCCCTGTGATGGGAGCACCCGGAAAAGAGGTATGGACTTTTAAGGCGATGAAAAAAGGACAAAATACTGTATATCTGGAATACGGTCAGCCTTGGGAAGGCGGAGAAAAGGCGCAACAATTTATATTAATTGTGCATGCTCAATAGCATGTAAGCAGTGGAAAAACAGAGTCAGCCCTTTATCGCCCTCCGGGATTACAACGGACAAAAAAATGCAAACCGTGGTAGGCTGCGGGGGGTAAGTTTATTTGTTGCATATTCCTCATCAAGAGCCGGGAACGAGAAATGATTTTATCGAACGAACAAAAAATTGATTACTTATCGAATGTTATATCTGTAGCCTATGCCGACGGAAAAATTGCGGCTCAAGAAACCGAAGCTATAGCGGTTATTCAAAAGGCTATTGGAGCAAGAAAAACTGAACTCAACAAAGCGTACAAACAGGTAGATGCGAATAATTTTACGGTATCACCTGTCGGTTTTTGGTCTGACAAGATAAAAAATCTTGAGCATATAATTTATGTTTCAATGATTGACGGCGAGATTCCCCCGAAAGAAAAGGAACTTATCCTTAACTTTGCCAAGCAAATCAGTATTAATCAAGGTCAACTTAACCTAATAATTAACGATGTCAAAACCGCCGTCTCAAGTTCGGAAATAGAGATTTTATGCCAGAGTTGTAAAGCCAAATTACCAGATTCAGCCAAATTTTGCCCTAAATGCGGGACGGAAATTGACAAAACATCTACTGCGCAAGCTGTCCCTATATCTTTTGAAATTCCAAAGAACGGGATAGCTATTGAATTCGCAGAATCTACAGCAGCCAACTTTTCCACTGCTGTTAAAATTATGGAAAACGCACCGATCAGCAAAAAATGCTTGAAAGGGAGAAAACAGTGGTATCTTGCTGCATGGCCGAAAGAAGATATTACGAAAGCCGTAGAGCTAGCTGAGAGTATAAGCAGTATACGGAATAAAAAAGTATATTTTGACGGTGATGAAAGTTTGTGGAATGATATTTTTCGTGCGAATTAGTGCGAATTAGGATCTGAAAGCCGGTGTCAGCCCTTTATCGCCTCCCGGACTACAGCGGACAAAAAAAAACCGCAAACCGTTTCAGGCTGCGGGCTTTTCCTTATTTGGTGGAGGTGCCGGGAGTTGAACCCGGGTCCGAAAATACTCCCCTCACGTCTCTACATGTTTAGTTCTGGGTAAAAATCTCGTATCCAGCTCTCACCCAGAACAGGGGATTGCTGCATACCAGCCTGTTAGATCTCGTCAGTCTGATGAGAGGCACACCAGTTGACCAGCCCGAAGAGTCGACGCTTTACACCAGCCTTACGGGCGCAGACTGGGAAAGCGGCAAAGCAGACTATGCTGCCATTGCGTAATTATAATCGTCAGCGATTATATTTAAAAATCCATCAATTTTACGAGCTGACAGAACACTCGACATGCAACGATGAGCTTTCATATCCCCGTCGAATCCGTTTCACCCCCATATCTTTCGATATCTTTTGTTCTCTCTGCCCAAGGGAAGGGGAAGGGAGAAAAATTCTATTCATACTGTTGTCGTAATGACCGCTGGACATCACGCTTTGATTGCTTTTCTTTTAAGGCAGCCCGTTTATCATAGAGCTTTTTACCACGAGCCAAACCAAGTTCGATCTTGGCCTTTCCATTATCTATAAAGTATATCTTGAGCGGAATAAGCGCAACCCCTTTTTCATTCAGTTTACCGATCAACTTGCGGATTTCCCGCTTATGGAGCAGGAGCTTGCGCACCCGTAAGGGATCTGTGGCAGAATGAACGGCAAAGGCATAGGGGGATATGTGGATATTATACAGAAAGACCTCTCCACCCTTGAGCTGGGCATAGCCGTCCTTGATGTTGGCCCGGCCTGCACGCAGAGATTTTACCTCTGGTCCGTTCAGGACAAGGCCAGCCTCCATAGTTTTATCAATATGATAATCGTGAAAGGCTTTTTTATTTTTGCAGACAATCTTCATCGCTCAGACAGTATTTGCAGGTAATCCAACATGATCAAAAGAAAAAAGCCTCTAGCCCAAATGGACACAGAGGCTTGAAATTTCTTGGTGCGCCTGGCAGGATTCGAACCTGCTACCCCCTGATTCGTAGTCAGGTACTCTATCCAGATGAGCTACAGGCGCAATGACATACACTCTTTATCATTTTGCCAAGTCTTTTGCAAGTTCTTTTTTAGAAACAGGTGCGTTTCTTGTGGCGTTTCTTGTTCGTTGCTCATCTGTTTTGCTGCTATGTCAGGAGGGCCGGGCAACAAAATACAGCGGATGATAGGTAAGGCGTACTGCCTGATCCACGCTGGTCATGCTGAATTGTTTGCTATACTCTTGGCAAAAGGTTCGCAACTCTTTTCGGGTCCAGGGTGTGCGATGAATGGCATTAACCCCTGTTTGGCGGAGATGTTGCAGAACATCCCAAGGTTTTGAAAAGAGAAAGACCTCCTTTTCCTGAGAATTCTCGAGCAAAAGACCCTGTTTCTCGAGAATAGAAGCTATCTCATGCAGGGAAAGGTAGTGCAGGCTCACACCAGTGAGTTCTTTGATCTCTGGTAGATTGTCCGGGCCATAGAGAGAAAAGGCCAGTATGCCTTGAGGACGCAGCGCATCAAGTAATTTTGTCAGTGTTTGCTGTAAATCATCAAGCCAATGCAAGGTAGAGGATGAAATAATCAGGTCAAAAGAGCCTGGAAGAGAGAGTTGTTCTATATCTCCTGGTAAAAAACTCAGTTTATTAATTGATTGATAAGGTTGATAAATATCTTTGGGAAGTTGTTTGGCAAAATCGGGTATAAGATCATTCAGTACGAGGCTGCTGATATTGATCTTGCTGTTCTTGAGTATTTTTTTTGTTAATAATCCCGTGCAACAGCCGATTTCTAAAACCCTGAGAGGACGTTGCGGCATATACCTTGCCGTCATGGTCAAAAGCCGGTCAGCTACCCGATGTTGAATCGTGGCCTGACGGTCATAGCTGGCTGCGGCCCGACGGAATTGGCGGCAGACAAGTTGCTTGTCAATTTTTTGCATAATAAAAAACAGCCTGATACAGGCTTAGGTTAACTCGTGGAGCATTGCTGACCAGCTCGGCCAATGATAAAAGGGAAAATGGGGCAGAGAGACTGTCTGGCACTGTTTGCGTCCCCAGGCTCGAACCTGATGACGGGCCGGAAAAATGCGATCCCGGCCAGTGACAACTTTGCTGGTGTAGATATCAGGTACCTCTGGCTGTTCTGTAGCGGCTTGGGCCAAGACAGCTAACTCTTGCTGAAGTTCTTGGACAGATCGTCCGCCCTTATGAAAAGACTGGATAAATGCATCGGCTTCCTGCTTATTTGTAAACATAGAACGTTGAAACGCCTGCAAACTAGCAGGAGAAAGCTGTTCAAGCATGTTGACAAAGTTTTGTGCAGGAATACCCAATCTGTCGTGAATCGGATAACAGGTTCCAGCAAGTGCAATGGAGGAAGTAAGGGACAGGGGAGAAAAAATTTGTTGGGTCGACAGCATGGAGGCAGCCCA
Organism: Candidatus Electrothrix gigas; assembly: GCA_022766165.1. Taxonomy (GTDB): domain Bacteria; phylum Desulfobacterota; class Desulfobulbia; order Desulfobulbales; family Desulfobulbaceae; genus Electrothrix; species Electrothrix gigas. The sequence continues at coordinate 13,260 of QYLO01000045.1, forward strand.
GACACCCATTGACCAGGCCAAGAGATGGAACCTTGTATAGGTTGTAGAGAGCGTTTTTTGCCCAAGATCTTGCAGAAGAGAGGCCAGATCCGTGCATTCCAAGCTGCTGTAATCAGAGACCATAAGAACATCAACAGTACCGGCTGGAATATCGTAAAAGGGTTCTGGGTCCATTCCCCAGCCTGCAAAAAAGAGCAGACAATCCTGTCTTCCCTGTTGATGGAGCCAGCAGGTTTTCATGATAACCTCCCCTGCCTGATGGCCCTTGCAATGTGTTTTGGTAGGGCTGTGAGTTGTTTGGCCTGGAGAGCAGCGGTCAGGGAGAGGCGGAGACGGGCTGTCCCACGAGGGACTGTTGGGGTGCGGATAGCCTGCACCCAGAATCCCTGCCCCTGTAACTGTTCGGCAGTATTGACAGTTTGTGCCTCGTTGCCAATCATGATTGGAAGGATATGACTGTTACCACAGGTTGCAAGCCCTTGCTCTTGCAGACCATGACTGAGTTGTTGCGTCAGCGTGTGCAGTTGTTGTCGTTCTCTGTTCATCGTTGGAATAAGGGGGAGAATAAAGTTGAGCCAGTGGATATTGACTGGGGGCAGGGCTGTGGTAAAAATTAACGAGCGGGCTGTGTTAACCAGATATATATATATAGTCTCCTCGCAAACCACAAAGGCACCTTGGCCGCCCCATGCCTTGCCAAAGGTTCCCACAAGAAGATCAATCTGTTTTGTAACCCCCTGTTCTTCTGCTAGTCCCAAGCCGTTTAAACCCCGCACGCCTACAGCGTGGGCCTCATCTACATACAGGACAGCCCCATACTGTTCCTTAAGGCGAACCAAGATAGAGAGATCCGCATAATCACCGTCCATTGAGAAAAGCGACTCTGTCACAACAAAGATGGTTTGTTTTTTTTGAGCTGTTAAACCACTGCTGTGTTTGCGGAGAAGTTGTTCGAGCCGATCATAGTCAAGATGCGGATAACGAATCATCTTTGCCTGGGAAAGGCGCATACCGTCAAGAAGACTGGCATGACAGAGCTTGTCTGCAAGGATCAGGTCCCCTTTTTGAGCAAGAGCTGGCAGCAAACCTATATTAATATGATAGCCAGAGGTAAAGATCAAGGCCCGGTCTTTGTGATAATACCGGGCAAGTCCTCTTTCTAGCTTGTTGTATTGGATATGGTTTCCTGTCATCAGGCGAGAGGCACCGCTGCCCAGTCTGTACTGATAAATATTTTGTTTTTGTTCAAGATTACTGTAAAATTTTCGCAAAAGGTCTTGATTGCCAGCCAGCCCAAGGTAGTCGTTGCTGGCCAGATTCAGGTACTCTCTGTTCTGATACGTAAGATGGGTAGCGCCCTTGGGTTGCAGAGCAAAGAGGTTGCGCTGTCTGCCTTGGCAAGACAAGGTGTGTAACTGTTCTGTTAATCGGTAGGTAAATGGGTTCACAGGTTTCTAGGTATTTTTAACTCTAAAAAGTTTACAGTGCGGCTGCTGACCGCTGCTGGCCAGTTGAAGACACTATAATATGATATTCAGAAAGAATAGTCAATATATGGAAAATGCTGTATTTCTGAAAAAAGTGCAATAGAATGATTGAAATTTTTTTATAATCATGTAATGTTGGACGCAGCATATTTTTTGAAGAGTGGAGAAGACTGGAGCAAGGCAAACAGGTTAAGGAAAAAAGGGAACATCATGCTGAGTCTATGGAACAAACAAGAGGCAGATGCCTGTACAAATGAGCTTGAGTTGCGGGTGTACTCGTCCCGTTTGTTAGGACATGACCCCTCACTGGTCTTGCACGGTGGCGGCAATACTTCAGTAAAAATTAAAGAAAAAAATGTCGTTCATCAAGAGGAAGAGATCCTCTACATTAAGGGAAGTGGTTGGGATTTAGCGACTATTGAGACAGAGGGCTTTGCTCCGGTTCGTTTACAGCCCATGATCCAGTTGGCTGCCTTGGATGCTTTGACAGATCCGCAAATGGTCAATGCGTTAAAAACTCAGCTAACTCGTGCCAATGCGCCTAGGCCTTCTGTGGAGACTATCTTGCATGCGGTTTTACCGTTTCGTTATGTTGATCATACCCATGCAGATGCCGTGGTGACCATTACCAATACACGAGATGGAGAGAGGCGCATTCAAGAGATATACGGAGATCAAGTCGTTGTCATTCCCTATGTCATGCCAGGATTTGATTTGGCCCGTGATGTTGCCCGTCTCTTTGCAGAACAGGCAGGCCCACAGACCATTGGCATGATTCTGCTACATCATGGGGTTTTTTCCTTTGCCGATTCAGCCCAGGAATCTTATGAACGGATGATCCAGTTGGTGGATATGGCGGAACGCTATCTTGCTGCTCATAATGCCTGGGAGATTGAATGCACAGCCGAAGAGAAAACAACAGAGGTCAACCGTGTTGAGATTGCCAAATTACGCAAGGCTGTCTCTGTAAAAGCAGGGCGACCCATGCTGCTTCATAGAACACAGAGTGTTCGTGGACAGTGTTTTGTTCAGCGTGATGACGTGGAAAAAATTTCTCAACAGGGACCAGTCACTCCAGATCATGTGATTCGGACCAAAGCCGTGCCGTTGCTTGGTCGGGATGTAGAAGGGTATGCGCAACAGTATTGCAAATACTTTAACAGGTATGAACCAACTGCAAAAGAACGGAAAACCATGTTAGATCCAGCACCACGGGTTATCCTGGATCAGGAACTTGGGTTATGCTGTGTAGGGGAATCCGCAAAACAGGCAGCTATTGTTCATGATATCTATGAGCATACAATGGAGTGCATTTTGCGTGCAGAACAACTCGGTGGTTGGCAAACCCTGCCCTTACAAGATCTGTTTAATATAGAGTATTGGGATCTGGAACAGGCAAAATTGGCCAAGGCAGGAGCTTCCCCGGTTTTTGCCGGAGAGGTGGTGTTGATTACCGGCGCAGCTTCAGGCATTGGGAAGGCATCTGTTGACTCCTTTTTGCGCAGAGGGGCTGCTGTTGTTGGTTTGGATATTGATGAGCGCATTGCCACTGTTTCCTCAGAGTCTGGATTCCTTGGAATTTCCTGTGATTTGACCGATGAAAAACAGGTGCAAGCTGCCTTAGATCAGGCGGTGTCCTGTTTCGGGGGGCTGGATATGCTGGTACTCAATGCGGGTATTTTCTCTGCAAGTGTTGCAATTGCAGACCTTTCACTCAAAACATGGCAACAGGTGATGGCGATTAATCTTGATGCCAATCTTGTTTTGCTTCGAGAGTGTTATCCTTTACTGCAACATGCCCCGAACAAGGGGCGAGTCGTGGTCATTGGTTCAAAAAATGTACCTGCCCCTGGCCCAGGAGCTGGAGCGTATTCTGCTTCCAAGGCTGCCTTGACCCAGTTGATGCGCATTGCAGCCCTCGAATGGGGGAAGGATGGTATTCGCATCAATGCCCTGCATCCAAATGCAGTATTTGATACAGGGATTTGGACAGATGAAATTCTGAAGGCCAGAGCAGAACATTATGGATTATCTGTACAGCAGTATAAGACAAATAATGTGCTTGGAGTTGAAGTGCGAAGTCAGCAGGTCGCTGAGTTAGCTACGGAAATGTGTGGACCCTTGTTCGCTGCTACAACGGCGGCTCAGGTACCGATTGATGGTGGGAATGAGCGAGTGGTCTAAAAAAAAATATAATTGTACAATATATTATACCTTGATTGTATACAGGCTAATTGATAACGATTATTATCGTTGAATCGTGTCGTGCTGACTGTACGTCTCAACTTGAATTTTTTTTTACTGTACAGTAAAAAATATTATCGCCTTATAATAATAAGGATATCCCTGTAGTGACTTGATAGAAAGAGAGGGATGAGGAGCGATGATGTTATTTTTTAACTTTGTACAGTTTTTTGTATTGCTATTTTTATTTGATAATGGTATTTCTCAAATATGAAAAAGTTTCAGTAGCTGTACACAGTCGGCACCAGAAGAGGCTGCGCTCCTGTTAGGATGTTACTGAGGTTTATCGTGTTGGTTAAAGAAAAATTTTTTTATCTTTATTACTTTTTTTGCGAATAAGTGAAAAAGTAGAGGAGTGGTGCGATGAAACAGATGAAGAATGGCGTGGCCATCGGGGCTATTGCTCTTTTTGCCTTAACAGGTTGTATTACTACGGATGTTCCTTATGTCCAGCAAGATGCTGGAAAGCAACCCTGTGTGAACCAACCTTGCGATGAAGGACAAGCAGGCAACTGGGAACAACAGGAGGTTGCAATGGATCCAGTGCCAGCACCAACTGTTGCGGTTACTCCAGTGGATCCTTCCTATAGTTCTGCTCCAGTGGGACCGTCCTATAGTTCTTTTCCAGCGGATTCGTCCTATACTACGGCTCCGGCTCCAGCAAGTTCGTCTTATAGTTCTGTTGCAGCGAGTCCGTCTTATAGTTCTGCTCCAGTAAGTTCATCTTATATTCAGGAGGATTATCCTCAACAAAGTACTGGTGATGGATTGCCTGCCAATGTCCAACCTGGTGAATGTTACTCTCGTTGTCTTGCTCCAGCAGTTTATGAGAATGTAGAGGAGCAGATTGAAATTGCTCCGGCTATGGAGCGGGTTGATATTATTCCCGCTCAATACGAATGGGTCCAAGAACGGGTTGTTGCTCAAGAGGCTACAGAAAAAATCAAGATTATTCCTGCAAGATATAATTGGGTTGAAGAACAAGTTGTTGTCAAAGAAGCATCTGAAAAGATTAAGGTTATTCCTGCTCGCTACGGGTCAGAATTAGTTAAGGAAGTAGTGAAGGAAGAAACTGAAGAACTGAAAGCTGTTCCGGCCGTGTATGCTTGGCGTGAAGGGCAGGTGATGGTTTCACCTGAGATCGTCACAGTGACAATAAACAATCCTGGTTATAAGGAAGTGAGAGAGCAGGTACTGGTCAAGGCTCCTTCAGCAAAATGGATCAAAAAGGCAACGCATTGTTCTCCTGAAGATATTAAAATGGGATTGACTGATTGTGATACGCTTTGTTATGTGGCTGTTCCAGCTATGTACAAGACTGTTATCAAAAAAGTTCCTAGTGATTGTGCCAGTGCTGGATCGTATGGATGCCGCCAGGAAGTGGTTATCCCGGCACAGTACAAGCCTGTAAGAACAAAGGTGGTTGTTGAGCCTGCACGGACAGAGCGTGTTGTCATACCTCCCGAATACCGCACTGTACGGAAACAAGTAGTCCTTGAACCTGCACGCACGGAGACAATTGCTGTTCCTCCTCAGTACAGAACTATTCGCAAGAAAGTAATGGTCGAGCCTGCGCGAACCGAGGTGATTCCAATTCCTGCTAAGTATAAGACTGTTCGAGTGAAAAAACTTGTCAAAGAGGCTGAGGAAAGAGTTGTTCAGGTTCCTGCTGAATACAAGACTATTGTTAAACAGGTTAAAGTGAGCGACAGTAAGATTGTATGGCGTCCAGCCCTGTGTGAGGACGAAGCTGTTGACTCAAAGATCAGAGAGTTGCAAAGTGCTTTGAGCCGAGAAGGTTTTTACTCTGGCCCGGCAAATGGCGTACTGACTCCTGAGACTAATGAGGCTATCAGGGCCTATCAGGTGAAACGTAACCTGCCACAGGGCGGTGGCATGACGCTTGAAACACTTGAGTCGTTAGGTATTTATTAATAAACACCTGTAGTTTGTAGGTGTTAGGATTAGGGTCTATCCCGGCCCAAAGGTAAAGGTCGGGATAGAAAGTATTAAACAATTCTCAATTCCACCCCAGATGGGTAGGACAACACGATATGAAAGTCGCTTGGACGACTTCAAGAGGTCACCAGTACTTTCATATAAAACCCGAGAAAACAAGTATTAAAAAAAGGGAAAAAAATGTTGAAAAAAAAGAAGTTTGTAATCGCTGCATCTTTCTTGTTTGCCGTATCTACTCCGGCTATGGCTCAGTATGATCAGGCGCAGTATGGTCAGGCGCAATATGATCAGGCTCAGTATGATCAGGCGCAATATGGTCAGGCGCAATATGATCAGGCGCAATATGGTCAGGCGCAATATGCGCAATATGATCAGACCGATCCTTCTCAGTTCAATGATGGTTTTCCAACCAATGTTCAGCCAGGTGAGTGTTACTCGCGCTGTCTTGCTCCTGCTGTATATGAAGATGTTGAGGAACAGATTGAAATTGCCCCAGCTATGAGTAGAACAGAAGTTATTCCTGCTGAGTATGAGTGGGTTAACGAACAGGTGGTGGCAAAAGAAGCTTCAGAAAAAATTGAGACCATTCCGGCAAGATTTGAATGGCAAGAATCCGATGTTGTTGTTAAAGATGGCTCTGAAGAGATAAAAGTTATTCCTGCTCGGTACGAATGGGTTGAGGAACAAGTTGTCGTTAAAGAGGCAACAGAAGAGTTGAGACCTGTTGAGGCTAAATACGATTGGGTAAATGAGCAGGTAATGGTCTCTCCTGAGGTTGTCACTGTTACTATCACCAATCCTGGTTATGAGGAAGTGAGAGAACAGGTTTTGGTCAAAGCTCCTTCAGCAAAATGGATCAAAAAGACAACGCATTGTTCTCCTGAAGATATTAAAATGGGTTTGACTGACTGTGATACCTTGTGTTATGTCGCTGTTCCAGCTATGTATAAAACCGTCATCAAAAAGGTACCAAAAGATTGTTATGGTCCTTCGATGAGTGGGTGTCGTCAGGAAGTTGTTATCCCAGCAGAATACAAAAATGTACGTAAAAAAGTTGTGGTTGAACCTGCTCGCACAGAGACTGTTACCATCCCACCAGAGTACAGAACAGTACGTAAGCAGGTCATGGTTTCCCCAGCACGGACAGACGTTGTCACTATTCCGCCTGTAACCCGGAAGATCAGAAAGAAAGTTATGGTTGCTCCAGCGCAATCACGAGCTATCCCTGTTCCTCCTGAGTACAAGACCGTTAAGGTGAAGAGGCTTGTCAAGCCAGCAGAAGAGCGTGTTATTAACGTTCCTGCTGAGTATAAAACCATTGTAAAAAAGGTTAAGGTCAGCGATTCTAAAATCGTCTGGAAACCTGCTCTGTGTAAGGATGAGCTTATTGGTTCAACTGTTCGACAGGTACAGACTGCTTTAAGCCAGATGGGTTTTTATAATGGCTTAATTGATGGAACAATGAATCAGGAAACCCAGAAAGCTATCAGAGCTTTTCAGGTTGAAAACGGTCTTGCGCAGGGTGGTGGACTAACAGATGAGACTGTTGAGGCTTTAGGGATTTACTAGAATGTAACTCGTTCCGTTCTTACGTTCCTCTGAAGAGGGACAACAAAATTAAAGCCAGGGGCAGAGTTTATTTGCCCTTGGCTTTTTTTATGAGAGTAATCGTAAAAATCACACCTGTTCTTCCGTCAGATAGGTTCTGCACGCTCACCTGTCCATCATGATGATCTAACACTGTACGCACAATATACAGGCCAAGCCCCAGATGAGGCTCTTTGTCTTTGACTGTTCGATTAGAAATCATGGAATGAAAGATTTGTTGCTGCTTATCTGGATCAATAGTTGGCCCTTGATTGATAACAAGCAGAGATACAGTGTCTTCATGATTTTCAAGTGTTAACTCAATTGGTGTTTCTGGAGTATGAAAAGAAACTGCATTTTCAATAAGTTTATCTAGGGCCTGCCGCAATCGTACCGGATCACCCTTAATAAGTATTTCCTGTTCAGGTTCTTGATAACATATCTCAACCTCGTTAAAGACAGGCCGCCAACCGTGTTCAAGCCACACTGCTACGGCCTTTCCAAGATCAAAAATCTCCATACTATCCAGCAGCAGAGCATTTTTTAAGGTGGTTGCCTCCCGAATTGAGGTGAGGAGTTCCTCTACTCGTTGGACATCGCGTTCAACCCATTGAATGTACTCCATGATACGATCATTTGGAGCAGTTGAATCAGATAACTTGGTTGTAAGTTGCTCTTGCCGAAGATTTTTTACAGATGCGGCAATACCGGCTAAGGGGGTACGCATTTCGTGTTCAAGGTTATCAGCCATTTGTTCGCGGTGTTCAATCTGCTGCTGGAGCTGACTGAGCATTGCATCTAAGGTACGTCCTAAATCAGCGATTTCATCACTTGCCGAATCCCTGTGAATGGTGTTGAGGATACGTCCGTCAGGGGTGATTGCCAAGGCCGCCTGATTACGTAAGCGACGAATTCGTGCGGAAATACGAAAGGCAAAAAAAAGGAGAACACAGCCACCAAAGAGAAAGGCGATCACAGAGAGAGAAATAGTTTCCTCTATAAGGCGATTACTGAGCGAGAGAATAGAGTTTGTGGTCTGTTCTACAACCACTGTACCAATCACCGTATCCTGTTCATACAGAGGAGTTATTGCTGCCATAACCTCAACCTGCCCTTTTTCCATCAGATAGCTGGTGACAGAGTGCTTGCCTGCAAGTCCCTCGCGAATTCCATGAAGATCAAGCTCTGTAGGCTGGGAGGCTTGATCTTGAAATTCAGTTAAAAAGGGGTTGATGAAAAAACGATACAGCGGGTGCATCAACTCGTTTATCTGGTGAGATAATTTGTCTGATTGTTTTTTCCGAACTTCTGTCGTACGCAGGCTGCCAACCTGTGCCCTGATTCTCTGGTTACGATCCACGATGCGGATACGGGCATAGGGGCGATCGAGTGATTTTAATATTTCCTCAATCGGTGTTGAGGTCGACAGAAGCAATCCTGGTGCCTTATCTTTTTTGAGATTAGAGGTGCCAATGAGTGCTTTGATTTTACGTGATTTGATGTCGTCAACATCTGCTATAATAAAGGCAATTTTGTTGCCAAGTAATTTGAGATGGATGCGTATTTCTAGGATGTATCCATTTCTTTTTTGTTTCCAGACCCCCTGAATACGCTGCTCAGTAACAGGAAATTTGATGGGTACGTCAGGCATTAAAAAACCATTGACCCAGCCCTCTTTACGAGCAGTTATAAGATAGGTTCTCTGCCCATGCGTATCTCCTATAATGATCTGTAAATGATCAGACCGGTCAAGGCGTAACGATTCTTTCCCCCGATAAACAACATGATCATCCTGTACATCAAAGATTGCGTATAAATACTTGTCTTGTTTGCCTGCAAGATAGCGAAAGTTCAAAGAGCTGAAAACATACTGTCCTTCAGAACTGATAAGGTGTTCTCCGGCAAACTCTTCTGCTTGAGCAAGTTCTGGTCGCCAATCGTCCAGCTTACCATCAAGTTGTATTGTATTGCTCAGTTGAAACAGATACAGATCTCGATCCTGATTTAACCCATGAAACTGTTCTCGATCAAACAGGTCGTTCCGATCAGTGAGAGCAGCAGAAACTGCTTGTGCAGTCAGGGTCAGGGTCTCTTGTTGACTGATGATCAGGCTATTCTTTAAGGTGTTGTTGAGGCGCATCCCCAGCAAGGGGAAGAGGAGCAGCAGGAGGGAGAGCAGGGCAAGCTTGAGACGTAGGGAAAAACGCATGGTCTCTAGCGAGCCTTGAATAAAGCGTTGAAGAGAGAGAAAAATATAGGCATCTTCTTATGATATTGCTGTATAGTTAGAGGTAAACTCTGACACGCTACTTTTGTTGCTCTTGCTGCTCTCATGGCTGCCAGCGATATCCCATCCCGTACTCTGAACGAATCGCCTTAAACTCTGCGTCCACATCATGGAATTTATCCCGAATTCTTCGGATATGAGCAGCAATTGCATTATTTGTGACTATAACGCTTGCCGCCTCCATTAACTGCTCATGGTTTTTTACATGTCCAGGTCGTCTGGCAAGGCAGGTAAGTATCCAAAACTCTGTGAGAGTGAGACTGATCGCATGTCCTTTCCAGTAAACCTCTTTGCGATCTTCGTCAATTTGCAGCTCCTTATGCTGAATAATTTTGTTTTCCGTTGTATTGCTGCGAAGGGCTTCCAGTGTACGAAACAGAGCAGCTATTCTGGCGGGCAGAAAATCCAGCGTTGTCGTATCCTTGGTAAGGTAATCCCAAGCACCCAAGCGCAGACCAGAGACTCGATCTAGGTCAGAGTTGCGGGCTGTCAGAAAGATAATAGGAATAACCGGGGATAACGAGCGAAGATGTTGGCAAAGATCAAAACCGCCTGCCATCTCTTCTCCCAACATGACATCCAGAATAGCAAGGTCGGGCAAAGAGCGGGCAAAGGCAGCCATTGCTTCAGGTTTGCTACTGTAGGTTCCCACCTCATAGCCCTCACGCTGGAGAGCCTGAGCGTAATTCGCCTGGAGCCTGGAATCATCTTCAACAAGGGCAATTCGGTAGGTCATGGTTGTATCCTAACCCTGTTTTGAGTGAATTTTTTGATAGGTATCAGTTACGACGCATCTCTTACGCATCAGCATAACATAAAAAAAAATATCAGGCGTGTAAAGAGATTCCTTAGGGATTCCTTGTGTTGTGTGCGTATCCATTAATAGGGTTTTTCACCGGCCATATTGCCTGTTGGAGTGTATTGACAGACCCAGATCTGCGATTTGTCGGCACAGGTCGCCATGCCGCATCCGACCTCTGTTGTGTTCTTCCAGACTATTTGGGTGTAATGTTTGCAAACAAATTTACAACTGTTGTCCTTGTAATCATAGTCTTTTATTTCATCGCCCCAGCTATCAACAACGTTCTGTGCTGTTATGTCCTGTACTGTTATATTGCCGTCAGAATTGATAGCAGGGCCTGCTAAATAAATATTTTCTCCATATTTCCCGCCGCTGTCTTTGGGATGGCAACCGTTTTCAGTGAGATGTTCCGCCCATTGTTGTGCGTCTTGAGCCAGTGTATCAGACCACTTGAGAGCTGGGACACCGGTTTTGGAACGCCATTGGTTATGCGCTGCTGTCATGCCTGTCGGATCAACAAGGGAGTGAGGTTTCGTTTGAGAGATGTTCGATTTGTTTTCCAGTTCTACTGGATCAGAGGAAGAAACGTCAGGCATAAGAGCGTTGGTTGCTGTGTTGGTTACGCAGGAGGTGAGAAAAAATCCTGGCACGAGCAACATGCTTTTTTTGTTTATTTGCATGGTAGATCAATCTGTCACATAAAATTGTAAATAAATTAACAAAGAAAATGACCGATAAACGGTCGATAATTCGAGCAGACTACTTAGTATTTATATTATTTTATTAAATAATATTGTCAAACGTTTTTTTATTGAACGAGTAGAAGTTCTTTACAAGAATCGGATGGATATAATTTCCAGTGTTTTGGTAAATTTTATATGCTATTTTATAAGGTTATTAGGTACAAATTTTTTAGTCATAATCTGTCATTATTAGTTGATAGCAAGTCATGATTTGCCGGGGATTCCGTCATGGTCTTAGTGCATAATGAACAAAAAGAAGAGATCATTGGTCTGCAATGAAAGGAGAACATATTGATGATGAAAGAAAAAAAGAACAGTAATGCATTGCATGCAGCCTTAGATCCAGGGTATCTGATGCTGGCTGTGTACGTATTGAGTGTAACTTTTTTGGTGCTGTTTGCTTGGCTTGGTGGAAGTAATGCAGCATTAGAGGACAACCATCAAAAGCAGGATCAAGTTGTGGCTCATGAGCTGGTAACAGAGCAGCATGCTCCTTCTGCTCCTCCTGTTACTCTTGCAGATTATTTTATACATACAAGGGGATAATGGGCAGAGTATGAGGCGAAAAATTGAAGCAGAGTTACAGTACTGTCCAAACTGCATGGATGAATATCGAGCAGAAATCACAACCTGTGCTACCTGCCAGGTTCCCTTAATCAGTGGGGAAGAACTTTTGCAAACTCGACAGGGCATAGGTCAAGGTCGGAAACAGGCAGGCCGTACTCTGGTGATCAGCCCGGATGATGAGCTGGTGAGCATCAGGCGGGGGCCGCTTGTTCAGATGAAGGATTTTCAATCCCTGCTCAAACGGCATGGTATTCCGTCGCTGGCTGTGAGCGAAGACAGTAACTGTGGTCAGGGAAGTTGCGCAACCAATTTGGTGGTTCAGATCAAACAGGAGGATCTTGAGGATGTTATGGTAATTTTGGAACATGATCATATTCGTTCTACAGGATTAGAGGATCATGACCTCTCTACAGCCGGAACTGTGATTGATACTGCAGCCGAGCAGGCAACCTGTCCAGCCTGTGGCACTACTTTTTCTACCAGCGAAGCGACCTGTCCTGATTGTGGCCTGTGTTTTGCCTGATATGATGAAAACGCCTGCTGACAACGAGATGGAATGAATTTTAGAGGAATTCACCACTTGGCTATGGTGACAGCGGATATGGAAGCAACTATTCGTTTTTGGCGAGATCTTATCGGGCTGCGGTTGATCCACGGCTTTGGTGAAGTTGATTTTCGTCAGTATTTTTTTGAAATTAACGCACAGAGCTGCGTTGGAAGGACTTCAACTGGGTCGGCCTGCTCACGTATCGCCTGCTGGACTGTGGAAAGGCTGAGGGCAATTGCAGAGAAAAGAATGAACAAGCCAAGTGTGATTTCCGATAGGGGTCTTTGGGGTTTACTCATAAGGGATGCGTTGCGGTGTAATGGGATATTTTGCAAAGGGCCTCATTGTTCCTACTGCTTTTCGGCCCATTCCAGCACTTGGTCGAATTTGCTTTGGCCGGGGGGCGGGGGTGCAAGCAGGGTGCCGAATTTTCCGTGTCTGCCGGGGTGCGGCGTACTATTCTCTTGAGTAAGATTATTTTTTGGAAGTTCCTTGTTTCCAGAATGCAGCGATCATCATAGTCAGTCCTGGAATAATCAGAGTAAGCGGGAGTAAGGCTACATAATGCATGGCCTGCCAGCCTCGCTGGAGGGCTGCCTCCTCCCTGTTTTTGGGATTGATCCAACATGCAGTCTCTTTTCCTACAGGGAAATCACTCACAATTTCTTGGGCATTCAGGCCACCGTTTATGGGTGTCCAAAATACGTCAACAACATTTGATTCATAGCGATGGCCTTGTATACTATAGGTATAATGGATATTTGGATGACGGATCATGCCATCATCTTTTTTTTCAAGAGATATCTCACTCTTTAAAATTGTACATGGTGTTTCCTGCCAATGTTCAGTTTCCCAAACAGTAAGGACGCCCGGTATTGACCATGTCAAGCTCACCATTGCACCAAGGCCAGATAAACCAAGCCCAATGATGAACCACACCATTTGCAGGAATGTCTTTTTTCCTGTGATTGCTGTGAAAGATAAGAGGAGCAAGATGGCGCAGAAACCCAAGGTTGGCATGGAATCCAGCAGGTTAGCCTGCTCACGTATTGACTGTTGGATTGTGGAGAGGATGAGGGCAATTGCGGAGAAGAAAATGAGCAGGCCAATGAGGATTTCTGATAGTGGTCTTTTTGGGGTACTCATAAGGGGGATGTAGTGTTGTAAGGGGATGTTTTGCGAAAGGGTTTATTTATCCTGCTGCTGCTCGGCCCATTCCAGGACTTGGTCAAATTTGCTTTGGTCGGGGGGAGCCTTTCGCAAAAGGTATTTTCAGCAATCCGACTTAACCCAGTTTTCAAGGCGTAGTCCAGGAATGAGTTCAAATTCTTTAGTATTATTGGTCACCAGAATAAGCCCCGATGATCGGGCATGACCGGCTATCATCATATCGTATGGTCCGATAGGCTGACCGACCCGATACAGCTCCGCCCGTATCTGACCGAAATGGTAGGCGGCTTCATTGTCCAGAGGGAGCACCTCCATCCGGGCTACCATTGCCTCAATATCAGCAAGATTTCGTTCCACCTGCTGAGAACGCTCTGCCCCGAAAATCAGCTCGCCAAAGGTGACTGTGGAAATACACATTTGTCCCTGATGTTTTTTAAAACAGCTCCGGATCTGTTGCGGACGATTTTTTATCGCATAGATAACGATATTGGTGTCCAGCATATACTTCAGCATTACAGATTCTCCCGGATTTGATCATCGGGCTGCTCCCGCCCTTGTTCCATGAAATCATCGGAAACTCCCGGTGCATCAAACCAGTCGTCCCAGGATTGATCTGCCGGAGCAATGATACGTTTGTTGCCGATTGCTATAATTTCAACGTCTTTCACTGTTTCGGGAAAGGAAACAGACTTTGGCAGGCGAACTGCCTGGCTTCTGTTGCTTTTAAATATTTTGGTTCGAGCGCAGGTCATGGAGTACCTCTTAATGTATTTGAAGGGGATACTGGTGATGTTGGGCCGGGGCATCAGGTATATTATACAGTTAATTTGGGATATGTCAAAGGGATATACCGAGCGTTGAATGCTTTACTTTTCCTGCTGTTGCTGCGCCCATTCCAGCACCTGCTCGAATTTGCTTTGGCCAGGTGGTGGAGGGTTGAGCAGGAGGCGGAATTTGGGATCATAGATGAAGTTGTCGTCCTCTTGGGCATAGAGGGTACGGGTACGCTTATAGTCTGCCGGAACAAATTCAAGCCCATCCAGTTTGACCTGCCAGAGAAATTGTAGTCCGTTCATAAAGCTACGGTATAAGGGAGTGGCTCTACCTTTATCCAGGAACAGAGCATCGTTATTCCAAAGCCGCACGGTTTCATCCTCGGAAGCCGAAGCTAGGGTTTTGCCGTCTGGACTGAAGGCCACGCTGGCGACCTCGCCCTGATGTCCTCTGAAGACGTTTTTCTCTTTGCCGCTTGCAAGATCCCAGAGCCGCACGGTTTTATCCAAAGAAGCCGAAGCCAGGGTTTTGCCATCTGGACTGAAGGCCACGCTGAAGACCCCATCCTGATGTCCTTTGAAGACGTTTTTCTCTTTGCCGCTTGCAAGATCCCAGAGCCGCACGGTTTTATCCAAAGAAGCCGAAGCCAGGGTTTTGCCATCTGGACTGAAGGCCACGCTGAAGACCGAGTCCTGATGTCCTTTGAATACGTTGATCTGCTGCCCGCTTGCTGTATCCCAGAGCCGCACGGTTTTATCAAAAGAGGCCGAAGCTAGGGTTTTGCCATCCGGACTAAAGGCCACGCTGGCGACCCCGCCCTGATATCTAAAT
>QYLO01000046.1 GCA_022766165.1 Candidatus Electrothrix gigas
CAATTATATAAACGGGCGGCACACCCTGATGATTACTTTCGGTTTCTCTTTCAGAGAAACTACTCTAACAGAAAGATAAGCTATTATGCACCGGATAATCGAAAAAACCGCACTTTTAATCGCACCCCCAGCCTCCTGCGTCTCCCTAGCTCTTTCTGATCTCCCTGTTGCTCGTATTACAGGGCAAGGGATTAGAGGGCAGGTGCTGCAGATTGATCATTTTGGTAATATTCGCACAACAATACGTCAGCAGGATCTAAAAGATTTTATTGATACGCCGCAATGTACACCGCAATGTACGCCGCAATGCCAAGTGCAGATTAATGGACAACATATACAGGGCATACAGGATATTCGATCTACCTATGTTGAGGCAAAAGTAGGCGAGCTGCTTGCGCTTATTGATAGTGCAGGATACCTTGAAATTGCGGTAAATCAAGGTAGTGCTGCCGAGCAAACTGCCTGTAGCGTTGGAGATGCAGTTCAGATAGTTTCTCCCCCCTCACATCCTACAAAGTAAAGAGGAGAGTAAGATGGGGAATTAATGCCTTGGTCTTCTACCTTTCCAAGGTTTACGTGATTTTCCCATATTGCTGTTTCTGCCTCTGCCACCTCCAGTCCGGGGCTGAAGAACCTTGGCTGTCACGACCTTTCCATTGACCTTAAAATGTTGAAAGGCTCCCAATATTTGGGGGATAAAACGACTGTCTCCCTCAAGCGTTGCCGTGTTGCGCATGATCTCTATCTTGCCAACCTTGATGCGTCCACCGCCAGGAGCCGCATTGATCGTGTTGATCAGGTTTTCTGGAAGAACACCGTTACGCCGTCCGACATTGAGATGAAACCGGGTAAAGGTTTTGTTTTTCTGGTCTTGTCGATCATTTTTCTGGAAATTTTTTTGATTTTTGCCCGAGACCTGTTGGTTGAGGTCTGGTGCATCCTTGTAATACTTGAGAAAACGGTTGAACTCGAGGGAGATAAACTTTTTGATCAGCTCCTCCCGATCTAAATGGGCAAGTTGTTGCTCAATATCCGCATACAGGGGGTCAATCTGCTCATGATTCACCTCTGTGCCACTGATAACCTCCATCAGGCTCCGCAGTTGGGTGGTGCAGACTTCTTTGCCTGTGGGGATCAGAGATTTTGTAAACTTTTTGCCGATCTTTTTTTCAATATGTTTGATCCGATGACGTTCCCGTAGATCAACAAGGGCGATGGATGTCCCACTGCTTCCGGCTCGTCCGGTTCGACCGCTCCGATGGGTATAGGCGGCAATGTCATCAGGTAAACTGTAGTTAATAACATGGGTGAGGTCGTTGACATCCAGACCACGGGCAGCAACATCCGTGGCCACCAGCAGTTGCAGGTGTTTTTTGCGAAATTTATTCATGACCAGATCCCGCTGGGCCTGACTCAATTCGCCGTGTAGGGAATCGGCTCGGTAACCGTCCTGGATCAACTTATCAGCCACGTCCTGGGTATCCCTTCTGGTTCGACAGAAGATGATAGAATAGTTTTCTGGATTATTATCCACGATTCGTTTCAGGGCAGAGTAACGATCTCTGCCGTTGATCAGATAGTATTCATGGGTGACATTTTCAGCCCCAGAATTTTTTCTCCCCATAGTGATTTCCACAGGGTCGGACATATACCGGCTGGCGATATTGGCAACCTCCCGGGACATGGTCGCTGAGAAGAGCAGGGTATTTTTTTCTTTTGGAGTTTCTGCCAGAATTGCATTGAGTTCATCCTGAAAGCCCATCTGGAGCATCTCATCAGCCTCATCAAAGACTGCATAGCGAACCGCAGAGATATCTACCTTGCCCCGCTGAATCAGATCCCGCAGGCGACCTGGCGTGGCCACGATAATCTGGATACCCTTGCGGAGTTGGCGCATCTGCTGCTCAATGCTGGCTCCCCCATAGATCGCTAACACTCGAATTCCCTGCGTAAAGCGAGCAAAATTTTCCAGATCCCTTGAGACCTGCATACAGAGTTCTCGGGTCGGACAGAGGACCAGTCCCTGGGTTCGTTTGTCCTGTGAATCTATTCGTTGAATTAACGGCAAGCCAAAGGCTGCTGTTTTGCCCGTTCCGGTTTGGGCAAGACTGACGATATCGACCTCCTGCTCTAACATCAAGGGGATAACCTTGGTCTGCACCGGAGTTGGTTCTGTAAAACCCTGTGCGGAAACAGCCTGAAGGAGTTCGTTGTTTATGCCGATATCTGTAAATGTGGTCATAATTTCTTTTCTCTGTTAAATAGGTATGGTATCAGGAGGTCAGTCTACCCTGTCTGAGAACCCTTGCCGGGAAAAGAATGGCGAATGTAAAAGCCGCAACAGGAGAGGTTGACGAATAATGAACGATAACCTACTCTGTATTAACAATAAAAAAAACAGTTTTTTGCGGACTAAAATGTTTTTTGGATATTTTTTTTGTTCCAGATAAATAATGTCGTTTGGGTGGTTTTGATACATGTCTTCAATAAATCATGAATTAGAGCTGGCAAATGATTTTGTCCGCTCCACAGATTGTAATATTTTTTTAACTGGCAAGGCTGGAACTGGCAAAACCACCTTTCTCCATAATCTGGAAAGGGATTTGGCTAAACAGATGATTATTACTGCTCCCACCGGAGTGGCGGCAATCAATGCTGGCGGTGTAACACTGCACTCCTTTTTTCAGCTCCCCTTTGGCCCCTTTGTGCCAGGAAGTGAGGCGTATGAACGGAGTCAGCAACATCGTTTTCGTTTTAGTCGGGAGAAAAAGAAGATTATTCAGAGCCTTGATCTGTTGGTGATTGATGAAATCAGCATGGTCCGAGCAGATTTGCTGGATGCGGTGGACGAGGCTCTGCGCCATCATCGTTATAATAATCAGCCCTTTGGCGGTGTGCAGATGCTGATGATAGGCGATCTCCACCAGTTGGCTCCAGTGGCAAGACGCAATGAATGGCAGCTGCTGGAGAGCCATTACGTCTCCATCTATTTTTTCAGCAGCAAGGTCTTGCAACAAACAGAACTGGTGAGTATTGAACTGCAACATATTTATCGGCAGTCGGATGTCGGTTTTATCAGGCTCCTGAATCGGGTGCGCAATAATCAGCTTGATCAAACCGCTCTCAACGAGCTGAACCGTCGTTATCTTCCTGATTTTCAACCAGAGGAGGATGAGGGATACATTACCCTGACAACCCATAACCGGCAGGCCAACACCATAAACAGCAAATGGCTGGCTCAACTGAACACCAAAGAATTTTGCTTTGAGGCCGAGATTTCAGGCGACTTTCCAGAGCATATCTATCCGGCCCCGGCTGATCTGTATCTGAAAAAAGGCGCACAGGTCATGTTTGTCCGCAACGATCCTGATACGGACAAGCAGTATTATAACGGAAAGATCGGTAGAATAGGCAAGATAACAGCAACAGAAATCATCGTACTCTGTCCTCGTAATAACGGTAATAACGGTGATGACAGTGATGACCAAGAAATTACGGTACAACCAGTTGTCTGGGAAAATATAAAATACACCCTGAATCAGGAAAAAAATGAGATTGAAGAGGAGGTTGTTGGCACCTTTGAGCAATATCCCTTAAAGACAGCCTGGGCCATTACCATTCATAAAAGTCAGGGACTGACCTTTGACAGGGCAATTATTGATACCCAGGCAGCCTTTGCCCACGGTCAGGTCTATGTGGCCTTGAGCCGCTGCAAAACCTTTGAAGGGCTGGTGCTGAGTTCACCCCTTGGAGTTGGCGGGGTTGCCACAGATGCAGCAGTGTTGGACTTTGATGCGCAGGTACGCAAAAATCCTCCTTCTCAGGAGCAGCTTGAAAAGGCGAAGATCGGTTTTCAACAGAAGTTGTTAGCAGAGTGTTTTGATTTTCAGCAACTGAGCAACCGCTTAAGCTATTTCATTCATCTGCTGAGAGAAAATAACCGCCTTGTTCGGGTCATGGGCATGGGAACTGCTGAAGTTGCCGACCTTGAGGTGTTGCAGGAGCAGGCAGTGCAGGAGATCTTTCTGGTCAGTGAAAACTTTACCAACCAGTTACACGATATTTTTTTACAGGGTAACTTACCTGAGCAAGATCCGTATCTTCAGGAACGGGCCTGCAAGGCATCTAAATGGTTTCAGCAGAAGTTTAATCTGATTTTTAACGATACCCTTGCCCGGCTGTCGTTTGATACTGACAACAAGGAACTGTTTAAAAAAATCAATACGACCCTGAATAATCTCAAGCTGGACATGGCTGTTAAGCTGGCTGGGATCTCTGCTTGTGAGCAGGGGTTTTCGTCATCAAAATATCTGCGGGCTGTTGCTGTAGCTGAGATGAACTTTTCTCCAGAAAAGGGCAACAAACAGCAGGCATCAAAAAATTCTTTACAAGATTCTTCAGCAGATGTTACGCATCCTGTGCTGTTCAGAGCCTTGATAAAATGGCGTTCAAAAAAGGCCCGAGAACTGGACCTTGCTCATTTTCAGATTATCCATCAGCGGGTTCTTGTCCAGATTGCTCTGTCTCTGCCAGCGACCTTGGTTGAGCTAAGAAAAATCAATGGGGTGGGAAAAAAGACCATGGAAAAGTATGGTAAGGAGTTGTTACGTGTGGTTGCCGAGTATCAGCAGGACAAGAAGAAAGATTAAAAATATGAACGAGCGAGGTGATTCTTTGGCTTTACTTTGGTATCATTTTGGTATCATCTTGGCATCACCTGAACTCACCTGAACACCTGAACCTAATTTATTTTTTGTTGTCCCATCACAGAGGGGTGGGATGCGCTTTATTCGCAGGGAAAAATATGTCAAAAGAAAAGAAAGATAAGCAATATAATTTGAATGCGTATGACTGTCCGGAAGACTATCCGGAAGACTATGCCTGTCATTCTGCTGCCCAGCAGATCTGGGCGAGAGAACTGATCAGTAAACTGAACTTTCAGGGAGATGAGATTGTCTTGGATATCGGCTGCGGTGACGGGAAGATAACCGCAGAAATCGCTGAACACCTTCCCAATGGCGAGATTCTCGGAGTGGACAACTCAGCAGCTATGTTAGCCTTAGCTCGGAAAGAATTCCCTTGGTCAAGTCACCCAAATCTTTCTTTTCAAGAGAGGGATGCCAGAGATTTATCATACGAATGCGAGTTTGATATTATTTTTTCTAATGCAGCTCTGCACTGGGTGCAGGATCATCGCACATTGCTTGCAGGTATCAGAAAGGCGTTAAAACCGAATGGGCAGATCCTTTTGCAGATGGCTGGACAGGGGAATGCAGCCGCTCTTCTTGCCGTCCTTGATGAGCTTATCTGTACTGAAAAATGGCAGCCATACTTTACAAACTTTACCTCTCCGTATAATTTTTACGAACCTGAACTGTACACAACCTGGCTCAGGGAGGCAGGGTTACAGCCTCTCCGGGTTGAGCTTCTTCCCAAAAAGATGTCATATACTGGGCAAGTTGGTCTGGAGAGCTGGTTACGGACAACATGGTTTCCCTATACGGAACGTCTTTCAGTAGAACAAAGAGATGTCTTTATCACTGAACTATCTGATAGATATATTGTAAAATATCCTGTGGATAGCAAGGGAGAGGTCCATGTCGACATGATCCGACTGGAAGTTGAGGCATGTCTGGAGAAAACATAAAATACGTCGTATTTAAGAGTTACGAGTTATACTTTTTGTTTGAAACGGCTTTTTTTGAGTACGACCACGATTTTTTTTGCCAGCAAGGGGAACAGACCGAGCAAGGCAAAGGAGAGCAGGAGGTCAGATGATAATATATCGCCTGCTGAGGTAATTTTTCCGAGCTGGGTGCCAGCATTGATATAGATCACAGTTCCCGGAAGCATACCGATTTGACTGATAATATAAAAGACCCTTGTGCGGATAGGAGTTAAACCCATGACCAGATTGATGAGAAAAAATGGAAAAACCGGGACCAAGCGTAGGCTAAAGAGATACAAGGCCCCGTCCTGTGCAACTCCTTGATTGATCGCTGCAAGCTTTTTGCCAAAACGATTTTGGATAGAATCTCGGAACAGGAACCGTGCGCCCAGAAAGGCAAGGGTAGCTCCGATGCTGCTGGCAAAGGAGACAAGTACCAGGCCGAGCCAGAATCCAAACAGGACACCACCAGTCAGGGTCATGATCATGGCACCTGGAAGAGAAAGGGCTGTGATAAAAATATAGATCAACATGTAGCCTGCAATGGTAACAAGCTGATGCTCTGCGTAAAAATCCTGTAAAATCTGGCGACTTGCGTTGAGCGAGGTCAGGCTCAGAAGCTCTTGTCCATCAAAAATAAGAAAGAGAACTGTACAGAGTACTGCAACACATAACAGGAGTACTTTTCCGAGAATGTGCTTGTTCACTGGCTGTTTTTTTACGATTGGATTCATGAATTATAATAAGGTGCGATGGAGTAAGAGGGTAAAGTAAGTAGCTGGTTGATTTTTATAGCGTTGTCTTACGATATGTTTGTTGCTAACATTTTACAACACAATATCTTTAACTTAAAGATATGGTTGCGTAATAAAGTCATTGAATTGACGTTAGATATTTACTTTAAGTTAACGATATTAATCGTAAAAGATTTTTGCAATTTAAGCAACTAGATTAACTTGTTTATTTCATGTTTTCTTCAACACCTTTCATATTTTATGGATCAGATAAAAGAGATTTTCAGCGGTGTTGCTATTGTGGCGCAAGGGAATCCTGAACTGAAAACAGTATCCGAGAAAAGAGTTTAAGGAACTTTCAAAGAATAATCTTGATGGTTATGCAAAAAGTCCAAATTTGGACAAAATTGTTTCGCAACTAATTGATCTGTCTTTAGTAATTTACTATTTTTCGACTTTTTGCGGAGTTGTCAATCTTACCCAAGAGGATTGGTTAATCAAGTTTATTGCCCAAATGGGATGCTACTATTGCTCCTTCAGATGGATAAATTTGTTTCTTGAAGGTTCCTTAGAAAGTCCGCACCCATTTTTTTAAATTACTTCTCATTGCCGACCTGCTAACTTTACTTTTCAATCGGCTACCAGTTCTGTTTCGGAGTATCAATCCTGATTAGAGTTAAGTATCTCAAAATAATTTATCCTACAGACAACTATTTAAAATATCGGGGAAATCTTATGAATGATAATATGATTGAAATGATAGTCATGATTGCCACTATAATTGGTGCAATTGCCGCTATAATCAGCGCATATTCTTCCTGTAAAAAAAAGAAAAAAACTAATAGCAAAGAGATACCAAAAGATGTCTATCAAGAGAGTAAACAAAATATAGAAATACATGGTAATGGAAACAAGATACAACATGGAAAAGACAACATTGATATTGATAATAATAATGGAAACATTAATATCCAGAGATAAGATATGTTTAATAAAGACTACGCAGATGAGGATTACACCGATATTCTGAAACGAATAAATAGCAGAAAGAGCTATAGTCCCCATGATATAGAAGCATTGAGCCGTCAAATTACAGTCAGTTGGAATGGTAATGCCATTTTTATGCAGATTGGAGGACAGAATATTTATGGAAGTGGAAATGTTGTGCAAAACGGTGGACAGAATATTTATATCCCTAACAATTCTGGAAATATACATATTGGAAATAATATTGTTATTCAAGGATTGACTGCTGACGCACTGAATAAAGCAATTGCCGCTGCTCTTCAAAAGCTGAATATTGGTATACCGAATCAACAAGCTCAAGATGACGGATTAGTTTCCTTTAAATGGTATTTTTTATTCATTTGGATGCTGACGAGTCTTTTGCTTACATTTATATTTGTTTATTTTTCTATAAAAAATAATTATTTATATATTTCACCTTCTGTTTCTATATATCAATTTATACTCTGGACTTCCGGCAAACTTTTTGTAAACCAATTAATTTTTGGAGGTGTAAAGTTTATATATGAAATGCGTCATAATGAATTTCAATACAGAAGAGTCAAACATTCGTATTTTCACTGGACCATTTACCCAATAGTTATCATTTTAGAATTTATGTTCTTTATAATAAAAATTATGACCAAATTGGTATTTCAAAGCATGAATAGTAATCTTTTCAAACCGTTTAAGTGGCCGTAAGATCATTTAAATATTTAATGTTTTTTAATACAACCTACAGGAGAAAAGATGATTAATGAACATTTAGAACAAGTTAAGTTTGATACAAGTAATCCAGAATCAAGATGTCCATGTGTTCTTTTGGTTGATGTCTCCGGTTCAATGGTAGGACATAGAATAGATCAATTAAACAATGGAATAATTGAGTTTCAGCAGGCACTTCAAAACGATGGTCTTGCTGCAATGCGTGTTGAAGTGGCGATTGTCAGCTTTGGGTACAGAGTGACAGTTGAACAAGACTTTATAACTGCTGATCAGTTTCAGGCAAAACCTTTGCATACAGGAGGAGCTACTCCTATGGGAAAAGCAATAGATATGGCTCTGAATATGGTCAGAGAGCGGAAAGATACGTATAAACAAAATGGGGTTTCTTATTATCGTCCTTGGATATTTTTAATCACGGACGGTGCCCCGACTGACAAATGGCAGGCAGCAGCTCAACGAATAAAAACAGAAGAAAATACAAAATCAGTAGCCTTTTTTGCTGTAGGTGTTGAGGATGCAGATATGGGTACTTTAAGCCAGATATCTGACCGGCAACCTATTATGCTGAACGGGTTACAATTTAAAGAGATGTTTGTTTGGCTTTCTCAGAGTCTTACTTCTGTATCACATTCTCAGGTCGATGAACAGGTTCCATTAACTCCACCGGGGTGGGGTTCAGTATAACATAAGCCAAAATTTTTTTTCTTTCATTCTGGCATATTGATTTTCATTGCTGTCCAGCTGTGTATTAAGCTGAACTCATTCAACAGGGCAGCAGTGAAAAAGATAGCATGAACAGGAAAGTGTTAAAGGGATACAGTATGACGAAAAATAAAATCGACGAAAGCAAGTTAACAGGAAAGATTGAAAAATTATTTTGGAATATAGCTGCTTGTTCAGTTGTCGGAACGAGTCATATACAATCAGAAGAACCATGCCATGATTCCTTTGCGTATAAACTGTTTTCCGATGGAAAACTCATTATTGCGGTATCAGATGGCGCAGGTTCTGCAAAAAGACCGAAACAAGGTTCAGCTTTTATTGTTCAAAGCAGCATAGATTTTCTTATAGAGAAATTGAAAAAGTACATCCCTGATAATGAGAATGATTGGAAAGAACTGGTAAAAAATACATTCAAGGAAACCAGAAAAAAGCTGGTCGAATTTTCTGAAAGCGAAAGATGTCCTTTGAGTGACTATGCAGCAACCTTTCTTCTTGTTGTTCTTACAGAAGAATGGACAATCGGTGGGTTAATAGGTGACAGTGCAGCTGTGATCTTAACTTCTGACGAGGGATTATATAGTATTTGTCCTCCTCAAAAAGGAGAATATGCGAATATGACAAATTTTCTGACCAAAAAGGACGCTCTTGATTTGCTCTGCATACATGTAAAAAAAGATCAGGCAAGGGCGGTTGCCGCATTTTCTGACGGTTTACTGGAGCTTGCTGTTAATATAGTAAAAAATAAACCGCATCCACCTTTTTTTAATCCATTGTTTTCTTTTATTGCAGAGATTCAAGATGAACAGGAAGGAACAGAACACTTGGTAAAATTCTTAAATTCAGAGCGCATAAATTCTCGGACAGATGATGATAAAACGTTAGTTCTGGCGAGCAGAAAACGGGATTAAACGGTAAAGAATAATGCTTCGAGTGACTGACAGCAGGAACCGTAACTTTACTTTATCCAAGGATATAACTGGTGGTGGCGAAGCACGAATTTGGTCTGTACAAGGTAAACCTCAAGTTGTAGCGAAAATTTACCATAATACCCCCGCAAAAAATAGGGAAGAAAAACTCAAGGCGATGGTTGCAAATCCGCCGAAACAACCCAAGACCCACACAGCGATAGCATGGCCTCTTGACCTACTGTACTCAGGAAAAAAATTTGTTGGTTTTCTCATGCCTAATATCTCTGGCAATGAACCTCTTTTTTATTTTTATAACCCTAAGAAAAGAAACGAGATAATTCCAGGATTCAATTGGAAATATCTCCATAGAACAGCCTTTAATTTTGTCGTTGCAGCAGAAGCTGTACACACGAAAGGACACTTGATAGGAGATATCAACGAAAGCAATCTCCTTGTAAATGCTAACACCCTCGTAAGTATAGTGGATACTGATTCATTTCAGATTCGAGATAAACAAAAAATATTTCGATGTCCAGTAGGTAAACCAGAATTTACGCCTCCAGAGCTTCAAGGTATAAATTTTAAAGATAGAAATAGGATGATAGAACATGATCTGTTTGGCATTGGTATTGTCATATTTCGATTACTCATGGAAGGATACCACCCCTTTGCCGGAATTATTCCTTCTGGACGGTCTGTCGGGAGAGTTGATCTTTACTGTATACAACAAGGTGTTTTTCCATATCAGCAAAACAGTTCTGTTACTCCTCCTCCTGCTGCTCCTTTGTTTAATACACTTCACCCCAAACTTCAGAAATTATTTATTCGTTGCTTTTCCGAAGGACACAGCACCCCATCAAAACGACCAACAACGACCGAGTGGAAAAAAGTATTAAATAAGGCTGAAAAATCTTTAAAGATTTGTTTTAAAGATAGAAATCATCTCTATTATAATCAGTTAAAGAAATGTCCGTGGTGCATAAAAATGTCAGCTCAAAAGCCTTTACCTCCACCAAAACAAAAGTCTTTACCTCCATCAAAATTTTCGCAAAAACCTGCTTCCTCCAAAAGAGGTCAGAAATTATTATTATTATTATTTATCATTATTGTAGGTATCGTTTACATGCCAACAGATAAGTCATTTTTTCTTTCATTGAAGAAGAGAAGTGCTGCATTGTGGCATGAATCTATTGTAAACTATTCAATTTATACGGTACGTCCTGACGATTATTTAAGTAAAATAGCGCACAAATATGGTGTTTCTGTGGATGACATTGTCTCGGCAAATAAAAGGCGTTACCCTTCGTTGGCAAAGAATCCTGACAGCATACTGCCCGGTTGGAGGTTAAAAATTCCACGCCAGCAGTAAAAATCGAATCGGGGACAGGACAGACCCCGATTAAATTATTTTAACATAAAATCCATTATTAAACCTCTACATCATATAATCAACCCTCCTCACCCCAGCCCCCCGCACAACACTCTGCCCGCCAGTACCCGGAACAACCTCCAACTGGCAGGCGATCCGTTCTTTGAGTGCGGACACATGGGAAATTACCCCGATCAATTTGCCCTCCCGACGTAACCCGGCCAAGGTTTCCAGAGCGGTTTCCAGTGCATCCTCATCCAAGGCACCGAATCCCTCGTCCAGGAACAGGGAATCCACCCGTACATTGCCGCCCACCATCTCGGACAGTCCCAAGGCCAGAGCCAGACTGACCACAAAGCTTTCTCCGCCAGACAGGTTCTTGGTGGAGCGGATTTCCCCGGCCTGCCAGGAGTCAATCACGTTCAGCTCCAGAGGCTGGGCCTGATCCCGCACCAGCAGGTAACGGTCGGTCATGCGGGCCAGTTGCTCATTGGCGCGGGAAACCATGATTTCAAAGGTAAGTCCCTGGGCAAAGTTGCGGTACTTCTTGCCGTCTGCCGAGCCGATCAAATGATGCAGTTCCTGCCAGCGCAGGCATTCTTTTTTTTGGGCCTCCAGGCTGTGCAGGAGATCCTGCTGTTGATTCCGTTGCTCTTTGTTTTTTTGGAGCTGATGCTGAAGCGAGCCGATTTCCTGAAGAATACGATTCTGTTCCTCAATCAGAGCCGCCTGTTCCTGCTCAAGCTGTTCCTGTTGCCTATCATCATCCGTGGACAGGGCCTCCTGTTCAGCAGCAAGCTCGGCTTTTTTGCCGTCTAAGCGGGTGTCAAGGCGGGTTTTTCGCTCCCGCAGAGCATCAGCCTGTTTTTTCAGCGCAATACCTTGCTCCTCAGAGAGACGGGCTGCACACCAGGCTGTTTCATCAGGAAAACTCTTTTCCTGAAGTCGTTGCTTAAAACCTGCTTCAAGCTGTTCGAGTTTTTCTCTGACCTGTCCAACAGCATCTTCTCTACTGCTGATCTCAGCCCTGGCCAAAGCACGTTCTTTGAGCGACTGGCTGTGTTGTTCCCGGTTCGTCTGCACGGCGGATTCGGCCTGTTGGACTGCTTGAGCAAGCTCTTTTTCTACAACATCCGGCTCCTTTTCTGCAAAAAGCTGCACACGTTGTTCAATCAGGCTCTGCTGGTCTCTGCGCTTGTCGGCAAGAGCAGCCTCCATTTCCTCGATCCGGCTCTGTCGTGTGACCATAGCGATCCGCAGCTCTCTGCCTGCTGTGTCCAATGAGGCGATTTTCTCTTGTGCAGCGTCCTTTTTTTTCGTTTTCTCCAGCCATTGCTCTTGACGGCCCGTCAGCTCGGCAATAATTACTTCCGAAGTATCGACAGACAACTCGGTAATACTGTAGACAGCGAGTTTTTCCAGGGCGATACGATGTTTTATCGCAAGCTCTTCTTCCGCCTCTCTGCCTTCCAGGTCATATCGTTGCACCTCCTGCTCTGCCTTTTCCAGGGCATTTCGTGCCGCTTCCTGCTCCCTGTCCGCCTGAAAAACCGCCTCCTTCTGCTTCTCCAGTTCATCACTGAGCTGGCCGAGTTTCTGCTCTGAGTCTTCCAAAGCATTGAGTTGTTGCTGCGTTTCCGCAAGCCGGTCCTGAAGGGCTGCAAGGTGCCGTTCCAGTGCTGCCGAATCAGACACAACGAACGCTTGGTCCGAAACATCTGTAGCGAGTTGATCCTGCTGTTTCTGCAGTTCCTGGACTGCATCTTCCTTGTCCCGAATCTGCCTGCTTATCTCCTGTTCTTTTGCTTCAAGTTGCGCACGCCTGACCCGTGCATCAGCAACGTTTTGTTCTGCCGCCTCCTTTGCCGCCAGAGCTGCTTGCAATTTCTTTTCCACAGCATGGAGTTCCGGGATATTTTTCTCCTCTGCATAGGGATGTTCAAGGGAGCCGCAGAGCGGGCAGGGATGGTTGGCCAGCAAACGGGTACGTTCTTCTTCCAGATCGCGGATACGGGCAACCAGGGCGGCCTGGATATGCAGTGCTTCAGCCTCCTGCTTTTTCCTGTCCCGGTCCTTTTGCAGCTCGTCGAATGCAGCAGCCTGTTTTTTGCGCTGCTCGGCAAGCTCTTCTTGTTGACGTAAAAATTTACAGATATCCTGTGTATATTGTTCGAGCTTCCGGGCATTGTCCAGAAGCTGTTTGAGCAGAACAGCCTGATCGGTCAACAGTCGCAAATCCTGCCGTATTTCCGAGATGCTGCGGCCATTGAGCAGGGCGGCCTGTTGCTCGTGGAGCGTAACACGTTGCTGCTGGATATCTTGCAGTGATTTTTCAGCGGCACGATAGACCTTTTGTTGTTTTAGCCACGTTTTCTCGGCACTGATCTTTTCCTTTTCAGCCTTGTCTCGCTTCAGGTGGAGCTTATTCACCCTTTTTGCCGAGCTGCTGAACTGTTCAAGATGCAGCTTCAGGGCGGCAAGTTCCGTGTTCAGTTGCTCATCAATGCTGTGTTCGCTCAGATAGCGGGTTATTTTCTGCAAGCGTGCAGCAGCCTTGTCTTTCTGGTGTTCCAGATTGCTGTATTGCTCCTGATCCTGCTGCTGTTGTTTTTTCAGGGCAGTTTGTTTTGTACTCTCCTGATCCAGAGCGGCAGTTATCTCATTGATGCGCAGATCCAGCTCCCGGACCTGCCGGATAAGAGCAGTCCCCTTTTCCTGAGCAGTTTTGCGTTCTTCCAATGTATCCTTGCTGCTGTTGAGATGCTGTTCCGCCTCCTTAACCGCTGTGTCCTTTTCCGGCAGGCTCAATCGTGCTGCTGCCAAGGCGGATATATTGTCCTGCTGGCTTTTGCGCAGCAAGCGGAGTTCTGTATACTCCCCTTCCAGGGTACGGGCCTGTTCAGTCAAGGCCAGTCGTTCAGCATCCTCGGCAAAATTTTTCTCTTCCTGTACGAGATTGCTCTGTTCTTTATTAAGATCAGCAAGTTCCTCTTGCAGTGCAACAATCTTCCTCAGCCGAACAAGCACGGCTTCATTTTTCCTGATTGTCCGGTCCGATTCGGCTTGTCCTGTCTGCAAGCGAGCCACATCCTGCTGCAACTCCTTTTCTCGGCTCAAAGACAGCAGCTGCATGGCTGCAACCTTTTCTTCCAAGGTGCTTTGCGCTGCTTTTTCCGCTGTGAACCGTACATGGACCCGCTTGGAAATTTCGGAATAAATTTCGCTACCCGTGATCTGCTCCAGGATTTCAGCCCTGTCCTTTTCAGAGGCTTTGAGAAAAGCAGCAAAATCGCCCTGCGCCAACAGCATGGACTTGGTGAAGCGTTTAAAATCCATACCTGTATACTCTTCCACCAACTGGTCTACCTTATTGGTTTTGGTGGCCAGTATCTTGCCGCCCTCTACCTTGGAGAATTCCCGCTTGGGCGGCTGTAAGGCCCCGTTTGCCCGTTTCCGGCTTCGATGCTGAGACCAGAAACAGCGAAAATTGCCCTTGATTGTGGCGAATTCCACCTCAGCGGAACACTCGCCTTTCTGGCGGGACATAATCTCATTACCGCCTTTGGTGACCCGATCCAAGCGAGGCGTGCGTCCGTACAGCGCCAGACAGACAGCATCCAGAATGGTGGTCTTGCCGGAGCCGGTGGGGCCGGTGATGGCAAAAATTCCGTTGCCGGTAAAGGCGGGATCAGTAAAATCCAGTTCCCATTTTCCGGTCAGGGAGTTGAGGTTCTGTAAACGAAGTCGGAGGATACGCATGGTTTTGGTAGGGTGAGGTTGTTTCAGGTGTAGGGTTGTAGGGGCAGTTCGCGAACCTCCCCTACGTAGCCATCGGATCATCCTGCTCCAAGGCCAAGGTAATTTCCTGATAGGCGGCCAACAGCGAAGGGCGTTGTTCCGCCGGGATTTCATGAGCATCAAGACAGCGGGTAAAAACCTCTTCATGCTGCAAATCGGCCAAGGTCTCCTCGGCCTCAACTGGATGCAGAGCCTGTTCAATAATGCGGCGGTTGTGGACACGGAGAATTTTCAGTGCTGTTCCAGCCACAGCCTCATCAAGACGCTGGCGCAGATCGCTGATCAGTTCCTCGCCTTGGTAAATAACTTCCAGCCAGACAGTCCGGCCTTCCAGTTGCAGGGTGGTCAGCTCGGTTTGGATATGCTCCCAGTTGCCTTGGATGCGCTTGATGGGCTGAAACACTGGGACAGCCAGGGTATTCACTGCCGGAGCCGGAGTTGATGCAGTGGGACCGGTTGGGTCGGCAGCGGGAAAATTAATTAGGCAGACACTCTTCTGCTTTTCAGCCTCACCAAAGCCCATGACCAGCGGCGCACCGCTGTAGCGGCGAGTTTCGTTGCCCCCCACCTTTTGCGGACAGTGCAGATGGCCTAAGGCGAGATAATCCAGCATAGGGGGGAAGATATTCGCATCAACCTGCCCCAGCGAACCCACATAGAGCTTGCGTTCCCCGTCACCTTCCACACCCCCGGCTGTAAAGAGATGCCCCATGCCAATGATTGGCACTGCTCGGGCCAGGGCAGTACGTTTCGCCTCTGCGGCGGCGCAGACTTTGCTGTAATGCTGTCTGATCCCCTGAACCAAGTCCTGCTCCCGATCCTCCATGTTCTGCCCAGCAGTTGCTGTGCGGATTTCCCGATCACGGAGAAAGGGGACAGCGCAGATAATGGCTTCAGGTTCTCCGGCCTGATCCTTGAGAACAAGCACCTCCTCAGCAAGAGATGCAGGCAGAGAGGCCAAGACGTGAATATGAAGAACACGCAAGAGTTCTCGCGGCGCATTAAGAAAGGTAGGGGAGTCGTGGTTGCCAGCTGTCACCACCAGATGACGGCAGGATGAGGCCGCAATCCGGCAGAGAAAATCATAGTAAAGCTGTTGTGCTTTGTTGCTGGGCGTGGTGGTGTGAAAGATGTCGCCTGCCACCAACAGGATGTCCACCTGGTGCTCGACGATGGTGGCGTGGAGCCAATCAAAAAAGGCGGTGAACTCGGCGTAGCGGTGGCGTCCGTAGAGGGTTCGGCCTATGTGCCAGTCTGAGGTGTGGAGGATGCGTGTATTTGGCACTGGTTCTGCTTGGTTCATCTGTTACCTCCTTTTAATTTCAAAACATCCTCAAGCGTCATTCTCCATACGTCAGGAGTGAGAGATCATCAGTTTTTCTGATAACTTTGAGTTAGATACGAAAAGCTAACATGATTTTATTTAATAATCAATAAAAAAAATAAGAAGATATGGTGGTAATTATACGAAACCAGCTATACCCAGTGTTGAAACACCGGGATATTTTCAGCAGTCCCTTTGCGACGCTCTTTCCCGGATATCCTCGCCCTGGAGGGGCGATCGATAATAGCCCATTGTTTTAACGGTGGGTGGCACTCAATTTATCAGTTGCAGATACGGAATTATTAATGATATTATGTCAACTGATTTTTTAGGACAAGTTACATAATTTTAACATTCTTATTTAGGAGGAACAACAACATGGGAATTCGAATGATTCGCTTCTTTTTATGGCTCCTTGTCATTGCACTGCCAATGACATCCGTAGCGCAAGAACAGGATGACTTTGCCCAAGTCGCTGAAAAAATGGCACCGGATATTAGCAAAAAGGCTGTTGCCAAGATGAACGATCAGCATTTTCGTCTTGCTGTCTTTCCGTTTGGTGACTCGGACGGCAACGTCACCATTTCCATGAACGAACCAAACACGATATTGCAGGAAGAACTTATTTCCAATTTGATGGAAGAGGCTCAAGAAAAATATTCGGTTCTTGACAAGGCTGACCTGAAAAAGGAGTTCAAAGCCGTAGGCATAGATGCATCCGATGTCGCCTTAAACGATCCAGAAAACATAGCTGATATCCTCAAAGAAATCGGGGTGGATGTCGCTGTTGTCGGTTCCATAGATGCCAATGCCAAGAATGCAACGCAGGTGAAGAAAGATGAGCTGACAAAGATCAACGTCTCTGTCACCATTATCTACCAAGACGGTGCTGCCGAACAAATTACAGATCCTGCAGAAACTGCAGAAACGAATTCTGCTACAGCGGAAAAAACAAAAGAACAGTATATTGACAACTATGACGGCACCATAACGGACACAAAAACCGGCCTGATGTGGAAACGCTGCGCTGAAGGTTTGTCCGGTGAGAACTGCGAAAAAGGCGAGGCGAAAGAGTATGATTGGAATGATGAGGTTCAACGCTTCAAAGATGTTTCGTATGCCAATTATAGCGATTGGCGAATGCCCACCATTGATGAGCTGAAAACTTTGGTCTATTGCAGTAAAGGGGTGAAAGACAAAGATACCGGCGAATGCAATAAAGAGTCAGAAACGCCGACCATTAATCAGCAGGCTTTTCCGAATACAAAATACTCTCGATTTTCTGATTACTGGTCTGGGTCGCCGCTTGCCGACCCCTCGGGCTATGCGTGGTACGTCAACTTCACCGGCGGCTATTCCGGCGTCAGCATTAGCGACTATAAGTATGCGGTTCGGTTGGTGCGCAGCGAACAGTGATTTTGTCTTTTGGTCTTGCACCATAAAAGGGCGAACACAGAGATTCGTTCCTACAACATCCACTACAACCTGCTGTTAAGTAAGGACACGGCAATGCCGTGTCCCTACGGATCGTTATCCCAAAATAATAACCTTTACATCCTCTTCCGGTGTTGCCGCAACCGGCTTAATGTCAAACGTTGGCACCAGAAAATCAAGCATTGCCGGGCTGATCCTAGACATTGCATAATTAATGTTCTCCCCTTGCCGTTCTCTGTTCTGTAAGGATGTTCTGTAAGGACACGGCATGCCGTATCCCTACGGATCCTTATCCCAAAATTTATAACTTTCAAAATTAATGTTTTTCAGGGCAGGATTGTTGCTCGCAAACAAATCACTTTACGCAATATTATTTCATGCTAGAATGCGCTCGAATATATAAGAGACTCTTCAAGAGTTTTTCACAGAATACACTTATTGTAAGGAGAAAAAAACATGGCAAATTATTTTAATACCCTGCCCCTGCGTCTTCAGCTTGAAGAACTGGGCCAATGCCGTTTTATGGATGCTGCCGAGTTTAACGGGGTAGAGGCTCTGAAAGGCAAAAAAATTGTTATTGTGGGCTGCGGCGCTCAGGGCCTGAATCAAGGCTTAAATCTTCGTGATTCCGGTCTGAATGTCTCCTATACCCTGCGTGAGGCCGCAATTAAGGAACAACGCCAGTCCTGGAAAAATGCTACAGAGAATGATTTC
Source organism: Candidatus Electrothrix gigas (assembly GCA_022766165.1). Taxonomy (GTDB): domain Bacteria; phylum Desulfobacterota; class Desulfobulbia; order Desulfobulbales; family Desulfobulbaceae; genus Electrothrix; species Electrothrix gigas. The sequence goes on from QYLO01000046.1 coordinate 18,404, forward strand.
AAAGTAGGTTCCTACGAGGAGATGCTCCCAGATGCCGATCTGGTCATCAACCTGACCCCGGATAAGCAGCATTCCAAGGTGATTGAAGCGGTTATGCCCTTTATGAAACAAGGGGCCTGCCTGTCGTATTCACATGGTTTTAATATCGTTGAAGAGGGGATGCAGATCCGTGAGGATATTACGGTTATTATGGTTGCTCCCAAATCTCCTGGAACCGAAGTTCGTGAGGAGTACAAGCGTGGTTTTGGTGTGCCGACCCTGCTGGCCGTGCATCGCGAAAATGATCCTCAAGGGATTGGCTGGGATATTGCCAAGGCGTATGCCTGCGGGACTGGCGGGGACCGGGCTGGCTGCCTGGAATCCTCCTTTGTGGCCGAGGTCAAATCGGACCTGATGGGTGAGCAGACTATCCTGTGCGGTATGCTACAAACCGGCTCGTTACTGTGTTATGAAAAAATGGTTGCGCAGGGCATTGACGCGGCCTATGCTGTAAAGTTTATCCAAAACGGTTGGGAGACTATCACTGAAGCCCTCAAGCACGGCGGTATTACCAACATGATGGATCGGCTCTCGAACCCGGCCAAGATTCGTGCCAATGAGTTGGCAGAAGAGTTAAGCGAGATCATGACTCCGCTCTTTCATAAGCATATCGATGATATCATGTCCGGGCATTTTTCCACAACCATGATGGAAGATTGGGCCAACGATGATGCTGACCTGCTCAACTGGCGCAAAGAGACTGGTGAGACTGATTTCGAGAAAATCGAAGCTGCTGACGTTGCAATTACCGAACAGGAGTACTTTGATAAGGGTATCCTGATGGTGGCTATGGTCAAAGCAGGTGTGGAACTGGCCTTTGACACAATGGTTTCCGCTGGCATTAAGGAAGAGTCAGCCTATTACGAATCCCTGCATGAGTTACCGCTGATTGCCAATCTGATCACCCGGAAAAAACTCTATGAGATGAATGTGGTTATTTCAGATACTGCTGAGTATGGCTGCTATCTGTTCAACCATGCAGCCTATCCCCTGCTCCAGGATTTCATGAAAACCGTGAACATTGATGTTATCGGCAAAGGACTGGATATGAAGGATAACGGGGTCAGCAATGTTGAGCTGATTAAGGTGAATGAGGCTATCCGCTACTCTGGGGTAGAACTCATTGGTGAAGAGCTACGCTCCTATATGAGTGCCATGAAGCCGATTATCTAATATAATCAGGGAGCAGAAGAGTGAAAAAGTAAAAGGATCTGCTCCCCCCTCCCCTATCGTATTAACGTATCAAGCTATTCCACGTGCATGCGGGAAATATCACCAACCTGACGAACCAAATTTCCCAAGCCAGTTAATAAATTCAGTCGATTGGCCCGGATAGCCAAATCCTCATCCATCACCATCACATCATCAAAAAAACGATCCACAGGCTCTTTCATGGTCAGCAAAACCGCTAAGGCATCACTGTAGGCCCTGTTTTCAATCATCGGGCCGACCTGCTCTTGCACGGCTGCACAGGTGGAAAAGAGTTGTTTTTCTGCCTCTTCTGTAAAAAGAGCAGGATCAACTGCTGTCTCCTGGTTTTCCTTGGTGATATTCCGAATGCGCTTAAAAGAACCTGCCAGCACAGCAAAGGCCTCCTGATGCTGTATACTCTCCAAGGCATCTATTCGGGCTAAACAGTCAGTCAGATCATCAAAACCCGTTGCTGTTGCAGCCTCTACGACTTCCTGCTTCTTGCCTCCAGCAATCAGGTCGTTTTCAAAACGAAGGCGAATAAAGTTGACAAGCTGTTCCTGGGTATCCTCTGCCAGTATCACCTTGTCAGTGTAGTTCTCTACAGCCTGCTCAACCAGTTCGTGCAAAGAGAGGTGGAGCTTATGATGGCAAATAATATGGATCAGTCCCAAGGCCAGTCGCCGCTGACCAAAGGCATCCTTATTGCCGGTAGGACGTTCATTAATGGCAAAACAGCCCGCCATTGTGTCCATGCGATCAGCCAACCCCACCACAGCACCGAGCAGCGAAGCAGGGAGTTGCCCTCCGGCTCGAACCGGCTGATAATGTTCATACACGGCATGGGCAACCGCTGGTTTTTCACCGTCGAGTAAGGCATAATCACGTCCGATACTCCCCTGTAATGAGGGAAACTCCCCAACCATCTCGGTCAACAGATCCGCCTTAGCCAGTTGCGCAGCCCGTTGCGCCTCCTCCTGCATATCTGGGAGCAGTTGTTGTGCAAGAACAGAGGCAAGTGCTGTTAAACGCTCACTCTTCTCAGCCATAGTTCCCAACTTTCGCTGAAAAATAATTCCAGAGAGATCTGCCACCCGATCTGCAAGAGATTGTTTTTTATCCTCATGAAAGAAAAATAATCCATCCTCCAGACGAGCCCGCAAAACACGTTCATGTCCATTGGCTGCCATGACCGGATCTTTTATATCAGTATTGTTGACAGCAACAAAAAAGGGCAGCAACTTGCCTTGGCTGTCCTTTACTGGAAAGTATTTTTGATGCTCACGCATGGAGGTGATCAGGGCCTCATCTGGCAGGGCTAAGAACTTTTCATCAAAACTGCCGCAAATGCCCCAGGGGATCTCCACTAGATTGGTTACTGTATCAATTAATCCCTTATCAAGGACAGGTTGACCTTTGTCCCCTACCCGTTCCTGTACAGCCTTTTTCACTGTTTCAACAACCGCTTCACGCCGGGTCTGCTGATCAACCAAGACGAATTGAGATGCCAAGGCTTCCTGATATTGACTAAAATCCTGAACAGCCACTGGCTCAGACCCCATAAAGCGATGCCCACGGGTTGTTGTCCCTGCCTGTACGCCTTCAACGGTCAAGTCAATCACCTTGCCATTGTATAAGGCCAACAGCCATTGCAGAGGACGAGCAAAGGTCATGCTGCTGTTTGCCCAGCGCATCGACTTGGGAAAGGGGATGGAACGCAACAGTTTATCAAGCAGATCGGAAAGTAACACACTGGTTTCCTGTCCCTTGATTTCCTCCACTGCCATCAGGTATGCACCCTTTTTGGTCTCAACAACCTGCAAATCTTCCACAGCAACTCCTCGGGAGCGGGCAAAGCCCTGAGCAGCCTTGGTCGGTTGTCCGTCTGCGTCAAAAGCTGCCATTGTAGGAGGCCCAATATGCTCCTGACAGCGGTCTTCCTGTCGCTCCTGAAGCTCATCAATGGCCAAGGTAAGGCGTCGTGGCGTTCCCACAGTGCGAACTGCGCCAAAGCTTAACTCCAGCTCCTTGAGTTGAGCCTGCGCAGTCTTTTCTATAAAGGCAAGGGCAGGCTGAATATAACTGGCAGGTATCTCTTCTGTTCCTATTTCAAAAAGTAGTTGTGTCATTGGTTCAACAGTCCAAGGGGTAATATTCAGAAAAAATTCAGGAAAACTTTATGTAAACGGCATATAAACAACATCTCTACTCACCTGAGTGGCGAGAAGATATGGAAAAGGCTATCTTACTGGAAGATTTCCACCCCGGCAAGCAGTATCGCATAGAGTTCCTGTTGTCACTGCCAATTTAAAGAATAAAAAAAGGGAGCCACCCACAATCAGGTTTGCTCCCCTTTTCACAGTAAAAATGTCAGGATATACCTAACTATTTCTCCCTGTCCCTATTTTTCTCACTAACACAAGCCAGCTCACCGAGATTCACGACGATTTTATCCGTGTCCGGCACTGTAAATTTGGCGAGACAGTATCCGCCTGGTTGATAAACCCGCAACGTATGCTCACCGACAGGAACATTTTCCAAATAAAAATAACCGTTCCGCCCTGTAAAACCCTCATGTTTTTCACCGTTAAAGGTCAGTTCAAGCGGCAGAGCCTCTTCAATCCTGACTTTTTCTTCATCCTTGTCAACGGGTTGCAGGTACAGCTCTCCTTCCACGGCAGAAAAACGGGTGAACTGAAATTTGACTATACTGCCACTGCGCTGCCCGACTTCCACGTCTTGCTCTAAAACCGCTGCATTATAGTTGAGTGGCAGGTTCAGGGTGGCGATGGACAAACGATTTTTGTTGTATGAATTCAAATCCGGCACCAGCAAGCTGCTGTCATTGCCTGCCTTACCCATTGGAATACTGCCGTTTTCCACGGTCACATCATCCAAGCCTTCCACCTGCACTACAGCAAAACTGTCTGTAATTGGACGGCCATGATAAATACCCTTGTTGATCAGGGCAAGACTGCCTGCTGCGGTTAGACTGCCGCTGAAACTGCTGTTTTCGGAATACCGGGCCGCAGCAGTATAAATGCCGTGTGCATTTTTGTACTGTCCCCGAACATTGCCGGAAAATTCGTCTTCTTTCCTGCTCAGGTTTGCTGTATAACCGTAGCCTGCGCCCCGTGGATATGTCTTTTGCAGACTGGCTGTATTTTGCCAGCCATCTGTCTCATGATAGCGGGATTCCGCATTGAGACTGTCATACCAATCTCTTGAATTACTCTCTGTTTTCGGGGAAAACTGCAAAGTCAAATAAATTGAGTCGCTGTCCTCCTCCTCCAAATCATGCTTGACGCCCAAGGTCAGATGCAGGCCGCTGAACAAGGACTTGCGATAGGTTAGCGACAAAGAACGACTGCTGTCATTATTCCAGCTGACATTCTCTGCATAGCCGAGACTGAGACTGCCCCAGTCTGTGTCAGAATAACTGAGATTGAGGCTGCCCTGATAACGAAGTTTGTTTTCGCCGTCTTCGTCTTCTCCCTCATCCTCGCTGCTGTCATTTGCATAAGAACGCTCAGGCACATTGACGTATTCGCGGCTGAAGCCAGTCAGTCCAGTGTAGGCGTTGAACTGCTTGTAACGAAAACTGTAACGGGCTGTGCCGGAGTATCCTGTCTCATTTTTTTTGCTCCGACTGACAAAAAAGCCCGTTTCCAGTTGACTGAAACCGCCAAGCAGAGCAAAGAGCATTGATCCAGCGGCAAAGCTGTCCTCAGTGACAGTAAAGGCTGCTCCGCCGGTCCATGTTTCGCCGAAGCCATAGCGATGAAAGCCCAAGGCTGCCGGATCGCCATAGTCATTGCTTTTTCGACCAATATTTTCTCGCTGCCAGCCTAAACTGTAGGCATACTCATGCACGCCTTTTTTCAGCACTTGCTGACTGGTGAAGGATGGCACATTAAGCCGTCGCTCACGACCAAAGGCATCGGTCAGCACTAATTCCGCATCGCCACCAACATAAGAGGAAATATCTTCAAAATTAACCATGCCGGGCAGCAGATCCCATTCCTTTACCTGCCGTCCGTTGCTGTAGAGTTGGGCATGTGTAGGAGAATCAATTTCTGTTGTTAGACTCAGATTTGAATCGTAACGAAAATTTCGGTCCAAGCTAAAATTTTTGCGCCAAGAAATGCCAGCGAAATTGCCGCCGCCGCCCAGCAGGCTGTACGGCGGATTAAAATCACCAAGTGTCAGACTGTGCATGGTGTCCGGATCATCCCAGAGTAGCGATGTGTTCTGCCGCACAGTCTGATATTCCTGTTCCTCCACGTCATAGCGGGAGGAAAACGTGCTTTGAGCAAACCATTGTCCGTAATTGAAGCCTAATTCCCAAGGCAGGGTCAGGTCAGACAGGCCATCTTCCTGTTCAGAGAAGTCTGCTTGGATATTGTAATTCAGAAAGCCTGCCCAAGGCAATGGATGCAGCACTTCCTTTGTTGCATTTTCCCTGACGGCATTTTCTTCTCTGCTGCTGATGATCTGTGGTTTGAACCATTCTGACGGCACAGCCAGATTGAGCATGGCACTGTTCGTATCCAAACTGAACTGGAGTTTGGGCGTGAGCGAACGCAAGGATATCTGATTGCTCTCCTGCCCTGCCCAAAGCTCAGGACGAAGACGCAGACCTTTCAATAATTCGGAAGACAGGAGTACATCGCTGTCATCAGTGATGCGCAAAAACTGCTGGCCCTCATTATAACCATTGACCACTATTTCAAGGATGGCGCGTTCTCCGACAGGCTGGTCTTCAGCGAGAGCTGGACGAATTGAAACAGGCGGCAGACCGGTCAGCAGTAAAAACAGAATGGCACAAAATCGAAGGCGCATGGAGCAGGGTCTGTCTGTACATCTATAGAAGAATACGCAATGCCCTATTCTATTCGAGGCATTGCGGCATGATTATTTCCCAGCGGCTTGGCAGGTTCCGCCAGTCAAGGGAATACGCTGCTCATAAGGTGTTTTCAATCCTTTGGCCTCGACTTTGACCAGCATATTTTTAGCCTTGGAGCAGGCGGTGCTGTCTAACGGCACTTCGACAAAAACCCGTCGGTGTGGCAGGATGCGCAGTAGCTGAGTTTTGTTCTCCCCGCTGGCAAGAACAGCATCCGCACTGTCCAAGAGCTGCGCTTCCAGCTTGGTGACTTGGATATGATGTGAGCCAGGCGCTCTGACACCTATTTTTAGCCCTTTTTCAGTAGTTTTCACACCATCAACAGCAATTTTTGGCACAGGCGGCTCTTTACTGGGCATGACAAAAAGCGGCAAGCTCAATTTTAAAACATAGGTCAGGCCCAGCTTCTGCTTGCCGTCCTCCAGTTTTTCTGGAGAACGCACTGGCGGAAGCTCCTGAATCAGAAGACGGTAGGGTTTTTCCAAATCAGGAAATTTGCCTTGATAGCCTACCCGAACAACTTTCTGCTCGTGTGGCGGCAGGGTCAGCAGGCGGGGGAAAAAGACAAAATCGCCAGTATCCGTTTCAATGAATTTACCGTTCTCGTCCATATCCCAAGAGGTTGCAGATACCTGCACATTGACTGGCCTGTCCTCCTCGTTGGTCAGACGGACGCTTTCGGTTGCATGATTTGGCCAAATTGTCACTTTAACCGGCCAGATTCTGATTTTTGCAGCTTGGGCATTCTGCAAGTCTGCTATTATCAGCAATCCCAGCAGCATGACTAGAAATATTTTTTGAGTTTTCATGTATGTTCTTTTTTTGATGATCTACCAGACCAAGGTGATGTTTACCTGGTCCGCATATTGTCCGGCCCCTACATTGGGAATGGTCGCATCACCCCAAAGTGAAATGGATTGGATAGCGCCATTGCCAGTACCCAACACAGCCTGCGCCGAGTGGGTTGCCACATAATCTGAAGCAATGTCGGTCAGACCGGTGTCGCCCCATTCTGCACCGCTGCTGCTTTCAGACCGCAACGTGTATGGCACATAATCTGTGCCGTTGCTCAGGCGGCGGGTGCTGCCGTCATAATTTTCACCTGCGTCAATACCCACTGCATAGACCAAGCCGTCAGCGCACGTCACGCTGACGCTGCCCAAAGACACGCCGCTGATGTCGTCGCCGCCAGTGGGCCATGAGCCGAATCCCTGCACGTTGTTGACATTGAGGACGCAGGTTGAACTGAGTTCTAAAGTGATTTCCACCTGCTTGCTCTGCTTTTCAGCAGCCTGAGAGACAGCTGTCCCGGCTGCGAGCAGAGCAATGGTCAACACGATTGCTTTCATTGTCGCATTCTCCTGTTCTTTCTTATTACGATTGCATCACCAGACAGCGGTGATATTGACGATATCTGAATACGTTCCTGCCGAAGCATGGCCAATGTCTGCATCGCCCCAGATGAAAAAATTCTGACTCTGTCCGTTGCCGTTGCCCTGCACCGCTTGGGCCGGGTGTGTTTCCACATAATCCGAGGCAATTGCGGTCAGACCAGTATCGCCCCATTCCGGGCCGCCGCTGCTGGTGCGCAGTTTGTACGGAACAGTGTTGTCGCCGCTGACAAGCACCCGCCTGCTGCCGTCATAGTGCTGGCCTGCATCTATGCCTAAAGCATACTGCAGCCCTGATGAGCAGGTGATGCTGATGCTGCCCAGAGCCACGCCTTTTGGATTGCTGCCCCCGGTCGGCCACGCACCGAAACCGTGAATGCCGCTGACATCCAAGCTACTGCTCTGACATTTTGAAGGACACGGACATGCTTGCCTTTTGCTGATCCTCAGCTCCGTAGGGCGGCCAAGTAAGCGTGACGCATACGGTATCGCTGTAGTTGCCTGACGGTGCGCTGGCCGCATCAGAAGACAGGCTGCCGAAGACAGGATGCGTTGCCGGAGGACCGGCTGCTGCGCTGAGAGGCGGAGCAGCATAGGTGATGCCGTTATCGCCCCATTCCTGGGAACCGGAACTGTCCTGCCAGAGGCGGTAGCTGATGGAATCGCCCGTGCTGTCCTGCAAGCTGCGGCTGCCTGATGCGGAGCTGCCCGCATCAAGGGAGATTTTGTATTCGCTGTCGCAGGTCACGCTCAGGCCGGCGATTTTGCTGGTGCTGCTGTCTATGCTGCTGAAGGTTGCACCAGTGGTATCCAGCATACATTCCGCTGCCGCGAACTGTGTGCTGCTCATCAGAAGAAGCACCGCAGAACAAAAACTGATACCACGCATGAAAAATCCTTAATATAAAAAATGCCGCATTTTTTTTGAATATACACAAAATGCGGCATTCGTATTAAAACAACACTACAGAAAATGTAATGTAATCAGGGGTAAACCACCGTTACTGTTACGGTATCAGTGTATGTTCCTGGCACACTATCTGTAGAAATAACTACATCGGCATACAGATTGACAGTCTGATCTGTGGCATCGCCTGTACCGCTGACCATAGCATCGCCCCAAGTTGTGGTATCAGTATAAGTACTTGGATCACCTGCTGACACTTCTAATGCAGCACAACCAACATCACCTACAGGAGTGCCGACGGCGGCATTATCCGTATCCAATCTATAGGCCAGAGTGCTCACACCATCATCAGATAATAATAACCTTGTAGTGGTATCATCGTTTAATCCAGCATCCACGCATACACCGTATGCTGTAGTATTTGTACAATTGACTGTTACGACACCAGCAGGAGCATCTATAACAGGAGCGTATGGAGAACTCTGTGTCGATAGATTGCCACCACCTACTACGGATGCTGTACAACCAGCAGTCAACTCAACATCGTAGGCAAGAGGGCCGCCGGTGGCTACCACACTTCCTGCAAAGCTGCTCTGAGCGGCGAACACCAAGGCTGCACCTGCGGCGAGTGAAAGAATTTGTTTCTTCATGAGAGTATTCCTCCTAAGAGTTTTTTTTTATAACATGCTGGAACTATTCCAGCTCAATCCTGCTTCAGTAATAGCACAAAAACAGGAAAATATCACAGACATAGTAAACGACCCACCAAAACCCCATATTTTTTGGACAGTTCAATTTACCGTGGATCTTCACCGACCTCAATAACCATCAACTTTCCTGACGGTAATCTGGTGGCTAGGTATGTCAACTTACGGCAGAGTCGTTCTTGAGCAGAACGCCGACTGGGTTGCTCAAGTGGTTCAAGCCGTACACGCACCTCGTGCTTGTCACTACGTATCCAGCCATGACATTGTGTGATGGCATAAAACAGGTCGACTATTTCATTTTCCAAATTCCAATG
>QYLO01000047.1 GCA_022766165.1 Candidatus Electrothrix gigas
TCCCCGTCGTTATTCGCTATAGAGATGATTGATTTCATACGATCTTTAATATCGGGATGACGATTTAGCTGATTGATCAGTTCTTTATCTTCCTGTGACAGTGGCAGCATGAATATTTCCTCCGGGGTAGTCAATTATATGAACGGGCGGCACACCCTGATGATTACTTTCTGTTTCTCTTTCAGAGAAACTACTCTAACAGAAAGATAAGCCGTTATGCACCGGATAATCGAAAAAACCGCACTTTTAATCGCACCCAGTAGGTTGAATGAATATGCAGATCCCACTTCCTCCATTCCGAGCCACGCGGATATCTTGACATAGCGGTTTAGTCCCTTATTTAATATATTAGTTTTATTTATCTTTTTATTTTTTATGGTATTGTTAGCTTAAAAGTAACAAGCCGGAACAGAAAATTTTGCCCCGGCCTTGGTTGCAGCGTCGTCAAATACTCCCGACTCCTTGCTGGTCAAAAAAAGCCGAAATTATCCTTGCAGTAATCTAGCCATATCCTTAGCAAAATAAGTCAAAATAATATCCGCACCAGCCCGCCGGATGGACAGCAGGGTCTCAGCCATAACCCGATCCCCGTCAATCCAGCCTTTATCCGCTGCCGCCTTGATCATGGCATACTCCCCGCTGACATGATAGGCCGCAACCGGCAGGTCGAACTCATCCCGCAGGCGACTGATAATATCCAGATAAGCCACTGCTGGTTTAACCATCAGAATATCTGCCCCTTCATCCACGTCCAGGGTTGCCTCCCGCATGGCCTCACGGCTGTTAGCCGGGTCCATCTGGTAACTGCGTCGATCCCCGAACTGAGGCGCACAGTCAGCTGCATCACGGAATGGCCCGTAAAAGGCAGAGGCATACTTCACAGCATAGGACATAATGGGAATAGTATGGAAATCGTTTTCATCCAAGGTGCTGCGGATTTCGCTCACTCGTCCGTCCATCATGTCCGAAGGCGCAACCATATCTGCGCCCGCCTTGGCATGGGACAGGGCAGTGCGGGCGAGCAATTCCAAGGTGGTGTCGTTATCCACGTCATTACCGTTCAGGCAGCCGCAATGGCCGTGGTCCGTATACTCACACAGGCAGACATCCGTGATCACCGTCAAATCCGGGGCCGTGTTTTTCAGTTCCTTAATCGCCTGCTGAACAATACCGTTCTGCGCATGAGCGCCGGACCCCATAGCGTCTTTTTTTTCTGGCAGGCCGAACAGAATGACGGAACGTACCCCAACCTCTAAACAGGACTGCGCCTCTTCTTTGAGCTGATCCACGGAAATACGGAAGACACCGGGCATGGAAGAAACCTCTTCCCGTTTCCCTTTACCAGGCATGACAAAGAGTGGATAAACCAACTGGCTTGGCGCAAGATGGGTTTCGCGAATCATGGACCGAAAATTTTCATTTTGGCGCATGCGGCGGGGACGATATTCTGGAAAGACCATGTCTTTTCTCCTCTTTTTGAGATATTTTTTTGTTATGAAGTTGTAGTAGAGACCTTCCGGGCGAACACAGGGGTTTGCCCCTACGATCAGAACTTGATGCCCAGTGCCTTGACTTTTTTATGCAAATGGCTCCGCTCTATACCGATATTTTCAGCGGTTCTGGAAACGTTTCCATCGTGTTCCTCAAGTTTTTTCTTGAGATAATCGTGTTCAAACTGCTTACGGGCATCCTTAAAGGCAAGATGACTGTATCCTGCCTCAAAACTGCCCAGTATTGGCTGAAACGCATCAGGGTTGAGAAAGACCGCAATATCCTTGGCCGTGATACGCTCTCCTGGAACCATGATCATCAGCCGTTCCACCATGTTGCGGAGTTCCCGAATATTACCGGGCCAGGGGTGCTGAATAAGCATACTTAACGCATCGCCAGTAAAACGTTTTTTGCCAAGTCCCTTGCCCCGAAATTGCTCCAAAAAGCCTGCAACCAAAGCCGGGATATCCTCCAAGCGTTCTTTGAGATCCGGCAACTGAATCGGCACCACGTTCAGTCGGTAAAAGAGATCTGCCCGAAAATTTCCCTGTTCAATCTCCTGCTCCAGATTTTTATTTGTAGCTGCAAGAATACGGACATCCACCTCAATGGTTTTGGCTCCACCAACCCGTTCAAATTTTCTTTCTTGGAGAATGCGCAAGACCTTGGCCTGACTTTTCAGGCTCATATCACCGATTTCATCTAAAAAAAGCGTTGAGCCGTTCGCCTGATCAAATTTGCCTTTTTTTGCCTTATCTGCGCCGGTAAAGGCTCCTTTTTCATAGCCAAAAAGTTCTGATTCAATCAGTTCTTCAGGAATAGCAGCGCAGTTTACCTCTATCATGGGACGATCTGCCCGGTCTGATTGACTGTGGATTGCCTGGGCAACGAGTTCCTTGCCTGTGCCGTGTCCACCAAGAATCAGTACCGAAGCGTCTGTCGGAGCAACCCGTTCAATTTGCAGGCAGAGATGGTTGACAACTGCTGAATCGCCGATAATGGCTGAGGTAGAGCTGGAAGACTTTGTTTCCCGCAGAAGTTTATTTTCCTGTTCAAGCTGGGCAAAACGCAGACCTTGGGTAATGGCAAGAATGACCTTGTCATAAGAGAGGGGCTTTTCAATAAAATCAAAGGCACCAATCCGGGTTGCCTGGACAGCTGTTTCAATCGTGCCGTGTCCAGAGATCATGATCACCGGCACATCATTGCCGTCCTGTTTGATCTTTTCTAGGGCTGCAATCCCGTCCATACCAGGCAGCCAAATATCGAGTAAGACCAGATGCACATCCTGATACTCCATAAGGGTCAACCCTTCTTCAGCAGAGGCCGCACTGAGTGGGTGAAACCCCTCATCGCTCAAAATACCGGACAGGACTTCTCGAATAGGGGCTTCATCGTCAATAATGAGAATCGTTGAGGACATAGAAACTGGTTAATTGGGTAAACCAGATGGTTTATTAGAGTTTATTCACGTTGCCTGTTGCCTCGGCAGGGTGAAAGGGAAGTTCAATAGTAAAAACAGTACCAGAGGGCGTGTTATCCTGCACCTGAATTGCGCCGTTATGCTCAGTAATAATGGTATGGGCAATGGCCAGCCCAAGTCCGGTTCCTGATTTACGGGTGGAAAAATAGGGTTCAAACAGGCGTTGCCTGACCTGATCAGACATGCCAGAGCCATCATCACGGACAATAATCTTGACCAGGTTTTTACTCTGTTGCAGGCGTATTGCCGTTGCAATACAACCGCCGTGGGCAAGGATGCTGACCGCATTGTCGAGTAAATTAATCAAGACCCGTTTAATTTGCACTGGATCAAAGGGAAACAGGGGAACCTCATCATGTTCCAAGAGAAAGTTGATATGTTTATGCCCTTCACGATACAGGACCAAGGTATCAGCGGCAATAGCGATAATATCTGCCTGCTGCTTTTTCACTCGTGGCATACGGGCAAAATCAGAAAACTCTGTGACTAATCGTTTGATCTCATCCACCTGACTGATAATGGTTCCAGTGCATTGCTCAAATATTTCAGGATTATTTGCTATAGTTGCCAGGTAACGCTTGCGAAGTCGTTGGGCTGACAGTTGGATCGGGGTGAGCGGGTTCTTGATCTCATGGGCAATCCTGCGGGCAACCTCTTGCCAAGCTGCTAGGCGTTGAGCTTTTTCCAGCTTAGTCAGGTTGTCAAAAACAATAACATAGCCAATCGATTGTCCTTGCTCGTCAATCAGACGGGTTATGTTGACCAGCAGAGAGTAGGTTTCGCCCTTCCGTACAGTGAGGTTAAGATGCCGCTCAATAGAGCGTTTACCAGACTTGAGCAAATCATCGAAAAAACTTTCAATAACAGGGATGTGGGAGCGAGGGAGAGCCGTATGAAAATCTTTATGAAGAAAGTTTGTTGGATCAATTTTAAGGAGTTTTTCTGCAAAGGGATTAATTGTAGTGACCTCATTATTCTTATTAATGGCAATAACCCCTGCAGCCACATTTTTTAGGATGGTTTCCAAATATCGTCTGCGTTGTTCTGAGATCAGAGTGGATTGCTGGAGAGCCTGATGGGTTTCTGCGAGTTCCCGGTTGCTTTGCAAGAGGTCAGAAGTCATAGAGTTGAAGGAGTCAACCAGGAGTCCCATCTCGTCATTCGACTCTTTTTCAATAGTAAAATCAAGATCACCGTCTGCAACCCGTTGAGTTCCTTGGGCCAGTTTATTAATAGAAGAGGTCATCGAGCGGGCAATAAAAAAACCAAACCAGATCGCTCCAAACAGGATAAGGAGAGTAATAATCAAGAGCATGATGATCATACTTAACTTGATCGGAGCTTTAAGAATAACAAGCTGTTTATAATCGGTAATTCCTTTAGACACTGATTGCATGAGCGCAAGCTTTTCTATCGGAATCAGCAGGGTAGTAATAAGAAAGGTTTGATTAGTTTGATTGGTTTGATTGGACGCATCTGGTTGCACCGGCATAATAGCCTGAACCAATTCACCCACAGCAACTTGGCGGGTAATAATTTCTGGTTCCAGACTGTTCGCTGCTTTACGAAGGGCTTCCGTTGGGATTGCTGGTAAAGAGACCGATGCCAGCCGTTTGCCTTTGGCTGAAACCACAATACCCAGTTCAGGGCGTATTAAGGAGAGGGCATCCGGGGTACCGAGCGGGACAAGAGAAAGCGTTGTATCAAAACGTTGCTGTAATTTGATATTGTCATGCATGTTCAGTTCTCCCCTTTCAAACCGCTGTCGTATATGGTTTCCCATAGTGACTGCTTGATCTTCTGTTTCATGAAAGAGATTACGGGCAAGGACCAGGGAGGATTGTAGTGATTCTTCCACATTAGAGTTAAACCAGTACTCCATTGCTGTGGAAACAGAACCCAGTGAAACCAAGAACAGGATAATCGAGGGGATCATGGACAGGGAGACAAAGGCGATAACAAGTCGTACCCGCAGACGTGATCCGAGTATGCTGTTTTTCCGCTCAAAGATTAACTCTACCAGGTTGCGCAAGATCAGATAAAGCATGAGCAGGAGCAACAGCCCGTTAATATTGATCAGGGCAAAGATCAGCACCGTGCTGGAAAAGGGGAGGTTGAGTTCTCCTTTGAGCAAACTCCGCTGGGTATAGGCAAGCAGAGGAATCAGCAGCATGCAGAAAATAATAACATAACGGGTCAACCGTTGTTTTTGTTTGCGCTGTTCAGAGGTAAGCATGAGAGGTAAGCACCAGAGGTGGGGTGATGTAAAAAATATTTTGGAATCAAGGTGTGTTAAGCTAATAGCTAAATTCAACAGTGCGCCAGTCTGTTTCAAAATTCCAAAGAGAGGTAAAGGGAATAATAGAGTGCATGCTGAACGGAAAGGTGTTTTCAACAAGGGTCGCTTTTATTTTTAAGGCGTATGGGGTACTGACACGTATGTTATTGAGCGGATACAGTCGCAGCCCATCAATATTTACCATCATCTCTTTTGCTTCCTTGAGAGATCGGGTTACCTCGGGTTGTTTTTTTTCAGCAAAGGCAACCTGGTATTCTTCTTTTATTGGGTTATAGCTCAGGGTATGGTTGATCTTATGCTCAATAAGTTTTGCATCAAACCAGTTGCGCTGTATTCTGTTCAAACGAATGTCAAAGCGGAAGGTCAGTGGAATGCCATTGCGTACACCTTCAAGCATTTCATCGGTAAAACAGTGGCTCACTGTTGCAAAAAGCAGTACGTAGTCATTTGTCGTGCTGATAACGACTTCGTCTATAACAGGTTCCTTGTCTTTCTCTGCCTGAAGACTAGAAAAGGCATAAAAAGCTGGAAAGAGTGCTGAGATAAAAAGGAAAAAAAGTGTCGCCCGAAGGATATGAATCATAAGAATGAGGATAGGTGGTATTTATTTTATTTAGGGAAACAGAGGTACGCTGCATAGAAATTTTTTTGAGTTCTACTCAATCAATAAATTTACCCTATTGCTCTTCTCTTGTCCATGCATTGCGTTTTTGTCGAGGCAGTTCTCTTATTTTTTGTTGACAGCAAAGAAGAATAGAACTATCAAGTGTGCATATGCACATAAGAGGAAAAGGCTCAGTCCTTTCATATAAAAAAAACTTAATTGGAGATATCTACACATGAGTTCATCAGTTTTACTTGCAGTTCCTTCAAATACCCCAGGTGGTCTTGACGCTGAAATTTCTGAACATTTCGGTCATTGTGATCTGTTTACACTGATAAAAATTCAGGAGGGAAAAATCGCTTCTGTTGACACGGTTGCCAACGTAGAACACGGTGCTGGTGGCTGCATGGCACCTGTCATGTTATTAAAAGATCAGGGGGTAGAGGCGATTGTTGTTGGTGGCATGGGTGCTCGCCCTATGCAGGTATTTGCCGAGGTCAAAATTGACGTATACTATGCTGCAAAAAACAGCTTGAAAAACGTTCAGGAGGCGGTTGACGGCTTCATACAAGGGGATTTTCCCCTTATGCGAGCAGAGCAGACCTGTCAAGGCGGTAGTACCTGTGATCACTAAGATTAAACAGGTATCATTCTGAAAGATTGATATGCAAGGGCGAACACAGAGATTCGCCCCTACAACATCTCCTAAAAACGGGGTTATTTTTTGTTGCAACCTGTTTCCCCCTGTTCCCTTTGTAAGAGCATGTCCCCACGTCTCAAGAAAAAACGTTGCTGTGAAGGTCAGTTTTGCGGTCAAGCCTTTAAACCTGTTGGCTTGCCGTTACGGAAATTAAAGCAGATTATTTTGTATCGCGATGAGCTGGAAACAATGAAGCTTTGCGATGTTGAAGGGTTGACCCAGGAGCAGGCCGGAGAGCGCATGGGTGTTTCCCGTGGGACGGTTCAGCGGTTACTTACCAGCGCACGCAAGAAGGTTGCAGGAGCTGTGGTTTCTGGTGCTGCTTTGGTTTTCTCTGAAGATACCTGATCTCTTCTTGAGACATCCGCCCCCTTTCTGGAGAAGGCGGGGCAAAAAGAAAACCGGGTCATGCGCTGGGTATGTACCCGGTACAATCCACGCAATTTAATTACATGGGACTACAGGGCTTACGTCTGGTTCTCCTTTGCATACCCCTCCTGAACACTGATCATTTTTCGTGCAGGCATCCCCGTCATCACAGGATTCAGTGTCATCATTCTTCACTTGACCGCCCTGACACTTCTTACAAGTTCCGGGATCTTCCGAATCATCATTCTTCACCTTCCCATTTTTGCACTTCTTGCACATTCCGGGATCATGGGAATCAGGACACTCACAGCGAGCGCTTCCAAAGCTTTGGACACATTTCAAGCCTCTTGCAAGGCAATTATCAATGAGGGTGCCATCCGAATCAACAACTTCATTATCATTTTTACAAGTGTAATCAGTTCTTATAGGTCCAGGCCAGAAACCATTTGCAAAACAATCATTAACCAGTAAAAAAAAACATTAATAATAAGAAGCAAATAACACGCATCTTCCCCTCCCTTTTTTTTATTGTAAACAACAGATCAATATTCCATACAAAAAAACAAGAGAAACGGGCAATGTCAACAAAAAAACGCTCTGTCAGCAAGATAAAATTAATCTGTAAACTCACGGGTAACTTCTCCCTAAACTCGCTGCTTAGTTTCCAGGGAACTTACCGGTAAGTTCAGCCAAAACTCATTACTTAGTTTCCAGGGAACTCACTGGTGACTGTATCCGAAACCCACTACTTAGTTTCCAAGGAACTCACTGGTGACTTTATCCAAAACTCACTACTTAGTTTTCCGGGAACTCACTGGTAAGTTTCCCGCAAACTTACCAGTGACTTTTCCCCGCTCCGACCAGCACTCCTGTTTTCTTCCGTCTTCCCCCTTGAAATGAAAAGATTTCCTTGACAAATCCTTCTGCCCTCCGTAGGCTGTTTATTCAGAAAGCACAGTCCTACACTGTCCGCTTTATGCCTCGAAGTGTGCTCGGCTATGACGAGCTGGCTGCCGAGATAGCATGAGACAATCCCCTCTGGGACGTGGAGATGTTCTCCTTGCCCAGGACAAGACCGTCATGCAGCAGTTGATCAACGGCAACAAAGTCACCTTGGAGGATGCCTTCAGCTAAAGCGGCCTTGCCGTTGTCAGATACCCAGGCAATCTACAGCATAATCTACTTTGTCTGAAATCTCCGCATCCTAATATTCATAAGAATACCAATGGCTACCAAGGTTGTTAATAACGAGGAACCGCCGTAGCTGAACAGTGGTAATGGAATTCCAACCACGGGCAGCATCCCCATGATCATAAAGAGGTTAATTACTGTTTGCCAAAAGATCAGCATAACCAAGCCAAAGGCGAGATACACACCAAACTTATCTCTGGCTGTCAAGGCAATGTTAATACCCCAGAACAACATAAAGAAAAAGCATATCAAGAAAAATAAGGAGCCGGCAAAGCCGAGTTCTTCACACCAGACAGCAAAGGCAAAGTCTGTATGGCGCTCTGGTAAAAAGTTAAGATGTCCTTGGGTTCCCTCCATAAATCCTTTACCAAATGCCTGCCCACTTCCCACGGCAATCTTTGACTGTTTGATCTGGTAGCCGTGATGCATGGGGTCGCTTTCTGGATTGAGAAAGGTTTCAATGCGCCTGCGCTGATAATCCTTGAGTCCATACAGCCAGCCCAGCGCACCGCATACGATCCCACTACTTCCCAGCATGATAATGGTTGACCAACGCAAATGGGCAAACAAGGTCATAGAGGTAAAGAGGATAGCCAACATAAGGGCTGTACCCAGATCAGGTTGAATGAGGATGAGGAGAAAGGGAACTGCTGTGATGGCTGCGGGCTGGACAATATCACGAAGTCGATAACCTTTTTCCATATACTCCCTGTTAGAATAGGAACTGGCCAGTACCAGCACCAAGATAAGTTTTGCTGGTTCAGAGGGCTGGAGATGAAAAAACCCTAGGTTGATCCAACGCTGGGTTCCGGCAATAGAATCAACAAAGAGTTTGGTATACACTAACAGAAGGCAAATTGCTACATAGGCCAGATAGGAGAGTATTTCAAGCTCATTATAATCAATATTGAGGATAAGCAGAATAAGGGCATAGCCAAAAAGAAAAAAGTAGAGCTGCTTAAAAAAAATAGGGGAAGGGGAGGGGCCACCGTTCCAGGTTGCGCTGAACAGGCTGGCAAGTGACATGATTGAAATAAGGAGGAGGATGACCACCATCACCCAATCAAAGTTATGAATAAACTGTCTGTCGAATTGAAACATGAGAACACAAGACCATGAGATATTTTTTATATGCAAGTGCCGGAATAGAGGCTATGAATAAAGGCTATTCGTGGGAGGCGTGAGAGGTGTGGGAAGTGTGGGAGGCTGTAGACAGGGCCGTTGAATCTGTTCCCCCTTCACGATCAGTTTTTTTTGCTCGTTGCCCAAAGTATTGCTCCAGCACAGCTTTGGCAATAGGTGCTGCTGCTGAACCACCGTGCAGGCCATGTTCCACCAAGACCGTGACGGCAATCTCAGGTCGTTCTGCTGGGGCAAAGCAGGTGAACCAGGCATGATCCCGATACTTATATGGAATCTCTTCTTCCTTGAGGTGTTTATACTGTTTGAGTCGAACTACTTGAGCGGTTCCTGTCTTGCCAGCAACGGTAATATTTTCAAGCTTGGCTCGACGAGCTGTCCCGTGTCGACCGTTCACAGCCTCTACGAGACCTTCTTTGATAATTTTGAGATTGTTTGCTTGATCCTCAAAGCGATTTAACACTTTTGGTTCAAACTGTTCAATAATATGGCTGTCTGGATCTCGTACCGTTTCAATCATTCCTGGCTGATACAAGGTGCCACCGTTTGCTACAGTTGCCGTCATTAAGGCGAGTTGCAGAGGAGTAACCAGATTAAACCCCTGACCAATGGCAATAGAAAGGGTTTCGCCTTCCTGCCACGGTTTTTTATATCTTTTTAGTTTCCACTCTGAGGTCGGAATAAGTCCGCTTTTTTCGTGTTCCATTTCCACTCCGGTTTTTCTTCCCAGTCCAAGACGGAGAGCATACTCGGCTATTCTGTTTACCCCAAGCTTCTGACCAACCTGATAAAAATAGATATCACAGGATTCTGCTAATGCTCGTTTGAGATTCACAGCACCGTGTCCTGTTTTTTTCCAGCACCCATAGGTTCGATTGCCAAAACGATAACGTCCAGGACAGTAAATAGAGTTTTCCGGTGTTATGACGCCCTCTGCCAGCGCAGCTATTGCTGTAACTATTTTATAGGTGGAGGCAGGGGGATACTGGCCCTGAATGATTTTATTGATTAAAGGGTGATGTGGATTGGAGAGCATTTCTTTCCAGTTTTTGATTGAAATACCACCGAGAAATTTATCAAGCTCCAAAACAGGAGAACTTGCCAGCACCAGCAGCCGTCCTGTATTGACTTCAATAGCCACCACAGCCCCGGATTTATCATCTTTCATCATCAACTCTTCAGCAATCTGCTGCAGGTCCACATCAATGGTGAGCTGCACATCGTTGCCAGGAAGCGGTTCCTCCCCTTTAAGGTTGCGCTGTTCAAATCCTAGGGCATTGACCTCCATGTAATGACGTCCCTTTTCACCGCATAGATCTTTTTCCCGGAGTTTTTCTAACCCCATCTTGCCGATCATGTCACCGGATCTATAGCCTGCAAAAGATGGAGATTTAAGTTCTTTTTGGCTGATTTCACCGAGATAACCGATAAGATGCGAGGCAAGATTACCGTAATGGTACACCCGTTGCGGAACAACCTCTATTTTAATACCAGGAAGCTCCATGCGATTATTTTCAATATACGCAACCTTATCCCAGCTCAGTTCCTCTGCAAGACGAATGGGAACATGGCCTGGCGTACCAACCATTTTACGTGTTCTGCCCAGAATTTCAGCTATTTCTATGTCGAGAATTTGAGCTGTTTTTTTGATTAACTCATCGTCAACCCGATTTTTTTCTCTCACCCAAACCACATTGAATGAGGGGCGGTTGGTAACGATTTCCCGTCCTTTTCTATCAAGGATATTGCCCCGGGGGGCGGCAATTTCAAGGTAGCGCACCCGGTTGTTTTTTGCGAGTTTTTTATACTCTTCCCCCTGCTGAATTTGCAGGTACCAGAGTCTGGAGACCAGTGCTGCAAAAAAGAAGACCAGAACAACTGAGGAATACATAGCTCGGCGCCGATAAAAGTCAAGTTCGCCATCGTTAATATGGGTGATACGAGTGGTTCTACGCTCACGAGGCCAGTCCTTAATATCTTGCTCAGGCGATCTTTTTCGATTTTTTTTTCTGTTCTTTTTCATGTTCGTTGTTCAGTTGTTCAGTCCTGACGAAATTGGTTGCCATGCTTGGACCGGGTAAAACGCGCAGAAGAAATTTTTCCTCTGATTTTTTTATCAAGAAAGGTAAAAAAACGAAATAATGGAAAGGAGAAGATATAGATTAAAAAAACCCGAAACAGGATAGGAAGCCATTCCCAGCTCGAAATAGCCTGTGGTTGGAAGAGATCAAGGAGGAGGATAAGAAACCAACTGACAACAAGATAACTGAGAGCTATACAGGGAAGTTGATACAGTGATTTAGGAACAGGTATCTTGGCAACTATAAGTCTTAGGAGAAAATACCCGAGATAACAAAGAGCCGGATACATGCCAATAACCGTTCCAGAGTAGACATCAAGCACCATACTGATAGGCAACAGCACCACCATACCATGAAGAAAAGTAAAGTTATAGGCAAGATAACCAACAAGGATATAGTAAAAATCTGGTGCAACAAGCCAGAGGGGGGAAGGCATAAAGAGCGTAGTTTGCACTATAACAAGGAACAGGCCAACAAGTATGAAGGAAAGGGTGAGCATGGAGCATGGGGCATGGGGTTACGCTAGTTAAAGCTAGTTGAACTCTTTTTTCTTCCGTTCAATAACCAGCAAATTTTCCAAGGTTCTAAAGTCAACAGCAGGGATTACCTCGATTTCCAAAAACATGCCTCGTCTGTTTCTCGTTACCTTGGACACGATACCAACTGGAAGCTCGGTAGGAAACATCCCTCCGTATCCGGCTGTGACAACTCGGTCCCCAACAAAGACTTCTGCTGTCTTGAGGATATATTCCAGGTGATACAGGTTTTTTCCAGTTCCTTTGAGAATTCCTCGTATCCGTGATTCTTGTAAAAGGACGTCAATCGCACTTGATGGGGCAATCGCAAGAAGTACCTTGGAGTAGTCGGTTGATGAGGCATACACCTGACCGACAATCCCCTCACCTGTGACCACAGGCATCCCCTTGCCGACCCCGTCACTGGTCCCCCGATCAATAATAACACTGCGGAACCAAAGCGAGGGATCTTTGCCAATAATCTGGGCTGTGATTGTTGGCAGGGTTGAGGATTCCTTAAAGTCAAGCAACTTTCTCAGGCGGGCATTGAGTGCCACTGCACCACGATTTGCATAGGCTTTGCTCCGGCATTCCTGTAATTCTTGCCACAGTCGTTCTTTTTCTTCACGAACGGTAAGAAGTTCAATATAATTTTTTTTCACCGAATGGAGAGAGTCGCTTATTGTGGACATTGTCTTCTGCAAAGGCCCAACTCCTTCAAAGATTATTTTATGAACAGGTCCGAACTGTTGATCTCCTAAAATGATAATGAGAAGAATTAAAACAAGGGTGACAGCTGTTCCTATAAACAGGACAAAACGAAATGTTTTGATGCTGCCCTTGCTTTGCCTGCGGGTATTTTTTTTCATCTGCCAGAGGGTAAATCAATGAAAAGAAATGCAGCCCAGGAAAAGGAGCCGACATCACAATCAGTCTATTGCTATTTCTTTCAAAATACCAAAGTTGTCAAGAGCCTGTCCTGAACCGAGAACAACAGAAGACAGGGGGTCTTCGGCAACAATAATAGGCATACCGGTTTCATTGGTCAGGAGTTTGTCCAGATTTTTGAGCAAGGCCCCACCTCCAGTCAGGACAATGCCCTGATCAACAATGTCTGCGGATAACTCAGGGGGCGTCACTTCAAGGGCAAGACGAACCGCATCAACAATAACATCGACCTGTTCAGCAATGGCTGATTGGATCTCCTCAGAGGTAATAGTAATAGTTTTTGGGACACCTGAAACCAGATCCCGCCCTTTAATCTCCATTGTTTCGTATGGTTCTGATGGCAAGACGTTGCCAATCGAAGTTTTGATCATTTCTGACGTTCGTTCTCCGATAGCAAGGTTATGTTTTCGTTTGATATGTTGCAAAATAGAGGCGTCCATTTTATCTCCTGCAACCCGTACTGACTTGGCATACACAATACCTGCCAAGGAGATAACTGCCACCTCCGTGGTTCCACCGCCGACATCTATAATCATGTTGGCTGTGGGTTCGGTAATGGGAAGACCTGCCCCTATCGCCGCAGCCATAGGCTCCTCAATCAAATAGACTTCACGAGCACCAGCAGATTCAGCAGATTCACGAACAGCTCGTTTTTCCACTTGGGTAATACCAGAGGGTACGGAGATAATAATCCGGGGATAAACCCAGGTTCTTCGGTTATGTACCTTATTAATAAAATAACGAAGCATGGCCTCTGTTACTTCAAAGTCGGCAATAACGCCGTCTTTCATGGGACGAATTGCCTCAATGTTTCCCGGTGTCTTACCGAGCATTTTTTTGGCCTCGCTCCCCACTGCAAGCACCCTGCTGCCACGAGAGTCCTGGCGTACAGCTACAACTGATGGTTCTCTGAGGACGATTCCCTTGCCCTTGACGTATAGCACTGTGTTTGCAGTACCCAAATCAACAGCAAGGTCGTTAGACATCCAGCCAAAAAGCAAATTAAACGGAGAAAACATCCGGTATCACCTTTACAAAAATCGTTTTTAATACAGTGCAAAATCTACAAGTTAATAAAGACGACAAGAAAAAATAAAAAAGGCTTTTGTGCAAAGCAAAATTTTTTCTTTCAGTCTTGTCCAAACCTGAATATATTTGAATTTATAAAATGTAAATATGCTACCAGTTACGCTGGGTATTAGCAATCTTATTAGAACGGTTCTCTGGAAAAAAAACAAAAAATGAGCTTGCCTACATTTTATGGAATCTTATTCTTGACAGAATGACTCAGGACATGGTAAAAGCTGCTGTCAGAAAAACGCAGGGGCTATAGCTCAGCTGGGAGAGCGCTTGAATGGCATTCAAGAGGTCAGCGGTTCGATCCCGCTTAGCTCCACCAAAATATATTAAGGGATTACGGTAATAATAATTTATCGTAATCCCTTTTTTTTATGCTTTATGCTATGAAAAGTATAGGGTAATAACAGTATCCCTTTTCATTTAATATTTTATCTATCTGGTACCCCCACAAACTCTGGCAACTGCAAGATCTCCATAAACGTTTTCACATGGTACGCTGCCTCAAGTTGGGGATTTTGAAAGGCGATCAGTTGCATTCCCACCGAAGCGCAATGCTCTTGATCCACTGTGGAGTCACCGATAAAGATGGCCTCATCCACAGTCAGGTTAAAGTGATCCAGAATGATGTGCAGGGCATCCGGGGCAGGCTTGGGACGGGGAGAATTGGAGGCGGTCATGACAATCTCAAAGCTGTCACGCAGAGCAAAAATATCCAGGATCATATCCATTGTATTGGTTCGATTGGTGGAAATGGCCCGGTGATATTTTGGGGTGATGGTCTGTAGAAATTCCTTGAGATCAGGGGCAATGGTCATGTATTGAAGAAAGGAACTGTAATCAAGCTGTTCACGGTACCTTGCCACCTCAGTCATAGCCACTTGACTGTGCTTGCGGAAGATATGATTGATTGAGTCAAATACATTATGACTATGCACATACCCAAGTTCTTCCTCGTTCATGGGCGGGCAATCAAAGGCCGCAAGGATATGGTTATAATAGGCCCTATTTGCTGCTCGGGAATCAAACATAACACCGTCGCAATCAAAGATAACGAGTTTCAGCATGATTTTACTTTAAAGAATAAAAAAGAGGGGGTAGGTATATATATCAAACGTATTCTCCAAAGTATTCTTGGATCAGCCAACGAATAGCCATGAGCAACAGCTCGTTATCATTGGTCTCCAGAGACTGGAGTCCTGACTGAAGCCCTATAAGTGATAGAGGGTTGTTTGTTTTGATATAGCCGTGGTTCAAATCCTGGCGAAAGGTGTCCAGATTATACAGGGCCATGATGTATTGATCAGCCTGTTCCTTGGTTGGACGAAACCCTGCCTGAATCTTGGGGTGTTGGAGAAGCTGTGTCATCTGATCGTTGTATCGGTTGTACTCCTCCAACCCCTGGTCCTGAAAGTATGCAGCAGCGGTAAACTGCTTACCCGCCTCAAAACCCCGACAATGCGGTTCTCTAAGCAAAACAAGTTGTTCCTGCATGCTGCCATCTTGTTGACAGGAAACACCACGGCCCACAGGATAGGCTCGACAGGCTGCTGGGCGGTCTGCATACACACGACAACCATCGTCTTCAAGAAAGACACAGCTCGCCTTGCCGTCATCCACCATAGTCAGGTAACAGGTTGGGAAGAGCATGCCCTCCTCCCATTCAATAATAACGAACTGCTCTAAAAACATACCGGAGTGGCGATTGAGTTTGTTTTTGAGACGCAGAACATCATAGGGAGTCAGGATCAGATCGAGCTGGTGACAGCATTCGTTAAAACAGGGGACCTCGGGATGGCAGGCAAAACAAAATTTTTCATCATTGCCAAGGGAACTGCAATGTTCGGGAAGGTTGTGATCATTCATTTTTTTAGAGCGTAAAAGGTATCTGCAAAGGAGGGGCAGAACCCTGTGCCTGCCCTGATCTAATCAAGAATTGGGCGAACACAGCGTCTCGCCCGTACAACTATTTTTAGAAACTTCCTCCCATCGCAAAATCCCACTGGGCATCTTCATCACCTTCCTGAGAATCAAGATTATATCCCCAGACCAGACGAAGCGGTCCCATAGGGGAAAGCCAGTTAATACCAAGTCCTGTGGATTTTTTGATGTTGCCAAAATCCCAACTATCATCTTTATCATAAACATTGCCAAAGTCAACAAAGGCAACCCCACGAAGACCTGCATCCTTTAAAAGAGGAAAAAATATTTCCAGATTGGTACACCACATCTTATCTCCCCCGTATTTTTCATCGTTTTTAGGGTCAATAGGGCTGATAGATGAAGACTTAAAGCCACGAATAGAGTTCATACCACCGAGATAAAAGTTATCATAAACAGGCAGCTTACCGTCCTCATTTTCAATGGCTTGACCAGCAGCTAACTTGGTGTGAAACACCAGATCAAAGGGCATAGGGAAGAACCAGCTGGTATACCCCTCAAGCTTGGTATAAGCTGCTTCACCACCTAGCAAGCCACCCGCATACTTGATGCTCAGGCTGTGTTTAGAACCAGAACTGGCATTAAAGCGGCGATCTCTGGTATCCCGAACCAGGGACAGACGAACCGCACTGGTGACATTAACCTTTGCCGATTCAAGGATGTAATCTGAGGCGTCTTCAGAGATATCGCTTAACTCTGTGTCAGTCCAGGTATAGCCGTAATATATCCGCCATTTCTCAATAAACTGGTGTCCCAAACGAAGACCACCACCAGTTGATCCCTTGGTGTAGTCAGTGTATTCCCGTTCCCAGTTAAAGGCATCAAGACCAGCAGAAACCTTGGAGTCAAAGATGCGGGGGTCTGTGTAGGAGAGATTAAATTTATTGCTCACTGCGCTGAAATTAGCAGCAAAGGAGAGACGGGTACCAAGACCAAGAAAGTTATCCTCAGAGATCTCGCCCATGAACATGAGTTTGTCTGAGGAAGAGTAGCCAGCACCAATACTGAACTGGCCTGTTGGTTTTTCTTTGACCGCAACCATGATATCCATCTGGTCATTATTCATGGTCTCTTGGGGAATGACGGCAACGTCTTCAAAATATCCCAGACGTTGTAGGCGTTTGGTAGATTGCCTGATCGCTTTAGAGTCATAGACCCCTCCTTCTTCTACTGCCAAGTCCCGACGAATGACGTTGTCTCTGGTGCGGGTATTACCTTGAATTTTAACGCGGTTAAAGTTGACCAACTCTCCTTGATCAATGGTAAAGGTGATGTTGACCTGTTTTCCATTGGGTGATTTGTTGACCTTTGGGCGAATGTTGGCAAAAGCATAGCCCTGTTCTGCATAGAGATCAGTTAATTTCATTACGTCATCACGCAGGATTTTTCGATTGAGGAATTTTTCTTTGCGGATTTGCAACATCTCAATCATTTTTTCCCGATCCTCAATCAGATCGCCATCAACTTCTACACTGCCGACTTGATAGCGGGGGCCTTCCTCAATGGTAAAGGTGATATAGATATCTTTCCCAACCTCTTTCACCTCGGGTTCTCCTATCTTTGCCTCAATAAACCCCTGATTATTATAAAAGGCGCCGAGTCGGGCTGTATCCTGCTCCAAAACATCCTGCTTAAGTGTGCCTGCTTCGGTAATCCAGGAGGAGTACCATTTCCAGGGTGAGGTCTGAATTTCATCCTGCAGTTCTTCTGCACTAAAGGATGTATTGCCAATAAAACGGATGCCAACTATGGACATCTTCTCACCTTCGTTGACAATGAACTGCACATCAATAGAATGCTCATCTGGATGTTGCAGGGCAAATTTGCTGCTGGCACCGTAATACCCTTTACTTTTATACAGTCCGTTAATTCGCTTGACCGCATCGTTGAGTGCGGCTGGATTGAGAATGGTATTGCCCTTGATATTGGCGGCATCTTGCACATCTTTTTCTTCAAGTTTATCCAGCCCAGTAAAGGTGACGTTCTTGATAAGTGGCTTTTCCTGCACCCGAAAGATCACTTTTTTTCCTTCTGGTGAGTCATTCACATCAATTTCAACGTTATCAAAATAGCCCATAGAAAAAACCTGTTTCAAGTCTTTACGCAGGATATCAGGGCTGTAGGTGTCACCTGGTTTAGTAGAAATTTTTTGAAGAATTGCTCCAGAATCAATGCGGTTATTGCCCTCTGGGATAAGTGAGGCAATGATAAAGTTGCGGTTGGTATAGCTGAGGACATCCACTAAGGTCCCTTTGAGTACCGAATGTATATCAGCCAGAGAAGTTCCCTCGCGAAAGGAGGAGTACGGCATTTTTGGCTTGAGAAGATCAATGACCTGCATGTCAACCGAGATATGCTCACCAAGCAGCGTAAGGCTCCCAACCGCTACATAATCCATCTCAGCTTGTTCAGCCACCTTGGTCAGTGAAGCCGTAGAAGGAGGCCAAGGGCCGTTGTAGTTGACCATACCCTCTGCTTCAAAGCGGGAGAGCATGACAAAGCCTTTGTTGCGCAAGGCCCCCTCAAGGGCAATATCAACACGTTGGGCTATAGTTTTCCTGTTTTGAGCATTAATTTTCAGGGGGAGAAAAACCGTGTTCTGTTCAATGGCCGAGGCCGAGTTGACAGCAAGAAAAATGAAAAGCAGGAGAAATAGTAATACAATCGAAACAAAACCGGATAAGGGGTTGATCGGTTGTATAACGGATTGAGCTTGAGATGAATGACGCATGACGTTCCTGTGTATCTAAAAATTCTAAAAAATATAAGCAGTAAAAACTGACCTTAAAGTGATCTGTTGAATCTATTCAATTATATTGCTATGCTATGATATTGCTATGAGCTGCAAGAAAGCAAAGCAGAACGCAAGGAATAAAAAAGCTTAGAAATGTACTATTATGCCATGTTCCTATTTTTTTGTAAAGAAATAGTCAGCCTTGAGCCAACCTTAAGTCAACCTTGCCTGTTGAGCCGCTTGCCTTGTGACTTCAACAGGCTAGCTCTAGCTACTGGATTCAACAGTTTGTTGTTGCCCAGCTTGTTGTGCATCCTGCGCAGCCGGCAGGGGAAGGTGGCATTCATCCAGCAACTCGGCCACCTTCTGATGCAGTATTCCGGCCAGCATCTGCTTATCCTTGGCCTGAAAATCCTTGGTCGATATTGGGGTACCGATACGCAGTACCACATCACCTCCTCGTGACAGGACTTTTCCCTTTGGTAAGACCTGATGGGTGCCGTTAAAGCCTACAGGAACAAGTTCTACCCCGGCTTTGAGTGCCAACATAATGGCCCCGGTTTTAAAGGCTCGGAGATGACCGTCAGGACTACGGGTGCCTTCGGGAAAAAGAATGACCGAGGCTCCGCCAGCAATGCGTTTGGCTGCATCGTTGAGGCTTTTAACAGCTTCTCTGCCCCGGGAACGATCAATGGAAATAAAATCAACAGATCGCATACCAGCACCAAAGATTGGAATGGCAAAGAGTTCTTTTTTGGCAATCCATCGGTAATCATGATCAATATACCCAGAAAAAGACATGATATCTGCCATGCTGGCGTGATTTCCAATAAATATATAGGGCTTGGCAGGGTCAAGATGCTCTTGCCCTTCCACCCGAACTCTAATATTGGCAATGCGACAGAGGACTTTTCCCCAAGTTCTTGGAAAGATCTGAGCTTTTTCCATCGATTTACGAAACCAATGGACATCGATAATTGCACCAAGACAGACTGCAGCGGTCAGGGGTGGAATGGTAAGGTATGCGAGAAGACCTCGAATCAGTTGAAGAGGAGACATAGTAAAGGGAGAAAATATCCTTGATAATATTTGGTGATTTTAATCAACAACAGATTTGTTGGCCACTTGCAGAACCTCTTTCAGCTTTTGTTCAGCCTGCGCAAGTTGTTGAATGCCTTCAGCTCGTCTCTGCTTGTTTTGGGCATCCATTTGAATGCCCTGATCAATGGTTTGAACGAGTTTTTCAGTCATCTTTTGCAGGGTCTCAATCTTGACAAAACCTTCTCCCTGCGCCTTTTTGACCGTGGTTTGGGTCTGACCAAGCATCTCAGCAGTGGACATCATAAGATCATTGGTCATATCTCTGGTCTCATTGACTAACGACATGGCCCTTTTTTGATCAAACAGGGAAATGGCAATAACCAGTTGTTTTTTCCATTCAGGAATCATCATCAGAATAGAGTCCTGAATCATTTCCACAATAGCCTTGGAACCTTCCTGAGCAATACGAATAGTGGGGCCAGAGGTGAGTGCCGAGGTGCGGGCTAATTTCAGATTGTACAGTCGACGATCAAGGGATTGGATGGCATCGCCAAAATCTTTGAGCGATTGAAGGTCTCTGGCATCAATAGCGGCTTGTCCGGCAAACGCCTGGCGTTGTTGCTCAAACTGTTCCTCCATTTCAAGCAGTTTTAGTTCACCTGCTGCAATGGTCACCTCGAGCGAGTCAAAATAATCTTCATTGCGCTCATACAGGGTATCCAGCCGATTAATATGTTCTATCTGGTTGGTTTTTTCTGCTTCAAGTTTTCGGGTAATGTCATCGATTTGGACTTTGATAACCTCATAACGCCGAATAAAGGCCCGTGCATCATCAACTTTTGCAGAGAGCCAGTTACCAATGATTGGAATGCCCGCAGCAATGGCACTTAACTTTCCCCCTGTACTTTTTGGCAAACCCCGCACGTCAAGATCAAGAATTTTCCCCTTGAGGTTGGTCATGAGCTGACCAGCTGGGCCAGCATCCCCAGACTGAATATTGGTCAGAACAGAGTCGGTAAAATCAACTAATCCTTTTTGGCTGCTTACCCCAAAGGCCAGTACAGACTGCGTTTTGCTGAAATCAAGCGTTGAAGCCATCTCTCGGGCCGCTCGTATCTTTTTCGGGGATTTTTCCACAAGTTTATTACAGAGCAAATCATTTTTCTGGTCTGATAAGGCCAAAACCGGTAAGTTGTCCATTTTCTTCTCTCCTGAACTGGCTTTTTTGGTTGAAATAAAAAAGAAAAGCCTCGTTAAAATACAGGGTAGTCTTTGGTTTATGTTGTTATCCGCTCCTCAGCGAGAAGGGATGGAAGTTAGAGCCAGCTTGGCCCCAGCCTGTACAACCTCTTGTTAATCAACAGTTAATTAAAAATTAATCAAAATCAAGGAGATTGTCCAAGGTCTTAGCGTTTGTACTCAGATCAAGCGCATCATTTTCCAACACACGATGATGGAGCTCTTCAAACTTTGCCACAGCCTTGATCACAGCTTTTTCCGAGTCCTCCATTGCACGCAGGGTTTGGGGCGATTGACTTCTCTGCTGGGCCAGCTCAAGATAACCTATCAGTATTTCATGCAGGCGCTGTAAACGATCAGGTAAGGCATGGGCCACCTGCACGTCCTTGGGATCTTTTTCAAAGTTGACCAATAAATCATCGCCGAGATGACAGAGATGCAGGACAGCACTGCGAAAGGGTAACTTGTGAATGGATGCCGCATCCCTTCTTAAAAGGGCGAGGTTGTCTGCACAGTCCTCAATAAAAATTTTAAAGGTATCTTTTGACACTCCCTCTGGTAACTCTACTACTACTTTTTTATAGGGAGACGGAAAGAGAAATCGAATACCAAAGTAGGTTGCAAGGGACAGGGCAAAGGCCATTATCCATAAAGAGCCGTCAAATATATCCCGTAAATAGCCGTCAAGTATTGTATTCCATAAAGAGCCGTCAAGTATAGAAGAAATTATATCTTTATCAGAAAATATATCTTTCATAGAAGACACAATAGAAGACATAATAGAAGAAAGTATGATAATCATAAAGACAAATGCTGCCCCAAAGCCGGATACGACCTCTCTGGCTATGAAATGTAACCACTTAAATGTTTTATGTTTTTTAAATATAGGTAATTTTACAGTAATCAATTATTCCCCTGCCCCCTGAACTGCTTTATGCTCTTGCTTCGGGAGAGACTGACGAGGTGCAGCAATAAGGAAAAAATAGATTCCCCTTGGTTCCCGATAGCAGAGAGTGCTATATTACAAGAATACAAGAATACAAGAATACAAGAATACAAGAATACAAGAAGTATATATTGATACTGTTGGATGTCAAGTAATTCGTCAACAGGTCACTACCCTCTGTTGGCCCTTTTTTATGAAAATGGATGAAAAGTAATTTTCCTGTTCTTTTTTCATAGGAAGGGTGAGATATTTTCTTATGAAACGGGAGGCTTTGCATTTTCACCTTGATTTTTTTGACCCTGATGTGTTTCTATTGTTCATAGAATTAATTGAATATTTTTTTATATACAAGTACCCTCTTTCATCTCTTGTTGTCTTGGTCTGTTAAACTGAGATGAGTACTCTATCGTAATTTATAAGAATTGTAGGCAAAGATTATGCGCTGTAAATGTGGTTACATCACTTTTGATCACTTGGAGATCTGTCCGAAATGTAACAAGGATATATCAAAAATTTCTGAGGCGTTATCGGGTGTTACCTTTAAAGCTGAGATTCCTGATTTTCTGCGATTAGATGTTGATGAGTCAGAGGAAGAAGTGGACTATGATGCTGAAGTTGAGGAGGAGGCTGATGAAGAAACAGAGATTGACTTTTCTGGTGACGATGACTCGGATGAAGCTGATGATGGCCTTGACATAGCCGTAGATGACGATGATGAAGAGGAGAGCGGGTTAGATCTCTCGTTGGATGATGACAGCAGTAATGATGATGACGACGGGGGGCTGGAACTTTCTCTGGATGACGACAATGATGACGGGGAGAGCGGATTAGACCTAGACCTCTCATTAGATGACGATAGCAGCAATGATGACGACGCAGGACTGGATCTTTCTCTGGATGACGATGATGATGACGGGGAGAGCGGATTAGACCTAGACCTCTCGTTGGATGATGATAGCAGCAATGATGATGACGACGGGGGACTGGATCTTTCTCTGGATGACGATAATAATGATAGGGAGAGCGGGTTAGACGGATTAGACCTAGATCTCTCATTGGATGATGACAGCAGCAATGATGATGACGACGGGGGACTGGATCTTTCTCTGGATAGCGATGAAAAGGATAGTGGTAGTGGTAGCGATCTCGGAGACCTTGACCTTTCTCTTGATACAGAGGAGAGTGCTACGACGGCAGGATCAGACGATTCTCTTGACTTGAACGGTTTGGATGGACTGGATCTCCCAGACCTTTCTTCTGGTTCCGATGATACTGCTGTAGAAGAACCTCCTCCTGAAAAGAAGGACGGGTTAGGTGCATTAGATGATGGCCTTTCTGGTTTAGAGATGGATGCTCCTCTTGAGCAACCAAGTCCGAGTAGTGGTAGTGGCAGCAGTAGCGGGAGTGGTGGAGATGCAGATCTTGGGCGTGGTGTAAAAACAGGGACAGCACTTGATGATTTTGATATCGACTTGGGAGACTTGGGAGACCTGGGAGACCTTGGCTAATAAAAAAAATAAAAAATGTTGACAGACATGTTTGGAGTATGATATAAAGCTCTGCACTTAACATTGAGTGCCGAGATAGCTCAGTCGGTAGAGCAACGGACTGAAAATCCGTGTGTCCCTGGTTCAAATCCTGGTCTCGGCACCACGTATCTTAAAGCAGTTATAGGTTATGCCTGTAGCTGCTTTTTTTTATTTTTTTCAGTTTGACATATCTGACATTTTTTGTCCATTATCCCCTGTCCTCCCTCTTTTTTATGCCACTTATGCAGCTTATGCCGCATATTTTGTTTTTTCATAAGGGAAAAGATATTCTTTAATTGATTTTCCTGGATATTATAAAGGAAAAACGGTATGATCCTTGCAAGTGTTTGTGATGGATTAAAAAGAACTACACGAGGGGAGTGCTTGAAGAAACGTAGAAATTTTTCTGATGACACGGGCGATAATGATGAAACATACAATGGATAGGCGTCGGTTTACCCGGGTGGATATATTGTTGGATGTACATTTGGATTTCGGCAATCGAAAGTACAGGCATTTTGCCAACAATCTCAGCCTCAGCGGCCTCTATGTGAAGGGGTTTTATGAACAAAAGGCAGGTGATGTCTGTATACTTGATCTGAAACAGACAAAGTCTCTACATGCCGGAGAGATAAGGGCAGTTTGTTCCGCTGTTAGGGTAAATGAAACAGGTATGGCCCTCAAGTTTATTTCAATGAAAATTGAGAGCTTCTTATTGCTTCAAACGGTTTTTTCCTCGTTTGCTGACGATCCAGAATTGCTGCGAGAGGAATCACTTGAAGATATCTCTTTTACCCAAGAAGATGGCCTGATCATGTATGATAACACGCTTCCACTGACAAATTATTCCTTTCCAATGCGCTAAAATAACTTTAAACTTTCCTTTGTTTTTCAGGAGGATTGCCAAACCTCTTTCGCAGGGTGACGATAAAACTGCTGTCTGCCTTGCTTGAAATCATTTCTAAGGGTGAGTAGCCTCTTTTCCATGCCAAATAAAAAATTATCCCAAGAGCTAGGACGGTTACAAGGAAATTTTGCCAGGAATTGAGAACCCACTGGCCCTGCCATGCCCATTGCCAACTATCTGAAAACGGTTCAAGATAGGGAATGGGCCATTGATATCCGTCAGGGCCACGTGACCCGATGAAGTCACCCAGAAGATGCAGGTGGAAACTGATTCCCACAAGGATTGCTGTGGTTAGCTTACGCACTCTTGCTAACAGATAGGCCGTGACTATGACCAACATTGCAAAGCCTACATTATGACCCAGTACATGATGATAGGTACTCCAAAGCTCAAGCTGTTCTGTATTTTTTCTGGCAAGAAAATCACCGACAATAACAAGACCGTCCATATCTGCGGCAATCCCTGCCAGAGTAATTATTATCCGTTCGCGGCGGTTGACTTGCGCAGTATTTGCAGTGAGCCATCCGATAAAAAGATGTGTTACAGGACTCATAGGTTGATAGTGTATTTTTATTTTTTTATATGAAAGTGCAGTCAGTTATCTTGCATCCCCTCTTAAGAAAAAACAAGATGGGTATACTGTATACCTATTTTCTACCTTTTTCCCTACCATTGTCTTTTTTTCTAAAAAGAATTATTCTTTAATAAAGATTCTTAGTCAACTTTTATTCATTAATGCTATTTTACAAGAAAAAATTACAAAAAGTTAGATTTTTTTATCTCCTTATGTTAAGGAGTTGGTAAACAATGATAAAAAAATGCTTTTTCATTGCCAAATTGCCAATCCGAGAGAGAAGTTGTGGTAGGAAAAAGGCAAAGGGATCTCTTGACGTTGTAGTGCAAGAGGGGTGCGATTAAAAGTGCGGTTTTTTCGATTATCCGGTGCATAACGGCTTATCTTTCTGTTAGAGTAGTTTCTCTGAAAGAGAAACAGAAAGTAATCATCAGGGTGTGCCGCCCGTTCATATAATTGACTACCCCGGAGGAAATATTCATGCTGCCACTGTCACAGGAAGATAAAGAACTGATCAATCAGCTAAATCGTCATCCCGATATTAAAGATCGTATGAAATCAATCATCTCTATAGCGAATAACGACGGGGA
>QYLO01000048.1 GCA_022766165.1 Candidatus Electrothrix gigas
TGCGGACTGTTTTCTCCTCCGACGGGAGAGCCTCCCCGGCTTTCTCAACCCGGCTTTCCGCCCACCCTGTAAGCACCTCGTTTCCCATTCGGCGGACTTCTTCGATGACCCGACTTTCGGCTTCATCAGCCGTTACAATTCCGTCCCCGTCGTTATTCGCTATAGAGACGATTGATTTCACACGATCTTTAATATCGGGATGACGGTTCAGCTGATTGATCAGTTCTTTATCTTCCTGTGACAGTGGTAGCATGAATATTTCCTCCGGGGTAGTCAATTATATAAACGGGCGGCACACCCTGATGATTACTTTCGGTTTCTCTTTCAGAGAAACTACTCTAACAGAAAGATAAGCTATTATGCACCGGATAATCGAAAAAACCGCACTTTTAATCGCACCCTTTTTCCACTGCCCTGAAATCATTACCCGCCGCATCGGCCTGAGCAAGCACCCCGTTATATGCGTCCAAGGCGGTCTGCACCTCGTCTATCTTGTTGTTATATGCTGCCAAGGTGAGATTATTGCCCAAATCAAGCTCAGGATCGATTGCCCGCAGGTTACCGGAGCGTTCCTGAGCATCTGCGATAATTCGGGATGATTTACGTTGATAGGCCATGCGATGTTCTCCCTTGTGAGATATTTTTCCTTAGAGAAACGGTGGTTATAAAAAACTATATATCTGCTTAAAATCTTTTCCGCTCTCTGTCAAGGAATAAATATCTCCCGTATACCAGATACAACTCTTCTTCTACGAGCTGACAACTCCCTGCTAATAACCAAGAGCTTCCTGCCAGAAACTACGAACCCTTTATTAGGAGCAAAGAACCTTTTATCAGGAATAAATAACCTGATGGTTACAGTAAACAGCTCTCTATTCATCACTAACAGCTTTCTGTGAAGAGCAAAGCACCTTTTGTTTTTTCTTAATAACCTTCTGTTTGTAACAAATGGCTCTTTGTCGGCAAGTATGAACCTTCTGTTGACAGTCCCTTATCGGCCCTGCACAGTAATTTTTTTATAGAAATGATATGGCTGACTGGCAATACCTTTCCCATCAATCAATGTCAGCGTAACCGTATAGGTTCCAGGTTGCTCAAAGACATGACTGACAACGGCACCTTTTGCCTTGCTCTTATCGCCAAAATCCCAGCGATAGAGCCAGTTTCCTGAACTTTTCATTTTAACCTGAAAAAAGACCTCATCCCTGGCGCCGCCGCTGAAAATTTGCTCTGGTTGATGGACAATCTCTGCCTTGGGCAGGGGGAGCACTGTAACTGTAACCTCTTTCTCAACCGCTTGACAGGCAAACTCTTCTTCCTTGCCACGCAGGCTCAGTTGCACAGTAAAGGTACCAGGCATATTATAGGTATGGCGAAAAACAGCACCTTGAGCAGTAGTTCCGTCGCTGCTCTGCCACTGGAAGACAGGCTGTATCCCTGTGCTATGCAAGAGTAAGGGCCTGAGACGCAACTCCTCGCCAACAAAAACAGTTCGTTGTTTTGGCAAGACAAGCTCTGGCAAACTGCGCACCTGCACGGTGAAGGCCGGTCCGGGCTGTCCATCAATGACAGTATTGATCTCTCGGGTTCCAACGTGGGTAAATCGTACTGTTTCCTCTCTTCCCTGTCCTTGCAAACCCCTGCCAAAGTCCCATAATATCTGCTGTGCTGTCTTAGCCTTATTAGCCTTACTTAAACCATCAAGAACATACCGGGCATCCTGCTGCACACAGACCTGCTTGGGGCCTTGAATATGCAGAGTCGGTTGACTGACCACCACAACAGGCAGTTCTGTCTGAGCCTGACTACAGGAAACATCGGCATCATCTTCCACGGTCAGACGCACCGTATACTGGCCTGCCTTTGCAAAGCTATGTGTAACAAACCAACCTTGCGCCTGTTCACCATCACCAAAATCCCAGAGCAGTTTTTTGAGTACGCCGTCCCTATCCTTGCTCTCAGCTGCTGAAAAATGAACCACTGTGTTTGGTAGCACAGCCTGTGGGGTTTCAAAGTTCATTGCCTGCCCGGCAACACTCCAGCGAATACGGGGAACAGGTGGATGATTAATCGTAATTTTCTTGGTATGCTCTGAACTACTGCACACGGTATTGTCTGGCTGTTGCGCTGTAAGACGCACTGTGTAGGTTCCTGCCCGAGTATAGCTATGCGTTGCCGTACTTCCCTGTCCCTTCAAGCTATCGCCAAAATCCCAGTTGTATTGAGTAGATGAGCTGTTCTTTGTGGCTGTTTCCGAGGCATCAAAGGTCAGGACTTCACCAACGCAGCCATTGCTTGCCTTGAAATCAACCTGCGGTGCCACACGAACCCGTACCTTGCGTACATCCTGGGCATGATTATCACACCGGGTCAGTTCAGGAGTTTTAATGGTCAATCGAGCCGTATACAGCCCTGGTTCCCTATATATATGATTAACTTTTGCCCCAACTCCTGTGCTGTTATCGCCAAAACTCCACTGATAGCTTATAATAGGCTGATCACCACCACGAGAACCTGTACCGTCAAAGGCCACAGGCGAATTACTGCACACCTCAATATCTTGACCAGCCTGCGCCACTGGTGCGGCAATAAGATGAATATTTTTTCGAGCCTGTCCTGTATTGCACTTCAACCCAGAATCATCAAGCACTGTCAGATGGATTGGATAATCGCCCGCCTTTTCATACACTCGGACGGGATTTATTCCCTCTACCTGCTGCCCATCACCCAGGTCCCAGAGATAGCGCAACGGTCCACCTTCTGGATCACGGGAAAGTGAGCCGTCAAAGAGTACATGTTCACCCAGGCAAAACTGGTCACCATCAGTGCGGATAATCGCCTCTGGCGGATGATTGATCTGCACGGTGATCTGCTCGGTAGTACTGCTGTTCCCCAGACCGGTATTATCATCGACCTGCAAGCGCACCGGATACAGACCAGGGGCTTTGAACTGATGACCAATCCTTCGACCTTGACCTGTGCTGTTATCGCCAAAATCCCAATGATAGGCAAGTGGGTCTTGATCAGGATCTGTACTGGCTGAACCATCAAAGAGGAGAAACTGTTTGCAGGTATGGATATCTTTGCCCGGTACTGCCTTGGGCGGAAAGTTGACCGCCACTGTCTGTTGGCTTCTTGCCCTGTCATTGGTTGCACCACTGTTGTCCTGCACTGTGAGTACGGCCTGATAGCGGCCTGGCTTGGCATACGTATGCTTTGCCTGCCTCCCCTTTCCCTGCTGCCCATCCCCAAAGTCCCATGTATAGGCAAGAAGACTACCATCTGCATCCGTGGATTCAGAGGCGTCAAACAGGATTTCTTTACCCGGTTCAACACGGGACAGAACCTGCATTCGGGCAAGAGGCTGGCTGTTCACGGTTACGGTAACAACATCGCTCTGCCTTGCACCGTCATTATCCACCACGGTGAGTCCGACCTGATACTGACCCGGTTGCTCAAAACGATGGCTTATTTCTTTTCCTGTATACTTCTTTCCCTGCACCTGCCAGATAAAAGAGGCTATCAAGCCATCCTGGTCTACAGAGTGGCTCCCATTGAGATGCACCGTGTCGCCCTGAGCAATCATTTGATCTGGCCCAGCATCAGCCACTGGCGGCATATTCACCCGAATCTCCTGCTGAGTGGACTGGGTGCCAGTAACCGTTCCCGAGGCATCAGTCACCTTGAGCTGAACCGTATACCTTCCTGGAAGCGGATACAGATGACTGACCGTAACGCCTTGCGCTGTGCTGCCGTCGCCAAAGTCCCAGGTATAGGCAATAATTTCATCATCTGCATCACTTGAGGCAGCAGCATCAAAGGTAACCTCGCTGGTATTAACCAGTTGAGGCATGGTAATAACCGGCTTGGGTGGGGCATTGACCCGCACTTGCTGTTCAGTGAACTGTTGCGCATTGCTGACCCCTGAATCATCCTCAAGTGTCAGGCGGAGGGTGTACAGTCCTGGTTGTGTATACACATGACTGACCTGTTTTCCCGCCTGCTCTGCTGTGCTGTCACCAAAATTCCAACGGTATAATGTAATTTTTCCGTCAACATCACGAGATTTGTCCCCACGCAAGTTGACTGGAACATTGGCAGCAACAACAAAGGAAGAGGCCGTAATAACTGGCTCAGGGGCTGCATTAATCCTGATGGTTTTCTGCACTTCATCGGTACTGTTGCTCAGACCAGAGTCATCCTTGACCTGCAACTGCACAGTATACAGGCCGGGTTTTTGCCAGACATGTTGCACGATTTTACCGCTCCCTAAGGCAAAGGCACTCGCACCCTGTTCGCCAAAATCCCAAGTATAGGCTATGATCCTGCCGTCACTGTCCAAGGATTGCCCTGCATCCAGGACTACCTCTTGGCCTGGGGCAGCCACCTGCTGAAAGCTACATGCTGCCACTG
Organism: Candidatus Electrothrix gigas; assembly: GCA_022766165.1. GTDB lineage: Bacteria > Desulfobacterota > Desulfobulbia > Desulfobulbales > Desulfobulbaceae > Electrothrix > Electrothrix gigas. Next base: position 4,414 of record QYLO01000048.1, read on the forward strand.
GCCGAGCATTGATAAAAATGTTATGCTCTGTCTGATCTGTGGTACAGGGGCCTGGCCCGTCATCTTTCACAAGCAGTCGCACGGGGTAGACCCCAGGTTGGGCAAAGCTGTATTGGAAAACAGGCCCTTGAGCTTGTTTTTTTTTGCCAACAGCCCAATGATAACGTAAAATTGTACCGTCTGTATCAGTAGATGCACTGCCATCAAAACGCACTGTTTCACCAGGAGTAGCGCCGATTGGAGCAGAGATATGCGCTGTGGGGCGGGCATTGACTGTCACCGGGACATCTATTTCTGCCTGGTTGGCAAGAAACCCTGAGGTATCCTCTATGGTCAGATGGGCTGTATAGTTTCCTGGCTGCTGAAAGTCATGGGTGATCCGGCTGCCAGTAGCCACACTGCCATCAGCAAAACGCCAGGTATACGAGAGCTGATCGTTGTCTTTATCCACTGTCTCTGAGGCATCCAACACTGCTGTGTTGCAACGAGAGAGGAGGGTAACTTGAGCTTTTGGCTGAGGAACATGATTATTCAAAGCAAGAAAGGGCGGCAGGTCCAGAAAGATATCCCTGTCCTGATCATCTGTTACCCAGAGCTGAACATAGTTCACCTTGGCAGAAGACAGCAGCAGAGCAGCAGTTTTGCCCTTTTCTTGCTCAAGCAGGTTGATTTCAGTAAGATCAGCTTGTTTATCTTTTGAACTTTTCAGCAATACCTTGGGACGAGCCAATGATGAAAAAAAGACACGTCCGCCAAATTGGGCAGTATCAGCATCAAAGTTGGTGATTTTCAGTTGTTGGCTTGTTGCAGGAACAGAAAAACGAAGTTCTGTTGTTAAAGACGAGTCATCTGGCACCTGCACATTCACTGCTGGAGTAGAGAGACGAAGACCAGGTACGGCACTATTTTTCTTTGCATCCGCTGAAATGAAAAGCTGAAATTTATTACTGCCAGGGCCAGCTTTGCCATCGACCACAAGTTGAAACAGGACTTGTCCGTTTGGAAGCCTCCCGTCTCGTGGATTCAATGCGGCAATGGTGCGCCAACGGTTGTCATAAAAAGAATTTTCACCCAACTCCAACGAGGTCAAAGGAGGCTGTTTGGGCAAGGGATCATCAATCTTGCGCAGATCCTGCATAACATTTTGACCACCGTAGACCAGATAACGAACCCGAGAATGTGCGTAATTCATATCCAAGGCTCCACCGAAATCCGCATCAAAAACACGGACAAAGAGTTTGTTGACAGGGTTACTCTCTATGGAGAAAAAGAAGACAAAACGCTGAAAATGCTCTTCAGTGACTTGCGGGCCAGTGATGATAAAGTAGTTCTGTTTTTCTGCTGCTCTTAATGCTAATGACTTGCCTGTAATAAGCAGGAGTAACAGCATAATTAGGAAAAAATAACGCATAAATAATCTGATAAGGGGGAGTGATTAATGGTCTTGAGAAACTTTCTTCAGCAGGGCGAAATCCTATACATCCTCTACATCCTCTACATCCTATATATTCTATATCTTTTCATGCACCGCTGTCAGCACTCGCTGGAAAGCAGCCTTGGCAAAGGGTTTTTCAAGAAAATCATCCATACCCGCATCAATGCAGGCTTGACGGTCTTCTGCTGCCACATTGGCAGTAAGGGCGATAATCCAAGGCTGTCGAGCCGGAGTGATGTCTTTCCGAATACGCCGGGTTGCCTCTAGGCCGTCCATGATCGGCATATTCACATCCATAAAAACCACATCATAATCTGTTTCCTGCACTTTCTGCAACGCCTCCTCACCATTATCTACACAGTCAACAGCCAGATCGAATTTTTTTAAAAAGGTACGGATCAACACCTGATTCCCCCGATTGTCGTCTGCGGCTAACACTCGCAGTTCTCGGTTTTCACTCGGCTCCTCAGCTACCTCTTGTTCCTCAACCTGACAGGGCGGGTCCTCTGTTCTGCGTATATCTTGACAGCTCAAGGAGTGAAGAAGCTCTTCCATAACCAGTGGCTTATTAATGTATAACGGTTCAATGCTGTCACTAAAAAACTGGCCACAGTCTCCTCGGACAGGATAGGCCAGCAGGATGGGTGGGTTCGACATGGTGCGTAGCAGATCTTGCAACCGTTGCTGTCCTTTGCTGTCCATCTTCTCCAGTACGGCATCGTCAACAAGCAGCAGGTCAGGTGCCTGCGAAATATTTGCCGCAGCAAATTGATCAGCCTGAACAGTAACAGTATCCAGACCAAGAAATTGCAATACTCTGTTCAGAGCCTGCTCCAAAGCCGGGTTGCGGATGAGCAGCAGAATATGCTGGCCAGAAAAATCACAGGGCGGCAAATTCCGCCAGTGAGTAGGTTGCGTGTCAGCAATTCGCAAGGGGACAGTAAAGGAAAAGCACGATCCTTGAGCGAGTTCACTCTCCACAGTGATCGCACCACCCATTAGGTCAACGAGTTGGGTACAGATGCTCAGACCCAAACCGGTGCCGCCATATTTTCGGCTGGTTGAAGATTCAGCCTGACTAAAGGCACGAAAGAGCTTGTTTATATTTTCCTGAGCAATGCCAATGCCAGTATCACGAACACTGTACACCAGCATATTACCAGCATCATCTGCACGTACCTCTACCTCTACCTCTCCTTTATCGGTGAACTTGAGACTGTTGCCCACTAAGTTGAGCAAAATTTGTTCAATCCTGGCTGAATCACCAAGAACCTGACAGGGAAGCTGCGGGTCAATGGCAGCAATCAACTCTATGCCTTTGGCTCCAGCCTTGGGACTCATCAGAGTTAAAACCTTTTCCACGCTTCTGTGCAGCAGAAAGGGATGTTCTTCTATGTCCATTTTTCCGGCCTCAATTTTACTAAAGTCAAGAATATCGTTGACCAGACGGATCAGGCTGTTGCCACTGGCATAGATAACTGAGGCAAAGTTGCGCTGTTCTTTAGTGAGGTCAGTGTCGAGTAAAATCTCAGCCATACCAATGATACCGTTCATAGGCGTCCGAATTTCATGGCTCATAAAGGCCAGAAATTGTGCCTTTGCATGGGCTGCCTCTTCTGCGGCGTCCCTGGCCTCGCACCAGGCATTCTCAGCCCGGACAATAAAACGGGAAAAAAACCAAGAAAAAAGTACTGAGAAAAATATACTGAGGAGCAGAAACAGGGCAATGTTGATGAAAAAATCATGGCGGGCGTCCTGAACAAGTGCATAGGCGGAGTCATGGCGATCAACTAACACGGCTGCAAAGTTAACTGTTTTCGCAGCATCATAGCTGCCAACATATTTTTTACCAGCATACGAAAAACTTTCCAGCTTGTAGACCCTTGCCAAATCCTTGTTCTGCAGGCTGGACGCCATATCATCGACTAAAGAGTACGGCAACGTCTCACCACGCCGAAAAGGGGATCGTTGATTCGCATACAGCACTGCACCTCGTGCATCAGCAATATAGATTTCTGCAAGCTGATTTTCTATCTCTGAAACAGCCTCTTTGCCGATTTGTTGCAACGCATTGGAAATTCGGAAAATACATTGTACCTGAATTTTTTCACCAGCAGGGTTGGAGGCAGACAATCCCATAGACAAAAAAGCCTCTTTTCTGCCGTGGATATCAATAAAAACCGGGGTACAGGTTATTGGCATTTCTGATGTCTGTACATCGCAAGGGGCGTTCAGCAGTTTATCTAACCCCTTAGCATCAGCAGCTAAGAGTTCAACCATTTCATCATTTTTAAACCAATTCATGGGTCTCTTGCCATTTTTGCGTAAAACCACAGCCAACATATCCTGTGACTGCAGAAAAAAGGTATCTAATAGACGATTCCGTTTGACTGTACTATTTTTTTTAATTATAGTAGATATTTGCGTTAAGCTTGCTTGCCATGTCAGCGTGTTGAGCTGATCAACCTGCAGGGTAATCTGTTTTGCAAGAAGAGAGAATTCATGGTTCAGCGAACCAGTGAGCTGATCTTCCACGTTTCCCAACAGGTTCCAGGTAACAATACTGTACGGAAGGATACCAACCAGCAGAAAAGAAAGAAGAAATGTATTAAAGAGGATCTTCTTATTTAAACGAGAAAGCTGAATAGAGGACGAGTCTGACAGTGGGTTCATAGACGGAGAGGACGGAGAGGACGAAGACGACTGAGGCATTAGTTTTTTTCCATATATTGAGAAGTATATTCAAGGAGAATATTCATAAGCACTATCATCGGCATTACCAAGCATATCTTCTATCCTTATTTCCCGCACTTTGACGGGTCCGGCAACACCGGGCAGGATAAAGACATTCCCAGCAAACACAGTAGCATCTTTTCCTGTTTTTTTCAGAGTGCCTCTGAATAATGTTTTGTTGACCTCAAGAATAAAAGAGCCACTGCGTGCCGTACCAACTCCATCATCTCTGCTCCAGACTGTAAGTCGCACAACTTCACCACCTTTTGTTGTAGGGATTGACAGCTTTTTTTTCAAAATTGTAGGCGGTTGAGAGTCAAGAAGCACGGTTTTGCTCCAGGAACTCCTGTTCCCTGCCAGATCTGTGGCAACAAGCACTATCCTGTTGTTCCCCTCAGATAACGGAACAGTTGCTTCAAAGCCTTTACCTGATACACTGACAGGTCTGTCATTCAGTCTGACCGTCCCCTGTTCTGACAGGGTTCCTTGTATCTTGATCTGATGTTGAGCTGTTATATGTTGGATATCGTTGACCTGAATTTGAGGAGGATGCAGGTCAACAACAACCTGAAGATGCTGTATATCCTGCTGACCATCTAGCCCCACAGCCTCCACATCAATCCGATGCTCTCCTTGAGGAAGATGGAGCATATAGGTAAACGTATTGGCAGCCTGTATAGCCCTTTTATTGATCCGTAGTTGCACACCGGGCTGTAATCGACCTGAAAGAGTCACCTCTTTGGTCTTGCTAAAAATTTTCTGTGGACTGTCGAGTTGAATGAGCTTATTCTCCTGTTGCAGCCAGACTGTCCGCTCCACTATACTGATATTGCCTGCCAAATCCTCAGCTTCAACTTTGATGACAGTACTTTTATTGGGAACAACAGTATACTGAAAGCGACCATTTTTTTCTGGTGCAACCTCTTTACCGTTAATCCGCAAGATAGCATCTTTTTCTACCTCACCACGAATGTCAATCTCTTTTTTTGCAAGTACCGTATTGTTGGCTGGGGCATGGAGTACAAGATAGGGTGGTAGCGTATCAACAGGATGAATGAAAAATTTGAGCGGGTCTGAAAACGGTCCTGGGCAGCCGTTTTGATCAACGGTTTGAATCCGAAAAAAATATTCTCCTGTGGGATCCTTGTTCCAGTAAAAAGACGATGTATTGATTTTTTTTGAAACAAGGGGGGTGGTAAATGCAGTACTGTCGCTGATTTCAATCTGATAATGTGAAGCACTGCTCACTGGTTTCCATCTGAACAGCACCATATCTCCATACACCTTTTGCTGCGGTTTTGGTATTAGGATGAGAGGCGGTAAAAGCAACTTTTTTGGTGTTGTAGGCTGCTGGCCTGGAAGAACCTTGGTTCCCTGATTCTTTTTCACAGTTACCTGACCGCCTGCGGAGATAATATCGATTTCACCGTCATAGTTGGCGATCCTGGTTACATTATTTTTGTCATGGGAGGCTCGAAAGTCAAGCGAACGGATATCTGTTGTGATATCAGGCAACTTTACCTCAAAACGCTTTTTTGGACTGAGCGAGGCAAGATGAACCAGAAGATCGCCCTCAAACATGGACACGCTGTTACTGTATGCAGAACGAATGATATTCTTTTGCATACTGCCAATAACAACCAAAGCCTGTTCTCCCAGAGAAAGCTGGCTCTGATCGCTGAATTTGATCTGGCAACGAGAGTCTGCCAGGGTGCGAACCTTTTCTCTCTCCTGTAGTTTTTGCTGGAGCTGGGTTTCCTGCCAGTGCAAAGTACCGGGCCGACGATTCTGCACAGTGCCTGCTGTGGCAGCTACCCATGCCTGAGCAACGCGTGTTTGCTTATTTTTTGCCCGAGACAGCGCAGCCCTTGCCTGAGCCTCTGCTAGGACTGCCTGCTTGAGAGCATCCCGCAGGGTGCCTTGCTTTTTCAAAACAAGGGCTTGCTCCCGCAGGCGTATTGCCTCTATGATATCTTTTTTAGCCAACAGGGCAGCACCTTCTTGATTTGCCTTGCTGATAAGTAAGGCAGTATCTGCAAGATGCCTTTGCAAATTGGTATACAACCCTACAGGAACACGTAAGGGCGTACCTGGTGAAAGTGTATCTGAATGCGTGATTCCGTTGCAACGAAGAATGATCGGCCAAGCATCTCCATCGCCGAGCAACCGTTCACTGAACTGACGTAAGGTTTCACCTGCCTTGAGAGGAACTTGCACTTGATCGTGATTTGAAGCGGCAAAAACAGAAGGGAACATACAAAAAAGCAGGAGAAAAAGGATTCCGGTTCTGGAAAAGTTCTTAACCTTCAAGATATACCGAAAACGCATGTTTAACTCCCTGTTGCAATTTTTTCATTGTTTGTTTGATATGACCTTTACTTTACTTTCATTCAATCCTATTGGATAAGTAGCAAAATTTGAATATGATATCAAGCTTAGATTAAGACAACGGGATACAAGAGAGGAGGAATAGTGTATATTTTAATCCTATCATTTCATGCGGGTTAAGTTTCCTCTCCGACCTGTTATTCGATTTACTTTTTTTTGTATTGCAACCGGGTCGAACTCAGATTAAAATTGTTAGGTATAAATCAATTGTAGAGTCGTAATTTTTTTCTATATTATTGAAATTGTACAGTTTAAAAAACAGGAAACTTGGTAGTGCAAAGACTGTCAAGTTGACTGATGGGTCAAGAGCTTGCAGAAATATAGTAGGTGCTTTCAATTTCTTTTTGAAAACGCTTGTGGTAGATACACCCACCTTTAATTAGTTGTAACTTATAACTATTTATAAGAAAAAAAGTATCGGTCGGTCAAAGCTTTCGATTAGCTTTCTTGTGCAGAAAAGTTCGCTGAACTGTATCTGGCCGCTGCCTCAATTGTCGGCGATCTGGAGCGGTTTACCGAGCTGCTCACTATTCCAGAGTTAGAGACTTTTTTTGAAATGGACTCGCTCACTGTTGGCAGGTTATTTGATTTGATTCAGGCAGACTACGGTTTGGACATACGACCCTATGCTCTGCTGCCTAGCGACGATGCCTTAGCCAAGGTAAAAGACTTGCTCAACCTTCCTCATCTTATTGCAATAGGCGTGGTGTCCAAAGGCTGCTTGGTTCATCTGCACCGTTTGCGTATTGTTGCCGGGCTGAATATACATGGCATCATCAAACATATCGGAAAGACCTATGAAGAGGCATGTACGCTTCCTCTCTGCACAAAAAAACCTGGTGTGCTGATGTTTCCTGATGGTCATATTGTTATCGTGGCACATCACGTTGATAATGTTTATATAACCCTGATGACGAAAGAAGCCAAATACAATGTGGCTATTGAGTCTATTGCAGGCGTTCTGAAGAGCAAAGACAGAGAGTAAAAAAATTGAGCAACTACAGAGAGCAGACACAGAAAAAATATCTGCTCCTCCTGCCCCTATCAGATGTTACGATGAATCCCTTCAAACTCCGGCTTTATCGTTGAGTTGAGAGGCCGGAGCCTCGCAAAAAAATCCCTTTTAAAAGCCATACTCCTTGACTTGTCCTGCAAACCTTTCTAAGTATCTATTTAAACAGTCTGAAAGAAGAGCTTGAGAAAAAAACAAAAAATTATAGAAAAAAGGTGGACAGATTTCCATGATTACCCTGCTAGATTACGGTGCTGGCAATGTACGTTCCGTTGTAAACGCCTTGGAGAGTTTAGGCGAAACAGTGGTTAGGGTTCATTCCCCTGCGGATATTGCAAAGGCAGAGCGATTGGTGTTCCCTGGTGTGGGCAACTATGGTGCTATGATGCACAGCCTGCGGGACCAGCAGCTTATTGACCCACTCCTGCGCTATCTTTACGAAAATAGACCTTTTTTTGGTATCTGCGTTGCTCTGCAGGCCCTGTTTGATTCCAGTGAAGAGGCTCCAGAGGAGTCAGGATTAGGCATTATTCCAGGACGAGTGAAACGTTTTGAAACAGAGTTAGCGATTCCTCATATTGGCTGGAACGGGATCAAGGTGCATCAACCTTCCAGGATTTTTCAAGGTTTTACTGGACAGGAGAAGGTATACTTTGTCCATTCCTATCACGTAGCAACAGATCATAGAGCGGATGTGCTGACCACGACAGATTATGGCTGTGAGTTTGTCAGCTCTGTCCAAAAGGGCAACATTATTGCCACCCAGTTTCATCCTGAAAAGAGCGGTAAGGCCGGGTTAAAACTGCTGGAAAATTTTCTTGATACAAGCCAAGAAGCTGTGATTCCACAATCCTGTCCTCAGCAAACCAAGCTGGCAGAGCGTATTATTGCCTGTCTTGATGTCCGGTCCAATGACCAAGGCGATTTGGTGGTAACCAAGGGTGATCAGTACGATGTACGGCAAGATGGGGATGTGCGTAATTTAGGAATGCCTGTTGAACTGGCACAGGATTATTACGAACAGGGAGCTGACGAGGTAACCTTTCTCAACATTACCGCCTTTCGTGATTTCCCGCTTAAAGACATGCCCATGATGGAGGTGCTGCAAAAAACCTCGGAAAAGGTCTTTGTTCCTCTGACCGTTGGGGGAGGGATTCGTGATTTCACGGATTGTAATGGCAAATCGTATTCAGCTCTTGAGGTGGCTGCAGAGTATTTTCGTTCTGGGGCGGACAAGGTCTCCATTGGTTCTGACGCCGTGCTGATTGTTGAGGAGGTGCTGAAAACCGGTAAGTCCACAGGGTTGAGTTCCATAGAGCAAATTGCCCGGGTCTACGGTAATCAGGCCGTGGTCATTTCGGTAGACCCGAGGCGAGTGTATGTACAGCAGCCTGAAGATACGCAGCATCCAGTTGTTAAAACCATTTTTCCGGGACCTGCTGGAGAACAGTACTGTTGGTACCAGTGTACGGTCAGGGGGGGACGGGAAGGCCGTGACCTTGATGCCATCACCTTGGCCAAGGTCTGTGAGCAGTTAGGTGCCGGAGAAATATTGCTCAACTGTATTGATAAGGATGGAACCAACTCTGGTTTTGATCTGGAGCTGATCAATGCGGTCAAAGAGGCTGTGACTATCCCGGTGATTGCCTCAAGTGGGGCTGGTTGCGCTGCACATTTTCTGGAAGTATTTCAAAAAACAGAAGCAGAGGCAGCCCTAGCCGCTGGAATTTTCCATCGCAAAGAAGTACCGATCAGACAGGTAAAAACATTTTTAGAGGACAATGCAGTGGAAGTCAGATTTTGTTGATTGTTGACCCCTCTGTCATAACTATTATGAATTTACTGCTTTTATGATTCCTGCATCTCTCTGCTGTGGTGAGAAGGAGATGCAGGCTTATCTGATTCCAGCGGTTGTTCAAAAATCGTACATCTGTTTTTTCCATACCCCTTGCTTTTGTATAATGCCTTGTCTGCCATTTTCATAATTTCTGTCAGATCATGACCATGTTCAGGGTAGCAGGCAATGCCGCAACTCACAGTTATACTTAATTGGTTGCCCTCGTAGTTTAGCGGGGCTTCTGCTATCTTTATGCGCATTCGTTCGGCGATGTCTAATGCTTCCTCGCAAGTGGTGTCTGGAAGAAAGGCTACAAATTCGTCACCTCCAAACCGAGCAAGCATATCCTCTTCGCGTAGTTCCGAGCGCATGGTTTCTGAAATAGAGACAATGAGCATGGTTCCAGCGTGATGTCCATACAGATCATTTACCGCCTTCAGGCTATCCGCATCAATCATAAGTACAGAAAATTTCCCTGTCTTCGCTAAGATACGTTGATATTCTCGCTGCATAAAAATAAGCAGCATTTTCATGTTCCAGAGACCGGTGAGCTGATCTGTTCGCGAGAGCTGTCGTATTTTATCCTTTGTCCTGTCTGTTTCTTTAGAGATCAGGGTGACAAAATAGGCAAGCAGCCAGAGAAGAAAGAGCTGGATAATCGGTCGGGTAAGATGTTCGACATGAAAGGTAGTGGTTGAGGCGTCGTTCAGGGAAAAACTAAGTTCCGCAGCACCAAAAAATAAATAACAACCTGTAATAAGAATGGTGCCAAGGATCGTTGATACTCCGCCTAACGTTGTCCCTGCCAGCATGATAATAACAAAATAAAGTGGCAGTAATGGACTTGAGAGGGAGCCGGTTTCCCAGACAACAGCCGTAATAAAAAACGTCATCCCCCACATATTAAGGGATAATTTCCAGCGTGTTCCATCATAGCGCCGCCACATATAGTGTAGTATACAGATAAAGAGGGCAAATGTTGCGATGCTTACATAGAGGAGTATTGGCTCTGGAACATCAACCCAGGGAAGATTGGTGCAGAGGAGGACAAGGAGCAACAAGAGCCACTCAAGGCTAGCCACAGTTCTGCGGTAGCCGATCAGTTCTTCTTTGTCAATTTCTTTATGTTCGTCTATAGGGATTTGTCCGACCCGTTGACCTTTGAGTAAAGAGTAAATAGGTGAACTTTTTTCATAGGGGACAGTTGTTTTAACAACTGTTTTTTCAAAGAAAAATCCCTTTCTTGATGATGGGTGTTGACCTTTTTTTGGCGGGGTAACTTTGGTCATGCGTTACTCATCCTGTCTGTATAAACTCGCGAGCAGGCGGATGTTTGGGGAGATATCTTAAAACTCTCAATGATTATAGAGTAAAATATCATGTCACGCCCGTAAAAACAAGCTCGAATGAAAAACTCTGCGTAGTGTCAAGTCGTTGTTGAAAAAAATTATACAGGCATCATACTAAATAATACCGGATGATGCTGAATCATACTGCATGATATCATGTGGCGACCTGCTAGAAACCGGTTGTTCTCTTACCTGTATTTGACACGGCAGACTTTTTTTACCGCTTTGCAGGATGAAAACTGTGGAATCAAGATGCCTTTCAGCTTGACAGGAGAGAAGGTGTATTTTTTTTAAAACACAGGAGTGACAGTGTAACATTTTGAAATAAGAAAAATATATTTTTAAAAGAGGCGTTGTAAACTTTTCTGAACCTTATTTGATCATACTTGATTTTCGTAAAAAATCCTTATAAAAGATATTGACAAGAAGAAAAGTTTGTTGTACCTAACATTTTGCTATACTACCTATCCCGATACCCGCTACTATGCCCTCAAAAAAAACTGCATAAAACTGCACAAGAGGGAGAATACCGGGTTATTTTACCCTGTAAAAGGTCATGAAGAGAAAACGCAATATATTTTCCTGTTGTCTGCGCTGCATAAAACAACGAGGCAGTCAGTCTCCAGATGAAATTCGCCCGTTGTCCGAACATTGCGGTTGTAGCAGAGTAAGGGTGTGCAAAGTCAGCGGTGATCGTCATACCTGTGGCAGGATGGCCTCTTTAGGCGTGCTGCCTGGAACAGTGCTGGAGTTACTCTGTCCTGCACGACGTGGGCAAGGGCGAAAGCAGTGTATGGTTAAGATCAATGGCGGAACCCTGAGCCTTGACTCATTAACCGCTCGAAATATCTTTGTTTGTCCTCTTTAAAGCTGGTTGAGAATTTTGAGGATTTTTTTTATCGTTTTTTTTAGTTGTAACTAAATAAGTTTTTCAAGGGAAATTTTATGCAGGATTTTATACAGGATATTGTGATTGCATTTATTGTCCTTGTTATCTGCCTTTATATTGGAAAGAAGCTATACAGCGCATACCGTTCAGGAAAATATTCCTGCTTTGAGAGATGTGCAACCTGTAAAGAGCGTGTAACTTCTGCATGTTGTTCTCAGAGTGAGCAGGAAAGAGAAAGGAAAAAATGAATTTACGAAAAATGCACACCGGCCAGTCCGGTATCATTGCCTCTGTCAAGATCGGTGGCAGCCTTGGCTTACGCATCAGAGAGATGGGCCTTGTGCCAGGTACAGAGATTACAGTGACAGGACGTGCGCCCCTCTACGATCCAGTCAAGCTACGTATCAATGGGCAGACACTGACCTTACGCAACAGTGAGGCCGATTATATTGAAGTGGAAACAGAGCCTGCGCAGGGGAAAGCCTGATGAGTAAAACGGTGCAAACGATACATATTGCCCTTGCTGGAAATCCTAATGCTGGCAAGACCACCCTGTTTAACTCTCTCACCGGTGCACGGCAGCATGTGGGCAACTATCCAGGTGTTACAGTTGAAAAAAAAGAGGGTGTCTTTTTCCATGAAGAGCAGGAGATCAAGGTGGTTGACCTGCCTGGAACCTACTCTTTAACAGCGTATTCTGTAGAAGAACTGGTAGCTCGTGATTATTTGGTCAACGAGCAACCGGATGTGGTGGTCAATATTGTTGATGCCTCTAATCTTGAGCGAAATCTGTATCTGAGCTGCCAATTTCTTGAACTGGGTGTGCCTCTGGTGATCGCCCTGAACATGATTGATGTCGCTGAAAAGCGAGGTATTCTTGTTGACACGAAAAAACTGAGCGAGTTAACCGGAGTGCCGGTTGTGCCTTTGATTGCTCGTTCAGGCAAGGGGATACCAGAGCTGCTGCAAACCGTGCAGAAAGTTTGCCAGACAGCTCCACCCTGTCAAACCTTGATCCGTTACGGGGCTGATATTGATGAGGCGCTGCGGGAGTTGGTCCCGATGATTGAACAGCATAAGCTGCTTGGAAACACCTATCCTGCCTCATGGACTGCCCTGAAAATTTTAGAGAATGACGAGCAGATTGTCGCAAAGGTCATGCTAGAAGATATGACTGTTGGTCAGCAACTCATCGACCGAAGCGCGGCCTTAGCTCGCCATCTTCAGGACACGCTGGATGCCTATCCTGAAACAGTGATTGCAGATCATCGGTACGGTTTTGTACGTTCTATTCTTCGTCAAGGTGAGGTAACACAGATAACTGAGCAGGACAGACTCTATGCCTCAGATCAGATCGACAAGGTGGTGACCAATCGAGTGGTTGGCCCCTTATTAATGGCCGCTGTTCTGTTGGGCCTGTACAGCTTCACCTTTAATTGGTCTGGCATTTTTGTTGACTGGCTGGGCCTCTTTTTTGAACTGCTTGGCAATGTAACAGAATTTCTCCTGCCTGATGGACCGATTAAGTCCATGATCATCTCAGGGGTGATTGATGGGGTAGGCGGTGTGCTGGGTTTTGTGCCGATCATCATGTTTATGTTTTTTGGGATTGCCGTGCTGGAGGACTCAGGATATTTGGCCCGGGTTGCCTTTATGATGGATCGGATCTTTCATTTTTTTGGGCTGCACGGATCTTCTGTGATGCCGTTTATTATTTCCGGTGGTATTGCAGGCGGTTGTGCTGTACCGGGTGTGTTGGCTGCCAGAACCCTACGTTCTCCCAAAGAACGAATGGCTACCCTGCTGACTGTGCCGTTTATGAACTGTGGCGCTAAATTTCCAGTTCTGACCCTGATTATTGCTGCTTTTTTTCCAAATCATCAGGCCATGTACATGTTTCTTGCAACCCTTGTTGCTTGGCTGGTCGCTCTTTTAACGGCAAAATTTTTACGCATGACGCTGCTGAAAGGGGAGTCAACCCCCTTTGTTATGGAGTTGCCCCCGTACCGTCTTCCTACACTCAAGGGATTATTTATTCATACCTGGGAGAGAACATGGCAGTATATTAAAAAAGCTGGTACAGTAATTCTTGGTATTTCCATTCTCCTTTGGGCTATGATGACCTATCCGGGGTTGCCCTCAGAAAAGGTTGCTGCGTTTGAAACCATGCGTCAACAGGTTATAGCCTCTGCTGATGCACCTTCGAAGCTCCTGCGGATTGATCAGCTTGAGGCGAAAGCTGGTCTCCGCCACTCCATCGCCGGTCGCATCGGTATTGCCTTGGAGCCGATCAGTCGTTTTGCTGGCTTTGACTGGCGAACCAATATTGCCTTGGTGGGTGGGTTTGCTGCAAAGGAAGTTATTGTTTCCACCTTGGGTACAGCCTATTCTCTTGGCGAGGCAGACCAGGAAAAGACAACCTCGTTAAAAGACAGGCTCTCCCAAGATAAGCACTGGAATCCCATTGCAGCCTTGGCCTTTCTCTTTTTTATTATGTTTTACTCTCCCTGCCTTGTCACTGTTGTTGCTATTGCCAAAGAGGCAGGTTCTTGGAAGTGGGCATTTTTCTCTATGGGGTTTAATACGATTTTTGCCTTTACTATGGCGGTTGGCATCTTTCAGCTAGGAAACTTACTTGGGATTGGCTAGACAAGCTCAAAAAAGGAGATAGCATGGAAAAGAACACTTCGCATATTTCGCACATTCCAAGGCAGGCTGCGAATCTCAATGCCTTGATTGATGCCAGCTGCGCCAGCTATGCCAGGTCTAATGCCTTGGGTATGGCCTTGGAAACTCCAATCAGTTATCAGGAACTTCATGACCGTATTTATGTTCTTGCAGCCCGATTACAACAAGAGGGTGTGCGTTTTGGTGACCGGATCGCTCTGCTTGCGGAAAACTCCCATAATTGGGGAACCGTCTATTTTGCCGCTGTTCGTCTCGGGGCAGTCTGCGTACCTATCCTGCCTGATCTGCCCAAGGACGATGTCCAAAATATTTTGACGGAAATGGAATGTAGGGTTATCTTTACCAGTAAGCAACAGCTTAGTAAGCTGGTTGATTCGGACCAGGATTTAGATCAGGAAATTGCCCTACTGGTTACCCTTGATGATTATCAGGAAGCTGGCAGGGCAGGGCAGAACAAGGTGCTGCCCTTTACGGATTTTTTATCCGAGGCCAAAGCCGAGTTTGCTGATGCTTTGCAGAATGGCTCCCTGCAATTTTCCGAGGTGGCAGGTGATCATCCTGCTTCTATCCTCTACACTTCTGGTACTTCGGGTTTTTCCAAGGCTGTGATCCTCACCCACGCTAATCTCTGCTCCAATGCCGTTGCTGCTGCCAGAGTAGTAACGATCCAATCTGGAGCTGTTTTTCTCTCGGTTCTGCCGGTTGCCCACACCTATAAATTTACGGTCGGGCTGCTCATGCCCCTGCTCAAGGGGGCCTGTGTGCTGTATACGAACAAAACTCCAACGCCTGCTGTATTGAAAAAACTCTGCGCCCATGAACGGCCCCATGTCATGCTGATTGTGCCGTTGATCATAGAAAAAATATATACGAAACAGGTGATTCCAGCAGTGCTGAAAAGCAGGTTGCTTACTTTCCTGTGCCGGTTTCCCTTTGGTCGCAAATGGGTCTATCAAAAGATCGGCAACAAGTTGGCAGACTTTTTCGGTGGACGCCTGAAGATGCTGGCTATTGGCGGGGCTGCACTCAACCCGGATGTTGAAGATTTCCTGTGGGACTCTGGCCTGTCCTTTCTTGTGGGGTATGGGATGACTGAAGCTGCCCCGTTAATCTCTGGGGGGCCGGAAGGAGACAAGACCATCCAACCTGGTTCTGCAGGAAAACCAGTTGCCGGGGTGGAAGTGCGTATTGATCATCCTGACCCAATAACAGATATCGGCGAGATTCTTGCTCGGGGACCCAATGTCATGCAGGGCTATTGGAATAACCCGGAAGAGACTGCCAAGACCATTGATGAACAGGGCTGGCTGCACACCGGTGATTTGGGCTATTTTGATGAACAGGGCAACCTGCATATCAAAGGGCGTTCAAAGTCTGTTATTGTGCTGGCCAACGGCGAAAATGTTTATCCAGAGGGCATTGAGCATAAACTGGACAGCTCACCTTTGGTCGCTGATTCCTTAGTTGTTGAGAGAAACGGGGTGCTGGAAGCACTGGTCCACCCTGATTATGATTTTATTGATAAGCAGATGCAGGGTAAAAGTAAAGAGGAGCAACAGGCATTCATCGCTGCGGAGTTGGAACGCATTCGTCAATTGGTTAATATGCGAACTGGGTCTATATCCTACCTCACCAAGATTGTTGAACAGAAGGAACCTTTTGTTAAAACGGCCACGCATAAGATTAAGCGATACCTCTATGCGGAAGGGAGCTGAATTAAATTTTAACCGTTTAACGTCTGGGGTGAGGCGAGGGTTTTAGTCATCCAATAATTTCATATAAAATTAAAGGCATAAAAGTACAAGATGGCACAAGAGGCAAATAAGATCATCTATTCGATGATCAAGGTCAGTAAAAAGTATAAGGATCAAGTCGTTATCAAGGATATCTCCCTCTCCTATTTTTATGGGGCCAAGATCGGCGTGCTGGGCCTGAACGGATCTGGGAAAAGTACCCTGTTACGGATTCTCGCTGGCAAGGATACCGACTTTGAGGGTGAGAGTCTTCTTTCTGAAGGTTTTACCGTGGATCTCCTGGAGCAAGAACCGCAGCTTGAGCCAGATAAGACGGTGCGTGAAATCGTGGAACAGGGGGTGCAAGGGGTGGTTGATCTGCTGGAAGAGTATAATCAGATCAATGCCCAATTTGCCGAGCCAATGGATGACGATGCCATGCAGGCATTAATTGAACGCCAAGGAGAGGTGCAGGATCAACTTGATGCTGCTGATGCCTGGAATCTGGACAGTCGTTTGGACATGGCTATGGATGCCCTGCGCTGTCCGCCTGCTGAGACCAAGATTGAGGTACTGTCCGGCGGAGAAAAACGGCGGGTTGCCCTGTGTCGTACCCTGCTCAGAAAACCAGATATCCTGCTGCTGGATGAGCCGACCAATCACTTAGATGCCGAGTCCGTGGCTTGGTTGGAGCATCATTTGCAGCAGTACGAGGGAACCGTGATTGCGGTCACCCATGATCGCTATTTTTTGGATAACGTGGCTGGCTGGATTCTGGAGCTTGATCGGGGACGGGGAATTCCCTGGAAGGGTAACTATTCCTCCTGGCTGGAGCAGAAACAAAAGCGACTGGCCCTGGAGGAGAAAAAGGAAAGCGAACGCCAGCGGACCCTGCAACGGGAGCTGGAATGGATTCGCATGAGTCCCAAGGGACGGCGTTCCAAGGCCAAGGCCCGTATTCATCAGTATGAAGAACTCCTGCAACAGGACAGCAATGAAGGCTTGAAAAAACTTGAGATCTACATTCCGCCCGGTCCCCGTTTGGGTAAGGTGGTCATTGAAGGGGAGGGGATCAGCAAGAGCTACGGAGATCGTATCTTGGTGGAGGATCTTTCCTTTTCTTTGCCACCTGGCGGCATTGTCGGCATTGTCGGGCCAAACGGGGCTGGCAAGACCACCTTATTTCGGATGATCACGGGCCAGGAAGAACCTGATGAAGGTAATATCCGTATCGGTGAAACTGTTAAGCTTTGTTATGTGGATCAGGGACGTGATACTCTTGATCCTGATAAAACCATCTACGAGACCATTTCCGAGGGTCAGGACACTCTATGGCTTGGTACGCAGGAGGTCAATGCCCGTGCTTATGTGGCTAAGTTCAACTTTAGCGGTTCTGCGCAACAGAACAAGGTCTCGGAGATCTCTGGTGGGCAGCGCAATCGGGTCCATCTTGCCATGATGCTCAAACAGGGCGGCAACGTCCTGCTGCTGGATGAGCCGACCAATGATCTGGACGTGAATACCCTGCGGGCCTTGGAAGAAGCACTAGAGAACTATGGCGGTTGTGCGGTGATTATTAGCCATGACCGTTGGTTTCTTGATCGGCTTGCCACCCATATTATGGCCTTTGAAGGCGATTCCAAGGTGGTCTGGTTTGAGGGTAACTACTCTGCGTATGAACAGGACTATAAAAAACGAATGGGTGCGGCGGCTGATCAGCCGCATCGTATCCGCTATCGTCATTTAACCAGAGAGTAGGCTGGGAGTTTTTCAATATTCAATAGGGTTGATAACAGTCTGGAGCGAGACCTGTTGCCTGCACTCCAATAAAAAAATCAACAAGGGAACAATGGGTGAAAGAGATTGGCAAAAAAACAGGGAAAAAACAGATGCAACAACAATATTGATCGTTGATGATGATGAGAGTATTCTCTTTACATTACGAATAATTTTAGAGAATGAATGCCATCAGGTTATCACAGCATCAGAAGGTAGAGCAGCCTTGCACATCGCCTGCACAAAAGTGCCGGATCTTATTATTCTTGATTGGGAGATGCCTGGAATGCATGGCTGCGAAATTTGTCGGCAATTGAAATCTGATCCTGCCACAACAGCTATTCCGGTTATTTTTTTCACGAGTCATAATGCACCAACAGAAAAAGTGACGGCATTTGAAGCAGGAGCGGTGGATTATCTTGTTAAACCCTACAGCAGATTAGAACTTTTGGTGCGGGTGCGTACGCATCTTGCCTTACAGCAGAGGCAGAACAGTTTGACTGCTGAGATACAAAAGAGAACAGTCGAACTTGAGGAAAAAAACCGTGAGTTGCAGGAAACCAATCTTGTCCTCAAACGTTTGCTGCACGAATTTGAAGAGGAAAAACAGGCTGCAAGTCGCATTGTGCAGGCGAATATTGAACAGCTCATCCTGCCGAGCTTAACCAGAATCACAGAGGTGTCAAGCCAGCAACGCCGTCAGTTACGAGACACTCTTGTGAGCAACCTAAAAAAAATATCCCTTCCAGTGGCTGGCAAGGGTGTAGAGATATATTCCCTGCTCACGCCAACTGAATTACGGCTCTTGAGTTGTATTCGCCAGGGACAAACCAGCAAAGAAATTGCTGAGAGCATGCATATCTCTCTGCAAACCGTGGCAACACATCGCAAAAATATACGGAAAAAGTTGAATATCTCTGGAAAGAAGATCAACCTAGCCGCATTTATCGCTCAAGCAGAGTAGGAGCTATAACATGACAAAAACAACTGTTTATCAGAATCAAGAAGAGTATATTGGTGAGTTATCAGACGGTAAGCGAAACGGACAAGGACTCTGCATATATCCTAATGGTGGTCAATATGCAGGCGAGTGGCGCAACAATAAGCGACATGGTTCAGGAACCTACTTGGATACCAACGGTGGCAGCTTTGAGGGAGAGTGGAAAGATGACCTGAAAAATGGCCTGGGCTGCATTGAGTGGTCCGGGCAATATTACGGACACTGGAAAGACAATATGCGGCATGGGCAAGGGACACTGACTATGCCGGACGGAACAGTGTACCAGGGTGAATGGCGCAACAACTCCCGAGAAGGAAAAGGGACATTGACCTATCCAGATGGCTCTGTTTATGAGGGAGAATGGAAGAATAACCGCAAACACGGGCAGGGAAAACTGACCTTAAAAAGCGGAAGAATACACAGTGGCAGCTGGGAAAACGGCATGCGCCAGGGTCAAGGCACGGTTTTTTTTCCAGACGGTGGGAAGTTTTTTGGTGCCTTTGTCCAGAATCAGCGGCATGGTCATGGTGTGTATACACATCCAGACGGTACAAAGTATATCGGACAGTGGGAGTATGACAAATACAATGGGCGTGGAACCTACACCTATCCCTCTGGATCTGAATATACCGGTTTTTGGCGAAACGGGACAAAACACGGACAAGGCACCCTTGTCTATGCAGAAGGCGATAAGTATGAAGGAGAATGGCATGAAGACATGCGGCATGGGCAAGGAAGTTATTTTTATGCCAACGGAGACAGCTATGTTGGGGAATGGCAAAACGATCAAAAGCACGGTCATGGCACCTTTACCTATATAGAGGGCGATTGCTATATCGGCGCATGGGTCAGGGATAAAAAGCACGGTGCTGGCACCTACACAACAGTAGAGGGTGGAAAATACACCGGTGACTGGCGAGATGATCAGATACACGGAAGGGGAGTCTATGTATCTCAAGACGGTGAACAGTATGAGGGTGATTTTCAAAAAGGTAAGCGGCATGGCTCTGGAACGTTTATCTTTAGTTCAGGTAACTCCTATGCAGGGTACTGGGAGGATGGAGCTATGGAAGGTATAGGTACCCTTACCTGCACAAATGGCACGGTCTATGAGGGAGAATGGCATAACGGCTTTATGCACGGTAAGGGGACGCTCACCTTTCCTGATGGTATGGTTTATAACGGTGAATGGGACAGAGACAAGCGACACGGTAAGGGAACCTGTACCTTTCCTGATGGCGGGCAATATGAGGGAGAATGGCAACATGATAAACAGAACGGCAAGGGCAAGTATGTCTATCCAGACGGTGCAACCTATGCTGGCGAGTGGCAGGATGATAAACGCCACGGCTATGGAAATTATATTGATGCTGACGGTGACACCTATACCGGTGGCTGGGAAAATGACAAGAAAAATGGCAAGGGTATCCTGACCTTTGCCAATGGAAGTATTAAAAAGGGGATCTGGATCAACAACAAGTTCAGCAGTGAGAAAAAGCTCAAGGACAAGGACACCAGAGATAAGGACTTTCTTGATATGCTGGGCAGCGACTTATCCGATGCAGCAGATCTTGTTGAGTAACTCATATTGAGCTGGTGCCAAAATGCTAAGAATGCATCCAATGCATAGCTCTTGTTGCTTGAAATTGCAAGGAAAAAGAGTAGCTGTTTTCTTTTTTCTACGCATTGAGCTGGGGTATTGGGATTTGAGCCTGTGTGTTATGGTCTGAAACCTCATGGCGGCAGGGTTTGTTTTTGAGGTGTGATACCGGCATGAGTACCTTTCGTCAAGGTGAGAGGTTGTTTTCTTTCGGATTAAATAATCGCGGTAGGGATACCAGTTACCCGGCACCCCCCGCACAGATCCGTACGTGAGGAACTACCTCATACGGCTCCTACCTCGGGTCAGATGACGCGTAGCCGCTGGTTCGGATACGGATGCTT
>QYLO01000049.1 GCA_022766165.1 Candidatus Electrothrix gigas
AGCATCCGTATCCGAACCAGCGGCTACGCGTCATCTGACCCGAGGTAGGAGCCGTATGAGGTAGTTCCTCACGTACGGATCTGTGCGGGGGGTGCCGGGTAACTGGTATCCCTACCGCGATTATTTTAAAAAGGATGATTTTTTTCAGTATATTATTACTGGCCACTTTACACCCGCTCCTTAGCGGCTGCCTCCTCACAAAGGTTGTCACCGTCCCGATACGAGTGACCGGAGCCGTGATATCCGTGGTTCCTGTTGTGGGAAATACAGTTCATGATGCAATTGACGAAGCAGTAAAAGTCGTCGATAAAGTGCCGTTATAGAGCCTTCAGCCTGAACGCAACCTCTACAAATTCGGAAAAAGGCAGGTATCCTCTTTGCGGGCATGAAGCAGTACCATTTCGAGAACCTCCCTGCTTGACAGCATAATTTCTTCAATTTCCTTTTTTGTCGGATGCGCTCCATAGGAAGCGACCTGCTCCATAAATTCCTCAAGTTTTTTTAATATTTTTATATGTTCCTGTTGCAGCAACTGGACCATTTTCCTTTCTTTTTCATTGCCGTACTGGATGATAAGAGGGAATATCTCCTCCTCTTCAAATTTAAAATGGTTGACAATATATTCTTCTGAAAACTTTCGTAGTTTGCTGAGATAATGTTCTACTTCATCAGCATCTATTCCCTGTACAAATTTTTTAAAGAAGGTCATTTCCTCAGAAATCATACCGTGATCAAGGTATGCCTTGGTAAGTTTGTCCATTCGTACATCTTTCATGGTAAGCTATTTGTTGTAGAGAGAGTGAAATCTTTATTATCTTGTTGAGTAGTCACAACTTATATCGTGTGTACTCACAGCACTATATTTTTTCCTTATACAAGATAGCTTATCACAGGGGATTAATCGCCTCAATTTTTTCCTCAACGATTTTTTTGTTGCGCACTAAATCAGCGGCACGTTGCTTACTAGACCGATTTTATGCAAGAGGCGCTGGTTTAACTTCCTTTTTACTATCTGCTTATCTCCGTTGATTTTTCTTGACAACCCTTTAGTAAATTAATTATTAGTTAATCTAACTATTATTCAATCAATATAAATGGGAGCCTTTTTTGGCAGATCAACAAACGAGAGAACAGGCCGGGTACATTTTTTCCGTGGGTAAGATGATCCGGGATCATATGCATAACAGCCTGACCCGGCTCCACAGAAATGATCGTCATCCTGATGGATGCGATTTATCAATAGCTCAGATGAACCTGTTGATGACTGTGCGCAGTCACGAGGAACTGACGCTGAGTAGGCTGGCTGAGTTGCTCAAGGTCTCGCCACCTTCGGTTTCTGTGATGGTAGAGCGTCTGGTAGAGCGTAAAATGTTAACCAGAAATCGTTCCTCAACAGATCGGCGTAAGGTCATTATTAGCTTAAGTCCGGAATCTCAGCAGCGAATTGAAACAATGGAAGAACAGATGCTGGCCGCCTTTATTGCGTTGGTGGAAGAGCTTGGTCCGGAAACAGCTCGTAAATGGGGTGAAGTCCTTGAGCAGGTGGAAGAGGTACTTGGTCGACAGAACAGACAAGGAAAGGAAATATGCAGCTAAAAAAAACAGGTTCAGCACTTCTACGTATTATACTCTGTGTGCTGATTTTAGCAGGTGGCTTTATCGGTATGAAAAAGATGAAGCAGATGAAAAAACCGCCGCAAAAGGTGGAGCGGAAAGAACCCGCTCTGCCAGTTGAGGTGGTCCAAGTAAGGGCAGAAAAGGCTCCGGTGATTATCTCTGGATACGGAGAAATTATCTCACGAGCTGATGTCACCCTGCCTGCTGAGGTGGCAGGTCGTATTACCTTTGCTCATAAGGATCTTCAGCCCGGAGCTATTATCAAAAAGGGAGAGATCCTGTACAAGATTAATGAGCAGGATTTTCGTCTCAATCTGGAAACGGCCCAGGCCCGTCTGAAGAGTTTAACCCGGGATCTTGAACTGGCCCGTAAGGAGTATCAACGGGTCAGTAATCTCTATAAAAAGAAAAAGGTAGGTACCCAGTCCAGTGTGGAAAAGGGCGAACAATCGGTCAATGCTATCAACAGCCAGATCATTCAGGTGCAACAGAGTATTGCTCAGGCAAAATTACAGTTGGAACGATGTGTTATCCGAGCTCCTTTTACCGGTCGCATCACTGAGCTGCATGCAGAGCAGGATGAGTATGTGACCCCTGGAAAAGATTTACTCACCCTGACCGATGATAGTGATCTTGAGATCCGGGTCTCTTTGGATAGCCGCGATGCAGTGGATTGGCTCCGTTTTAAGCCTCGTAAGCAGGAGGATAATTCCTGGTTTGGTCTACCAGAGGAAACCGGCTGCACAGTGACCTGGACAGAGAACGAGAGCATCAGGGCAACAGGTAGCCTGGATAGGGTGGTTCGCTTTGATCCTCGGACCCGCAGCCTGACCGTGGCTATCCGGCTGCGACCAGATGCATCCTCAACTTTTCCCTTGGTACAGGGGATGTTCTGCCGGGTGGACATTGAGGGACGTTCCTTGGACAGGGTTTTTCTTTTGCCTCGATCAGCAGTCAGTTTTGAACAGGCGGTCTATGTTGTTGAAAAAGATCGTCTCCATACCCGCAAGGTGGAGGTGGTCAGGATTGAAGGAGGCATCGCCTTTATCACCAATGGTCTGGAGCAAGGTGAGCAGGTGATTATCACCCGCTTGGAAAATCCTCTGGAAAATAGTCTGGTGACTGTCTTGGATGCTGACCAGCAAACAGAGAAGCAAGCAGAGAAGCAAGCAGAGAAAAATGAGGCGGTGGAATAATGAAAAATATTATTGCAGCCTTTGCCGGTAATACGGTTTTTGCCAATATTGTCCTCCTGTTGATCTTTGTCGGCGGCGGACTGGCCCTGAGCACCATGCGACGGGAGACCTTTCCCCAGTTTTCCGTGGATAAAATTTCGGTTTCTGTACCCTATCCTGGCGCTGATCCAGAAGAGGTGGAAGAGGGGATTATTCTCAAAGTGGAAGAAGCCCTGGAAGGAGTTGAGGGGATTAAGCAATACACCACTTCGGCTCGGGAAAATATTGGGACAGCCTTAGTGGATGTGCAGGAGAGCAGTGATATCAGTGAGGTGCTGGATGATGTCAAATCCAAGATTGACGCAATCTCCACCTTTCCGGTTGATGCAGAACAACCTGTGGTCACGGAAATCTTGATGCGCAACTCAGTGGTTCTGCTTTCAGTGTCCGGGGATATGGGGGAAAAACAGCTCAAGTCCTTTGCCGAGCAGATTCAGGATGAAATCCGTTTACTGGATGGTATTTCCCAAGTAGAGACCTTTGGCCTTCGAGAGAGCGAGATCTCTATAGAAATTTCAGAAGAGCAGTTACGCCGCTATAATCTCAGTTTTGCACAGGTATCCGAGGCGGTGCGTCGTTCCAGTATCAATCTGCACGGCGGGACTATTCGTACTCAGGGCGAAGAGATCCGGGTCCGAACTGTGGGCCGAAAATACACGGGCGCTGATCTGGCTGATATTGTTGTCTTGGCTGACCCGACCGGTGAGCTGGTTACCTTGGGACGATTAGCGAAGATCCATGACGGTTTTACCGAAGACCCGATTATTTCTTTGGTGAATGGCAAGCCTGGTGCTTTTATCATGGTTTTTAAGACCGATGATGAGGATGCGATCCAGATCTCGGATACAGTGAAAAAATACTTGAAAAAAAGGCAACAACAGCTTCCTCCTGATGTCCATCTTGAGACCTTTAATGATAATACCGAAGCACTGCGGGCCAGAATGGACCTGTTAACCAGAAATGGTGTTATCGGATTGGCCTTGGTCTTTTTTCTCCTCTGGCTCTTTCTCGATCTGCGCCTTTCCTTTTGGGCTGGTATGGGGATTCCGGTTTCTCTGGCTGGGTCCCTGTTCATTATCTGGTACCTGGGCGAGACCCTGAATATGGTTTCCTTATTTGCCTTTATTATGGTCCTTGGGGTGGTGGTGGACGATGCCATTGTGGTGGGTGAGGCTATTTATGTCCGGCGCAAGGCAGGTCTTTCACCCTTGGCAGCCGCTGTGGAAGGCACCCTGGAGATCAGTATGCCCGTGATTGCAGCGGTGACCACCTCTATTGTCGCCTTTATCCCCTTGGCCTTTGTGGGTGGGGTGATGGGGAAGTTCATCGCCATCATGCCTGCGGTGGTTATCTCCAGCTTATTAATTTCGTTGGTGGAATGTCTTTTTCTCTTGCCTGCTCATCTCAGTCATCTTCCTGATTTGAATAAGCCACCCAGCCGGAATCTTTTATTTCAGCTGCTCTCTTTTTCCTGGCTGCAACGTATTATGCAGGCTGGCTTGGATTTTTGCATAAACAGGTTGTATGTTCCCTTTCTCGGGGGGGTGCTTCATTTTCGCTATGTCTTTCTCGCCCTTGCCGTGGCTACCCTGTTACTGGCTCTGGGCTTGGTTCAGGCCGGATTGGTCAAATTTCAGGTTTTTCCCACCTTATCGAGCTTTGTGGTCACTGCCACAGTGGAGTTTCCTGAAGGCACACCGCCTTCGGTCACAGAGCAGGCCATGCAACGAATAGAAAAAAGTTTTATCCGAGTTGCTGAACGCACACCCACCTTGACCGGGGAGCCTATGATTAAACGGCGGATGAGCCTGTTGGGACAAAGTTTGAGCGGGAACAGTGGGACCAAGGGGCCGCACTTGGGTTCAGTCCAGTTTATCCTGCTGCCACCAGAGGATCTAGGGGTCCATTCCAAGGACCTGCAAATTGCCTGGGAAGAGGAGGTTGGTTCCATTGTTGGCGCAAAATCCCTTGTCTTTGAAGGGGAAGGGCATGGTCCGGGTGGTGCAGAGATTGAGGTTTGGCTTCAGGGAAGCAAGATGGATGATATTCTTGCGGCTTCAAAAAAATTACAGAGCAAACTGCGAAGCTATGATGGGGTGTTTCAAATCCGTTCTGATTTTGCTGCTGGCAAGAACGAGTTTCGACTCCGTCTCAAACCTGAGGCCCGTACTTTAGGGTTGACTGTGGAGGATCTGGCCCGTCAGGTTAATGCAGGATTCTACGGTCGGGAGGCCTTCCGGGTCCAGCGTGGCAAGGATGATATCCGGGTGAAAGTGCGCTACACCAAGGAGGAACGGAGCAGGGTGACAGATTTTGAACAGATGCGGATACGGACGGCCAGCGGACAGGAAATTCCTCTGCTTTCAGTGGCTGAGGTGGATTATGGCCCTGGCTTTTCCACGATTACCCGAACGGACGGGATGCGTCGGGTCGCAGTGACTGCGGATGTGGATTCAAAACGAGCCAACTCTCAGGAGGTCTTTGCTGATCTGTCTACTGGTTTTTTTCAACAGCTTGAGGCTGATTATCCAGGACTGCGCGTTTCTCTTCAGGGTTCAAAAAAGGATATGCGCGAGTCGTTTTCCTCGCTCAAGGTAGGCTTTCCCATGGCTGTGCTGGGCATTTTTGTGATCGTGGCCACTATTTTTCGTTCCTATATCCAGCCCTTGGTTATCTTGGTCTCTGTTCCCTTTGGCATTATTGGGGCAATTTTAGCCCATTTCCTGCTGGGATATGATTTATCCATGATGTCCATGTTTGGCATGGTGGCCCTGACCGGGGTGGTGGTCAATGACGCCATTGTTTTGATTGAACGGATTAATGAGAATTTGGCTGAGGGCATGTCCTTTTTCAATGCCATAGTAAAAGGCGGAGCGCGCCGTTTTCGGGCTGTCCTGTTGACCTCAATGTCCACAGTGGGTGGGCTTGCACCCTTGATTCTGGAAAAGGATATGCAGGCTAAGTTTCTTATCCCTATGGCTCTTTCCTTAGCTGGCGGGGTGATCTGCGCCACCATCCTGACCCTGGTCTTGATTCCTGGTCTTTTAGCCATTGTCAATGACGGACGACGGATCATCGAACGAATTAAAACAGGTATTTGGCTGGAGCGGGAGGCTGTGGAGCCTGCTGCGGCTCGGCGGGTGGATCGGATGGAGGCGTAGAGCGTAAAGAGTTCTTATTGAGCAGGAGGGGGGATTTGTGATCACCCCCCTTTCAATTTCAGGAGCCTTTAGAAAAAGAAAAATATCCATACTCCATACAGTTCCGCAAAAAAAGCATTAAGCATCCTCGTGTATATTTTTTCCGTATCAATTTGAATATATACTTTTTCTTTTCGGAAGCAGAAAAAATATATCTCTGGGTATATTGAAAAGATAAAAAGGTCTCTTTTTTTGTTCTCCACGTATATTTCTTTTCTCTTTTCAAAGAAAAAATATACTTTTTCCTGTTTTCCTTCTCTCTGCACACCGGTCAGGAGTTCTCCCCCTTTTCTTCTTGACAGACTCACAGCATTGCAATACGTTGCAATCATTTTTTAAAATTCATACACGGAGGACTCCATGCCCGAACAGACGTTGATGGAGCAACTTACTGCGATACTGAACGTGGAAATTATCGCCCCGATGGAAGGTAATGAAGCTCAGGGCCTGCATAATGGGGGAGGTGAAGGGTAAGGAAGGAAAGTACGGTGAATTATCTCCGGCAATGATGTTTTGTATGATTGTTGCCGGGGATGGTTTGAAGTTGTGACCTGACCCCGGTCTTTAATCAATATGGCTACGGGGTTTGATTCGGTTTTCCATGTTAGCTATTGTATAGCTTAATAAGAGGAAAAGAGCAGGTAAAAATTAATAAGTGGACATTATTTCCACTTTTACACCTTAATATCTTAATAATTGGATTTTCATGGAAAGTTTCCACTTGTTAAGACTGTTATGCCACAAATAGGAGATTATATGTCCTTTCAGATGCCAATTACGATTGCAGAAGCAGTTGAAAATGTAGAAAATAATAAATTCTTATTGCCAGCAATTCAGCGAGAATTTGTTTGGTCGAGTTCAAAAATAGAGTGGCTCTTTGACTCTTTAATGAGAAACTATCCGATTAGTTCTTTTCTTTTTTGGAATGTGGAAGGAGCATCTGTAAATGGCTACAGATTTTATAAATTCATCAATGAATATAGAGAGAGATACAAAACTCATAATGAAGAAATATTAACTGATGGTATGGGGTCTTTCAATGCAATTCTTGACGGACAACAAAGATTAACTTCCTTGTATATAGGGCTTAAGGGCAGTTATGCATATAAAGAATATCGAAAAAAATGGGAAAATTCAGAACGGAGTATCCCAACAAGAAGATTGTACCTAAACTTTGAATCAACACTTGAAGAACAAGAAGATGGTAGAATTTATGAGTTTAACTTTTTAAAAGATTCTGAAACAAAACAAACAGAGATTTATAAAGACAAATGGTTTCGTATTGGAAAAATCTTAGAATTGAAAAACATATCTAAATTCAATAAGTATGTCACTGACAATGGACTTTCAGAATTTTCAATTGATATCTTAGCACGTTTACAGGAAGTGATTCATTCCGATAAAATAATAAACTACTTTCTTGAAAAAGAACAAGATTTAGATAAAGCCTTAAACATCTTTATTAGAATTAATAGTGGCGGAGAACCCTTAAATTTTTCTGATTTGCTTATGTCAATTGCGGTAGCAAATTGGACACAAAAAGATGCCAGAAAAGAAATCCATAAACTTGTTGATAGCGTCAGAGATAAAGGATTTTCAATTTCAAAAGATTTAGTCTTAAAAACGTTCCTATTTCTGTACAGTAAGGATATTAAATTTAGAGTCACTAACTTTTCAAAAGATAATGCGAAAGAATTTGAATCAGAATGGGGGAGAATTAGAGATGCAATATTATCAACCTTTGATTTATTAGAAACATATGGGTTTTCAGATTATACCTTAACTTCTAAAAATGCTATTATCCCGATTACTTATTATCTGTATCATAGGCAAATATCTAAGGACTATTCAACTAAAATTGAATTTAAGGGTGAAAGAGAAATAATAAAAAAATGGCTGCACATTGCATTGATTAAGAAAATATTTGGTGGTCAAGCAGATTCTGTTCTAACTCAAATAAGAAAAGTTTTTACATCAGACATTAAGAACTTAAAAATTAAACCTGAGATAACTGAATTTCCAGTAAATGAAATAAATAAAAACATAAAGAAAGATACGACTGTCGGTGATGAATTTATTGAAGACTTATTGTATTCTCAAAAAGATGACCAATACACATTTTCAACACTTTCAGTTTTATATCCAAACCTTGATTATAAAAACAATGACTTTCATAAAGACCACATTCATCCAGCAGCAAGTTATGATAATTTGACTGATGATTTGAAGGAAAAGTATGGGTGGTGGACTTATAACTCGATTTATAATCTTCAAATGTTGGATGCAAATGAAAATATGTCTAAAAATGACACTTCATTGAAAGAATGGGTTGATGAACAAACCAAAAACATTGATATGGATAAATTCTTGGAAAGCCATTTAATCCCGAATGTTGACTTTGAATTGGATAATTTTGAAGAATACATCGAAAATAGAAAAACACTGCTAATAGATGAATTAAAAAGAATATTAAACTAATGGCATAACAATGCAGTATGATTCTGTTCGCAAAGGAAAAGATAAAATTACCCTTGAAGAAATTAATAATGAAATAAAAGATGTTCGTTCAAAGCGTATCCTGAAATTGTATTGGGCCACAAGGAAAAATCTTGCAAGGTACTTATATTTTCTTTGTTCCTCATGGGTTATCTGATGATAATGAATTTTACATTTTATTATCTTTCCCCAATAAAAAAGAGGTAGCACTTATTAGGTTATTTTTTGGTATCAATTGGTTGTACTCACTGGTTGTGGTGGCGATTGTTATAATATTATTCTTGACACGGTAATGATTCTCAATTACTTTTAGAGAAAAATAATACTCCAACAGCAGGTGATCCGATGAAAAATATCCTACGAATGACCCACCAGCGTGAATTAATCCTTGAAGAGCTTGGAAATTGCCATAATCATCCAACTGCTGACGCTCTATACGAACGAATTAAAAAGAAGTTACCACGTATCAGTTTGGCTACCGTGTATAGAAATCTCGAAATTCTGTCTGAGGCTGGAATGATCAGAAAGCTGGAGATCAGCGGACGCCAGAAGCGATTTGACAAGGAAGTTGAGCAACACGACCATATATTTTGTGTGCAATGCCGACGCATTGATGATATCAAGTTTGATCAAAGTCGCATCATCTCTTTAGAGGAGGACCAGAGCCAAGGGTATAAAATTTCTGGTTGTCGGATAGAGTTTTTTGGTATTTGCTCGAAATGTCAGGCAAAGAATAAAAAAATTCAGAAGAATGAGAAGGATTGTACAGAGGGTTGTACAGGGGATTGCATAAAGGACAACGCAAAGAAATCCTCTAAAAAGAAGAGCAAGCGAAAAAAGAGGAAGCTGAATGAACGGCAGCGTAAGGTGCTTGAGGTGTTAGCAACGTCAGATAATATCTGTGTAAACAGAGATATTGCTGCTGCGACCTCATTAGATCCAAAACAGATCAGTTGTCAACTAACAGCTCTGAAAAAGAAGGGGTTTATTACAAGCCCGATTCGTTGTCAATATAAAATAACCAAAGCTGGAAAAGCAGCACTTTAGTTCAAAGGAGACAGAACAATCATGGCAGCATTGCAAGGTTCCAAGACAGAGAAGAATATCCTCACGGCATTTGCCGGAGAATCCCAAGCAAGAAATCGCTATTCCTTTGCAGCAAAGGTGGCAAAAAAAGAAGGTTTTGTTCAGATATCGAATATTTTTGAAAAAACTGCCGAGCAGGAGCGGGTGCATGCCAAGACCCTTTTCAAACTCCTTGAGGGCGGTGAGGTTGAAGTACAGGCTTCTTTTCCTGCTGGAACCATTGGAACAACACAGGAAAACCTTGAGGCCGCTGCTTCTGGAGAAGAGCATGAATACATGGAGATGTATCCAGAGTTTGCCAAGATTGCGGAAGAGGAAGGCTTTGCAGTTATTGCAGCCACTTTTCGAGCTATTGCCAAGGCAGAAGAGCAACATGCCAAGCAGTACCGCCGTCTTATTGAGAACTTGAAAGAGGGTAAAGTCTTTAAGCGTGATTCTGCGGTAGTTTGGTACTGCACAAAATGCGGTTTCTTTCATGAGGGAACCGAGGCACCAAAGAAATGTCCAGCCTGTTCTCATCCACAGGGCTACTTTGAGCTTCTTGATGAAAACTGGTAGAATTTCTGGTTTACGGTATTTCGCAAAAATCCAACCAGTTTATATTGACGTATACGACAAACTCTGTCTATAATACAAACTTAATTTTTTTCCAAAGAGATATAGATGCCAATAAAGGAGGGCGGTATATATGTGCAGATTGGTTACTAAACAGGCACCTGATTTTACAGCAACTGCGGTAATGGGTGATGGATCGTTTAAAGAAGACTTTACATTATCCGACTATCAAGGAAAATACGTTGTTCTTTTCTTTTATCCTCTTGATTTTACCTTTGTTTGCCCCTCAGAAATCATAGCCTTTGATAGGGCATTTTCTCGGTTTCAAGACAAAAACTGTGAGGTTATTGGCGTTTCTGTTGACTCTCAATTCAGTCACTGGGCCTGGCGAAATACCCCTGTGAACAATGGCGGAATCGGCGAAGTTCAATACCCGTTGGTAGCAGATCTGGATAAAAAAATATCTCGCCAATATGGAGTGTTGCTGGACATGGGTGTGGCTCTGCGCGGCACTTTCCTGATTGATAAACAGGGCATTGTTCGGCATGCGGTTGTCAATGATCTCCCGCTTGGTCGCTCTGTTGAGGAAGCAATACGCATGGTTGATGCCTTAATTTTTCATGAGACGCATGGAGATGTTTGTCCGGCAAATTGGAAAGATGGCGAAGAGGCTATGAAGCCAACAGCTGAAGGCGTTGCAGATTATCTGAGCAAAAACGCCAGCTAATTTGAGTGTGGCAGAAAAAGAGAATATTCCAGATGGGGAGATTGCATAACCCTCCCTGTAACTTTCATTGCAAACAGTAAAAAAAGGAGAAAAATGATGACCAAGAAGAACGAGGTGTATAAATGTCCCTTATGTGGAAATATCGTTCAGGTACTGCATACAGGTGCTGGTGAGTTGGTGTGTTGTGGTCAGCCTATGGAACTGATGACAGAAAACACGGTTGATGCAGCGCAGGAAAAGCATATTCCTGTCGTGGAAAAAACCGATAACGGATACAAAGTGACAGTTGGCTCTGTTGCGCACCCAATGGAAGAAAAACATTGGATTGAGTGGATTGAACTGGTAACAGATACTGCTGTATATCGGGCCGATCTGAAGCCGGGAGATGCTCCTGAGGCTGTTTTCTGTACAGCCACGGACGCTGTAACTGCACGGGCCTACTGTAACTTACATGGACTGTGGAAGTCATAATAAGAACCTACCGAATACTTGAATAATTCAGAGGAAGTATAGATGGATTCATATATATGTGAAGTTTGTGGATACGAATATCATCCTGATGCAGGTGATCCTGATAATGATGTTGCCGAAGGAACCGCATGGGAGAAGGTACCAGAAGATTGGCTTTGCCCAGTTTGCGGTGCTGGTAAGGATGCCTTTGAGGTAGCCTGATTCCCTTCTTGGCAAGCCAACAGAAACAGCTTGGGCAGTGTCTTTGCTGTCCAGGCTGTTTATCCTTTCAAAGCAAAGCAGCAAGAGCAAAAGCAGCAATAAACAAGTGAAACTAAGAGGCTTACCTCGTAGTTTTAACACATTCCGAATAACCCATCTCTCTGATATACATTACGGTTTTTTAAATTGTTTCCCTGAAATAGCAATATTACATTATTACATTTAATTGCCAGCTAACCACTTGATACTTCAAATACCCATTACTTCAAATACCCATCGATTTTTTTACTGTGTCCAAGCGACAGAGAAAAGCCAATATTGAACAGGAGAATTGACGAGTGAATCCCATTGAACTGACAAAAAACGTCTACTGGGTCGGTGCCATTGATTGGATGACCAGAGATTTTCACGGCTATTCCACGGAACGTGGGACAACCTATAATGCCTACCTGATCGTTGACGAAAAGATTACGCTGATTGATACGGTAAAGGAAGGATATTCCCGTGAATTAATGCATCGTATCCGTAATATTATTGATCCGAAAAAAATTGACTATCTGGTTGTCAACCATGTTGAAATGGATCATTCTGGTGTGCTACCTGAAGTGATTCGGGAGACTGAGCCAGAAAAGATTATCTGTTCCAAGATGGGCCATAAGGCGCTGATGAAGCATTTTCATGATGCAGACTGGCCCTATCATGTTGTCACCCCTGGTGAAGAGATGAGCTTGGGTGAGAAAACCCTGAGCTTTGTCGAGACCCGTATGCTGCATTGGCCCGACTCTATGTTCACCTATTTGAAAGAGGATCAGATCCTCTTTTCCAGCGATGCCTTTGGCGAACATCTTGCCAGTAGTGAGCGTTTTGACGATGAGGTCAATCAGGATGTCCTGATGTATGAGGCAACCAAATACTATGCCAATATCCTGACCCTGTATTCACCGCTTGTGAAAAAGTTGATCAAGCAGGTTGAGGACATGCACCTGCCTATTAAGATGATTGCCCCGGATCATGGTGTCATCTGGCGGGACAATCCAGGAAAAATTTTAGATGCCTACTCGCGCTGGTGTATTAATGAGGGCAATGGCAAGGCGCTGGTTATCTATGACAGTATGTGGCATTCCACAGAGATGATGGCTAAATCGATTGCTGCTGGCCTGTTAGAAAAGGGCATAAACTACAAACTGATCAACCTTCAGGTCAACCATCGCAGTAATGTTATGTGTGATGTGCTTGAGGCCAGTGCGATTATTCTTGGCTGTCCAACTCTGAATAACGGTATGCTGCCAAGAATGGCTGGTTTTCTCATGTACATGCGCGGCCTGCGACCGACTAATAAGATTGGAGCTGCCTTTGGTTCCTTTGGTTGGTCTGGGGAAGCTGTGAAGCTGATGAATACAGCCATGAAGGAGATGAACTTTAACTTAGTGCATAAGGGTCTCAAGGTGCAGTATGTTCCTGAACACAGTCATCTGAAAGAATGTATAGAACTCGGTCACACTGTGGGGCAGGCTTTGCTGGATATCAAGGAGGGTAAAGAGGTTGAATCAGTTATCTGATTTATCTGGTTTGCCTAGTTTGCCTGTTTAAAATTTTTATGCCGGCATGGAGTAAGCATAAGCAAGTCAGGATATATCCTGTCCTTACCCTTACCCTTACCCTATTTTTCATCATACAACAGGAGAAATTCAATGAAGATCACAATAGATAAAAATATTGTTGAATGTACTATGGAAAGTCCACAGGAAACCAATGATATGGAGGCTCTTTGGCGTTTGTTGGTGGACTGTGTAGCAGATAATAAACGGATGGAACCTATTGGTGAGTACATTCCAGCCAAGAGTAATGTTGCCCGTTTTATCATTGAGGGTGTACCTGCAAAGACAGTGTACAGCGACGATCAGGTTCAGGAGGAATGCACAGTTGTCTGTCGGGTGTGCAATAAGTATTGTCATCTCAAGCCTGGGGATTCTGTACCGATTTGTTGTGGCAAGCCCATGGAAGACGTAGACTAAAAAAGGATCAGCAGAAAACTTTATCGTACAGCTTAACCGAGCTGCTTCATTGAGCTATACAAGAGCTTGACAAGTTGTACGATGTAAAAGAGTTATAGGATCAAGTTACAGGGTCAAGAGTTCTTCGGATTCCCCTGCTGCGGCCTCTTGCTCTTTTATTGCCCGCTGAAAAATAGCTGAAGCCATTTCTCGGTATTTTTTTACCGCATCCATTTTTCTTTGCCGTTCACAGAGTTTTGCCAGTTCTTGGTAAATACTTCCCACTGCCGGATGAGTCTTCCCTCGTAGTTTCTGAGTAACCACCAATGCCTGTTTGTAATATTTTTCTGAGTAATCGTATTTTCCACAGATCCGATATGCCTCACCAATATGGTTATAGATAATAATGATGCCAGCGAGATCAGGAACAGGCGAATTTTTCTTTATTTTTAACAAACGCTCAAACAGGGGAATGGCTTTTTGCTCATCCTCTAGTTCCATGTGTAACCGGGCTAATTTATCTAAGATATCAGCCAGTATCATATCGTTCCCTGCCTTACTCATGATGGCTAAGGCTCTTTTATAGGGTGTTTCAGCCTCTTCATACATGCCCTGACTCTCTTTGAGCAACCCGACCTGATGCCAGCAGATGCCCATTTCTGGATGAGTTTTACCGGCTAGTTTGTTCAGGCTGGCCATTGCCTTTTTATAATAGGCGTCAGCCTGTTTATGCTGTCCAAACAGAGCTGCACTGTAGGCCACCTCTCGGCGGGCAAGTGCCAGTTCTACAGTGTTCTTTCTTTGTCGAAGCAAAAGTTTTTCCAAGGTACTGAAACGCATTAAGGACTTTTGATGCTGATACATTTTACGGTCCAGCAGCCCAGCAGCCTTGAGATACTGGGGATTGACCTTGTCAAGGGCAACGGCTTTATCAAAACGAACTATTGCCCGACTAAAGTCCATCCGGCACTCCGCTAAACGGCCACTATGAAAGGCGGCAAAAGCTCCGGCCTTACCGCCCCGGCCTATGACCTTGTCAAGGATCTGTTCTGCGTCTAAGGTGCTGTCCTTGGTACAGACACTTTGTGCGGCACGGGCATAGAGAGGCCCCAGCATTTTTTGCATCTTATTCAGGGCTGCCAAGGCGCCTTTACGGCAGACGACCTCGTTATGATAGCTCTGCTTGATAAAGGTCAGCGCATCAGTCAGACTGACCACGATTAGCTGAAATTTTTCTCGTTTGCTCTCCTCATGATTTTCCATTGCAGCAGTTACAGCCTGAAGATATTTCTTTTTCTGAAGAGACAGCCGCTGGATATAGGCTTTGGTTGGTAGTGCTACGGTATATTTTGACACGATATGAATTCCTCCGATACTTTTTTTCTTATAAATAGTTATAAGTTGCACCTAATCAAAGGTGGGTGTATCTACCACAAGGGTCTTTAACATAAAGTTATAGGCCCGATCCATTCAAGCCTTTTCCGAAACGTATAGAATGAAAGCCCCATCATTGCCCGAACAGTTTTGCTGCGTATCTTTCTGTTATTTTTATTTACCATATCTTTGGTTTCAAAGGTAGGAAGAATAATAGTTGAGAAATTATCACAGAGAAAATGAGCTGTTTTGTAATGCAGTTCATTGACAAGATTGTTAATCCTCTCTCTTATCGCATAGCAGCTTTTCTAAAACTGCGCTTCTTCTTAGCGTTCCTGCTTTTTGAAATTCTGGAATAAAGGTTATCCAGTGCTATAAAATATTTAAGCATTTTCTCGCTGGTCGTCGATGTCCTCCTGGGGTGTGTTCTACTTCAATCTTTCCAGCGTTACACCAGTCTCTTACTGTCTGGGGAGTCACGCCAACCTTAACCGCATACTGATTTACTGTCAATAATTTCTTTAATTCCATCAACTACTTGTAACAATTTGATCAACTGTTGTCAACCTCCTGTTCAAGAACAAGAGAATCTTTTTCTGTTGACGCATTCTTCTGCACAGGCTAATCATGGACGACTATCAAGATATAGTACAAAAAAATAAAGAATATGCCAATTACCATGTTTGCAAAAAATACAGTCCCCTCATCGCCCTGTTTATCGCCCTATACTCTTTTGCACCAGTCAAGCGACTGTCCGGCCCGTTGTGGTCAGGTACGCACCTTGCACGGAACCTTTGACACCCCGATCTTTATGCCGGTTGGAACCTTGGGTACGGTTAAGGCGGTGACTCCTGAAAATTTGAACGAACTGGGTGCCCAGATTATCTTGGGCAATACCTATCATCTCTTTATTCGCCCAGGTCAGGAATTAATCCGTAGCTTTGGTGGATTGCACGGGTTTATGCACTGGGATAAACCCATTCTCACTGACTCTGGTGGCTTTCAGATTTTCAGCTTAAAAGAGATGGCCAAGATCACTGAAGAGGGTGCAACCTTTCGTTCTCATCTGGACGGGGCAAAGCTGTTTCTTAGCCCGGAAAAGGCGGTTGAGGTGCAGGAGGCCCTGGGAGCAGATATCATGATGGTCTTGGATACCTGCATTCCCTATCCAGCTTCCCTGGAAGAGGCGAGAAAGGCCACAGCTCTGACAGCCCGCTGGGCCAAACGTTGCCGAGATGCGCAAGAGGATACAGGGCAGTTGCTCTTTGGTATTTTGCAAGGCGGCATGTATCCCGAACTCCGCAAACCCGCTGCTGAGGAGCTGATTGATATCGGCTTTGACGGCTATGCAATGGGCGGTCTTTCTGTAGGCGAACCCAAGGAGTTAATGCACGAAATGCTGGATGCCTCTGTGCATCTGCTACCAGACAGCCATCCCAAATACCTTATGGGCGTTGGTACGCCCGAAGATCTCGTTGAGGGGGTGTATCGGGGCGTGGATATGTTTGATTGCGTCATGCCCACCCGGAATGCCCGTAATGGAATGCTCTTTACTTCGCAGGGCAGAGTTGTTATAAAAAATAGTCGATATCGGGAAGATCAACGGCCTGTGGATGAGCAGTGTACCTGCTACACCTGCCGCCATTATTCACGGGCCTATCTGCGCCATCTTTTTCAATGCCGAGAAATCCTGGCCTATCAGTTGAACAGTATTCATAACCTACATTATTACTGTACGTTGATGGCTGATATGCGTCAGGCTATTAGAGAAGATCGCTTTGTGGATTTTCGGCGTAATTTTTATGTCCAGCGGGAAAGCCCGCATTAATTAAGAAAAAATATCTTTGGAGGATTCATTTTTATGATTGGAGTCGCATACGCACAGGGAGCAGCAGCCGGACCAGTTGGAGGGGGCTTTGCCCAGTTTGTCCCGCTCATCCTAATTTTTATTGTCTTTTATTTCCTGCTTATCCGTCCTCAGCAGAAAAAGGCTAAGGAACAGCAGGACTTTCTCGCTAACCTGCAACGAGGGGACAAGGTGATGACCGGCGGCGGTATTCACGGTCAGATAACCGGACTAACCGACAGCACTGTGACCTTAGAGATTGCAGAGAGCATCAGGATCAAGGTGCATCGTGGCTATATTCTTGCTATGCCCTCAATAGAAAGTAAGGATACAGCGGTAAAAAAGGGCTGAGGGATAAAAGGTTGTTGATTTCCATCGTGCATGGAGACAAACGATCCTTTTTTTTGCTACAATACCGGGGGTGCGGTGCATTGCGCATCTCCGGTTTTCTATTCCGATAAATATCGAGGATATATCAGAAGCTGGTTCTCTTTATTGATGCCTAACAGGAGGTCTAGGATATGAAAAAAAAATGCTTCACAGCCCTGACACTTGCCAGTCTGCTTGTCGTGGGAAGTGGTTTTTTCCGATCAGCATATTCGTACAAACTGTTGTTTATGATGCCGCCGATTCTGGCAGGAGAGCAACAGGGTACAGGTAATGTGATTGATTGGCTGCCCCTAAACGATACTGGGATAACCTGGGGAGGAGAGTATCCAACAGGAAATAATAGCGGCTGTACCGGGGTGGCAATAGATGCCCAAGACTGCTCATCCGGCCGGGATGCAACCCATAATAATGACTCTGATGGTGATGCTGGTTTTAGCTATACCAAGTTGGACAGCAAGGGTGATCCATTATCAGATCAGTCAGTGACTTACGCAAGCACGCCCTGGGCCTGTGTACAGGATAATGTCACCGGTTTGATTTGGGAGGTAAAAACCGATGACGGCGGACTCCATGATAAAGACGACACCTTTACCTGGTACAACACCAATCCGGCAACTAACGGCGATGCAAACGGTACCGAGAACGAAGGCACCAACTGTTTTGGTTATGATAACAACACTGCTGCCACCTCTGCTACCTATTGTAACACGCAGGCATACATGAACCGGGTAAACAAGGCAGGTTGGTGCGGGGCCTCAGATTGGCGCATGCCCACTATCAAAGAACTGGAGAGCTTAGTGCATTATGGCAGAACCTTTCCAGCAATAGAGAGCAACTATTTTCCCAACCCGGTCAATACGGTTAATTGGTCTGTTTGGTCTGGATCGCCGAGTGCTGGTAGCGAAAGTACTGCGTGGTATGTCCTGTTCAGCAATGGCTTTTCCGACACCCAGAGCAGTACTGAAAACGCTACGATTCATCTGGTTCGTTACAGGCAGTGATTGCAATGCAGATCACCCTTTGCTTTTTTTTCAAACAGGAGTCAGACTATGCCAACCTTTTTTATACTACTCTGCTGTATCTTTTCTGCGGCAACCGTTCAGGCAGCCCAAACCTGTAAAACAGATTCTATTCCAGCCTCTACACCGAATAGCCAGTTGGTTGATAACGGCGACGGCACAGTTACAGACAGTAAAACCGGCCTGATGTGGAAGCAATGCCTTGAAGGTATTTCCGGTACATTATGTGAAAACAATACGTTAAAGAAATTCACTTGGGAGGAAGCCCTGCAACGGTCTGGAATAGCCAACGCTGACAACGGCTTTGCAGGCTATACAGACTGGCGACTGCCGAATATCAGGGAACTGCGTTCACTTGTTGAAGAGCAATGCTCAAATCCTGCAATTAATTTGGATCGTTTTCCCAATACGCCGAGTTTAGATTCTTGGTCTGGATCGCTGTTTGCTCATCCTTCCTACCCGGATTCCGCATGGATTGTCAACTTCTCTAAGGGAAACTCCAGCATCAAAGGCCGTGAAACCACCTTTGTGGTTCGTCTGGTGCGCAGTGACCAGTGAATCATGCGACGTTTTTTTTATGATCCAGTAATACAGGATACTCAAGGGCAGATCCGTATCATCGGCCCAGAGGCCCATCATATCAGAAATGTTTTGCGGATGCAGGTTGGAGAGCGTGCAGAACTCTATGATGGAAAAGGTGCTGTTGTCTCTGCTCAGATGAGCCAGATATCTGCCAAAGAGGCGATTTTCCAGGTGCTGTCCCGACAACATCAGGCTGCATTCGGCACTTCTCTGACCTTGGCCCAGGCTGTACTCAAGGGCAAGAAGATGGACCTGTTGATCCAAAAGGCCACAGAGCTTGGAGTGCATACCTTTCAGCCGGTTATCACCCAATACTGCGAAAAATCAGGACAGGCAAGGCAGCAGGTTAAACAGCTTGAACGCTGGCAGCGGATCATGCTGGAGGCCTGTAAGCAATGCCGGAGGCCGATTCCCATGCAAATTTTTTCTCCGCTTGCTTTGCAAGCACTTTCCTTTCCTAAAAAGGCGCAGAAGATTATGCCGTGGGAAAATGAGGCAGGCACTTCATTTTCCGCTCTTAGGCTGAATACTGATCAGCCCGTGCTTGTACTGATCGGGCCTGAGGGTGGTTTTCATCCTGCTGAGGTCGCATACACGGAAGAGGTCGGGTTTACCACGATTTCGCTGGGTCCTCGTATCCTGCGGGCGGAGACTGCTGCCTTGGCTGCTGTGGTGTTGGCGCAGCAGGGGATGGGGAATTTATCATCTGCCTAAACGTTGCCTCATCTTATCGGTCACCTCGTCAAACTCAGGCAATTGAAGCAGATGCAAAACTATACCGTACAGCAGGGCTGCAACAGCAATAATTGAAAAAACTCCAATTAATTGCGAAAAAATTCCCTTGGATAATAACGGGGCAAGCATACGTTGCAATCCCATCACAGCCAGTCCCATTGCCGTACTTGCCAACAGAATTTTGAACACACCCAGTCCCAGATAATACAGAGAAAACCCGGTTAATTTACGATACAAAACTGTTCCAAGAAATAAAAAATTCAAGCCCATTGAACAGGAGGTGGACAGGGCAATGGTACGAAAAGAAAAGATATCAATGGTCAGCGTGATAAAAATAATATTTGCAACCACTGCAAGAAACGAGGCAATCACCGGGTACTTGGTATCCTTGAGTGCGTAAAAGACCGGAACCATAATCTTAACGGCTGAATAGGCAAACAGGCCATAGGCATAACAGGTCAGGGCTTGGGCTGTGCGCAGGGTATCAGTGGCAGTAAAGGCGCCATGCTCAAAAATCAGACGAATAATAGGCTGAGATAAAAGAATCAAACCTACTGTAGCAGGGATAGTCAAACTGAAGACCATGACCAAGGAAGAGGCAAAGGTCTTGCGCAGGCCGTTCAGATCCTTTTCCGCTGCATGACGAGCCAGTACAGGCATGGCAGCAATAGAAAAGGCAACTCCAAAAACGCCAATGGGCAGTTGAACCATACGAAAGGCATAGTTGAGCCAGGAAACAGAACCTTCCATACAGCTTGCAGCAAAATTGGTGTTCACAAAGATGTTGATCTGGGTGGCAGAGAGGCCAATGGTTGCTGGCAGCATAAGCCAAAGTATTCGCCGCAAACCAGAATCACGCAGATTGAGTTGCGGTTGAAAACGAAAACCCGTCTTCCACAGCGTGGGAAGCTGTATCGTCAACTGGAGCAAGCCGCCAATCAACGTTCCCCAGGCCATACCAACAATGCCAGGTAGGCCAAATTGTGGCAGCAAAAAGGCCAACGAGGTGCCTCCGATAAGAGAGCCTAAGTTGAAAAAAGACGAGGAAATGGCTGGGACAAAAAATTTCCCTTTGGTGTTCAACATGCCCATCACCACGGCTGCCAAGGCCACAAAGATGAGAAAGGGAAACATGATCCGGGTCAGCCAAACTGTTAAGGCGGTCTTGCCAGCAACAGCATCAAAATCAGGTGCCAACAGCATAACAAGAGGTTCGGCAAAGAACATGCCAAGCAGGGTAATACCGCTCAATACGATGGCGATAAAGACCAGAACATTAGAGGCCAGTTGCCAGGTGTGTTCTGTGCCTTTATTGGTCTCATAATCAGAAAACACCGTGACAAAGGCGGCTGATAAGGCCCCTTCTCCAAAGAGATCCCGTAGTAAATTTGGGATACGAAAGGCCACCACAAAGGCATCATAGGCATAGCCAGCCCCGAAAAGGCCAGCAAAGACCTGTTCCCGTACCAACCCGAGAACCCGACTGCACATTACCGCTATACTCACTGCTCCGGCAGAGCGTGCTATCTTCCCTGTGGAACTTGCGGAACTCCCTGCTGTTTCTGCTTTTTTTGTCATAGACTTTTTTTCCTTTATGCTCCATCTGTCATAAGACTTGACTTTACAAAGATAATAAGAATATATAGTATGCGATACTAACTGATAACAACATTGTTTTTCAGGAAAAACGACAAATGGTTACCATTCCTGACGCAAAAGAGAAAGTTTTTTTTGTAGAACACCCCCTTCTTTTGCAGCATCAGGGAAATATTTTGGTATCCCCTGTTTATCATTAATTTCAGCACCCGGTCACCGGAGGTTTACATGTACGATGTCAAACAGATCAGGAATACTGTCATTCTTGGCCACGGCAACAGCGGCAAAACAACCCTTGCTGAGGCACTGCTCTTTACTGCCGGCGCCATCAACCGGCTCGGTAAGGTGGATGACGGCACAACTTCCATGGATTACGAGGAAGAAGAAATAAAACGGAAGATATCAATCAGTACGGCATGTAATCATTTTACTTGGAAGAAAAGACAAATCTTCCTGGCAGATACGCCTGGGGATGATAACTTTTTTAATGAGGCCAAATTTGCCTCTCTTGTTGCGGACAGTGCCATCCTCACTGTAGGGGCCGTACTTGGAGTACGCAATCAGACCGAACATTTTGTTGATCTGATTCAAGAACGGCAGCTTCCCTGTCTGATCTGCATCACCAAAATGGATCGGGACCGGGCAAATTTTCAAAAGACGCTTGATGAGATCAAAGGCAACTTTACACTGAATCCGGTTGTTCTGCACCTGCCCATTGGGCAAGAAAAAGACTTTCAGGGCGTTGTAGATATTGTGCATGAGCAGGCCCTGTTTTTTCAAGAGGACGGAACTGTGCAACAGGGTGAGATACCTGCCGAGATGGTAGAGGAGGTAGCCACCCGCCGCGAAAACATGATGGAGTATGTAGCTGAAACAGATGATGATCTGATAGAGGTCTTTTTAGAGGAAGGTGAACTCTCTCAGGAACAACTCACTACAGGCTTGATTACCGGCATTTATCAGGGAAAAATTGCTCCTGTCTTTCCCTGTTCTTCGCTCAACAATGCAGGCAGCTCCTTGGTGCTTGATGCCCTGACTGAGCTGTTACCCTCTCCAGAGCAACGACCCGCAGCAATTGGCACAGATCCGATAGCAAAAGATCTGGTAGAGCGGAACGGAACTGCTGAGGCACCCTTTTCTGCTCAGGTTTTTAAAACGATGGCAGACCCCTTTGCCGGTCGCCTAACGCTCTTCAGGGTTTTTTCTGGCACCTTGGCAGGAGATAGTTTTTACAACTCCAGCAGGGGAGAATCCGAGCGATTTGGTCATCTCTTTCTTATGCGGGGAAAGGAGCAACAGCAGATAGAGACGGCTGTTCCAGGCATGATTGTGGCTGTGGCCAAGCTCAAAGAGACTGAAACCGGTGATACCCTGTGTGATCAGCAGGCTCCGATTGTCTACGAGCGACCTGAACCGATGCCCTCTGTTATGTCCTATGCAGTCAGTGCAACAAATGAAAAAGATGAAGAAAAGCTCTTTTCTATCCTGACTCGCCTGCTTGATGAAGACCCAACCATCAAAATGACCAGGGAAGCCCAGACCCATGAAGTTTTGATTTCCGGGGT
Source organism: Candidatus Electrothrix gigas (assembly GCA_022766165.1). Lineage (GTDB taxonomy): Bacteria > Desulfobacterota > Desulfobulbia > Desulfobulbales > Desulfobulbaceae > Electrothrix > Electrothrix gigas. The sequence continues at coordinate 22,690 of QYLO01000049.1, forward strand.
TGGGCAGGTGCATCTTGATGCACTCAAAGATAAGATGAAGCGCAAGTTCTCTGTAGAGATGGAGCTGACGCTACCCAAAATTGCCTACAGAGAAACGCTCAAAAAGAAGGCCACTGCCCAGGGAAAACATAAAAAGCAGTCAGGTGGACGAGGGCAGTACGGGGACTGCACTGTTGAACTCGAACCATTACAGAATGGCGAACATTTTGAGTTTGTCGATAAAATTGTGGGCGGGGTTATCCCACAACAGTACCGGCCAGCAGTGGAAAAGGGTATTTTGGAGGCTATGGAAAAGGGTGTTATTGCAGGCTATCCCTTTGAAGGACTCAAGGTTACTCTGGTGGATGGCTCCTTTCACAACGTGGATTCCTCAGAAATGGCCTTTAAAATCGCAGGCTCTTTAGCCTTTAAAAAAGGTGTGTCAGAGGCTGATCCGGTCTTATTAGAGCCGATCATGGAAATGGAGATCCAGGTGGACAAGGATCATGTGGGCGATGTGATGGGGGATCTGAACTCCAGACGCGGCAGAGTGTTGGGAATGGATACGGCTGGCAGGTATGAGCTGGTCAAGGCGCAGGTACCCCAGGCTGAGATTCAGCTCTATGCACCTGATCTGACCTCCATGACCGGTGGACGTGGCTCCTTCCGGGTTTGGTTTTCCCATTACGAGGAAGTACCTGCCCATATTGCGGAAAAAATTATTGGAGCGCATGAGGCGGCGTAACCTGTACCTGTATAAGCAGGATTGGGACACGGTACGCTGTGTCCCTCCGTTAACTACCTATAACCAAATACATCCTTAAAATACCTTCCCCCATTTTTTCACAAATTTCCAGAGAAGACAGACATAGTAAACGACCCACCAAAACCCCATATTTTTTGGACAGTTCAATTTACCGTGGATCTTCACCGACCTCAATAACCATCAACTTTCCTGACGGTAATCTGGTGGCTAGGTATGTCAACTTACGGCATAGTCGTTCTTGAGCAAAACGCCGACTGGGTTGCTCAAGTGGTTCAAGCCGTACACGCACCTCGTGCTTGTCACTACGTATCCAGCCATGACATTGTGTGATGGCATAAAACAGGTCGACTATCTCATTTTCTAAATTCCAATGAGGTCGAAGCCAGTCAACCATGTCTTTGCGGGCGTTCCACACGCTGGAAGTTATAAGGTCAAAGAGTTTTTTGCCCTCGTTATCAACACGTTTAAATTTTTGATAATTTTCAATATCTGAGGTTTCAACTCGTTCAGGCTCCTGTTTCGCCTCATCCTGGGTCTGACCAAGAACAAGTTCGTGTTCGGATATTTCTTCTTTCAACTTAACATGAGCGCTATTTTTGCGGGCAGAGCCATCTTTTTTAAAGCTGGGTTTAATATCAGCGAGCTTGCTCTTCAATTTTACAATTTTCTGTTTAGTTTTTTTTATAATTACCTTTAATTCCTTTAGGATCGGATTGGCAATTTCCTGGTTTTCACTTTCAACAAGCGCAAATCCGGGATGGTAATGATAGGGATGCCTTTCCTTAATGTGCTTAAAGGTATTCTCAGATGCTCCCCAGCGATTCAAAATCCCAACTACGCAATCTTCAGAGCTTATCTCGTAGTCAGCAGTATAGGCAAGCCCGGCTGTTCGGCGCTTTGCAGTGACATTCCAGAGTATAATTCTCCGTAACGAAAAGGTTTCTTTTTCATTTTCGTCCGTTGTTACTGTAAACTCTTTACTTTGTTCAAAATAACGATATTACTTGCCGTTAACCTCCATTTTTTCGGTAAACTGATCTTCTGGAATCTCGGCGAGCTGAGCTCGGTCTACATGCTTGTCCCAAGTGACAAAACAGATACCTTTTTTTCGTAAGCCGTAAAAGAAATCTCCACCATACCCTTCACGATCAAAAACATGGATAACTCCTCCGGGCATTTCCTCTGACCATTTAGCAGAAAGGTCGGAAATATGACGACGTAAGTCACCCAGGCCTTCCTGGATATTAAAGTCGACAATACGACCAGAAAGGTCACAGGTCACTATGTTTGTCTGACCGGGCAGAGGAGTACTTCGTTGGGTACTGAACCCACAATGCATCTTGCTCTTGCCGCTGTACGGGAGTAAGTGTCCGTCAGTAAATAGAAAATAGCAACTAACCAGGCCGGCTCTGATTTGATAAC
>QYLO01000004.1 GCA_022766165.1 Candidatus Electrothrix gigas
ACTCAATATATGCTTGACTTAATATATTTTGTGCAGCATGAATATCTCTATCTTCCTCCACACCGCACTCGCATTTAAAGACACGCTTGTTTAATGGCATATCATGCGTAGTTCCGCAATTCATGCAAAGCTTTGTACTCGGGAAAAATCGGTCTATCTTGTGGACATGACCGAAGTACATTGCTGATTTATACTCAAGTTGCCGGTGAAATTCCGACATACTCGCATCATGTACAGCTTGTGCTAGCTTACGGTTTTTAACCATGCCTTTCACATTCAGGTCTTCAATCGCTATGAAATCATTATTCAGGACAATGTCAGTGGTCGCTTTATGAATCACATCTTGACGCAAGCATCTGATTTTATAATGCAACTTAGCCACTTTCTGAACTGACTTCTTTCTGTTGGCAGAACCTTTTTTTCTCCTGCTCAGTATTCGTTGTTGTCTCTTCAGTCTATCTTCAAAAGTTTTTAGTGCCTTAGCCGGTTGATACTTGGTACCGTCATGAAGAGCAGCCAGGCAGTTTATTCCAACATCAACACCGCATGAGCCGTGGTTTTTGCGAACATGCGGTAATGTATCAGAATCAACTGTGATGGAAATAAACCATCGATCAGCAGTCCTTGAAATGATAGAACCTATTATCTTGCCGTTAAATCGTAACTTTTCTGCAAGTTTTACAAATCCAATCTTTGGGATTCGTACTTTTTTATTAGAGATAACAAGAGCATCTTTGTCCTTTGAGCTTCCATTATCAGGTCGGAAAGAATCTTTTGATATTCCACGCTTTTTAAACCTCGGAAAGCCTAGTTTCTCACCGGCCTTCACTCGCCTAAAGAAATTCTTATAAGCAATTCCAACATTTTTAATAGCTTGCTGTGGAACTGTCTTTGAGACTTCCAGCATCCACGGAAATTCAACTGCCTTGATGCTGTTCAGTTGTTTACGTAGCTTCGCCTCGTTTGGCTTTTCACCGGCTTCATATTGCTTCTGCCATTCAGCTAAACTCCAGTTGAAAGCAAACCGTGCTACGCCGGCAGACTTCAGAAAGAATTCTTCCTGCTTTTTATTCGGCTTGAGTTGTATTTTGTGAACGAGCAGCATTTTCAAGATCCTTGATGAGCTTTTTATTTTTATGGCTACGGCTTCCGTAGAGCCTGGCTGAAATAAGATTAGATTAGCATATATTATAATAGATTGTCAAGCACTGATTCCCTCCCACCATCTTGATGAGTTCGGGGATATGCTCTTTGGTCAGGCCAAGTTCAAGGTAAACAGACCAGTCTTTGATGTTACGTGCGCTGCCATAGGTCAGGAGTGCGCTGACAGGCTCGGTGTAGGTAGTGACGTCCATAATATATTTGTATGATTATGAAATAGAGAATGATTTTTGACCAGCATATTGTACAACAGGGTACCGAAAGAGGCAATTTGTTTCTGGGACAAGAAAAAAATAGCTGTTGACGAAAGGAGAAAAGCAAGTTAAAGCGAAGAGAAAGCGTTCTTGCTTTATGGGGCTAGGCGAGCAGGAACGGAGAGTCTGAAGGGGTAGTCTGTTCCATAAACCAAGAAAAGAAGGCATCCTTTTTAACAAAGGAGAGGCACTTGCTTTTCGAGAAGTCTTTCTCTTGTCCAGAGAGGCTGTCCATTTGTCAAAAGAAGGCGTTCTTGTTTGCCGAGCAGCCCTTCATTCGTTGAGAAAGTCTGGTCATTTCTTGCCAGAGGGCTCTCTTTCGTTAAGAGGGGCACCTCTTTTGTTGCGAGAAGCTGTTCATTTGTACAAAGTAGTTCTTCTTTTTTAGAAAGAAAAGGCTCCTGCGTCACGAGGCATGGGCCTTTTGATACGAGGAAGCGTTTCAGCAGAGCGAGCTGTCTTGCCTGCTGGCGCAAGAAATTGAACACGAAACACAAGGAGGCTGCAATGATCGGAGGAAGCATACCCAAGCTGCTACAGATAGCAGGAGAAACCAAACAGGCCCTGGAAAAGATCAGTGCGGACCTGCCTGCTGATGTTACGCCAGCAGAGACGGCTGCAAAGATTGTTGAGCTGGAGACTGCGATTGAGGAGTTGGATGCAATCAATGCGGAGCGGACACGATTGGTCAATGTTAAAGGAGACAAGGCCAAGATGTTGAGCGATTACCTCGTCCATGTTCGCCTGTCGGTTAAGGCCGTCTGCGGGCCGGATTCGTCGGAGTATGATATGATCGGCGGAACCCGGTCCAGTGAGCGGAAGAAGCCGAAGAAGAAGCAGGAAGGAGAGGAGTGAAGCTGTCGGCCCGGAGATAAATCTCCGGGCTATTATCGGGTGTCCCTGTCGGGACAAAATATTTCAATAATCAATGATAGATGAAAACAACGCTCTACTTCAACCATACAAGACAACGTCCTGATCGTGCCAAAATACGTATGGAGTGGATACAACAGGTGATTGATCATCCAGAAAAGATAGTAATTCAGTCTGACGGCAGAGTCAGGAAATGGGCGAAGATTGCTGAAGAGAACAAATATCTGCGGGTCATTCTGCTTGAGGATGGAGAGACGGTTCATAACGCCTTTTTCGATAGGTCATTCAGGGAGGAAAAAGCATGAAAGTGAAATATTTTGCTGATACTGATACCGCATTGATTGAATTTTCAAATCAAGAAATAATTGAAACGCGGGAGATCAGCGAGAATGTTTATGCTGATTTTGATGAGAACGGGAACATCGTCAGCATGACTGTTGAACACGCTAAAGCCAATGCGGGATTGCAGGAGTTTTCGTATCAGGAAATGCCGCTTGGTGAGGCGGCACAGGCGGCAGGATAGCTGCCCGGGTATTGGGAGTGACACGGAAGTTCTGCCCGGAGATGAGTCTCTCGGGCTGTTATTGGATGTCCCTTGCGGGGCAATAATTTTTAGAATGGAGGTATAGAATGTATGCGTTAAGGATGTGTTGCGTTGTCCTGCTGGCTTTGTTGGTCAGTAGTGGTAATGCGTTGGCGAAAAGGTCGAAGTTTGATGAAAGTTCGGTGTCTGCGATTAACCTTGATGTGGTCAGGGTGGAAGCCTGCGCCAGAGGAAAAGGCTGTGTTGTTGCTGGCGGGCCGATGCAGGTGGATTTGCTTGATATGGCAAAGGATAACATTGATTATGTCAATCAGGTATTGCTGCCTGAAAAAACCAAAAGGTTGCGGCTTATTCTGGGGGATAACAGCACGATTACGGTTGATGGTGAAGTGTTTCCTTTGACTGTGCCGAGCGGAAAACGTTCCGGGTTGAAGCTGTGGGGAAGGAGAGCCTTTCCGAAAGAAGGAGGATTTCTTTCAAACCTAGAGCTGAATTTTAATCTGAAGAGGCAGCTTGTTGTTAAGCGGGAGAGAAACTGGCCCAGAGGATCAAAGGGGTCAAAGGGCAGTGGAAAAGGAAGCGGGAAGGAGCGTTGGAAAGGAAAAGATTCTGTTGCTTATTCGTATAAGCTGAAGCCGGTTATCAAGGTGGCGACAGCTGAGGTTGAGCAGTTGCCGGAGAATATGGAGGCTGTTGTAGCGATGCCAGATGAGGAAACAGTTCTCAGAGAAGGAGATGATGATTTAGTTGTCACCATTCCCGCAGGAGCTGTTTCTGAATCCACAGTGATTACGGCGAGAAAAATAGAAAATGCATTCTATGAGCTAAATCCTGATGGTCAGAAATTTAGTGAACCTGTTACCATTGCTATGAGCTATCGTGCTTTATTTTATAAAGAAGCAGGATACACAGATGAAGATTTGGTGATGTTGAGAAATGGAGTTGAATTTCCAAGTTCAACGGATATTGATTCGCAGACTATAACAGCGTCTACAAAGAAATTTTCCTACTATGGAATTGCTATAGACGTAGCAGACGCTGTGTTAAGCGAATCTTGTGAGAGAACTCCGAGTGATGAAGATTTGAAAAGTATAATTTCTATTATGCAAGATAAACTTCAATGGCCTCTTGCAGCAGCGTTAATGAAGCATTGGTTTGATAACGATGGGGGTAAGGTAATATATAAACCATCTTTGAACCCTGCAAAAGACAAATTACCTGATGAACTTGAACAGTTCCCTTTGATATCAGGTAGATTTGCAGACTATAAAACAAAAGCAGAGAAAAATGAACTTTTTAATGGAGTATTGGAGCCTATAGTTAAGGGGCTAAGGAAGACAGCCAACAAAGACGGTAAACCTGTGATACCTTATGGCGGAACATTTAACCATATTACTGGTGAATTAAACTCAGCGGGAAATAGTTGGCATACTGGAGGCTGGGAAGAAGATAATATGTTCTATGTGGTCAACAAACCTATAAAGCCAGACACGATTAAAGATCAGTATACCGCAGCTTTTGGAAATGGTTCATCGCGTGTGGTCGAGAGTGGAAACGTGACTGTCGAAAACGGCATTGCTAAAATAACAATTACGCAAGCCGGTATATATTTTAAAGACAGTTATGACTTTTTTACCGATGAACAATTCCTTGGCTGCTGGAGCGAGAACTACCCCTATTTTTCTTTGGTTCCTCAAAGCTTCAATCTTCGTAAGCCATTGAATTCAGATTATATATGCGTTTGTAACGAGTCGTTTAGAAATTACAATATACGTCACGGGGAAGATGAAAACCGTGGGAACTTCAGAATTTTTAGTGATCCTAAAGAATATATTGTCAATACAAACCAGACTCTTGATGACTATAAAATCCCTGATTCGCTTGTTCCGCCTGATCCTGTCGTAGAAAAGGTATTCCCGAAAAATGCAAAGCAGCACAGCAGAACTACCTTTACAATCAAAGGGCATGATTTTCCTGATCAGATAGCATTTAGTCTCGAAGACTGCTTTAATTTCAAGATGGAATCCTTTGATTCTACAGAAATAAAGATCAGTTGCGAACCATTAAAACTTGGTGAAAAAAAAGGTGAGGTTAGATATGGTTATAATAATGGACTGTTACTATCTGCCTTTACGGTTCTTGTAGAAGAGAGAGACCCAACATGTATAACCGGCGGATTGTATTGCGGCGATGCTATTACTGATTCATCGTTGATTCTTGCTGATTCGTTGATCAGTAAGAGTAAGACGTTGTATAAATGTATGAATGGTTTTTTTGTGGAAAAGGAGGTCTGCGCTGGTGGTTGCGTAATAAGCCATCAGGGTAAGAACGATATTTGTGATTGTCCAAATGGAGATCTGAATAAATTTTATTGTGGTGGAACTGTTCCATCGTTAGGACTAGACAGTGATACGCTATATCGATGTGTAGATGGTGAGTTTTCCGAGGAGAAAAAATGCGTTAATGGTTGTAAAGATAACTTTCCAGATGATGACAAGTGTAATGGTGTTGATCTTCCTGATAAATGTATAAATGGCGGCTTGTATTGCGGCAGCACTGATCCAACAACGTTGGACAGTAATACGCTATATAAATGTATAGATGGGGAACTGAAGGAACATGAGGTATGCGCCAATGGCTGCAAAGAAAATGATCCGGGGTATGATGACGAGTGTAATGGTATTGATCTTCCTGATACGTGTATAAATGGAGGCTTGTATTGCGGTAACACTGATTCAACATTGAACAGTGATGTGCTGTACAAATGTATAGATGGCGAACTTAAGGAATATGAGATATGCGTCAATGGCTGTGATATAATGCCTGCGGGAACGAATGACAGGTGTAGCTCAGGGACACCTCCTCAATCTGACGGCGATTTTATTTTTCCGTTTGCCGAGAGAGAGAGCCTTTGGCAAATTTGTCAGGGATATAATACGCCAACTATTTCACACACAGGTAACCTGATCCATTCTTTTGATATTGCATATGGTTCAGGTAACCTTGGGAGTACAGGCTGTTGGGGCAATCCCGGAGGCTCAGAAGATAAAACAGTAGTAGCACCGGCAGCAGGTACCATTGTCTGGAACGGTGCTAATGACACTGACATCACCTGTTTCCGTTTAGAAAATTCTGTATCGAACGGACATGGGGTACAGATCGCTTCTGTCAAACTCGGACATATGAAAAGCAATAGTGCCAGGGCGAGTGCTGGTCAATATCTTGCACAGGGGGATATTGTTGGTAAACTGTGCGGCCCAACAGGTTGTCCCAGTGCTGGTGGGTATGCTCATACCCACATAGCTGCTTATACCAATCCTGACTGTACTGGAGTAAGTGTTCCGTTTGGTTCAGTTTTCGGTTCAGGATATAATTTCAGTAGTAACGGGAGCCTGTATCAATGGCATGGTACAGAAATTCCACCATATTATGTAGAACCTGAACTTCCTGTTGTTAATTCTGTCTCGCCAAACAATGTGACATTGAATGAACTAACAACCTTTACTGTAACTGGAAGCAACTTGCCTTCGGGTTTAGCATTCTTTATAGAAGAGTGCGAAGATCTCCTCCCATTAGGAGGAAGCTCAACCTCAATGCAGTTCCGCTGCACGCCGAGCTGGACAATAGGAGTGAAAAACGGAGTGGTTAAAGATAAAACAGGTGGAAATATCCTGTATGATTTTACAGTTGATGTTTCTGACGATGCACCCGAAGAATCTCGCACTTGCACCAGCGGTGACCAAACCACAATGTGGAAAGGTCGTGAATGGCAGCGCTGCGATGACGGCACTGAGTATACTTGGGAAGAAGCTAAAGACTATTGTGAGAACTTAGTGCTGGGCGGACATTCTGATTGGCGGCTGCCTACTAAAGACGAGCTAAAGAGTTTGGTTGTATGCACTAATGGTACGCCGACTCCATTATCTGATTCTGCGGATGAAGCTTATGGTTGTGGCAGTGGTAACGGAGGTAATGATGGAGCGTATGATATCCCAACCATTGATCCTGCATTTGAATGCCATCCTGAACTGTACTGGTCGTCCACTCCAAAAGAAGTCACGGATACCAGCCCGCTGGCGAGTAAGGAACTTGCATGGGATGTTTTCTTTTACTATGGGTATGCCACTTGGGATCCCACTGATCTTCACATCTATGTGCGGTGTATTCGGTAGTTTGGGTGAACCTTTAAACCCTAAGCAGACTATCAGTCAGTAGCAAAGCCATAAGCCCTGAGTCCCCCCGGATTCAGGGCTTTTCTTTTTCTCTGTTTCCCGTCACGGTTGACAACACATACCCCGATTTTTTTTATTGGCGATTCGTATCCGATCAGATACTATGAGACACATGAATAGTATATTGCGAAAAACGAAGAACCTGGAACTGGCACCCTTTGATGCAAGCGATTATCTGGATAATGAGGAAACCATAGCTGAGTACTTGGCTGCGGCACTGGAAAATTCTGATCCAGACGCTTTTCTGGCAGCTGTCCGTGATGTCGCAAAGGCCAGAGGAATTACACAGATCGCCGAACAGGCCGGGCTTGGCCGGGAAAGCCTCTACAAAACCCTCAGACCGGGTGCGCAACCGAGGTTCGACACCGTGCGTCGCTTGGTCGCCGCACTGGGGGTTCGTCTTGATGTGGTTGCGGTACCGTAACCGGAACAGCGGTAAAGAAGTATTTATCACCTCTCCGACTGTCATTCCGAAAGTTCCGGTCTATTCGGCTACTCCGGCAGCCCTTCAGGTTAAGTCGTCCGGCAGCATCCACCAAAGATTCCGTATGCGGTACGGATCATCCAGTATTCTTTCCGCTTTTTTCCTGATCCGTGACTTCAGGGAGGAGTACCGTTTCAGGTTGCGGACAAACTGTTTCTCGTAAACCGCTCCGTAACTGCTCACTCCCAGACCTCTTCGTGTGATACAAACTCAAGTTTTCCGCAATCTTTTCTTTTCTTGAGTTCAGCCAGATCAGTATAGAGAGGACTGTCAGGATCAAGATGAAAGACCTCTGGCCGCTGTTCAACGATTGCGCTCAATTCCTCTCGGACAACACGGCGGATAACCGGCTCCAACGCCCTGATAAATTCTTCAATAGCTGGGATACTCTTTGTCTGCATAAGTCCTCCTTCGTATGAACTTTGTTTTGACTCCTGATTATTATGGTAATAGACCAGCGATTCGGCTGCAAGGAATATCAAGGAGGCGGGCAAGAACGGGGTAGCGTAGTATTGGTGATTTTTTGAGTTCGCCCCGCTTCAGTGCTGTTTTGTTTCAAATAAAAAAAGGGCAAACCGCCAAGCGATCCGCCCTTGTAACCTCAACTGTATAAGCTACTCAACTTACTCAGGAGCAATCCCCATCTCTTTCTCCTTCTCATGCACAGCCAGTCGGGTCTTGACCGCTGTATCCGGGATCAGCGACATGGAGTCAATGCCCTGCTCAACCAGGAAGGTGGCAAAGTCGGGAAAGTCGGACGGCCCCTGACCACAGATCCCGATCTTGCGACCACGGCGTTTTGCGGTTTTGATGACCATCTTGATCATCTCTTTCACCGCATCGTCCCGCTCATCAGCAATACCGGTGACAATGCCAGAGTCACGGTCAAGGCCGTAGGTGAGCTGGGTCAGGTCGTTGGACCCAATGGAGAAGCCATCAAAGATGTCGGCAAAGGCATCAGCAGAGATAACGTTGCTGGGGATCTCACACATAACGTAGAGTTCCAGACCGTTCTCGCCCTGAACCAGACCGCAGTCCCGCATAACCTCGATGACCTTTTTGCCCTCTTCCGGGGTGCGGCAGAAAGGTACCATCAGCTTGATGTTATCCAGACCCATCTCGTTCCGTGCTTTTTTCAAGCCCTGGCATTCCAGCTCAAAGGCTGGCCGGTATTTAGGATCATAGTAGCGGGAAGCACCACGCCAGCCGATCATCGGGTTTTCTTCTTCTGGCTCATACAGGGTACCGCCGACTAAGTTGGCATACTCATTACTCTTGAAGTCAGACAGGCGAACAATAACATCGTTGGGATAAAAACCAGCAGCAATCCGGCCCACACCCTCAGCAACCTTGTCGATGAAGAACTGTTTTTTATCGGTATACGCAGCAGTCTTTGCGTCGATAGCCTTGACGATCTCCTGCTTTTCTGGATCATCCGATGCCTTAAGCTCTTCGTAGTTGTACAGAGCCAAGGGATGCAGACCAATATGAGAGTTGATAACAAACTCTTCACGGGCCAAGCCAACACCGTCATTGGGAATCTGGCACTCGGTAAAGGCCTTTTCCGGGATAGCCAAGTTCATCATGATCTTGGTCTTGGTGGCAGGCATATTGGCCAGATCCGTGGTCTCAATCTCGTACTTGAGCAAACCTTCGTACACATAACCGGTCTCACCTTCCGCAGAAGAGGCTGTGATCTCCTGCCCAGTTGTGATCTTTTCAGTTGCGTTGCCGGTCCCGATAACACAGGGAATACCCAGCTCACGGGAAATAATGGCCGCATGACAGGTCCGACCGCCACGGTTGGTGACAATGGCGCCGGCAATTTTCATGATCGGTTCCCAATCCGGGTCGGTCATGTCCGTGACCAGAACCTCGCCCTTTTGAAAGGTGCCAATGTCTTTGACGTTATCAATACAATGGGCTACACCCTGACCAATCTTGGTGCCAACAGCCAGTCCTTCAGCAAGCACATTGCCCTTTTCTAAGAGCTTGTAGGTCTCCATGACCCCTTTATTGGCCTGGGAATGCACGGTCTCAGGGCGGGCCTGCACAATGAACAGCTCGCCAGTACCGACTTCTTTGCCGTCACCATCCTTGGCCCATTCAATATCCATGCCCTTGCCGTAATGATCCTCAATAATGCAGGCCCAGTTGGCAAGCTGAAGGATCTCGTCATCAGAGATGACGTAGGCGTTACGTTCTTCCTCGGTGGTGTCGATATTCTTGACTGGCTCTTCCGTGGATGGGTCATTATCATAGACCATCTTGATAGCCTTGGAGCCGATCTTTTTGCCCACAATAGGCCGCTTGCCTTCTTTGAGTTTGGGCTTGTACACGTAGTACTCATCCGGGTTAACAGCACCCTGAACCACGTTCTCACCCAGACCCCAAGCACCGGTGATGAAACATGCATCTTCAAACCCAGACTCTGTATCAATGGAAAAGAGAACGCCAGAAGAAGCAGAGTCAGAGCGAACCATTTTCTGAACAGTGATGGACAGGTAGACATCAAACTGACCAAAACCCTGATGCTGACGATAGGAGATGGCCCGGTTGGTGAACAGAGAGGCAAAACACTTGCGGCAGTTCTCAATAATATTTTCGTAGCCGTGAATGTTCAAATAGGTTTCCTGCTGACCGGCAAATGAGGCATCAGGCAGATCCTCAGCCGTGGCCGAAGAACGGACAGCAACGTCGCAGTTTTCACCGTACTCGGCTTCCATCTTTTTGTAGGATTCAATAATGGCATCCCGCAGCGTATCAGGAAATGGAGCATGTCGGATAATATCCCGACATTTTTCGCCACGCTCGGCCAGATTGGCCATGTCCTCTGTGTCCAGATCAGACAGTACCTGTCGGATCTCATCTTCAATGCCAGCTTCTTTGAGCAGATAACGGTAGGCATACGCTGTGATGGCAAAGCCGTGGGGAACAGCAACACCCTTTTCAGTAAGATGCTGATACATCTCACCCAATGAGGCGTTTTTACCTCCTACCAGCGGTACATCGTCTATACCGATCTCGTCAAACCAAAGAATCAGTTTTTCATCGTGTGCTTGTCCCATGTTTTTTTTCTCCTAGACCACAGGTCTTGTTGTAAGACAACTGATTAATTAAAAAATAGTGTATAAGCAATGTAATCCACGGTACAGGATTGTTGACTGTCATGTAAAGAAAAAACTATTATAAAATTTTTCTCTGTTGTCAACCTTAACCCGTGCATGCCCTGTCATTTTAAGGTAATCTTGATAAAATATTTGTTAAGGATGCCTTAATACCATAAATCTTTGCTCATAGATAGACTATTATGTGGGAATATACAAATAAAGTACAACAGCACTTCATGCAGCCGCAGAATGTAGGAGAAGTAGAGAACCCCAGCGGAACCGGCGATGTGGGTTCTTTAGCCTGTGGTGATGCCCTCAAATTAACCATTAAGGTGGATAACGATATCATTGTTGATGCAAAATTCAAAACCTTTGGTTGCGCCTCTGCCATTGCCTCTTCATCAGTTTTAACTGAGATGATCAAGGGGATGCCTGTGGATGAGGCAGCTAAAATCACCAATGAGGATATTGCCGAGGCCCTGGGCGGTCTGCCCAAAGAGAAAATGCACTGCTCAGTTATGGGACGGGAAGCTCTGGAAGCAGCCATTGCCGATTATCGGGGCGTGATTTTACCTATGGCCCAGGGCGAGGTGATCTGCGAATGCTTTGGGGTCACAGACCTGGATGTGATCCGGGCAATTCAGGAATCTGGGTTGCGCTCTGTTGAGGAAATTACCAACTTTACCAAGGCTGGTGGTGGTTGCGGCAAGTGTGAAGATCGTTTGCGGGCAACTTTGCAGCAGACTGTGGAGGGCCTGACAGAAAAGAGTACGCCTGCTAAAGTACAGCGTATGACGACCCTGCAAAAAATCAAAAAGATCGAACAGGTTTTGGAACGGGAAATTCGGCTGACGCTGAAAAAGGATGGTGGTGATATTGAGCTGGTGGATGTGGACGGTGACTTTGTCATGGTTGCTCTGCGAGGTGCCTGCGCTGGCTGTCATTCCTCCCGAACAACCCTGAAAGAGTATGTGGAAAAGAAACTGCGGGAACAGGTGGTGGATACCCTGATTGTTGAGGAGGCAAGATAATGCAATTAATGCAATGCGGCAGTGAGAAGGTCATTTATATGGACAACAACGCCACCACCCGGATTGCCCCGGAGGTGCTGGAGGCGATGATGCCCTTTCTTGAGGACTGCTATGGCAACCCCTCATCCATGCACACCTTTGGCGGTCAGGTGGGACAGGATGTTGAACAGGCCCGGACCCAAATTGCCAAGCTGATTGGAGCAGCCCCGGAAGAGATTGTCTTTACCAGTTGCGGTACAGAAAGCGACTCCACAGCCATTCTCTCTGCCTTACAGAGTTTGCCAGAACATCGGCATGTTGTCACGACTCGGGTGGAGCATCCAGCAGTAAAAAATCTCTGCGAGAGCTTAACCCCGTTGACTGGGCATAAACACCGGGTGACTCGACTGATGGTGGATGCAGACGGTACCTTGGACATGGATACCTATCAAGAAGCCCTGACAGAGGATACAGCCATTGTCTCGGTGATGTGGGCTAATAATGAAACCGGGGTATTGTTTCCTGTGGAAGAAATGGCGGCTCTGGCCAAAGAACGGGGGATTCTCTTTCACACAGATGCGGTCCAGGCTGTGGGTAAAATTCCCATTACTATGCAGGCAAACCAGATTGACTTTCTCTCCCTGTCTGGGCATAAGCTCCATGCACCCAAGGGGGTTGGTGTACTTTACGTGCGCAAGGGCAGCCCTTTTATCCCGTTTCTCCACGGCGGCCACCAAGAACAGGGTCGCCGCGGCGGCACGGAAAATGTGGCCTCTATTGTTGGATTGGGCCGGGCCTGTCAGTTGGCAGGAGAAATGATGGACAAGGAAAATACTCGGGTACGGGCATTGCGGGATAAGCTGGAGCAAGGGTTGATGACTTCCATCCCTCAGTCCATTCTCAACGGACATCAAGAGCAGCGTTTACCCAATACCAGTAATATCAGCTTTGAATATGTGGAAGGCGAGGCCATTCTCCTGCACATGAATCAGCACGGGATCTGTGCCTCTTCCGGGTCTGCCTGTACCTCGGGTTCGCTGGAGCCGTCCCATGTGCTGCGGGCTATGGGGGTTCCCTTTACAGCGGCCCACGGGTCGATCCGTTTCAGTCTCTCTATATATAATACCGAGGAAGAAGTGGATTTTGTGCTGGAAAAGATGCCCAAGATTATTGCTGATCTTCGGGCTATGTCGCCTTTTTGGGAGGGATGAGGGGAAGAAGAGGTTTTAGCCCTGAACAGAAAGACGGGTGTGCTTTCTGTTTGGGAATCTTATATTTTTCCTGCGAGTAGCGAGGTGATTTCTATGAGTACTAAAAAGTGGAAGAGGATTCTTATAACAGGACTAATTATTCTGACAGTTAATGATATTGCGTGGGGTTTTAGCGGTAGCGGCTCAGGTACAGAGACAGACCCGTATAATATTGCTGATATTAATCAGCTTCAGGAAATGAGTGATGATTTAGGGGCTTATTATGTCCTTGAAAACGATATAGATGCTTCGGACACTTCGAGCTGGAATGATGGTGCAGGTTTTTCCCCTGTGGGGGACTTCATTGGTTTTTTTGACGGGCAAGGTCATACGATAACGGATCTTTTTATAGACAGACCGTCAAAAGAACCCATAGGGTTATTTGGACGCATTTCGAGTGGTGCTGAAATTAAAAATGTCGGTTTAATTGACGTTGATGTAACAGGTTATGCCTCGACCGGCAGTTTAGTCGGTGTATCGAGCGGTTCTACCGTTACTCAATGCTGGTCCAGCGGAAGAGTGATCGGTACTGAATCCGGTTTTATTAATAGCAGAGTGGGTGGACTGGTCGGATTCAGCTCTGCCAGTGCCTCAATTATTGAATGTTTTTCGAGTGTGGATGTTACCAGTTCCGCCACACAGGTTGGTGGTTTAACCGGTTATAATGGACATGGCTCTATCGTTCTGGATTCTTATGCCACAGGGAACGTAACGGGCTACTATAAAGTCGGTGGTTTGGTTGGTGATAACCTTTACCCTGAGGGAGGCTATGTTAAAAGGTGTTATTCAACCGGTTATATCACCGGTGGTACTGGCGGGGGGCTGATCGGGTATAATTATGCAGGCGGTGTTACATACGAAAGTTACTGGGATATTCAGACATCAGGCGAAACTTCCAGTCATGGAGGAACGGGTAAAACCACTGCCGAAATGATGGAACAGGCTACTTTTGCATCCTGGGATTTCAATACAACTTGGTTCATTGAGGAGGGACAATCATACCCTTCTTTAAGATTTGAACAGCATACCGATGTCATTGCCCATTGGAAGTTTGATGACGATACCGGAACTGTCGCAAAAGATTCGGCGGGAGGCAATGACGGGGTGCTTATAGGCAGCCCGGTCCGAACAACCGGAGTAATTAACGGAGCATTACAGTTTGACGGTCTTGATGATTATGTGTCAGTCGGCGACAAAGAGAATCTTGACTTTGATACAGCGGACAGTTTTACACTTTCGGCGTGGATTAAAATACCCGATGATGGTTATGATTTTCCGGTGATCGACAAACGAATCTGGTATAACTGCTCGGTTTACGGTTGTTATGCCGAAGGGTACACTTTCACTGTTAACCAGAATAAATTATCCTTCGGGATAGAGGATATATTCGGCAATCGCTCGGGTACCCGCAGTGAAACCGTATTAACCGACAACAAATGGCATCAGGTAACAGCTGTAAGAAATGCCGCTACAAATCAGCTAGATATTTATGTTGACGGGGTATCGGACTCCACGCCCGTAACAGATATTACTACCGGAACATTAGCTAATTCGGTGGAATTGAAAATAGGGAAGCGCAAAGCCGCAATACCCGGAGTGGATTATTATCTTTTTGACGGGAGAATCGATGATGTCCGTATTTATAACGGAGCGTTGAGTTCGGACGAAGTTCAGCAGTTGTATCAAGAGGGACGACCAAGTGAAGGAACAAATACGATAATCAATCCCGCTTTATTTCTTTTGCTGCGAAAACATGTTCCTTCTAAGTAACAAATCAGTATCTATTTGTTATTTGTAGGTTTGATCTCGGCCGTAGGCCGGGGGGAACGCTTTTAACTAACTGATTCACAGAATTTGCTGCAAGAACGTCATGAAAAAGCACATCCGATTCGACTGGGCCATCAAGCGGCTCCTGCGCCAAAAAGCCAACTTCGGCATCCTTGAGGGCTTCCTGTCTGAGCTGCTCACGATAGAAAGTCATGAGAAAAAAAGACGACTGAACCATGAAGCACCAACACGCCATCAAACTATTAACCCAATGCAAGCAAGAACTGAGAGAACGTTTCGGCGTAACCAAATTGATGGTGTTCGGCTCGACTGTCCGTGACACAGCAACGGATGCCAGCGACGTGGATATTTTGGTCACCTTTGACGGTCCAACGAACTCGAAGAAATACTTCGGCCTCCTGTTTTACTTGGAGGATTTACTTGAATGTACAGTAGATTTAGTAACGGAAAAAGCACTTCGGTCTAAGCTTCGTCCTTATGTTGAACCAAAAGACCAAAAAAGACCTTTTCCATTGCAATCAGATCTGATTTATGGCATTCTTGTTGTAACTTTTTTTCTATTATTTTTTCCTTTCCAAACACCACACTATGATCATGAACTCTCCAGATACATGAGGCCGTACACACGGTATCTGGCCCAGGTTGGGCTGGCAGGACATAGTTGCGGTGTTTTCTCCTTTCTGATTTCTTTCTGTACTCAAGTCAGGCGAGCAGAATGCCGTCTGCAATAAACCATGTTTTGCCTGGAGACCTTTGTGGTCGAACAGGGGGGACTCGTCGTGTCTTCCCCTGTTGACAGATCAGTACAATACGTCAATTCAGGAGAAAAAGATGAGTACGTTTGAAGTAAAAGCCTACCCGGAACTATGGCAGTCATTGGACATGGACGTGGAACGCGTTACCAAGGCATGTCAGATGCTGGGTCAGGTCTATGAGCAGTCCTTTCTCAGTCAGCAGAACCGGCCAGAGGGCATGGCCTATTTTGATGAGATGATTGCTGAACTGCACGGAGAACGCATCAAGGAGTTGCTGGCAGCCAAGGCTGAAGGGCGTCCAGTGGTTGGCACCTTTTGCGTGTACATTCCAGAGGAACTTGTGCTTGCAGCAGGCGGTATCTGCATAGGACTTTGCGGTGGTTCGCAAGGCTCTATACCAGATGCGGAAAAGACCCTGCCTCGCAATATCTGCCCTATGGTCAAATCGGCTTACGGTTTTAAGGCTGGTCGAATCTGTTCGTATTTCCAAGTGGCGGATTTTCTCTACGGTGAAACCACCTGTGATGCCAAGAAAAAGACCTGGGAACTGCTGGATCGTCTGATTCCAACCCATGTCATGGAGATTCCCCAGTGCAAAAGGCCGCACAGTATTGCCCTGTGGCAGGAAGAGGTCCAAGCCTTTAAGACCAAGATGGAAGAGACCACGGGCAAGGCAATGACTGAGGAAAACCTTGCTCAGGCCATTCAGGTGATGAACAACAAGCGTCGGGCCTTGCAACGGTTGAATACCCTGCGCCATCATACGCCCAGCCCGATTTCCGGTAAGGATAGTTTGCTGATTGAGCAGATTGCCTTTTATGATGATCCGCTTCGTTTTACACAACAGCTCAATACCCTGTGTGATGAACTGGACCAGCGTGTTCAGAACCAGGTCAGCGTTCAGAGCCAGCAGGCTGCACGGGTGATGCTTGCGGGTGCGCCAATGGCTTTGCCCAACTGGAAGATCCATAATCTGGTGGAAGGGGCCGGGGCAGTGATTGTCAATGAAGAGTCTTGCGTTGGAACCCGTTATTTTAAAGATCTCATTGATGAATCAGTCACAGGCATGGACAAGATGCTCACTGCGCTGACTGACCGCTACAAGGAAATTGACTGCTCCTGTTTTACCCCGAATAACGAACGCATTGATCAGGTGATCAAGGAATTCCATGACTCCAAGGCCCAGGGAATTATCCACTACTCCCTGCAGTTTTGCCATACCTATAATATTGAAGAGGTGCGGATTCGTGAGGCATGTGAGCAGGAGGGCATCCCCTATCTTTCGCTGGAATCTGATTATTCGCTGGAAGATATGGGCCAGCTCCAGACCCGGATCGAAGCCTTTTTGGAACAGTTGAACGACTGAGGGATGCAACAGGAGATTCTGTAGGGATACGTCATGCCGTGTCCCTACTCGGAAAAGACCTCAAGAAAATATGGTGGAATATGTACATTGGTGTTGATCTCGGTTCCCGAACCGTGAAGATGGCGGTCTGGGATGGGCAGAAGGTGGTTGCGCATCAGATCGTTGCGTCTGGCTTTGAACCTCATCGGCAGGCAGAAAAGATGCTTGCAGATTTCCATGCAGATCGGGTGGTTGCTACTGGGTACGGGCGGCATCTTGCAGCAGAGCATTTTGCTGACCAGGTTATCACCGAGATCAAGGCCCATGCCTTGGGGATTCGTCATCATCTGCCTGACTGCACCACGATTGTTGATGTGGGCGGGCAGGATTCCAAGGTCATCAGCCTGAATGCTCAGGGCAAGGTGGCCAATTTTCAGATGAACGACAAATGCGCTGCCGGTACTGGTCGTTTTTTAGAGATCATGGCTGCCTCCTTGGCCTATCCGCTGGCCGAATTCGGTAAGGCTGCCCTGGATGCAGCACAGGAGGTCCAGATTAACTCCATGTGTACAGTCTTTGCCGAATCCGAGGTGATCTCCATGAAAAACCGGGGTATTCCTCGGGAGCAGATTGCCCGGGCAGTGCATAGCTCTGTGGTCAGTCGCCTGCTTGCCATGCTTGCACGTTGCGATTACGGTGAGACGGTGGCCTTTTCCGGGGGCGTGGCCAATAATCCCTGTATGGTGCAGATGCTCCAGGAGCGTTTGGAGGACACCCAAGTACTGGTGCCGAAGTTGCCAGATATCACCGGGGCCTTTGGGGCGGCTTTGGCGGCTGCTGACTGACTTCAGTTGTCCCGTTGTTTTTCCTGCTATCTTTTTCAATTTCAGCAGATTATATTTCCTTTCCCATTCATGATACGTATCACGACCAAATCGTTATGAGTATCACGACTGAATCGTATCGAGTATCACGGCAGGTTCGTTATACCTATCACGACGGATTCGTATCGAGTATCACGACTGCTTCGTATCCTATGTACTTTTTTCTCCCTGATAACCATCTCGGCAAGAGAAAAAACCCTTGACAAGGCAAATGCTTAAAATTACTGTGCGAGAACTTGGTGTTCCCACAATAAGGATGGTGAATACACCTTGGCTGGCTTTGCCGGGGTTCTTTTATTAGATATTTAAAAATGGAATATTCAGAACATACAAAATCTAAAGGCAAAGTGAGAGCCTGGATTATAAGTCTATTTATAAAAGCTATTCGCTCATGCTCCTCAGAAGAAGACAGAATTGATGTGATTACTTGGTTAGCCTTGATTCGGGAGATACTTGCAAATAGCTCACTCCCTGTTGCTACTAAAGCAAAAAATATTTATCGGCTGACAGACTCAAAAAAGACGGTCAAAATTATGTTCAACAGTGTTATGGAAGCC
Organism: Candidatus Electrothrix gigas; assembly: GCA_022766165.1. Classification (GTDB taxonomy): domain Bacteria; phylum Desulfobacterota; class Desulfobulbia; order Desulfobulbales; family Desulfobulbaceae; genus Electrothrix; species Electrothrix gigas. The sequence goes on from QYLO01000004.1 coordinate 18,248, forward strand.
ATCAAAAATTATAAAAACAGTGATCTTCCTTTTGCAGTTAAAATAACGATTCCGGTAACTCTTGGATCAGCTTGTTTTGTTGGTGGGCAAGGAGTTGGAATTGCTGCTTTTGGAAGTGCCATAGGAATGCCTGTATTGGTTCTTATTTTTCTGGGAACTGCTGGGATAACCGCAGTACTGGAGGCATTTCTTAGCAATTCAGAAGCAAGAAACTACATAAGCGTTATTCTGGCTATGTTGGCAAAAGATGAACTACTCAGACGGTCAAAAAAATTGCAAAAGACAATTGTCAAAGACCCTGTAAAAGCAAAATCGTTTAATATGCCGAATGATGAGAAAGAATTGCGTTACAAACTTCTTAAAATGGATCCATTTGATTTTGAACGACATATTATGAGTTTTTTTCAAAATAGCGGATTGCCAACAATAGTAACAAAAAAGTCGAATGATTATGGCATTGATGGGTTTGCTCGACACGCTAACGGATATATTATCGTACAATGCAAGCGATGGGCTTCTGATAATCCTGTTGGAAGACCTGAAATTCAAAAGTGGAAAGGGGTTATTCTTGACGAAGAAATTAAGAACGCTATATGGAAAACTTATTTTGTAACTACAAGCTATTTTACAAAAGATGCTATTGAAAATGCGGCGTTGAATAATAAAATTATCCTTGTTAATATGGATACCATTATTGAATGGCATCTTAAGGGTTTTTCTGTAAACTGAGAAAGGTTTCCATTATGACCGTCACTAAAAAAGCAACTGTCAAGATGACGGAAGGTGTCCCAATGAACCAACTTGAAATTCATCAAACCCGTGCCTTGAGAAAGCAGTTTCAGGCCATGTACCGAGGTGGAAAAAAAGAACGGGCAATTATTGAACGGGCTGAAACGCTTATCCGTCGTTTACAGGCTAATCCCTTGGATGAACAGGCCGCTTGCAGACGCACCTATAACGGTGAACTGCGCTTACGGGACTGCCGTAAATACAACCTTTCTTGCGGTTTTCGCCTGATCAGCTTAAAACGGGACAATCGCCTTATTTTTACCTATATTGGCAGCCATGATGACTGTCAGAAGTGGATAGAAAATAATCGGGACTTTCAGGATGACATAGAGTCTCAGCCCATACCGTTGATACCATCCATACCATCCTGTCATCAAGGAGACGAAGCTAGGCAAGAGGCTGGGGATCTACTATCAGAAGAGCAGGAGCAGGCACGAGATGAGGTGGACGCATACGAAGAAGAGCTGATGAACCACCTTGATGAGTATGTATTGCGGGAAATTTTTTCTGGTCTCTGTTCCTCACTTTAACTGGTATTTTCTCCGCAGTACAGGTACACTCCTTGAGTGAATGGAGACAAACAAGTTTCCAGTACGCCAACAGTCACAGTCCAAGGAGATGACCATGTCGGAAAATTCCGCTATGTTCAAGTACGACGAATACGGCAATACCCGTGAAATATATGTCTATGCCAGCGGGTTGAGCCTGCATTCTGATCCGTTTATCAACCGTGGAACCGCCTTTACCATTGATGAACGGCAGCGTCTTGGATTGGTTGCCATGCTGCCGCCAGCAGTACGTAGCCTTGAGGAACAGGTGGAAAACAGCAGGGTCAAGGTCGAGGCTAAGGACTTAGACATTGACCGTTTTGTCTATATTCGCTCCCTGTTTGACCGCAACGTCACCCTGGCCCATGCCCTGATAAAGAGCGATATCAGTCGCTACATGTCCATTATCTACACCCCGACTGTGGGCCATGCCTGTCAGCAGTACTCCTCCATGTTCCGGTCAGCAAATGGGCTGCACTTCCATCCCGGCAACATTGATCAGGCAGAAAATGTCCTGCGTCGTTTTCAGCAGCGAGACATCCGGGTGGCTGTGGTCACGGATAATCAGGGTATTCTTGGGCTGGGGGATCAGGGGGCTGGTGGGATTGCAATCTGTTTGGGCAAGTTGATGCTCTACACCCAGGGAGCCGGGATTGCGCCCTGGCATTGCCTGCCCATTTCCCTGGACGTAGGAACCAACAACGAGGCATTGCTCAACGATCATGAATATCTGGGCTGGCGGCATAAACGCATTGCCGGGGATCAGTATATTGACTTTATTCAGCGTTTTGCCCGGGCCTTTCGCAATGTCTTTCCCAATGCCCTGTGCCAGTGGGAGGATTTTTCCAAACAAAATGCCTTTGCCATTCGTGACACCTTTTTGCATGATCTGATCTCTTTTAACGATGATATTCAGGGAACCGGGGCTGTTGCCTTGGCTGCCATCTACACAGCCATGCGGATCAAACAGGAGAGTCTGGCTGAGCAAAAGTTTTTGATCCACGGGGCAGGCGCAGGAGGCATTGGCATTGCCGAACAGATTTTGATTGCCCTTTGTGCAGAAGGAGTACCAGCAGAGGAGGCCCGTCAACAGATCTTTACGCTGGATTCACGAGGTCTGATTACAGCGGATCAAGATCTGCTTCCCTATAAGCAGAAGTTTGCCCAAGATCCGGCTGCGCTTGACTGGCTGCAAGAAGAAGAGGATAAGCAGCTTGAAAATGTGGTGAAAAAGGCCGGAATTACCGTGCTGATAGGTACTTCAGGTCAACCAGGCTGTTTTAGCAGAGAGATCGTACGCTCCTTGCTCGAACACACTGATCGTCCAGTGGTTATGCCGCTTTCCAATCCCACAAACCATGCCGAGGCGGTTCCAGCGGATATCTATAACTGGACCAGCGGTCGTGCGTTGATCGGAACAGGCTCTCCGTTTCCTGATGTGGTCTATGAAGGACGGGCTTTTTCTGTTGCCCAGGCCAATAATGTGTTTGTCTTTCCAGGTGTTGGACTTGGCACCTTGACCTCGGGGTCTCGTGCGGTGTTGCCAGCATTCTTTACTGCGGCTGCTGAGGCGGTATCTTCCTGCGTGACATTGACAGATCTGCAAAATGGTGCGCTTCTTCCGCCTGTGACTGAGCTTGCGGATGTCAGTCTCAAGGTTGCTCAGGCAGTGGGGGAGGCAGCAATTGCAGCTCAAGTGAGTCGACCGTGTGCATTTTCCAGTTTTCAGCATAATAACGACCCGATTCGCTTGCAGCGTTTGATTCGTCACTTTCAATGGCATCCCAACTATCTACCCTTGGTTGCGATGTAAACATTAAACATATCAAAAAAAAGAGAACAGATTATGATACGACAGGAATCACACAGTGTGGCAATGGGATATATTCTCTGGATTTTTGGTTTTATGGGGATGCACCGCTTTTACTATGGCAAACCGATTTCCGGTACGATCTATTTTTTTACATTGGGGCTGGTCGGGATAGGTTGGCTTGTTGATTTGTTTTTGATTCCAAGCATGGATCGAGAGGCAGACCTGCGCTTTGCCCCTGGCCCGATTGACTATAATATTGCCTGGATTCTTCTGGTCTTTCTGGGTGCGTTTGGGGTGCATCGGATGTACATGGGCAAGTGGCTCACCGGGATTATCTATCTCCTGACCGGGGGAGTCTTTCTCCTAGGCATTCTGTATGACCTTTGGACTATGAACGAGCAGCTCAGTTTAATAAATACCAGCGCATAATCCAAGAATCTGCGCTGTACAGTATGACTGTCCCTCTTATGATTGTCACTGGCGAGGCGTCTGGCGATATGCACGGCGCCCGACTGGTTGAAGCTATGCAGGCTCTCCAACCTGATCTCTCTTTTTCCGGGATTGGCGGACAGGAGTTGGCCGCTGCTGGTGTCAAGATGCTCTTTGATGCCTCGAAACTGGCTGTAGTTGGGATTACCGAGGTTATGAGCCATCTTGGCGATATCCTTGCTGCCCGTAAGATCCTGATTCGCCGAATGCAGACAGAAAGACCTGCCCTGCTGATCCTGATTGATTACCCGGATTTTAACCTGCTCCTTGCTGCTCAGGCGAAAAAAATGGGTATCCCGGTTTTTTACTATATTAGTCCCCAGGTCTGGGCATGGCGCAGTGGTCGGGTAAAAAAAATAGGCAGACTCACCGATCGGATTGGGGTTATCCTGCCCTTTGAAAAAGACTTTTACGCATCTCGTGGTGTGGAAGTTGACTTTGTCGGTCATCCACTCAAAGATACTGTGAGCAAGGAGAAGGTTGCCTGCAAAGAGGACTTCTTTCGCATGCATAATCTATCGGTTGCCCCGGAAACCCGGGTTATTGGCCTGCTCCCTGGTAGCCGTTCCAAGGAGATCCGCTCTCTGCTCCCTGATTTTTTTGCTGCTGCACAAGTCTTAGTTGAAAAAGAGCAGGATACAAAATGGCTCTTTTTACTGCCCCGTGCTGCAACAGTTTCTGAGGACTTGCTCTTGCAAAGCGGCCTTGCCAACTATCAGGATCGTCTTGACCTCCACGTCCTGAGTAAGAACCGATATGACGTGATGGCAGCCTGTGATGCTGTGGTTGCTGCATCAGGCACTGTTACCCTTGAGTTAGCCATTCTCGGTGTTCCCACCCTGACCACCTATCGAGTTTCTCCACGAACCTATCAACTGGGACGTTTGCTGATTCGTCGTATTCGCTACTTTTCTTTAGTTAATCTCATTGCTGAACAGGAGGTTATACCGGAGTTGCTTCAAGATGCAGTGCAACCAGATGCCATTGCCAAGCATCTGGCAAACTTGGTCAAGAACAGGGTGTATCGTGAAAAGATGATCCAGGGACTTACCCAAGTGGCAGAAAAACTTGGGCCTTCGGGCTGCGCAAAGCGGGCAGCAGAGCTTGCCTTTACATGTATGAATGTATGAATAAACAGTACGATAATTCGCTAGGTCAAGAGGTCAAGAGAGCTACTCATACCATTTTTTTCTTTGCAATCTTGCCTTAAGAGAGTAAAGTTGTAACTGAGAGTTATCTGCTTAACACGTTGATAATAGAAGGTTGCAAGAATTAGGAATTCGCCTAAAGGGTACTACGTTCAAATACTACACGAGGTAAAATAATGAAAAATATGCTGAAAAATTTCTTTTTAACGGGAGCATTATTGCTTGTTGCCAGCACCGTTTATGCAGAAGAAAATGTTGCGTTAAATACAAAATCCAGCACACTTGATACATACGATACATATGATACATCTACAAACATTGCATTGGGAGCACGTATAAGCACCCTAGGGGCAGGGCCAGAGCTTTCTCTGGGACTCTCTGATTTTTGGAGCATTCGCGCTGCCGCCCATTGGGGGAGTTACACTGTTGACGGTGATACAGACAATATTGAGTATGAATATGATCTGAGTCTTGCATCAGGGCTGGTTACTCTTGAGTGGAATGTCTTTGCCGGTGGATTTCATATTGATGCTGGTCTCTTGTTTAACAGCAACAGTCTCGATGCGGTAGGCCAAGCAACAGACGGAACCTTCACAATTAATGGCATAAACTATACTCCTAATCAAGTGGGTACGCTGAACGGAGAAGTTGATTTTGATTCTGTTGCACCCTATTTTGGAATCGGCTGGGGTAATCCTGTTGCTACAAATACAACGTGGACATTCTTTTTCAACCTTGGAGTTGTTTTTCAAGGTTCTCCAGATGTTACTTTGTCAGCCGATGGACTAGCTAGTAACGATGCAATTTTTCTAGCCAACTTAGAAGAAGAAGAGAAAAAACTTCAAGATGAGCTTGATCAATTCGAGTATTATCCTGTTGTCGCTTTGGGATTGACGTATAAATTCTAATCAGCGATCAGCGCAAAGAGGTCAAAAGAAATTTTACTATAAAAGTACCCTTTTTCATACTTTATTCTCCCTCTCCAGTGGGGAGTGGGAGATACGTAGTCCTGCAAACATGACAAAACATGACACTATTCACCATAAAGACCTTGCAAAAACAAGTCGTTGTTTATCTCATTACCAGCAGTATAGCTCTGATCTTGCTTTCGCTAACTGGTTGTGCCAAAACAGGTCAGGCTGTTCACGGACTGTTGGACAATGTAACCACGTTAAAGGATGAACTCAAAGAACTCAAGGTCAAGGTATGGGATAAAACAAAAGGCTATCAGGGAGTACGATACTCTCCCACTGATAGAGTCGTTCCCACCTTTCAGGATCAACAGGTTCCGGTCAGTTGCCGAGTCTTTGCCCATCTCCTTGTTCAGATTCCCAAGGGATTTACAGGAAAGAGCATTGCTCAGGCAGTTGAAGCAGAGGCCACAGCACGGGGCGCAGATATGTTGCTTATCGGTGGTACTCGGCAAGCAACCGACGCAGAAACTGAACAAGCTCCGCTTTTTTCCTACTACGGACCAGAACAACCCTATAAATGCCGAGACTACTGGAATGGCTGGAAGTTTGCCTATGAGGACTGGGTTGATCAGGGCGACTGGGTGACAATCGGCTATGATGAATGGGGGAGTCCAAATGCCCATTTCAACTCCCCTCTGATCATGCAGGTAGCCTTTCTTCGTTGTTCGGAGTAAGTTCATGATCCATCTCATCCATCCACTTCATAAGAATGGTAAAAACCTCCTCCTCATGAAGTGGTTTGCTGATATGGTCGTTCATACCAGCTTCTCTGCTTTTTGTGATATCACTTTTCATAACATTCGCTGTCATGGCGATAATAGGCAGCTTATGGAGCCGTAACTGTTGGCGGATTTCTCGGCAGGCTGTATATCCATCCATAACAGGCATCTGGACGTCCATCAAAACGCAATCAACAGATTTACTCTGGAGAAAGTCTAAAGCTTCTCTGCCATTGCCTGCGTGAAAGACAACAAGATCTTTACGACGAAGTAAGATAGTTGCCAACTCCAGATTAAAGTCGTTATCCTCTACCAACAGAATTTTTTTCCCTTCCAGCTTGGGGACTCGACCAATGGCTTTCTCTTGTTTTTTAGGGAGTTTTTCACGTGTTCCCGTTTCAAGTTCCAAGGTAAAATAAAAGCAGGAACCCTGTCCAAGAGTACTTTTTACCGCAATATCACTTCCCATCATATTGATCAGTTTTTTACTGATAGCCAACCCCAGTCCACTGCCCTCGTATTGGCGGGTAACATCATTATCCAGTTGACTGAATGAGCGAAAGAGTCGGTTCTGCTCCTCTTGACGCATACCAATACCTGTATCCTGAACAGAAAAATCCAACCGCACCCAGCCCTTTTTGGACTTGTCCTGTTGCTTGTACTTGCTCTTACTGACCTGCACCCTGATATCAATATGCCCCTCTTGAGTAAACTTTACAGCATTATTGCCAAGGTTAACCAAGACCTGATGCAAACGCAGGGGATCTCCTCGAAGGATCTGCGGAACATCTTCAGCGCAGGTAATGTTCAAACCCAGTCCCTTTTCCTCCGCCTTAATCCGAATAATATCTGAAAGCTGATTCAGCAAACTCTGGATGGGAAAATCAATAATTTCCAACTTCATTTTTCCGGCTTCTATTCTTGAAAAATCAAGGATGTCATTAATAATACCAAGCAACAGCTTGGAAGAAATACTCACCTTGGAAATCAGATTATACTGTTCCGGGGTTAAGTTGGTTTCAAGGGCAAGCTGCGACATACCGATAATGGTATTCATCGGCGTGCGAATTTCATGGCTCATATTTGCCAAAAAGACTGATTTAGCCTGGGTGGCCGCCTCTGCAACTTCTTTGGCTTTACGAAGCTCCAGAGCCTTGCGCTGTTCCTGCTCAACCTTTTTTCGATCAGTGACATTAATCCGCAGTTCGAGTTTTCCGGGCAGGCCATCCTGTAAAATAATCGGGGTTGCCACAACATCAAAGAACTGCTTCTTATATTTGAGTTGATAGCGCACAGTCTTTTGTTGCTCAACCACCTGCTCAAGAGAACAGCTGTTAGCACAGGGGGTACCACGATTATGAACAGAGCCATAACATGTTGCCCCGGATGTACAGGAAAACCAGTGGGCCATTGTACTGTTTGCATAGCGAACCTGATACTTTTTATCAACAATATACAGGCCAATCTTCACCCTATCCAAGGTGTTCAGGATAGTACCTTTTTGCTGTTCACTTTGAACCAGAGTGCCAATGGTTTCTTTGACAACTCGATACATGCCAAAGATAATCGCAATGCCAACAAGCCAAATTGCACCAAAAGCCCAACAAAGTTTATTGACATTATTCCTGAATAAGGCAAAATGCTCTTCAAGGGGAATGATGATACTGATCCCCCCCTTGATAGCCCCAATCTTTCCCTTTCCCTCTGTATGACATTGTACACATGCCTTTTCCATGCGGACAGGACGCATAAAGTGAAGACGTAATCTTCTGTTACTTTTGGAAAATTCTATATACTCTTCATTTCCTTTTTCAAAGGAACGGAGAGCCTTTTCTTCCCAAGCTGTTGGTTTATTATCCGGGTGCTTTGGGTGCAGGCTTGTCAGGCGTCCTTGAATGGTCATACCCTTTTTGTTGCCCTTCTCATTATCTCCGTAGATTTTTTTGAACATATATGAAGGATTAACAAGGGTATAGTCTTGGCCGTCTATTTTTACATCACGATGTTTAAGCGCAACATGGGGATTTGGTTCTGTTTCCTTTGAAACCGATACATAGGCTCCTCCATGAAAAACACTCCAGGCACGATACAGTATATCTTTTTCCCAGAACATTCTGGCGTTATTCTCGGCCAAAAGCACGGTGGTTTTTTTCATGTGCCACCTGTTCCAGCACAGCAAAACAACAAGCAACAGGGTCCATCCCAGCAGTAAGAGCAGTAACACTCGAACAAAGGGTCTTGTATGAAGATCATTTTTTTGCATAATATATTCTGGTTAAACTGTTCTCTTGCTCTCTAATCTGTTTTAAAGAAAATGAAAACAACATCCTAACAGGTCTGGCAAGAAAAGACATGCCAATTTTTTTGTTGGGTCTAGCTTTAAATAATAGCAATTATTATGCCGAACAAAAGATATTCACAAGCCAGCTAGTAGAAGAAAAAAACGGTTTTCGTACCATGTCAGGATATCAGCAGGAATATCTTGTTACACCGGATCAGTGAACAACGTTTTATGAAAAGACAGATAAAACTGGAGAGGATGGACGGGTATTTTTTACCCAAAACAGTATAAAAAGGTTAAAGTTTTTGTTTCTTCGCAGAGGCGACAAAACAGGAAACAGGAGATGAAAATAGGGTTGTAACAACCACCCTTCCGGCACAGTTCCGGTACAGTTTTGGTACGGGGACTGACTGAGTGCGGAACCTCCACACATATTCCTTTCAACTAGCCTCAGAGTCCTTGACGGCACGCTATCCGCTGTTGCACCCAAACCGCCAGCTTTTCTCTGAATATCTTGGCATTATGGCGAATATCTACAGGAAAGGGAGCAAAAAACATAAAGGTTTCAATCTTCCTCGTGAGTGGATTGGCACGAGCAAGCTCACGTAACTCTTCGCAAATACGTTGTTCATCTTTTGGCTTTTGCGCATAAAGCTCTACTGTCAGCACAGGTTGTTGCTTGCCTGGATCGCCTACCCCGACCAAAGCAGAACGAAAAACCTCGGGATGTTCATTAAAGATGGCCTCACAGCAGATAGTGTACATGGGGCCATCTTCGCTCAAAACCCGGTGGGCCTTACGACCACAGAACCAAAGTCGTCCTTGGTCATCCTGATAGCCCATATCACCCATACGATGCCACAGTCCGCCCTTGCCCTGATCTGGAATCTTTGCCATCCGGGTCTCTTGCTCATTATGATCATAGGCTGGGGTAACTACTGGTCCTTTGACCACAATTTCACCAATGGTTCCAAGGGGCAGCACCTCAGCCTTGGTCCAATCAGACAGAGGATGATCAACCGGCTTAATAATCTCAACCCGCATCCCTGGTAAAGGGCGACCAACACAGGTCCCCTTGCCAATGCGGGTTTGGTCCCAGGTTTCTTGCAAAATTTCAAGGCCAGTAATGGAGGTGGAGGGCAGGCTCTCTGTTGCGCCGTAAGGGGTGTATATCTCTCCATCCTCGGGTATGATCTGCTGAACCCGCTCAATTAACTCACCTGGCACCGGGGCCCCAGCCATAAGGATCTTGCGTACAGGTAAGGTGATATGCTGATCAATGCAGTAACGACTGACCACGTTCCAGATAGCTGGCGAACCAAAGGAATAGGTCACCTGCTTATCCTGAATGGAACGAATAAACTTGGCCGGATCAACTTCGGCAGGACGGGTCGGGTCCATATCAGGGATCACTGCAGTCGCACCAAGGGCAGTGGCAAAAAGACCAAACAGGGGAAAGCCGGGTTGATCAATATCTTCCGTACCAATACCGTAATAATCACGGATCTGTTGCAGTTGATGATAAAAAATACCGTGAGTGTACTGCACCCCCTTGGGCGGGCCAGTGGAACCGGTGGTAAAGATGATTGCAGCCAGCTCATCCTCTGCGGTCTTCATTGCCCTGAAATCTGGGTTTGCCTTAGGTGCTGCCCCCTGTAGAGAGAGACCACAAAGTCCGAAAAGAGACGCACCTGTACAAAAACGATGCCGTATTGTGGCAAAGGGTTTTTGAAACAAACGGGAAAAAAGATGCACTTGGGGAATGGCAACAAGTGCCTTGGGCTGAACCGAACCAATACAACGGAGCAGGTTCTTATAGCCCATGCCCGGATCAATAAGAATAACCACTGCGCCAAGTTGAAACAGAGCATAGGTCAGACAGATAAACTCCATTGACGGCCGCACCATGAGCATGACCCGGTCGCCACGTTGTACCCCTCTGCTGCGTAGCGTATTGGCATAGCGGTTACTGTTGGCCAACACCTCTGCAAAAGTCCACTGTTGATATGTGCCTTTTTTGCCAGTGACTAAGGCGACAGCGTGTTTGCGTTCCGCAGCGGCCTTGTGCAGGGCTGCGCCGATGTTGCAGTTTGTCATGATTTTGCTCTGCCTATACAGGCGGTAATGATTACTTTAAGATGTTTCAGGATGCAAAAAATTTCATTGAGATCAGCCTGCCGTGAGGCCAAATATCCCTGACTGATTGCATAAGATCGCTCTTCCAGCGTAAGAAAATGCCATACTTCCCCTTTCACATAACAGCCATACACGGGAAGTTGATGCTGATTCAGTTCCTGAGCCACCAGCATGGCTGCCAGCACCTGTGCCGCTGGATCACCTTCAGGGTCTTTTTCTTTCTTATATTCTTGAAGGCAAAAATACGGCTGTTGCGGTTCCCGAAAACCGGAAGCAATAATGCCATCAGGCCTGCCTGTCATTTCAACCTTGTCAACCACGGCAGATAACGGACGTTCTGCAAAAAAATTAAACTCTTTTGTGCTAAAGCGAACAAGGGTCATGAGCGGGCCGATAAAATTATAGGCCAACTCGGTCTCGTTCCAGTCATAAACATGGGTCTTTAAAAGGGTTTGAAAAGAGCGTAAGGCTTGCTGCTCAAAGGGGGATATCTCGGCCTGTCCATTGATCCAATCTTCCAGCACAGGGCTGGTATCAAGAACAGTAAGCTTAAACGCTCTATCCAGTTCCGCCAAGGTCCATTCTCGAAAGTTGCGTTTAGGGAGTTTTTCCATACTCATTTCCTACTTCCTACCCTGGTCTTTTCATCTTTATCCAGCAATCTTCAGAATGCTAAAAATGTGAATCAATATACCAACTATTACCCAAGATGTTGAGCAAAAAAATGCAGGCTGCTGAACCTACAATTTTCACTGTAGGATTTAGATAAAAAATCAAATATACTGAAACTAGTACATTGTGCTTTATCAGGGTGTTCTAAATAAAACAAGAGGAGAACAAAATGAGCTTAATCAGGTGGAATGACAACTTTAGTGTTAATGTGACGATGATTGATCATGACCATAAAAAACTTGTAGCAATGATCAATGAACTCACTGATGCTATGAAGGCCGGACACGGCAAGGATGTTCTTGGAAAGATTCTTGATGAGCTGATCCAGTATACAGCCACCCATTTTCAACGGGAGGAAAAATATTTTCAACAGATAAAGTATCCTGATGCTGTTGCTCATAAAAGAGAACACTCTGATTTTGTTAAAAAAGTTACTGAATTCAAAAAAGAGTTTGATGCGGGCAGGGTGACTGTGTCAGTGAATATTTTGCAGTTTCTCAGTAAATGGCTACAACATCATATCAGGGTAAGCGATCAGAAGTACAGTAAATTTTTTAATGAAAACGGTATCAGGTAAGTTTTTTTCTTTGCTTTCCAGCCTGCTTTAATTCTGATGCAGATAAAAATCAGGGGGGAATACCAAATCTGCGCCTGGTATCTCGCCCCTGTTATATTTTTTTCAAGTCCTCAGCTCCCTGTTGAACAATAAACATTGCTACAAGAATCAGCCCAACCCCTGGCAGGACATATATGGAAGGCAAGGGATGACCAAAGCCCCATTCTATTAGAGCGATAAACGGTGGGTAAAGGTAGCTGTAGGCCATAACCCTTGTTGGTCCGAGCGAAAGCGTACAGAGTTGACTGAGGAAAAAAGTTATAATAGTTGAAAAAATAGCAAGGTAGAAGATGCCTGCCCAGATTGTCAACGGCACAGTCCTCCAAGAAATAGCTGGAAGCTGATGCCCACAAAAAAGGAGAAGCCAGCCACTACCGGTGACCAAAATCCAAAAGGTCATTAAGGACATAGGTTCTTCCTGATGGAAAAATTTAACAAGGGGTGTATACAGGGCCATGAGCAGGCAGCCTATGAAAAATATCAGATCACCGGAGTTAAGGTTAAAGGCCAGGAGTTCTGTCAGGCTGCCGTGAAATAGAACCCATATCGCCCCCACCGTTGCAGGAATCATGGCAATGAGCCTGTATTTTCCTAATCGTTCTTTGAGAAGGATGGCACTGTACAGGCCAGAAATACCGGGTACCACGGTGAAAATGACCCCGGTATTTAAGGCAGTGGTTGAACGGAGTGAGAGGAACATCAACCAGAAAAAGCCGGTGAGGATGAAGCTGATGCAGGCATAACCAAGGAGGCGTTTTTTCTCTGGTAAATGGAGTCCGTGTTTATATTGGATATAGGGGAGGAAGAGCAGGGCTGCAATCGCAAAACGAAGCAAGGTAAGCACAGCAGGGTCCATACTGTGGGCAATAGCCTTGCTTGCTGTGAACGAGGTAGATACCAGGACAGCGCAGAGCAGCATCATGGCATGAATGAGCCAGAGGTGCTTTTTTTGCTGCTGTGGTGCTGTGCTACTGGCTTGGTGTGTTTTCAAGGGTACCTGACGATCTTTTTATTGCTTGTTTGGGAGAGGCTTGGGACTCTTTTCTCTGTTCCAGTTTTGTTAAGGCCTGGCGTATTTTATCAGCTATGTTTTCATCTTCTATCTGTGCCAAGATTGCTCGGAGTTGCCCCTCGTTTTTATCAGGTTCAGAGAGAAGGCGTTGTAGCGCAGCCCTGCCAATACTGCTCTCTTTCCATTCCAGAATAAAGTCTACATCACCACGTATTTTTCTTGTTTCGGCACTGAATTTTAGCCCTATGAGAATGCTAGTAAAGGCTACCGTTGTTACCACAAGCAAGGCAATTCGTGAAGCCTTGGAGAGTTTGCGATGCTTTTTAGGAAACCAGGCCTTGATTGTGATACAGAATGCTATGGCAGCGAGGAGGAAAAAGGCATACGGACCAATAAATGCGCTACCGGCAATGAACCCTACAAAGCTCCAGAAAACAGCACTGAAAGGATGACCGGTAATTGCCCTGACAGCACAAAACCAAATCATCATACCCATGCACCAAAGATGAATATGGGGCAGAGCATACTCAAATTGTGAAAATATACAAACCGTACAGGCCGCTGCTGTGCTTGGTAGACTCAGCAGCCCACCGCCACCGATTATAATAAGGGTAAGGGTTGGCAGTGGAATCCTTTTCTTTAATACAGTATCCTCCATATTCACCTCCCCTGTCGTCTCTTTCTTTACTAAAGCTTCCTCAATTGCCTCCTTATATATTATATATTTTCTTATTTAAGAATCAATATTAACTTTATAGATGGAACTATGTAGAAGAAAAAAAGCAAACATCTTGTATTGCAGTATATCCTGAATAGTTATCGAAGGATACATGGGTTACACGGCGTTTTTCATGATGTCCTCCCTATCAATCATTGCTCTTCAGGCAGATCGGCTTTCGTATCAGCCGCAGCCCTCTCTTTCTCCATTGTTGCCAGTGCCTTGGATACCTTTTCTGCAAAGTATAGATGTACTATATCCGACCTGTCTATGTTCGACAAAAATTGCTTGAGTTGAACCTCGTTTTTTTGAGGTTCCGCAATGAGATTATGAAGAACCGCCCTGCCTTGATAGCCTCCCCATCGTAAGATAAAGTCTACATCACTCCGTGTATTCAGCGTGTGTACACTCATTGCCAGTCCTACAGCTATACCGACCAGTGCCATCGCAGTCACTGCACTTAAACTACGCTTTGATTTTTCCGACATTTTCTTTCTGATATTCGGTAGAAAGCCACTGATTGTCCGAGTACATGCTGTAAGTGCCAGCAGACCAAAGGGGAAAGGCCCGAAAAAAGCTGTGCCGAGAAAAAATATAACAAACACAGCAATAAGATCGGTAACAAATTTTTTCGGAGCAGTAATTATACCGACAGCACAGAACCATATCGTTATCCCTAGACACCAGAACATGGTGTGGGGCAGAGTATATTCCAATATGCCGAACCCACACATACCGCAGGCTGTTGCTGTGTTTGGCAGACTGGATACCCCAACGATAATGGCTGCTGTCAGCATCCTCTTTTTTACGCCACGCCCCTTCACAATCATATCATCTCTTCTTCTGCATTTTGGCCCAGCTATCCCGCAGGGTGACAATGCGGTTAAAAACCGGTTTTTTCGGGCTGCTTTCTTTACTATCCAGGCAAAAGTATCCTTGACGTTCAAACTGCACTCGGTTCTCCTGTCCCAACTCAGCAAGAGAAGGCTCCAAAATGCTGCTTTCTACTATCTGACAGGAATCAGGATTAAGAAAGTCCTTAAAGTTTTTCTCTTTGTCCGAGTCAGGATTTTCCACGCTGAAGAGGCGATCATAGAGTCGAACCTCTGCCGGGATACCGTGCTTGGCAGAAACCCAGTGAATGGTTCCCTTGACTTTGCGACCGTCCGGGGCAGAGCCGCCCTTGGTTTCAGGATCATAAGTGCAACGCAGCTCCACCACTTCTCCGTTTTCATCCTTGATTGCCTCTTGGCAGGTGACCAGATAGGCGTAACGCAGGCGTACTTCTCTCCCTTCAGTGAAGCGGAAGAATTTTCTTGGAGCATTTTCCAGGTAATCAGAGCGTTCGATATAGATCTCCCGGCTAAAGGGTACGGTACGGGTACCCATATCCGGGTTCTGGGGATGATTCTGCGCTACCATCTCCTCTTCCTGATCTTCCGGGTAGTTGGTAATCACGATTTTCAGCGGATTAAGTACGCCCATTGCTCTGGGGGCGTGGACATTCAGGTCATCACGCACCGAGTTTTCCAGCACACCCATGTCGATCCAAGAATCACGCTTGCCCACCCCAATGGTATCACAGAAATTGCGGATAGAGGCAGGTGTGTATCCTCGCCGTCGCAGACCGGAGATGGTCAGCATCCGGGGATCGTCCCAACCGTCCACATGGTTTTCTTCCACCAGTTGGAGGAGCTTGCGCTTGCTCATCACGGTAAAGTTGATATTCAGGCGGGCAAATTCGTACTGGCGCGGGCGACAGGGTGTCTTGAGGGTATCCAGAACCCAGTCATAGATTGCCCGATTGTTTTCAAACTCCAAGGTGCAGATTGAGTGCGTGATCTGCTCAATCATGTCAGACAGGCAGTGGCAGAAATCGTACATCGGGTAGATGCACCAGGTGTCGCCAGTGCGGTGATGATGCTTTTTCATGATCCGGTAAATGGCCGGGTCACGCATAATCATGTTGGGCGCGGCCATGTCGATTTTGGCCCGCAGGGAACAGGTGCCTTCGTCCAGTTCGCCGTTCTTCATCTGCTCGAACAGGGCAAGGTTTTCCTCCACCGGGCGGTCCCGGTACGGGCTGTTTTTACCCGGTTCGGTCAGGGTACCCCGATATTCGCGCATCTCGTCCCCACTCAGATGACAGACATACGCCTTGCCCATCTTGATGAGCTGAACAGCAAAGTCGTAGAGCTTGTCAAAATAATCCGAGGCATAGTAGAGATGCTCACCCCAGTCAAAGCCCAGCCAGCGCACATCCTCTTGAATGGCATCCACGTATTCTGTGGATTCCTTGCCTGGATTAGTGTCGTCAAAGCGGAGATGGCAGGTGCCGTTATTCTCCTTGGCAATGCCGAAGTTCAGGCATATCGACTTGGCATGGCCGATGTGGAGAAAGCCGTTCGGTTCCGGCGGGAATCGGGTGACGATATCGCTGTGTTTGCCGGTTTTCAGATCGTCGGCAACGATCTGGCGGATGAAGTCAAGGGGTTTTTCTGGGGTATCTGGGGTGTTTGTGTTCATATTTTAAGTCAGTTAGAATGATATGTTTCTGTAATAGTCTCGTGACGTAGAGAGTAAATCCTTATATCTCGTTATTTCTTTCAACCTCGTTGACGCTTTGTGTAAAGATGGAGTTATTCGTGTCGGATAACAAAACCTTTTTGAGTTTTTTCCAGTAATCGCTTGCTACAGCCTCCGCAATTTTTGAGCAAACTTCAAATGATAGCCGTTTTTCAAAATCAATCCATTTTTCTGACATTATTATCTGGGTGCGCGGTGAATTGAGATCAAGATCTGCATCACCGCAAATATCCACCACTAAAATTATAGGAAGTGGCCACGAAAGCTTGACCTGATTTTTTTGTGTTATTCTCCACGGTGCAGGAAATAATGAAGTCGGCACTTCTATGCCGTGCAAAGAAAGCTGTGATATAGACTTGTTGAGTGAAGTATAAGAATCCGATTGATCAATCTCTCCATTTTCGTCAATCGAGATATTTGTAGCGATTTCTTCTATTTCATTCGCACTAAGATTAATGCACTTGCTGAGTTCGTAAGGTTCACCATTAATATCAACCGTATCAGAAGTTATTTTGACTTTACGTGTCGGAATTCCGTGACTTTCTAGTATGGCGACAACGGCAGATCCGACAAACCCTTTTGAGGGATTATCAAATTTGATTAAAATTTTTAGAATATTATCATGCTCTTCCCATGAACGGTCTTCTAATGCGCTTGCATGTACTTGAGAAAAGCTTGTAGAATCTATAGATTTGCTATGGGAAGATGTCTCGATCTTTATTTCAAATGGAGGATTTGGAATGATTTCTTTTACAGATGTAATGAACTTGTCTTCATTCATCCGCTTCCAAGGGTTTTCATTTTTTCTGAGGAATAATTTTGTGGTAGTGCCTGGAGTTGAGCGGTCGCCGGGTTTTATCCAAAAAATACTTTCCTGTCCTTCTATAGTAAGATTCAATGGCTTGCTGGATTCATGCGGCCCATATACACGCCTCGTATCGACGGTTAGAGTATCTGCGACCATAAAACACGACAAGATTCCAATTCCAAATCTTGATGTTGGCGTAAAACTAGCTTTAGACTGAGACTTTAGATCATAGAATTCTGAAGACTTATAAAAAGAAGAACCTACTTTTGAATAGTATGTATCAATAATATGCTGATCCATACCAGTGCCATTGTCTTCTACCTCAAGGATATCTTGCCCCTCCTTAGAACAATATTTGATATTTACTTTCGGAGTGTAATTGGTGTCCGTGCCCCAAGAATCTTCTAATGACTGTCTCAATAAACAAGCATCAATCGAATTTTGAATCAGTTCTCTCAAAGCTATCTCTGGGTCTCCGTAAAGTTTTGTCCCCATTAGTAAATCTATAACTTGCTTCTTGCTTAGATTGAACTGAGTTTCTTTATATATGTAAATCGGTTCTCCGTCTATATTCTTTTCTGTTTCGATCTTTGATCGATTGACTGTCAGAGGTAGCCTAATTGCAGCTAAAGAAGAAAAACGGCGGTCAGATTTATTTATTGATGAAAATATATTGTTACATGCACCCAACTCGATATCTATGAGGTCGCAAAATGCATTTATAGAAGCCTCAATCGCCGGGTGATGGCATCTCGCATGAAATTGTATAATTTCTGGTGAGATGGTCCATGCTTTTATCGCACGATGTTTGTTCCATTCACTTATGGAAACGGGATTCCGTACATACAAGTGGGAAAAAAGGATAGAGGGAGTTCTCTTGGCATCGAAATCAAGAATGTCTGCCAGACGTAAAAGGGTGGCTACAAGTTGAAAGTTTGCATGAAGGTTAGGACCACATAAGTAAGTAGAATCAAGCTTCAGTACAGAGAGCGGGTCTTCGTTATGGCTAAAACAAATACGAGCAAAGTCAACAGCAAGAATAGTGTCGCGGTATACAATTTTATCTATCCAGTCTTTCTTGATAATTTCCCTGGCTCTTTCTGCATGTGTTGTCCTTATATATTCGCTTACGATATGATCTTTGGCACGGTCTGCCCCAGTATTATCTCCGTGGCGAAGGCATTCATCAACCCAATTGAGGTCATCAGGCCTTGCAAAAGAAAACCTTTGAAATTTTTTATACTCTGATTCCTCAGTATCACACTCAAATTGAGGTGTGGTATCCCATATTTTTTTCCATGCTATGACATCTCGTTCATCGGGGGCCATTCCGATGTCATGAAAAAATGCAGAGAGAATCAGTAGCATAAGCTCAGGGACATTGAGCTTTTCCAACTGCTCATCGGAAAGTAACCTCTCCATCAGCGATAAGACACGGAATAGATGGTCCCCGTCGTGGAGGGTATACTCTCCCATGTGCCGGATTATGGTTTTGGTTCTTTGATAGGCATCATAGGTAGCGTTATTAACAAGATTTAGTACTTGAGTTCCTGCTGGGTCGTCCTCGCATTTTTTTTGAAGAAGGCTATAAATCTTGCTTTTAGGCAATCGCGCCTTTGTTTCTGCCTTCCAATCGTCAGATGTCACTTTGTTTTCATGCATTTGGGTCCGTTGATTCTACTTATTACTTGCGGATATTCAAAGGAAAATCAGGGCATACCTTTGATACTGACAGCCTGCCGCCATAGGTAAAGAACTCCATATCACCACTTTCATTACAGAACCACACTTCCTTTGCCCCTTTGGCAAGATACAACTCCCTTTTTTCAGCCATTTCCCCCTGCGTATTTCCGGGCGAGATAACCTCAACACATATCTCCGGTGCCATACTGTACGGCGTCTCAAACCCATGCTGACTAATGAAGTCCGCAGAAGCCCAGGCAACATCCGCCACTTTGACATTTTTTGAGGTCTGAATACTGACTTCAGCAGAAACCTCGCCTTCATTCATCAACTGCATGAGTTTCATGGCGATCTTAACCTGAAGATTGCCGTGCAGATTCGAGGCCGGAGTCATGACGATTTTTCCCCATTCATTGAGTTCTATTTTAAAGGGTATATTTTGCAGAGACGGGTGTTCGAGAACCTGATTCCATTCCATGTGTACCTCTCTCCTGTTTGTATTTTCGGTATTCAACTCACTGCATCTTATTTTGATTCCAGTACAAAGTCAACTTGTCTCCCCTCACTTCATAGCGTTTCAATCGCTTGAAAAAGGTCATCCCCAACAGGGAGTTGCTCATCGACGCCTCATTCACCGAGGCCCTGATATTTTGCAGATAAATACCCTGCACCTTGAAACTGTCCAGTCTGACAGAGCTGCCCCGGACTGTCCCGTTTGCTGTCTCGTAGATGCGATTGAACTTGAGCTGCTGGAGATCAAATCCCAGCTTTTTTGCATCAGCAGGAGAAAGCATAATACTACTGGCCCCAGTATCAGCGAGAAAGATGAGCGGTATCCCGTTGACTTCAGCACGGATATAAAAATGTCCGTCCGAGGAAACCGGAAAGGTGACAGAATCAGAAGTGTTCTGTAGGCCGCTGGAGGGCATTATTTCGGAGAGGAGGCGATCCCGTACTTCAGCCAACTCATAACGATAGCTGAACCCGATCATGAAGACCAGGCCGATGACCGCCCAAACGGCAAGCTGCTTGATTTTTCTCCAGGTATTTCCTGATGCCAAGGTTGCGCTGGCAAAAAGAACGAAGATGCCTTGGTAAACAATCTGTCCAAAATTATCACTGAAGTCGAATGTATGAAAGGTGCGATGCAGGTAAACCAGAAAGCCAATGAGTCCACCGGCAATGAGAAAGAAGCGTACTGTAAAGGGAAGGGACGAGTCGCCTGACTGGCTGTCTTCCTGTTCTGACGATACCTCGGTTTTATCTGAATGAAATGAGTCATTTCTGTTATTCATGTTACTCAGCATCCTTCCCAAGTACTTTCAAAGCATCTGAATCAAAAAGAAGCCGATGATTCAACATATCCTGTAGAGCCTTAATGTAGGCATTTCTGACTTTGTTACCAGAAGGCAGGTTGCCCTGCTCAAGAAATAATTCCGCCTGTTCAAAATTCGGCGTAACGATTTTTTGGCTCGGGCCATGAAAAATTATACCATCTGTAACAAAAACGGTCGAATTGATCGGTACAGGGTCCCTTTGAGATTCAGGAACAAAGAGATGGGTTCCAGACCAGCCTGCTGGTATCTTTATACCGAGAAGATGAAAAATAGTCGGCGCAATATCGTGATGGCTTCCGACAGCAGCAGTATATCGGTCTCCTGTTTGTGCTATAAGCGATTCCTTTCCCGGAATCAGAATAAGCAGCGGTACTATGTTGTCTTTGAAGCTTGTAAAAGAAACATGGCATTTCTCAGCAAGATATTTTTTCGCCTGTTCATTCAACGGCGGTACATGATCACCGTAGAGGACAAAGAGCGTGTTATCCCACAGGCCATTATCTTTCATGGTTTGAAAAAAAATGCCGAGTGCATCGTCAGTATAGCGATACATCTGGAGGTAATGGAGCATTTGATGATTTTTCTCAAGTCCACTGTTTGTAAAGAGCTTTATATACTGATCTGGAATATCCTGATATGGGAAATGTGTGCTTAACGAAATGAGATAGGTGAAAAATGGTTTTTGCTGTTTTTGTATATATCCTGCGCTTTTGTGAAAAAAATCTTTATCCGCTATACCCATCCCCAGCTTCTTTGCGGCCTTAAAAGTATCCATAAAATACATTTTTTGAATTCCAAACCGGGGATGATTGACAGAACGATTCCACATGGCAGGATAGTATCCATGCATAGAGCTTGTTGTATATCCTTGTTTTTGAAGCAGTTGTGGCATGCCAAACAGTTTTATTTTCTGCGGAAGGTCAAGTGAGGAAACTTTTTGACGGCTCGGGCGCAACCCAGACATCAGGGCAAACTCTGAATCGGATGAACCGCCTGAATAATTCAGGTCAAGGATATGATTCCATGATAACCCTTGCGTAAGGAGACTGTTCAGGGTCGGTGTTACCTCTTCCCCCTGAATAGCAAAATTTAACAGAAAGGGATGGAATGATTCAATCGAAATAACAACTATATTCCTCTTGGCGGCAATACCTGCAAACGGGCTTGCAGTTTGGTTCAGCTTTTCTTTATGACGCAGCCAAGAGCTGAGTTGGGATTGCTGTGCAGCGGTCAGACGAACAGTACCGGAGGGGGCCAGAAGTTCCGTGACCAGATTTTTTAGGTGAAAGTTGATGATGCCGAAACTTACTGCCCAGTATGTTGCGGAGGAATCATACGGCGGAGAAAACTGCTGTCGCCCTGAATGCTGAGGATTTTTTTCATCCAGATCGTGAACGATAATTGCTCGTTGATTATTTTTATCCAGTGTCCATTCAACATTATGCTTTTCAAAAAAAAATGCAATATTATAGGAGTTGAGTGCTAGAAAAAAGAAAATAACGGCAAGTGTTTTATCAAAGATAAAGGAACTTTTTTTCTGATAAAAATATACCGCCACATATCGTTGGAGAATTTCTCCTGCAAGGACAAAAAGAACAAAAGGTCCGCACATAAGCATAGCATTCTGTGTTGGGAAAGATGCTATAATACTTGAGCGAACATCCCATAACTGATGTATTCCCTTGAAACTGGAGACAGTAATAAGTGCTGAAAAAAAATTGTAATATATCAAATCTGCAAGAAGAAGCAGAGAGGTAAAAAAACCTGTGCATCCGAGAAAATACCAGCGCAGACGCCAACTTTTCAGCAAAAGCAAAGATAACGAGACAAGAAAAAAGGGCCAAACCAAGAGCCAGTTCTGTCCAAGGATATAATAATTTGGAAGAGAGGAAAGTATGTTGTGAATCAGAGGCACTGAGCCGAAACTCTGTTCACTGCTCCGTATCATAGAAAGAATAGAGAGTTCATTTCGATAAATAAGTGCAATGAAAGCCGCCAGCAGGCCAAACTGGACTATCTGCCAGAGCCATGTTCTTCTTAGAGCGGTTTTTTGTTTTTTTTCACTGGAATTGTTTGTCATTTTTCTTTTATGTTATATTTAGCATTGCATTGCTGATGAGCTTATTGCTGTAGGGAATAACTTTTATCATCTTGTTTGAAATGACTGAAATTATAAGGAAACGTAAAAAATAGGGAATTTAAAGTATTGTGATCAGGATATTGAGCAATCCAATCATAAAACCAAGCAAGGCACCGAACAGGTTAATGTACTTAAACTGCTCCTCCATAATTGAGAGAAGAAGCCCCTCAAGACGCATAAGATCCAGGGAATCTACTTTTTCTGTAACCAGTTCCTTGATGTTTAGGGTATGAACCAAGCCTGGTACCTCTCGAACCAGTATTTGATTAGCTGTGAGGACGATGTATTCTGTAATCCCCTTACGCACGCCTGCTGGCATAAGGTTTTGCAGAATACCCAGCGGCTTGGATGTCACCCTGTTTATCATCGTGTTGATGGTTGTATCCAGTAGCTCTCCTGTCTGTTCAGAACGCAGGATGCGAAAGAGTTCATTCACAAGGCGTTGACGCATGATCTCAGCCTGCTCTTTACTGAGAAGAAGATTTGCGCACTCGGCAAGGGGCAGGCGTCCGTGATCAATTACGGTCTCAAATTGATTTCTGATAGTATCGGAGATCATCTGCTGCATCTTTTCAGAGTTGAGCAGTTCCATGATCTTTTCAGCAAGCTGATAACAGATTTTTTTCAATTGTTCCGGCTCAACATGAATGAGCAGATTGGCTAATGGGATTGCCAAAAATGCCCTAGTCTGTTCAGCCAGAGCCTGGCTTGCCCGTTGCTGAATATCAGGATGCTGGAGTCGTTCTTTGAGTGCATCTTCTTTATGCTCTAACCAGGACCGGATGGTATCATCCATTGTTTCTATTTCAATAAAACCCTTTGCCATAGCACCCATCGGCCCAAGTTTATCAAGAAAGTCTTCTATCCCTCCTTTAACGGCAATAACGATCTGATCACGCATGGCAGGTTCTGCCATTATATCTGCTGTTCGGCTGAGGATCTGCGGGGCTTGCTGTGCAACAGTTGTGCAGATCAGTTCAACCAGTTCTTGCGGGAGAAGATCTTTTCCACTCTTGCCAGAAACTGCGACCTCAGTTAAGCTCGTTTGTATGCGAGCAGCCAGCAGTTGAGTATTATCAGGGGAGGAGGCAACTTTTTTTAAGCAAGATTCTGTAAAGCAATAAAAGCCTTTTCGCTCCTCTTCCCGCAGTATTTCATCAAGCCTGCGGCTGCCAAATTTTTCCAGTTGCTGTGGAACAACGTTGCTAAGGGCTTGACGAAACTCAGGAGATCCAATATAGGTACGAATACCAGTTCGTAACTGGTACTTCATAGTTCGGATGCCGATACGAGCATAGGCTCTGAAACGCCGGGGAATAGCCTGCTGAACAGGGCCTAAATCTCGGCGCAAAATATCTTGAACACGATCATCCACGATCTGATGCAGATAGACCTGAAACGGTTCTTCTGCAAGGGCTGTGCTGATATCTGTTGCTGTGAGCAGCTTTTCCCCAACCATATCACCAATATTTTCGGCAAGATCGTGCCGTTTGGAAGGGATGATGCCTGGCGTCATAGGGACCCGTTTACCCAAAATGTACCAAGGTTTTAGTGGACGGAAAAGCATACGGATTGCTACCTTATTGGTGAGATAACCGATTAAAGCACCAAGCAGAGGTGGGCCAGCGTAGGTCAGAAGATGGGTTGTTGTAAAAGACATTTTTTCGTATACTATACTTAAATTTTTATATGAAAGTACTCTTTTTAGTACTCTCTTTTATAGAGTGACTTTTGAGATCATCTAGCAGGTCATATAGCAAGAAAAGATAAAACATTGTTATGATTCCGTCCACTGGGAATCAGAGAGCCAGCACTTTTTCCTTTTCGTTGCCCTTGGAAACAGCAGTTCTTTAGGGTATAGTTCACTACAGTATTTCTTTGATTGATACTGATTTATGATAAGAATTTTTCTTTTTAAGGCAATCTCATGACCAAAGTTATAGCGTTGGCTGGTAAGGGTGGAACCGGCAAAACAACGACCTCAGCCCTGCTGATAAAATATCTCACTCACCGTAAGATGACCCCAGTTCTTGCTGTAGACGCAGATGCAAACGCCAATCTGAATGAGTTGCTTGACCTCAATGTGCAAACAACTCTTGGAGAAATTCGCAAGGAGCTGAAAGGAGATATTCCCACGGGCATGACCCGAGATCAATACATGGAGATGAAGATTCATCAGGCATTGATTGAAGAGACGGGTTTTGATCTGTTGGTCATGGGACAACCAGATGGTCCAGGCTGCTATTGCGCTGCTAACCAGTATTTAGCCATGACAATGGACAAGCTGGCTGAGAATTATGCGTATATTATAGTGGATAATGAGGCAGGGATGGAGCATCTGAGCAGGATGAACCTGCGGAGTATTGATTACCTGTTCATTGTTTCGGATCCCTCGGCCCGTGGTATTATGACAGCCCGACGGATTGCTGACATTACCGAGCCGTTACAGCTAGAAATTAAAAAGCAGTATCTGTTGGTCAACAGGACACCAGATCCGATTCCATCAGCTTTGCAGGCAAAGATTGACGAGGCCGTTGCTGAGGCAGATATGGAGTTAGCTGGAATTATTTCTTCCAGTGACGACCTTATTCAGCAGGAACTGAACCGAGCTTCGTATTTGGATTTGCCTGACAACAGTGCCGTGATTGAACAGGTCTTTGCGATTTTTGATGCCCTTTTTGCGCAAGCAGAGTGATAGAGTGATCTGTTCAGAAATAATATAAAAAATTTAAAGCCCTGGCTTTTGTCAGGATGGTTTTTGATGTCTTATGACAACAGCAGAAAATGATCAAGCCATGATTGAGCTGATCCGGGTCAGCAAGATGTACCCCCCGGATATCCAGGCCCTTGCAGATATTTCCCTTCGGGTGAATAAGGGAGAAATCTGCTACCTCACCGGGATGAGTGGGGCTGGTAAGACGACCCTGCTTCGGATGCTCTGCGGGATTGATATACCAGATCGTGGCTATATTGAGGTTGCAGGTAAGGAACTCAATAAGTTATCAGGTTCGGAAATGCAGGCCTTACGCCAGAATATCGGGGTGGCCTATCAGGATTTTAAACTGCTGCCTGAAAAAACAGTGGCTCAAAACATAGCCTTTTCCATGGAAGTGGCCTATCGAAGCAGATCGTTTATTCGGCAACAGACAAAAAAATTACTCGTACAACTTGGCCTGTCAGGCAAGGAGAGTACCCGAGCTGGTAAGCTGTCCAGAGGCGAGCAGCAACGAGTTGCCATTGCCCGAGCTGTGGCCAATGACCCGGTTCTTCTTCTTGCTGATGAGCCTACAGGGAATCTAGATACAGAGACCACTGCGCTGGTGATGGATCTCTTTCATACCTATAATAAACAGGGAACCACCTTGCTTATTGCCACCCATGACCATTCTATTTACAGTTATGCTGGGAGTAGGGTAGTCACTATGGAACAGGGCCGCCTGCTTGTTGCTGACGAGATTGGCACAAATGGCGGTAACGGGGCTAATGAGGCTAATGAGACGAATAAGGTTAAAGCGAAGATCCAGGCTCATGCTGCGTCTCCTCTTGCTCCCTTCAAGTCAAGGAGATATCAAAAAAATAAAAGGACAGCGCAGGAGGAGAAGCTGTATCAGCAAATTATCATCAAGGAAGGTCTTGAGACGGTGATGGGAAAACTCACCCGAGGGGTTGAAATATAATATGAAGTTTTTTTTTGCTGTTATCAGTCAAACATGGCGTAATATTATAGAAACTTGGCGGAGCCAGCTTCTCTCCTTAATGACCATTACCCTGTCCGTACTGATCTTTGCCTTTTTTTATCTGGTGTATATGAATGCCCTCCATGCTGGTGATCTTTTAAACAATGACCTGCGTCTGATTGTTTATCTGGAAGAACAGCCTGATTACCCTTTGCAGGAAGAGTATCGTCATAAAATTGAAAAATTTGATAAGGTTGAAAAAATAGAGTTTGTCTCTCGTTTAGAGGCCTATGATCGTTTTAAGGAACAACTGCATGAGAATCAGGATGTGCTTCAGGATGTTCCTCATGATTTTTTGCCCGCTTCCATTGAGATTTATCCGAAAAGGACTCTGGACACCCTGTCCCGGATTAAGCTCTTTTCCGAATATCTCCAATCGCTCCCTGGAGTACTCAAGGTGCAGTATGGCAGGGAATGGGTGGAACGATTTTACTCCTTTGTTCAACTTCTCAGAATCATTGTTTTCCTTTCTGGTGCGCTTCTTGTTCTTACGACCACCTTTATGATGGGACATTCCATCAGACTGACCATGCTCACCCGAAAAAAGGAGCTGGAGTTGTTGCGTTTAGTGGGTGCTTCGGATAACTATATTCGTGTTCCCTTTTTTCTGGAAGGTGCCTTGCTGGGAGCAGTGGGGGCTGGAGCAGGACTCGGTGCACTTTATCTCCTGTTCAGCTGGATTGCGCTTCACTTTAGTGGGCAAGGGGTATCACAAATGTTTCCCTTTAATTTCTTCAGTGGCTCTTCTGTTGGTATTATTATTTTACTGGCTATGCTTCTCTGTGCAGGGGGGAGTTTTACCTCAACGCACAAAATCATTAATCTATGAGTACGAAGGCTTGTCGCATATTACGCCCTTTCCACCCCTTGCGCCCTTTGCGTCCTTATTTTCTTCTGTTGATTTGCTGCCTCTGCTGTCTTTACTGCCTAGCTCTTTTTCAACAGGATTGTGCTGGAGATGTTGGAGAAGAAGCCGGGATAGAGGCGCAGAAAAAGGTAAGAATCCATATTGGAGAATTACAACATGATATTAAGGTGAATCTTGAGAAAATTCAGGAAAAAAATGAAGCTGAACGTAACATTCTTGATCAGTTGGATCAGATAAACCGTAAGGTTACTCGACAAAAGGAGAAAACAACACTTTTACAACGAAGGTTGGCAGAGCAAAAAAAGCTGTCGTATGACCTGAAAAAAAAGGTGGTACAGGCAGAAAAAAAACGAAATGCTCTGCAAGAACAGACTCTCAAGAGGTTGCGTTCTTTTTATATAATGGGAAATGTTGGTCTGCTGAATGTAACCTTTTCAAAAAAAGATCTTCCAGATTTGATGCTCTTTTCTGATGCGTTTGAGGGCTTGGTTGCCTATGATAGAGATATTCTCCTGCAATACCGCAAGTCCATACATGAGCTAGAACAGAGTGTCTTTGCCTGTGAACTGGAAAAGTCATTACTTGAAGAGTTGATACAGCAGGCTGAAGAGGAGGACCAGGTTCTCTTTGTATTGCGTGCTGAACAAGAACAGTTGCTGGATGCGATCAAGAGGGAAAAGAATATCTATCTGTTGGCTGTTGATGAGATGCGTCAAGCTGAACAGGAGTTACATGATGACCTGATGCGGCTGAGGATAGAGGATAAACTTGACAGGGAGCAGGGGCTTCTTTTGGGCAAAGGACATCTATCCTCTCCAGTGACAGGCACGGTGCTGTATCGGTTTGGCGATATTATCCAAACAGGTTTACGAAAAGGTGAGGTTGTACAAGGGATCACAGTTGCCATTGAGCCGGGTACCTCGGTGCATGCCGTGTACAAAGGAGAGGTTGTGTTTGCCGATTATAAGCGAGGATACGGTAACACAGTTATTATTGATCATAGAGGAAAATATTTCACCATCACAGCCCGTCTCGATGAAATTTTTGTTCATAAGGGAGATAAGGTTCGACAGAATCAGGAAGTTGGGACAAGCGGCGACATTGCAACACTGTATGAGCCAGGTGTGTATTTCGAGATTCGGCACAACAATAAGCCTTTAGACCCTTTAGAGTGGCTTCAGATAGACTGAGGTAATTTTGGTACCATTTTTTGTTAGGAGTTGATCTCAATTACTATGAAAAGAAAAAAGTTACAGCTTGTTCTCCTCTTGTTCTGCATCGTTTCAGCGTATTCAGCGTATTCAGTGTATTCAGTGTATTCAGCTCCGATTTCCGTTGAAACAGGGAAGGCAGAAAAAGAGGCAGAGACCTATAAACATCTTGAAACTTTTGCCAATGTATTGGATCTCTTGCAAAAACATTATATAGATAAGGTGAAGAGCAGTGATGTCCTGATAGGAGCTATCAACGGAATGCTAGGTTCACTTGATCCACATTCATCCTATATGTCACCAGAAGATTTTCAGGAACTTCAGGAGGATACCAGAGGAAGTTTTAGTGGGATAGGTATTGAAGTCACGGTTCGTGATGGACTGTTGACAGTGGTTTCTCCCATTGTTGGCACGCCTGCGTATAAGGAAGGGGTCAAGGCGGGTGATCAGATTGTAAAGATTAACAATATCTCTACCCAAGGTATGACGCTGCCCGATGCTGTTAAACAGCTCCGCGGAAATAAAGGTGAAAAGGTCACTCTCTCAATCCGTCGACAGGGGCTACATGAGTTGCTGGACATGGTCTTTATTCGGGATATCATTCCGCACCATTCCGTCAATACGCAGGATCTCGGAGAGGGGTTTCATTATATACAGGTGACAAGTTTTCAGGCCACCACGACCCGTGACTTTAAAAAGGAGTTACGCAAGGCGGCAAAGCAGGGGAAGATTCGGGGAATAATTCTTGATCTGCGGAACAACCCTGGTGGTCTGCTTGATCAGGCTGTAAAGCTTGCCAATGTGTTTCTTGAGAGTGGCATTATTGTGACTACAAGAGGGCGAGAAAAAGAAAATGATATGTCTTTTGAGGCACAGCACAGAAAAACTCAATATACTTTTCCGACAATTGTCTTGGTCAACAGGGGGTCGGCCAGTGCTTCCGAGATTGTTGCCGGCGCCTTGCAGGATCATAAAAGGGCGATTATTCTGGGCACACGGACCTTTGGCAAAGGGTCTGTACAGACAGTGGTTCCCTTGCCCAACGGAGCCGGGGTTCGTTTGACCACTGCTCGGTATTACACGCCAAGTGGAAGGTCTATCCAAGCAACAGGGATTGTGCCAGATCTGATTATTCCTTTTAAGAAAAAGCGGACAGCAGGAAAGAACAACCTTGCAGATATTCTCTTGAGAGAAGAAGATCTCCCGCATCATTTTAAAAACAGTGTTCCTACAAAAAATATGCAACAGCAAGGAAATAAAAAGAGCAAAACTTCTCAAGTTGCTTCTCAAGTTGCAAAACTCTTGGCAAAAGATAATCAGTTGCATGCCGCTTTATTTCTTTTAAAAAAAATGACTGGTTCTCTGAAAAAAAAGAATAAAATGTACTGATTTACAAAAATTTTTTGCTGTTTTTGTGTTTTTTGAGTATTTTTTATACAGTTTTTACTTGACGAGCATACACTCCATGTATAATATATATACAGCAGGACATAAATCATCCGCTTGCAGGACTGGATGATTCTCTCACTTCCTGATTGGAATTTGAGAGTTGATAATGCCACAATCGTCGTGAGGCGATGTCGGAAAGCCACGGGTCTTTATAACTGAAGACAGCCGGGTTACCTTCTTTTAAATCTGATTGGTGAGTGATCTATGAAATCCTCAGAAAGAAATATCCTTTTAGGGAAATTCTCTCTTGACTTTGGCAGCAAATTTTTTATACATTTTCTGCCCTCTTTTCCTTGGTTTCTCTGGCTTTTACCTCTGCATATCTTTATATGCCCTTTCAGATTTTCTGGATTAATCCGACATAAAAAAATTCGTAACTCGTTAAAGATATCCAAAATATTTTGGATGCCATCTTTGCCTTTTTTTATTGTGCATTCTGGCGGATATACTTGTCTCAATATAAGTGGAGAAGGGGTACGTGCAAAAAATCTTTCACCCTTCACACCTTTTTCCCATACTCTTGATAATGTTTTGAACTGAAACAGCGGAGGAAAAAATGGAAACAACGACTTATGAATGGACAGACAAATGTTATAGCGGATTAAAAAAAGTAGATCCTCAATACCAACGTTTTGCAAGTATCATTAAGGAGTTGAATGAGAGCAGTGAAAAGGCCATCTCTCGACGTCTGCGAACAGAAATGGTTCTTACATGGCAAAAAGGATATAATGTTGGCGTAAGGGAAATTGACTCGCAACATAAGGTGTTTTTCAAGATCATTAAGAAGCTCGCTAAGATACAGTTTCCAGGGATCAGGCAAACTGACAAGGCTGCTGAACTGGACAAAGTGCTGGACGAGTTGTTGGATTATGCTCAGTTGCATTTCCAAACTGAGGAGAAGTTGATGGAACGATACGGATATCCGATGATTAATGACCAGAAAAAAGAGCATGAGATTATTACAGCCGAGCTGGACAGGCAGATCAAGGCTATAAAAGGCTCAAACGGATCAACAGCGAAGTTGGTATACTTTCTTGTCCAATGGTTTATTAAGCATACAGTATACTCTGATAAAGATCTTGGTCTGTTTATCAGGGAAAAAAGAAAAACAGAGGTTTTCGGGATTGACCTCAAGGCAGCCAATCAAAAGGTTACAGGCTTCTTAAACCAGCCGTTGACAACTGTCGACATTGTGAACTTTTTGAATCAACCTTTAACTTTGAACATCTGGGGCCATAAAAACGGTTCAGCTTATCCTGCATAATAGTACAAGCACAGGATAAACTTTTCTGTCAAGGCAAGTTATTCAACTTTATACTTTATACGGAGGTCATGCAGAAGTTTTGCAGAGGTAAGACAATGAAGTATCAAATTATGTGTCAGGGTCGTTTAATGGCCGGAGCGAAAGAAAAAGAGTGTGTTGAGCGTATCCAGCAAATTACAAAGTTGTCAGAAGAAAAGGTCAGGACAACCATTTTAAATGGACGCCCAAAAAAAATGTTTGCTTCTGACGATAAAATGAGAGTGAAGAGATACAGTTTGGCACTTCGTAATGCAGGATTGGATATATTTATTCAAACCCAAGAGACTATAAAGTTGCACCCCCTTGAAACTGGTTATCGTTAGCTGTGTGAACTCAACAGTCGTAAGTTTGTATTTTTTCTAGCACCTCCACTCTCTACAATCTTCCCCTGTTTGAACAAGAGAAAAGAACTTACGACTTTACAACTCTTTTCGTACTGCTTCTTATACACGTCTTATAGGCGTTTTATACATACAAGGCTCCTCTGTATTTCCTCCCCCATATACTGTAGTTCCCTACGATAGTTCCCTTTTTTTCTTTCGGCAAATCTAAAAAAATTCAGGGCATTTTTCCGCCTAATCATGTTTAATGGTGCGCAGATAATTCGCATACAAATTTTGCGCAAAAAGGCGTATTCATATTTTTAGTTTTAAGGAGAAAAGGTTATGGGACAAACCGTTGCAGAAAAAATACTGGCTGCTCATCTGGTTGAAGGTGAGTTGAAAAAAGGTGAAGAAATTGGGTTACGCATTGATCAAACCCTGACCCAGGATGCCACTGGCACAATGGCGTATCTGGAGTTTGAGGCCATTGGTATTCCCCGTGTTCAGACGGAGTTGTCAGTGAGTTATGTGGATCATAATATGCTCCAATCAGACTTTAAAAACGCTGATGACCATATTTTTTTGCAGGGTGCGGCACGTAAATTCGGGCTTCACTTTTCACCTCCTGGCAACGGTATATGTCATCAGGTTCATCTGGAACGATTTGGCGTTCCTGGTAAAACCCTGCTGGGTTCTGACTCCCACACCCCAACGGGCGGCGGTATGGGGATGCTGGCTATGGGAGCAGGTGGCTTAGACGTGGCAATGGCAATGGCCGGTAAACCTTTTTACCTGATCATGCCGAAAATTTACGGTATTAAGCTCATTGGCAAGTTGCAGCCTTGGGTTGCGGCCCGTGATGTCCTGCTCGAAGTTCTTCGGCAACTTACCGTGAAAGGCGGGGTAGGGTATATCATGGAGTATTTCGGGCCGGGTGTGGCTGAATTGAGCCTAACTGATCGTGCCACCATAACCAACTTCGGTGCTGAGTTGGGAGCGACCTCTTCTGTTTTTCCTTCAGATGAGAATACCCGGAAGTACTTAGCTGCTCAGGGCAGGGAAGAGCAGTGGCAGGAACTCGTTGCTGATGCCGATGCTGCGTACGACGAGGTACTGGAAATTGATATGTCCACCCTTGAGCCCATGATTGCCTGTCCCTCATCTCCAGATAATGTAGTTAAGGTTAGTGAGGTTGCGGGTAAGCCTGTGGCACAGGTTTTAGTGGGTTCCTGTACCAACTCCTCCCTTCGTGATCTGACTGCTGTGGCAAAGATTATGCAAGGTCGAGAAGTGCATCGTGATGTGAGTTTTGAAATAAATCCAGGCAGTCGCCAGGTAATCGAAAACCTGACTGTTCAGGGGGATGTCTTGCCGTTACTTCAGTCTGGAGCACGTATTCATCAATCAGGCTGTCTTGGTTGTATCGGCATGGGGCAGGCTCCGCCCACAGGCATGAATTCTCTGCGAACTGTTTCGAGGAATTTCCCTGGACGTTCCGGCAATAAGGGTGATCAGGTTTACCTCTGTAGTCCAGAAGTTGCTGCTGCCTCTGCCATCAAGGGTGTGATCACTGATCCCCGGGATTTGGGAGAGTATCCTCGCTTTGAGCTGCCAGCGACCTACCTGCCCGGTGATGAGCGGATTGAAACGCCTTTGTCTGCGGAAGAAGGTTCCAAAGTGGACATCGTGCGTGGACCTAATATTGCTCCTTTTCCTGAGTTCACGCAGTTACCTGAAACCTGGAAGGGTAAGGTAGTTCTCAAGCTGGAAGATAATATCACCACTGACCATATTATGCCTGCTGGTGCAGCTATTCTGCCCTTGCGCAGCAATATTCCTGCTATCAGCGAGTATGTTTTTTCCCAAGTGACAGAAAATTTTTCCACAGACATCAAAGCAATTACTGATGCTGGTTTGTTTGGGGCGGTAATTGGTGGCGAAAACTATGGTCAGGGGTCCAGCAGGGAGCATGCGGCCTTGGCACCGCGCTATCTTGGGGTGCAAGTCAAACTCGTTAAGAGCTTTGCCCGTATTCATAAGGCCAATTTGATCAATTTTGGTATCCTGCCACTCACCTTTGTTGATGCTGAGGATTATGACAAGGTGCAGCAGGGGAGCGAGATAGTTATTCCTGACATTCGTGAAGCGGTGTCTTCTGGCGCTGAGACTATTCCTATGGAAATTGATGGCCAGCCGATTCAGGCTCGTTGTGAGCTTTCCTCACGTCATCGAGAGATCATGGTAGCAGGTGGTCTGTTAAACTGGGCTCGGTAGTAAAAATAATATTCATTCAAAAGATTGAGACGATCCTGTTTTGATTTTAATATATATGATATTTTTTTTCTTTGTTGACTCTTTTTATCAAAAAAATTGAACATTTTTACAAAGAAAAATTTCTTATTTTTGGTCGTCTCTCCGACTTATCTCTTTTATTTATCTGAATATTATTTCTTTCTATTGTAGATGGAACAGTTTATGCATTAAATAAAGTGTTCTTCATCTCTTCTTTTTTGGCCGGCTTCTCCTCTTTTGGTTGAGCCGGTTTTTTTTATTCTGTTCCTTTTCTCTTTCTGGTACAATGACTGTCAACTTGACAAGTGTCATAGTCCATATCACTCTATGAATGGTACATTATATTAAGATGTAGTGTTCACAACGAGTTGGATAATTTCTTTATTTCTCTGTTGATGGAGTTTTCCTTGCAAAAATCCAAAACAACATTCCTGACAACGTTTCTCTTTCATCTCGGTGACCGCTGCCTGTACTTACTTGCTGATGTAGGAAGGATGGGCATTTTTTTATTTGCAGTCCTTGCTGGCCTGTTCAAACGCCCTTTTCGTGGCAGAGAACTGCTCAAGCAGTTACATTTCATAGGGGGAGGTTCTATTACCGTGGTATTTTTTACTGCCTTATCCTCTGGTATGGTGCTTGGCTTACAGGGGGTCTATACCCTGCAAAAATTCGGCGCTGACGGCATGTTGGGTTCTGGAGTTGCCCTGACATTAATTATGGAGCTTGGCCCTATCCTGACTGCCCTCATGGTTGCCGGACGGGCAGGTTCTGCTATATGTGCTGAAATCGGCATCATGCGAATTTCGGAACAAATTGATGCCTTGGAATGCATGGCTGTTGATCCTTTTCGCTATCTTATTACGCCTAAATTTCTGGCAGCGATTATCTCGGTTCCCTTGCTCACCGCAATGTTTGACGTTGTAGGTATCTATGGGGGCTATCTTGCTGGCGTGAAGTTATTAGGTGTAAGTTCAGGTTCTTTTTTAAATGGCATGATGAGCAGTGTCACCAATCATGAAATTCAGCTCGGCCTGATCAAATCCTTTGTTTTTGCCTTCCTGCTGGTCTGGATCAGTACAGGACGCGGATACTTTGTGTTACAGATTCGGGGGGCAGGCTTTGGGGCTGAAAGCGTGAGCAAGGTGACCACCCAAGCCGTTGTTCTTTCTTCGATTTCCGTTTTAATCTTTGACTATCTGCTCACAGCAGTGCTACTTTAAGGATGTAAGGAGGAAAGGATGCTTACTGAAACGGAAAAAGAGCAGAATCAGACGTCCCCGGCAGTTGAGTTTATTGAAGTTGAAAAATATTTTGGGGATTGGGGCCAAAGGCATAAGGTGTTGCACAGGGTCAGTTATACTGTGCCTCGAGGAAAAACTACTGTTATTGCAGGGGGAAGTGGCCAGGGAAAGAGTGTTACCCTCAAGCTGGTGCTTGGGCTGCTCAAACCGGATAGCGGACAAATTTTAGTCGATGGTCAAGATGTGACCCGGCTAGGAAGAAAAAAATTGCGCAACCTGCGGATGAAGTTTGGGGTTCTCTTTCAGGGGGCTGCTCTGTTTGATTCCCTGTCTGTTTTTGAGAATATCGCCCTCCCACTACGAGAGCGAACTCGATGCACAGAAGAGGAAATTCAAGAAAAAATTGCAAAAACCTTGGAAACCTTGGAGCTTACAGGTCATGAAAAGAAATTTCCAGCCCAACTCAGCGGTGGTATGAAAAAACGGGTGGGTTTGGCCCGGGCCTTGCAACTTGATCCTGAGATCGTGCTTTTTGATGAGCCGACAACAGGGCTTGATCCGGTGATGACTCAAGAGATCTATGATCTCTTTCAACAAACCCAGCAGCGGTTAGGGTATACTGCGATTATTGTCAGTCATGATATTCCGCATGTCTTTGACTTAGCAGACCAAATTGTCCTGCTCAACAGGGGAGAGGTTGATGTCTTTGCCAATATTGCCCAGATTAAAGATTCTACAAAACCCCATATCCGTGAGTTTGCTGAGATGACGCTTGGCAGTTTATTTAAAGGGTAAAAAAAAATCATATTTTGTTGTCCTGCCCCAAGGTTCCAAGGGACGGGATAGAAGTTTATGTTGTCAGACTGGAGTGTTCCGTGAATAATTCTCGTTTAGAAATAACTGTAGGTGCCTTTCTTGTTCTTGGCTTTGTCGCCTTTGGCTGGCTTGCTTTGCAGCTTGGTGAGGTTTCTTGGTTCAGTGATGCCAAAACCTATACGATTGAC
Source organism: Candidatus Electrothrix gigas (assembly GCA_022766165.1). Classification (GTDB taxonomy): domain Bacteria; phylum Desulfobacterota; class Desulfobulbia; order Desulfobulbales; family Desulfobulbaceae; genus Electrothrix; species Electrothrix gigas. The sequence continues at coordinate 54,145 of QYLO01000004.1, forward strand.
GCTGAATTTGAAAATATTTCTGGGGTCAAAGTGGGTGCAGAGGTACAAATAGCTGGTGTTGCAATAGGGTCGGTGATTAAATTAAACCTAAGCAAAGATGATTTAGCCGTTGCCACCTTACAAATTAAGAAAGATATTCGCCTGGCAAAAGACTCAATGGCTTCGGTGAAATCGCAGGGCATTATTGGTGATAAAATTATTCAGATTACCCCAGGCGGTGATGAAGAGATGTATCAACCAGGAGATGTTCTTGTGGATACAGAATCTTCAGTTGATTTGGAATCCTTGATTTCCAAATTTGCCTTTGGTAGCGTTAAATAACAATATTTTTTAAGACGCTCCAGATCTGATCTCTGATCCTGTCGCTTTGTAAGGACGTTTGTCAGACAGTGGAACGCAGGAGGCGGCACATTATCTGCCGGTCGATTTATGAGAAAGATGTTTCGCATTTTCCTGGTGAGCTTGTTTTTTTGGGGAAATTGCAGTTTGCTGTATGCAGCTGATGGCGAAGTTGATTTTCTTGACGATGCATTTTATGACGACATTTCTAAAGAAAATGCAGTTAACGACCCCTTTGAAGGGATTAATAGGGTTATTTTTGCCTTTAATGATTACGCTTTTACCTGGATATTGAATCCGGTTGCTACCGGATATAGCTATCTCCTACCAGCAGATATTCGAGGAGCTGTGGAAAATTTTTTCTACAACATGCAGGAACCCATACGTGCTGCTAACAGTCTTTTGCAGGCCCGGTTTGCAGACGCTGGCACCTTATTGGTCCGCTTTACAATCAATACCTTTGGCGGGGTTGGAGGGCTTGGAGATCCTGCTGTTGAGCTGGGTTTTCCAAGAAAAGAAGCAACGTTTTGCCAGACGCTGAACACCTGGGGTGTTCCAGATGGTATTTTTTTAATGGTTCCTATTATGGGGCCGACAACGTTACGTGACGTTTCTGGCAAGCTTGTGGATAGTTTTGCTGTGACCCCGTTGTACTATACCTGGGCCGCAGGTTGGGAAGAGTCGGTGAGTATTTATATGGGCAAAGAGGTCAATCATCTCTCTCTGCATCTTGGTGAATATGAAACAATGAAAGAGATGAGTGTTGATTCGTATGCAGCTGTTCGTGATGGTTTTTATCAGTATCGTCGGAAATATTGGGAGAGTTCAGGGAATGATAATGCTGATGATACTGGTGATGTTCATGATGAATATGTTGCCCCTCCTTCAGCCCACTCCTTTTATTAATTTTTCCCCTTTAGGGTGATATCATGAAAAACTTTCAGCACATTGTTCTTTTTTCCTTTTTTTTCTTCTTTTCTTCTGTTGTTTCTCAGGTATCTGCTGCAACTCCTGATCCGACAGAACAACTTAAGCCTGTTGTTGATAAGGTCATCACCTTACTGAAAGACAGGAATTTCCGCCAACGTTCTGTGGTGGAACAGTCTGAAGTTATTGTAAAGCTTGTGTCAGAACGTTTTGACTTTTATGAGATGTCGAAGCGAGTGTTGGGAAAGCAGTGGCGTACCTTGAACTCAGAGCAACGGGAGCAGTTTGTCGGTCTGTTTACCAAGCTTTTACAGTATGTGTATATCGGGCAAGTTGATGACTATATTTATAAAAAAATTAAATTTTCTGGACAGCGCATCCGAAGAGACCGAGCTGAGGTAAAAAGCCTGCTTATTGATGGAGATAAAAGCATCCCGGTTTCCTACATTATGATCTTGAGAAAGGACCAATGGATGGCCTATGATATTGTAGTGGAAGGCGTCAGTTTGATCATGAACTACAGAAACCAAATTGGTACTGTTCTCCGTGATGAAAATTTTCCTGGTCTGATTGCTATGTTGAAAAAAAAGATCAGTAAGCTGGAGGCTGGAGAAAAAGACGAGTGAGGGCCTGTTCTTTGGTGAAAATTTGAAGAGGAGTGCGGGCCTTGTCAGTGAAAAGATAGCAACCAATAGAGAGCAAGTATGAATGATCTGATGTGGATGATTTTTATCCTCTTAATGGTGGTGTTGGTTATCTCGGTGTTTTGGTTGATCTGGCGATTGCGCCATTTTTCTCAATCAAATAACCAGACCATTCTTGATGATAAGTTGATGCAGAGTATGCTCGGTGATGAAGCCTTATCCAAAGAGTTAAAGACCGCCTTGGTCGGCAAGGCAAGCGGTGTAAAAGTTTTGGAACCGACAGCCTCTCCCTCTTCTCAGGCGGAGCAGCAACGTTCTCAACAAGCTCAAAAACCTCTGAAAAAAGAGTAAGGAAAAGCAAGATACTTCTCTCTCGCCCCAGAGGGTCGTAGAGGGTAGAGGGGCGGGATGGACGTTATAAAATATACCGACTCAAATCTTCATTGTCAGAAATATCAACAAGCTGTTTCTGTACATACTCTGAGGTCACCACAAAGGTTCGCTCGTCACGCTCTGTGGCATCAAAGGAGAGTTCATCCAGTACACGTTCTATCACCGTGTGCAAACGGCGAGCCCCGATATTTTCTGTCTTTTTGTTGACCTCTACAGCAATTCGTGCCATTTCTTGGATAGCCTCTTCTTCAAACTTCAGATCTATTCCTTCAGTTGCCATCAGGGCTGTGTATTGCTTGATTAAGGCATTTTCCGGTTCTGTGAGAATACGAAAGAACTCCTCTTGACCAAGTGGATTGAGGTTCACCCGAATGGGAAAACGCCCCTGTAGTTCTGGGGCAAGATCTGAGGGTTTATTGGTATAAAACGCTCCTGAAGCAATGAAAAGGATATGATCTGTACGAACCGGACCGTATTTGGTGGTAACAGTGGAACCCTCAACAATGGGGAGCAGGTCACGCTGTACCCCTTCCCGAGACACATCCGGCGAGCCTGAACCGGTACCACTTCTCGAGGCAATCTTATCTATTTCATCAAGAAAGATAATTCCAGCCTGTTCGGTTTTTCTAATGGCCTTTTCAGTGACACTTTCTGTATCAACCAGACGTTGCGCCTCTTCTTTTTTCAAATATTCCAGAGCATCTGGTACTTTGAGTTTTCGCTCGTGCTTTTGGCCAGGAAAAATTTTGGAAAAGGCATCCTGGAGAGAAGACTGCATGTCTTCCATTCCAGAGGCAGAAAAAATTTCCACAATTGGCCCCTGATTTTTAGGGGTTGCTACACTGAGTTCAACTGTGCGATTGTCCAGCTCACCACTGTGCAGCATTCTTCGCAGTTTTTCCCGAGTTTTTTCAACAGAATCTGTCTGTTGCTTTGCCGCTGCCTCGTCAGTTGACGATGGTAAGGATGCTGTCTCCTTGCCAAAGGCATCGTTATAGGAGAGGGGAATGGCATGATCAGCTAAACCCGATGTATCTGGCTTTGCTGATTCCTGCTTTGGACGAGGTGGAAGTAAGAGGTCAAGGAGTCGTTCTTCTGCGGCAACGGCTGCCTTGGCTGTTACCCCTTTCTCCTCTTCTTTATTTACCATATTAATGGCTAATTGCAGAAGATCCCGCACCATAGATTCAACATCACGGCCTACATAGCCGACCTCTGTGAATTTTGATGCCTCAACCTTGATAAAGGGCGATTGGGCAAGGTTAGCCAGTCTTCGCGCTATCTCGGTTTTGCCCACCCCAGTGGGACCGATCATAATAATGTTTTTTGGGGCAATTTCTTCACGCAGAGGAGGCTGTACCTGTTGCCTGCGCCAGCGATTACGGAGGGCTATGGCAACGGAACGTTTTGCGTCATCCTGACCGATAATATACTGGTCAAGCTTTTGAACAGTCTGTTTTGGTGTTAACGAATTCAACTCACTCATTAATATTAAAAAGGTTAATTTTATTAGCTTTTGAAGGTGCCGAGCAAACGGCTTTCATGTTTTGTTATCCCAGCCCAGCCCAGAGAAGGGAAAGGGAACGCTACGGTTGCATGCGTACTATTTACACTTTTTCAACAACAAGATTATGGTTAGTATACACGCAAATGGATGCCGCAATAGTCATTGCCTCTTGGGCAATAGCCTCGGCATCAAGGTCAGAGTGGGTCATCAGAGCGGTTGCCGCTGCCTGGGCATAGGCACCACCTGAGCCAATAGCCAGAATACCGGTATCTGATTCGATGACATCACCACTGCCAGAGAGCAGAAGAGAGGTCTTTTCATCAACAGCAATCATCATTGCCTCAAGACGACGCAGCATCTTATCAGTCCGCCAATCCTTGGCTAACTCCACTGAGGAACGCATTAGATTACCGTTAAACTGTTCCAGTTTTTCTTCCAGTCGATCATAGAGGGTAAAGGCATCAGCTGTTGAACCGGCAAAACCCGTGATGACCTTATCGTGATAAAGCCTGCGAACCTTACGTGCATTATGCTTGATAACGGTCTGCCCCAGTGAGACCTGACCATCGCCTGCAATAACCACATCTCCCTTATGGCGTATAGCCAAAATTGTTGTTGATCGTATTAATTTCATTGTTATCTTTTGTTATTTTATCCCAAACTCCTCAGAGGAGTGGACAGAGTTTTTTGCTGAATTTTTCCGTATCATACGTATCAAGTTCAACAGTAAGCATCAATATGCGTTATGCCATATAAAAAAGGATTAAAAGGGATACAATTACAGTACAAGTACTGAGAGGAAGGAAAGGGGACTTACAGCAGCCTGTTCCGTTTTCTCTGTGAGCCGCTGCTAAAACGACCAATCAGCCAGCCCAATAATAACACACCAGCTCCTGAAAGAAACCACATAATCTTATTTACCTCTTGCGCAGCCTTGTGTTCATCCTTAATTTTATTGCATTCCTGTAGGCTCTGTGCAAGCTTCTTTTCCGCAGACGTCTGTAACTGTTCAAGCTCCTCTGTGCTGGCCTCTTGCAAATCTTTAATCCTTTTTAAGTTTTGAGCTAATTTTTCATTTTCTGCTTTAATTTTTTCATTCTCTTCACGTAATATCCGTACCTGTTCTAGTGGTGGTTGTTCATCGCTGAGATACCGATTCAGCATCCAGCCTTCTGTACCACCTGTAAGTCGCACCTTGGCCCAGTTACCGTTTTCTCTTATTAACTCTAACTGGTCACCATCTTTAACAAATTTTAATATCCTATACCGTTCACCTCTGCCTCGTCGTACTGGTATATCAAGATCAGGGCGAACAAATTTAATATCTGCTGCTCCAGCGATCCCAGTTATTAGGGCGGTGAGAAGAGATATAATAAACAGAAATTTTGCCTTATGTGATTTTTGCGTCATTGTATTGTTCCTCTAATACGCATCCCAGCCTGAACGGTTGGGAATTTTTATAAAAAATAAATAGCTTCATGTCTTCAACGTATGAAAGTCGCTCGAATAGTCTCATGAAGGTTTATGAAGGTTTATGAAGGTTTATGAAAAGTGGATGGGTGGATACCTTGAGTTGATACGATTAATATCCCGATCATAATAACGAGAAGGATTGAAACCGTTCCCAAGACGGGAAAGACAAGCGAGAGATCCCATCCCTGTTCAATAATTTTAATGAGCTTGACTGAAAGAGCGCCTATGCCAAATGTCAAAATGAACTTCATGCCATAGGCAGAACTACGCATCCAAGCAGGAGTTAATCTGGCCACTAGGGTATTTTCCAGAGGCTGCATACCAAGCAGAAAAAAAGAATGCAATGCTGCTAAGAAAATTAAAGGGATATCTGTTGCGTTGCCGATAAGAAAGGCAAAGGGAATGGTGAGCAGATGAAAGCCCAAATACCCGTAGCGCAGATCAAAACGTTCGCCAACTCGACCGCCGATATACTGCCCATACATCCCAACAATGTAGAGACAGCCAATAGTTACCGTGGCAATCACATTGCTTGATATCATACTTCCCTGAAAGAGACTGTTGATCGTTGTCACCACTGTTGGCAGGTTGAGTTCAAACAGGGCAGGGAGGATGACTGTTGCGCCCCGGTAGACCACACCACCCAGCATCATACAGACCAGCAGAACAAGAAACTCTTTCCATGCAGAGAAGCTCTTCTGCTTCTGTTGAGCAGGCTGTGAAGAATGGCTCAAATGACTTGGCTTCTCTTGCACAATATTTTTTGTTTGGACAAGAAAGAACAGCCCGGCAAAATTCATAAGACCTAGACAGAGATACACGGCCTCCAGTCCATATAACCAGTTGATCAGTCCTGCCAGTAAGGGACCCATAGCAAGGCCAAGGCTGCCAAAGATGCCGTTGATTGCCATTGCTTTGGCTGTTTTTTTGGGAATACTCACTGCTATCCAGCCAAGACCAGCAGGATGGTATATCCCGGAAAAAAGCCCTATGCCAACAAGAGCGAGTTGAAAGGCATGGGGATTATCTGTACAGGTTGCTGCTGCCAATCCGGAACAACCTGCGCCAAGATAAAAAAGTGCAAGAAGTGGTTTTGAGCCAAATGTATCAGCCAGCATTCCCCAGGGCAGGGCGGTTATCCCGAACAACAGGTACATCCAGAATCCAAGATCAAGGGTTGATGCAAGGTCAAGATCAAAGTGTTGGGAAAGAGGAAGGGCAAGGGCTGGAAAAACCAGCATATTACAATGACTTAAAAAGTGGCCGTAACCGGTGGCACCCAAAATGGCGTAGTTCTGTTCACAGTTCTGCTTCTTCATAAATTAACGTTGCCTTCCTCTCTACTGTCCTCTACTGTCCTTTACTGTCGAGCCTGCCCCTGATTCTCTGCGAATGCGAACAAAGATTCGTATGCTTTAAAATAGGCGTAGATATGACGAACAAAGCGGGCAGTACGTATCGCCTCTGCTCTTCCCTCTACAAGCAAGGCGGCTTCAGTATGGTTAAACCAGATATCAGGATTATAGCCAGCCAAGGCAGCCCTTTTCCTTGCAGCAATAACCTGCTCAGGGCCTGCCGTATACGCAGCCAAGGCCATAAGATTTTGATCTAATGTACTTAACTCTTGGGAAAAAAAATAATGATCAACCAAGAAGCGAAGGTAACGGGCAGCCACCTGAATATTATAGTCTGGATTTTGAACTTCTTTCAGGTTGATCTCTACACTCTTCTTCAAGGCTGCTGGAATAATTCCCATCACCCCTATGGCACCATTTTTTCCCCTGAATGATGGAGTAAGGGCAGATTGCTCATAGGCAAGAGCTGCCAGCATCAGCGAGGGAAAACGATATGTTGTACCATACTGTTCAAAAGATACCGCTAGATGCTGATAGCGTTTAAGAGCTGCAGGCTCTAGACTGTTTTTAAGGAAACCGCCTTGTTTTCGATAGTATTCTGTAAGGGCTTGATGACTGTTCTGAGGAAGATAAACATTTTCTTTAAAGTAGGTTATGCTTCTTTGAAGAAGTTGGTTATCTGCCCGAACTCCCCAGGTAAGCTCTTTGGCAGTTCGTAAGACAATTTTCTTATGGAGTTTTACATCAGAGAGAATCGTTGCCCAAAATTCTCCAACATGGCTATCAATGACAGTCATGGGGACCAGGCCAGTTGCTGTCATCTCCAACAGATCTTCCTCAGTGAGCAGGGGGTCAGCCCAGTGCAGTATGACCGGCTTTCTGCCAATGGAGATAAGGGTGTTGTTGAGCTTGTGTAGGCTGGCCGCATAGGCGCTGTTCTTATGGACTGTAATCTCTTGACCTGATAGACTAAATATGCTTTTAAACGGTGTTGTATTCGGCCCAGTCACCAAAATTTCCTGAATATCCAGAACAACTGGAGAGATAAATTTGACCGTTTTTTCTTGTGTTGACGCAGGTTGCACAGCAGTGGCCACAATATCTCCCTTGCCCGCCAAAAGATCTTCGATCAGACGTTCCTGGGGAGTTGGTAAAAAAATAAGCTCCATTTTTTTATCCCCAAGCACTACCTTGTCATTGATAAAGTCTTTGTATAACCCGAGAATATCTGCATCCAGGCCCAGTTCTTGACCGTTATATTTAAAAAAGAACGTTCGTGAAAAGGGAATCAGAACCCTGATTTGACCACGTTCCAACATTTTGTCAAGGTCGCCAAACCATATTTCCCGTTCTCTTGGTGGAACATGAATATCTGCAAACAGGTCTGCTTGATCTACTTGTTCTACTTGGTCCACTTGGCGTGCTTGACTCTCCTGTTGTGTCCTCTCTTCAGCCTGTACCTGCCTATGCTGTTTTATCTGTTGACTTGTCTTTAAAGTTCCTTGGTTCCCTTTGCCCCGATCAAGAGCAGACAGTAAGAGTACAACCAGAACAATACCAAGTACAGCGAGTTCTAAATGTATAACCAGTTTATTGATACTCATCTATTTTTTAGGAGTTTGGTTTAATGCACTCTCTTTTCAGTTTAAACCGTAGAGATGCGGAAAAAACATAATAGTAAGCAGAACCATGACCTGAAGAAAAATAAAGGGCAGAACCCCTTGATAAATATCAACGGTCTGTACTTCCGAAGGACACACACCTTTGAGATAAAAAAGCGAAAATCCAAACGGTGGGGTCAGAAATGAGGTTTGTAGGTTCATAGCAATAAGAAGAGCAAACCACATCGGATCAATCCCCACTGTCTCTGCAATCGGAAGAAGGATAGGAACGACAATATAGGATATTTCTATAAAATCAATAAAAAAACCAAGAAACATGATTACTGCCATAGAGAGCAGGAGAAAACCCCACTTTTCACCGGGTAAGTTGAGCATAAACTCTTCAACCAGTATATCTGCACCTGTATAGACAAAAACCATAGAAAAAGCTGTTGCGCCAATAAGAACCGCAAAAACCATTGCTGTGATTCTGACGGTTTCGCAACAGGAATCAAAGAGAATAGACCAGCTCAACTTTTTATACATTGCTGATAAAAATAGAGATCCCAAGGCCCCGACAGCAGCGGATTCTGTGGGGGTAGCAATACCGGCAAAGATAGAACCCAGCACCAGAATGATCAGGGTGAGAGGAGGCAGAATGGCGATCAGGGCCTTTTGCCAGCCCTCTTTCTCTTTTTTTGTCTGATCAGGAATATTTTTGTCGGCTCTCGTGGTCGTGGTAATCGGAGTGAGCTGTGGTTGCAGATAACTGATAAAGAGAATATAGCCGATATAGCTGGTCACCAGCACCAGACCTGGTTTCAAAGCAGCATGAAAGAGGTCGCCCACAGGCAGTTGAAAGACATCCCCAAGAATAATCAAGACAATGGACGGAGGAATAATTTGGCCCAGGGTTCCAGACGCACAGATGGTGCCAGTAGCCAATGATTTATCATAGCCATGCTTGAGCATGACGGGCAACGAGATAACCCCCATCGCAACGACAGATGCGCCGACCACTCCGGTGGATGCAGCCAATAAGGTGCCAACAAGGACGGTAGAGACGGCAAGCCCGCCCCGTATTCGGCCAAAGAGCAGCCCCATAGACTCTAGGAGTCGTTCTGCCAAGGCTGATTTTTGCAGAATAATGCCCATCAGGATAAAGAGCGGCACAGCCATGAGGATCGTGTTGGTCATCATAGCGTAGATCCGAAAGGGCATCATAGAGAAGAGAAGGAAGAATTCTTCTATAATCTCAACAAAGGTTGGGTCAGGCTGAAGCTCTATTATAGCCCCGATAAAGCCAAAAAGCATTGCTGCGGCTCCAAAAGAAAAGGCCACGGGATAGCCAATCAGCAAGAGGAGCAGGGCTGCAAAGAACATGATAATACCGATCATTTTCCAGCCTCTTGAAATTTTCTAATATGACGAAGGATATAACCGATTGCAGAGACGAGTAAGAAGAGAAAGGCAAGCGGGATCATGCCCTTGATCAGCCAGCGATAGGGAAGCCCACCTGGATTTTCAGAAATTTCTCCAATCACCCAAGCATCATACACAAAGGTAAATGATCCTGCTGTAATGAGCAGGGCAAAGGGGATGAGGAAAAATAACGTGCCAAGAATATTAATTACAGCCTTTACCCGTTCGCTCAAGTGTTCAAAGAGAAAGTCTACCCGTACATGCGCCTCTTCTTGAAGGCTGACGGCAATACCGAACAAGAGGATAAGGGCAAAAAAATGCCATTCCAGCTCCTGCATGGCTACAGAGGAGTTATGGAAAAAGTAGCGCATCATGACGTCAAACGAGACGTTGAGAACCATGAGAAGGAGGAAGATGGCTAATAACCCTTCAATCAACTTGACGAGTTTTTTTATGATTTTCTCTATCTTACTGAGAGTGTTCATGCTGTACATCCATACGTTTCTACTGAGTTTCTACTGATCTTGTATAAAAAAAGACCTGTTAAAATTTTCCTATTTGATCATACTTTCTTTTGAAGTTCAAGGCATGACTTGTTTAACGACTTGTTTAATGACTTGTTTGCCTGCCTTGCTCCGTACAGGTAGCACGACCAAGTATGACAAAAAGTCATTTTATTTACAAAAGGTTTTTTCCTTTATTTACCAGCCTGTTGGGCAAGTATTTTTTCGGTTATGTGCGTATTCAGCTATTGACTGACTGACCAACAGGTCATATAGTGTAGTGTTTGATATATAAACGCAACGTAACCTGCACCTCTATAACTCATAACTCTATAAGTCATATATAAATTATATTGTATGACCTGATTGTACCGTTTTCTTGTGTGCTCCCTCTGTTGCCTGTAAATAATCTCAAACTCTTTAACTTTCAAGCAGTAACTTACTAACTCCTCACGCAATATAGGAATGAATACGTATAAAAATTTGAGTATGTGGCTCGTAATCGGCCTGACAGCAATCCTGCTGGTGAATCTTTTTAATCAGAAGACAGAGACACGTCTTCCAATGACCTATAGCCAGTTCTGGACCAGTGTAGAAAACGGAGCTATCCAAAAAGTAACCATCCAAGGTGATAGGGTGTTGGGATTTTCGGCTGATGGTCAGCCCTTTGTCACTGTTACCCCGGTTGATACTGAATTGATTCCCATGCTGCGCAAATCAGGCGTTGATATCTCTGTTAAAGAGCCTGAGCATGAGTCCTTATGGATGTCTATTTTTATTTCCTGGTTTCCCATGTTGCTGTTGATTGGTGTCTGGATCTTTTTTATGCGCCAGATGCAGATGGGAGGCAAAGGCGGTGGCGGCGCCCTTGGATTTGGTAGAACACGCGCCAAAATGCAGGAAGAAGGCGAGGTCAAGGTTACCTTTAAGGATGTTGCTGGCATTGATGAAGCTAAAAATGAACTGGAAGAAATTGTTGATTTTTTAAAAGATCCTGAAAAATTTACCACGCTGGGCGGACGAATCCCAAAGGGTGTGCTGTTGGCAGGTTCTCCTGGTACCGGTAAGACCTTGTTGGCCAGAGCTATTGCCGGAGAGGCTGAAGTACCGTTCTTTACCATTTCCGGTTCTGATTTTGTAGAGATGTTTGTTGGTGTGGGGGCCTCTAGGGTACGAGACCTCTTTACTCAGGGCATGAAGAATGCTCCCTGTATTATCTTTATTGATGAAATTGATGCGGTGGGACGACATCGTGGCGCAGGGCTTGGCGGCGGTCATGATGAACGTGAGCAGACCCTGAATCAGTTATTGGTTGAGATGGATGGCTTTAATGCCAATGACGGGGTTATTATTATTGCAGCCACCAACCGTCCTGATGTCTTGGATCCGGCTCTGTTGCGTCCTGGTCGTTTTGATCGACAGGTTGTTGTGCCTGTACCGGACATTAAAGGCCGTCAGTTAATCTTGGAGATCTATGGCAAAAAAACCAAATTAGCTGATAATGTGGATATGGCTGTTATTGCCCGAGGAACTCCAGGTTTTTCTGGTGCAGATCTTGAGAATTTGGTCAACGAGGCCGCTCTGATTGCGGCTCGTCAAGAGGCAAAAGAGATTACCCTTGAGTTTCTGGAGATTGCCAAGGATAAGATCATGATGGGCGCTGAACGTAAATCAATGATCATTCCAGAAAAGGAAAAGAAACTAACCGCTTATCATGAAGCTGGACATGCCATTGTTGCCCGTCTGTTACCGGGAACAGATCCCATTCATAAAGTGACTATTATCCCGCGTGGCAGGGCGATGGGGCTGATGATGCAGCTACCTATTGATGAAAAATATAGTTATTCTAAACAATATATATTAAACAGGATCGCCATTAGCTATGGTGGCTGGATAGCAGAGAAGTTGATTTTTAACGAGATTACCACAGGTGCAGGCAATGATATTGAAGTGGCAAGCGAAATGGCTCGTAAGATGGTCTGTGAATTTGGGATGAGCGATGAGCTGGGACCCTTGGCTTACGGTAAGAAGGAAGAGCAGATCTTTCTTGGTCGAGAAATAGCCCAGCATCGTGATTACAGTGAGGAAACTGCCAGAAAGATTGATGAGGTGGTCAAAGAGATTATTTTGGATGCTATCTCAGTTACCACGACGTTGCTGGAAGAAAATATTGATATTCTGAAAGCGGTTGCTGAGGAGCTACTGGAAAAAGAAACCATTGCCTTGGATGATATTGATCGTATCATTGAAGAGTTAGGTAAAGAGAAGGAGTTGGAGAGCGATTCTGCTAAAGAAAGCTGATATAATTTCCATTGACAAAGAGTACTCGAGGCACAGGATAATTTCTGTGCCTTTTTTTATGAGGAAGGTAAGTGTGATAAGTACGAATAACGGCAAAGTACAGGTGATGGGCATTCTCAATGTAACCCCGGATTCTTTTTCCGATGGAGGGCGATTTACTGAGGAACAGGCTGTTGTTGAGCAGGCAAAAAAAATGTTGGCTCATGAAGTAGATATTATTGATATTGGTGGTGAATCCACCCGACCCTTTGCAGAACCTGTTGCAGAGCAGGAAGAACTGGCCCGAGTGATTCCGGCAATTCAGGCGGTTCGTGAACTGTCTGCTGATATTCCCATCTCCATTGATACCACGAAGGCCAGCGTGGCAGCAGCAGCCTTGGAACAGGGAGCTACGATCATCAACGATATTTCAGCCCTGCGGCAGGATGCAGAGATGGTTAAGGTGGTCAGAGCCTGTAAGACACCTGTCATTATTATGCATATGTTGGGTACTCCAGATAAGATGCAGGTTGCGCCTGCGTACAACAATGTTGTTGCTGAGATCTGTGCTTTTTTTCAGGAGCGAACCAGCTGGATGCAGAGTCAAGGCATTGCGCAAGAGCGTATTATCCTTGATCCTGGTATTGGCTTTGGCAAGACCCTTGAGCATAATCTGGCGATTCTGCGTCATGTTGCCGCCTTTAAGCAGTTGGGTTTTCCGGTACTGATCGGCCATTCCCGAAAATCATTTTTTGAAAAATTGCTGGGGACTCCGGTTGAAGAGCGGGACTGTCCCACAGCGGTTGTTTCTGCCCTTTGTACCCAACAGGGTGCAGATATTTTACGGGTCCATGATGTGGGACAAACTCGTGCTGCTGTTCGACTGGCTGAGGTGCTTTCTGCAAGAAAAATAACCAGCCAATAACTCTTTAAAATCTCCTTCACCACAACATATCCAGTGTACCCTGGACCTTTTTTGCAATCCGCCATGTCAAACTTTCCTGCTGAATAATGACTGAATTGATTTCTGTTGACCACGGAGTATACGAATGAGAGTGCAGTAAAAAGGTAACTCCACCGATTGCGATGACAAGATACAAAAATATACCATTACCTAAAATACATCTTGCTGTTATGAGACATTTATACCGATGTGCCAGATAGGCGACCCCCGAGAGTAAAACGGAAAAAAGTAAGAGTACAACAACAAGATAAAACGTATACTTTGCAAGTTCCTGTCCTGGCAGAAGATAGGTATAGAGGATACGAATGTTCACAGCAAGAAACAGAAGAGAAAGTAGGGAAAAAATACGTATGTAAATTCGTTGAGGAGAGATGAAGAGGATCAGGCAGGCAACTGTTAGAATATATAAAAAAGGCAAAAAAGTCTTCCCCAAAAGCATCCCTCGTTCTTGGCGGTAAACAGTTATTTCTGTATCTATTTTTGAATAGGAGATATTTTTTTTATTGTTGTTCTTGTTGTCCTGAATGCTTTCGATCTTCTGCCGAGAGGATATTTCCGACGTTTCCCAACCTGGAATTTTTTCCAGCATGTTTTCTCCCCTGTTTATCTTGCCAACAGCACCGTTCACCCCAATAACATCAGGAATATAGATGAGCTTATCTCTTGTCTCTTTATTATGTCGAAAGCTGATGCGGAGTGTATGACGATCAACAGGGTAGAATGCCTTTGTGCTATCAATTTTCAAGTTCGCAATAACTCGATATGCTCTCGTGGTAATATCGCCGTTTATTTTTTCTATGATTGGTTTTCCTAGATTGACGGGGTGTTGCGCATTGAGAAAGGTGATCGCAGTATCATCCAAAACACCTTGAAAGCGAAACCAAAGGTAAAAGTCTGCGGTAAATGTTCCCTGTTTTAGATCAATATTTCGGATAAAGTTTATGTCAACTCCGGTATATACTACTCGAAAAGAGGCAATATACGGCTCTTCGTCTTCATCAGTATAATTTCCTAGTATCTGTTGCTGATCCTGCTTTTGATACTGCTGATAAAAGGGAAGAAAGGTATGATTAAACCACATACCGAGAGATAATGGCAGACTGGTATTATTGCCGTTTTCATCAAAATAGATATCTCCGGTAATGCCCTGAACAGCAACATCTTTTTCATTAAATCTATTCAACGCATTTCTGACCCTTCTTCTGTCTTCACGAATACTGTTCCCTAGGAGTTCAGCCTGCTCCACAGCGTTGAGAGCAACCAGCATGGCATCGTAATAAGCAGCAGCCACCCATGTGGGTTCTTTTTGATATTGATGAAGAAATTTTTCCCGAAAGACGAGTGCATCTGGCTGATCAGCTAGGTAGGAAATAAAGGGTGAGACAGCAAAGGTGCCGTTTGTATAATCTCTCAGAGATTCTTGGCCATTAAGTTGTTTTTTTTCAAACTGTTGTATAAAAGCAGGAACTGCAAGAGAACTTGTTCCAATAACCAGATAATTGGTTCCCGGATACTTGAGCATACTCATCAGACGACTACAATCCCTACTTTCTGTTGCGAAAAAAATTGGACCAACAGACCGGTTAGCTCTGATTTCAGCAATGATCTTTTTAAAAGCAAGATCTTTCTTATTGCTCTTTTCAGCAAAAGACCATATTTTCAGATCATCAAAAATATCTTTAGCTGTGTTTTTAAATTGTTCAGCCGTTGTCTCGTAAAAATTTTTATCATAGATAAGAGATACCTGTTTTTTTGTGCCACCAGCGAACCGTTGCAACCGTTTCATATTGTAAGCAATAAATTCTGTCATATCATGCTCTCCCGGTATTGTTCTGAAAAACCATTTGTTGCCCATGATAGCGTTGTCTACGGCTGCTGACCCTGTAATTGCCGATATTCCGTTACTCTGATAGATAGGACCAGCAGCAGCAGAGCTGTCGCTCGTATAATGACCGAGAACAAGAAGTGATTTGTTATCATTAACAATACCAGATGCAATTTCTACAGCAGTTTGGCTGTTTTGGTCATCATACGATATGATTTTAACCTTTTTATTTTTCAGAATATTTCCTTCTTTCTTTACCTTATTGTATGCCATTGTTGCTCCTCTGAGCATGGCCTTTCCCTCTTCCTGATTAACGCCGCTCATTGGCCCTGCAAGGGCAATATAAACTGTCTTCGTCTTATCAGTCTTGTCTTGAGTAAAGTGTCTGAGCAGGAAAACCGCAAGAATGCCGACAATACCGACGCAACATAATACGATGACTGTTTGTGCTTTTTTTTTCATATCAGCTAAAATCAGAGAGTAAGGGTTCTTTTTGCAAGTTTTTTATCGCATGCCGTAAAAAATATATTGATTATTTCGGCCTTCCTGTGTTTTTTTATCACTTCGATCCTGTCTCTTCATGTAGTTTAAGATAGTAAATTATGACCGGAATATACTTGTTTTTTAACTGCTATAAAAGCTCAATCTGAAAAAATTGAATAGATTTCCTCTCTCCCCTGAAATATCAAACTAAAAAATAAAGTTTAAATAAAGAGTTGCAATGTAAATATAGTTACATTATATTATAAGTCGTTATGAAGAAAAAATTGATATTTTTTTGCTGTCTCAGTATGGCAACAGTTGCTGTATATTTTGTTTTAAAGTCTTCTTCTTTAGAAGAAAAGGAGCCTATATATATTGCTGTGGTCGGACCTATGCAAGAGTCAGGCGGCAAAGCCATGCAAGAAGGCGTAGCATTTTACGAGGAACAGATAAATAATCAAGGAGGAATTGACGGCAGAAAAGTTGAATGTATATTTCTGGATGATCAAAATGATCCAAAAGTAGCCCAGCGTATTGCTCGTACTCTTGCTGTGGACAACAAGGTGCTAGCCGTGTTAGGGCATTATGACAGTTCTACTTCGTCTGTTGCAGGTAAAATTTATAAAAAAAATGGGATTCCAGCGCTTACTGCATCAGCAACTGTAGAATCAGTTATCCAAGACAATGAATGGTATTTTAGAACGATTCCTGGCAATGCCCTTGAAGCAAAGTTCGCTGCCTCTTATATGTATGATATTATAAGTTTTTACAGAAATATTTCCCAGAAAGAAATAGTTGAAGAAACAATCCCTGCAAGTATAATTTTTAGTCAAGATAACTACGGAATATCACTTTTAAAAAATTTTGAAAAAATTGCAAAGCAGTTTGATATAGCAATCAAAGGAAAATGGGCATGGGATGATAAAAAATCTTCTTCCGATCAGATCGAGAGTATAACAAAGGAATTGGCTGAGATAGATGATCCTGGGGTAATTTATTTTGCAACGCATGCTGCTGAAGGTGTGCAAATTATTACTGGATTAAAAGATGCAGGGAAGACATATCCGATGATTGCCTCTGCTGCTTTGGCCAGAGATTTTTTTCACGAACTGAAAACATACTCTAAGGAAAGGGAAACTCTTGGATATTATTCAGATGGTATTTATTTTGTATCACCTTATATAACGGCTCTCAGTGGAGTAGAAGGGGTTGAATTTCAAATATTTTTTTTTGAAAAACACAAGAAAGAATCAGGTGTTGTAAGCTCCTGTTATTACGATGCCGCTCAAATCATTGTTCAAGCTATAAAAACAAGCGGAATCCAAGGAAAAAAGCATATCCGAGAGGATAGAAGAAATATCAGAAAAGCTCTGACTGAAATGTATAATGAAGATAAGGCGATTAAAGGCGTTACTGGCAAACTCTGGTTTGATAAAAATGGCAGTGTGAGAAAAGAGTATGCGTTGGGTATCTGGCAAAAGCAAAAAGAACTCCCGGCTTTTTTTCAATATAAAACAACGAAGTTGAGGGGTAATAATGTCTTACAAAAGGCATTGGATGGTGAAGTTTTTTTTATAGATGATCTTGCCATGCATTCTACGCGTATTGTATATGTTGGGGTGGAACATTTTAAGTTGATTAGTATAAATAAAAAAAAATTTGAATACACTGCTGAATTTGAGCTTCGATTTCGTTATCCTACCTCTTTTGATACTCCCACGGAAGGATCAATAACCTCTTCCTCTCCTATGAATTATCAATTCACCAATGCAATATCAAAACAGCTTATTAAAGGACATAAAGAACAAATAAAGAATAAGATAAAAACGCACATTATTCATATGCAAGCAGCTTTTAGCTTTGATCCTAATCGATTACTTTTTGGTTATTGTCCGCTGTTTATAGGTATTCGGAATGAACGTCTAACATATCAAGATCTTATTTATGTTGCTGAAAAGAAGACGCTTCAAGCGGAGCAACTGCCCTCGGGGTGGTCTATAGAGAGTATAATGACTTTTTCTGATATCTTATCAAAGAAGACCACATTGGGTATTCCTGCATATTTAGATTCGAATCATACGCTTAATTATTCAAGATTTAATATAATGACAATGATTAATATGTAGTAAAAAAAGAGAATAATTAAAAAGGCTGTAAGAAAACGCAAAAAAAAATTGACTAATTGAGTATTTTTTGTGATAATTTTTTAAGCTTCGATAGCCCATAGCCCATAGCCCATAGCCCATAGCCCATAGCCCATAGCCCATAGCATAAAATTTATTGAAAACGTTATGAAAAATCTATTTTGCTGTATACTACCCTTGTCAGTACTCGTTATTTGTGCTAATATTCCACTTTCACTTGCTGCTACTGATCATAATATACAGACAAAATCAGAGGGATGGATTGCCAGTGGTAAAAAGTTACTCGGGCCATCATGGTCTAAAAATCCAAAAAAATTTGATGTTGTTCCGTCTCCCTTGCTGTATCAAGTTACAGCAGAATATTCTTACTCAAAGGAGGACGGTAATGTGGATGCAGAACAACATAGAGGCTCTGCCGAACTGATACTGAGAAAAGATCTGTTGACCAGTGTTACACGATATAAAGTCAATAAAAAAGAAACAAAAAAAGCGCTCACCGGCGTTTCTGTCAATGTAGAATCTGAAAAATTTTTCCAGGCACTTCGCTACTCCATTACAGATTGGATGCAGGTTGTCGGAGGCGGTGACTGGACAATAATCGATACAGCAAAATCTTTAGATAGTCGTTCAACTGTATTTGCTGGCGCATTATTTGATGTTATTGAGCGACCAGATTTTTCTTTATGGATTGGGGGATTTTATGGGTATACAGATGAAGCATATAAGAACAGCACGATAACAGATAAGCCCAAATATGCTGATTTTACGTCAGTAGACGATTACAGTTCTGACAATTTTTATCTCAAACAAAATTTGCGCTGGAATATAAGCGATACAGTCACCTTTAAAGAACAGCTAGACTTTGTTCAAACGCTCAAGGAATCTGATTATTATTTCTGGACTCTTGATCTTGAGCTTGATTTTAAACTGACAAAATATATGTCGTTCAATATTTCGTACACAATGGATTACGATTACAGCCCCTTTACTGAAGCTGTTGAAAATTATTTTGACGAACGCAGGCTAGCAGGCAAACCAGCTGGTGAGATGTATGAAATGGATACCACCCTTGCAGCAGGAATCAAGATAAGCTTCTAATGCTCTGTAAAATACGAGGTGACTTCTTGAGAGTCACCTGTACCAGCCCTCATCTTCTTCTATAAAATACAGCACATTGTATAAAAAAATTACGTCCTCAAGGAAAATTTGCCTCCTTGTTGCAGGATTATACTTGATAACAGCAGGACAGCGAGTCAGAGCAGAAAATATTCAACAAAATCATTCTGTTTCTGTTCTAGCCCAATCTGTGGGTCAGCAAGTAATGATGTTTGAAAAACTTATTGGTCAATGGAAAAGAGCTGATGGAGATTATACCATTGAATTTATTAATAATAACAGTGATGGTATACCAAAAGCCATCTATTATAATCCCAAGCCGATTCATATTGCTCAGACAAAAATTTCCTCTGAAAACGGAGCAATAAAAGTATTTATTAAGCTACAAGATAAAGGATATCCTGGTTCTACCTATACGCTACACTACGTCCCCTCTGACGATATTCTTCAAGGAAACTATTTTCATGCAGGACTTCAGCAGCAGTTTCCAGTGGTTTTCAACAGAGAGCAACAAGAAAAACCATGATTAATGCTGCTCGCAAGCCTTTGCAGAAAAGCGTCATTATCAAGCCTGTTGGTTCTTTTTGTAATCTGCAATGCGACTACTGTTTTTATTTGGAAACCAAGAAGTTGTATACTGGGCCGCCAGCAAGTCATCGCATGAGCAAGCAGACCTTAGAAAAAATTATTCAGGATATGTTCGCTAGCTGCGATACACCAACCTTTATCTGGCACGGTGGCGAACCTACGCTTATGGGGCTAGAATTTTTTCAGCAGGCAATGTCCTTGCAGCGTCATTATGCCAAAGGTCGTGCATATTCAAACGCCTTACAAACTAATGGTACCTTGCTGAATAAAGACTGGGCAAATTTTTTCAAGACAGAAAATTTTTTGGTTGGGGTCTCGCTTGACGGTCCTAAGCATGTGCATAATCAATACCGGAAAGACCTGCAAGGCAAGGGGACGTTTTCCACAGTGTTTGAAAATACCAAAATGCTTATGCAAGCTCAGGTGCCGGTCAATGTGCTTGCCACGGTAAACAGTTATTCCGTACAGCATACCGAGCAGATCTATAGATTCTTCAAAAGGCATAAGTTTATCTTTATGCAGTTCATGCCCGTAGTTGAAACAGATCCTCAAAATCCCGAACGTGCTGCGTCCTATTCCGTCACAGCAAGGGCGTACGGCGCCTTTCTCCATCGTCTGTTTAATCTTTGGATCAAAGATTTTGATTTCAAGCATCTCAAACAGAAAACCTCTATTCGTTTTTTTGATGACCTTGTAAAAAAATATGCTGGTATGCTACCGGATCACTGTATTTTTCAGCGGGTTTGCGCAGGTGCGCCTGTGATTGAGCATAACGGAGATATGTTTTCCTGTGATTATATGGTTGCAGAAGACACGCATATAGGCAATATATATAATACGTCTGTTAATGAAGCTCTTGCGTCCCGGATCAATACTGCATTTGGAGAACGTAAAGCGCAACTCAATAACCGCTGTACTAAGTGTAAATGGTTGGAATTATGCTACGGCGGTTGTATCAAAGATCGAATTCGCGATCCGAATGATCAGGGCCATAATCGTTTCTGTTCCTCCTACCAGTTCTTTTTTCAAAAGGCAGATAAACAGCTCAAAAAACTGGCAGAGTTGTATCAAAAATATTATTAAAGTTAGCCGTTTACCCCCTCGCCTCTGAAGAGGGATAACAACAATATGAAAAGGGAGAGATGTTGTGAATATACGAAAAAGTGCAGGTGCATTGCTGGTTCCGTTGGCTCTGGGTACAGCAGGAGTTGGTATTACTGATTGTTACGCAGCTAAACGTCCGAATATAATAAATATTATGTTGGACGATCTGGGTTTTTCCGATTTAAAGCCATTTGGTTCGGAGATTGACACAAAGAATATTCAGGCCCTCGCAGACGAGGGTGTTATCCTGACAAATTTTTATGCAGCACCGACGTCAACACCGGGTCGAGCAATGCTGTTTACAGGAAAATCAAGTCATGCTGCCGGGGTTGGCATTATGCCTGTCTCAAGCACGCCCACGGAAGAATCTATCATAAATAAGCCAGAGTATCAGGGACGCCTATCGTTGGATGTTCCTTCATTTCCAAGACTACTGAAAGATAGCGGATACTACACCATGTTTACCGGCAAATGGGATTTATCAGAAATAGCGACGGTGCCAGTCATAGCGACGGTGCCAGCCACGGCAGGACAGACACCGCCTGCGGCATTTTCTGATGATGCCGATCTGACAGCTCAGACAGCCTATCTCACGGCCTATGGGGAATATCTCACGGCCTATGAGGAATATTTCGATACATATAAACCTAGCGTAGTGGCACCGAGTCCACCAAAAGCACCAACGGAAGCTAGTCTGCAGGATCAATATAATAATTTACTCGGTACATATAATACGTTAGAAGAAGAGCATTCTGCTATGGAGAAAATTCAGATGGCGGCACATGACCCTTTTGTGCGAGGGTTTTCAATAACTCGTGCTGCTCTGGTTCCGGGCGGAGGAAATCATTTTTCCACGAATGGGTTGTTGGGAGATACTGCCGACCCGTTTACCCCTTGGGAACTCGTGTATCCCATCGGGAATCCCAAAAACGATAATCCAGACTATCTGTATACCGACAACGGAGTTGGCATTACAAAATTCAGTGAGGATTTCTATTCGACAGCATACTACACGAAGATGGCCATTGAGATGCTGGATGGCAGAGATACGGATAAACCCTTTTATCTTTGCGTTAGCTATACAGCGCCCCATAATGCCGTACAGGCTCCGGCTGAGGAAACAGCAAAGCACATAGACACGTACCGCAACAAGGGATGGAATACTATCCGTAAAGAGCGTTTTAAAAGGCAGTTAGATAAGGGGTTTTGGCCGCGTAAAACACTTGAAGATCTGCCTCCGATCCCTGGTGACAGGGGCTGGGAGAACGTTCCTGACGGATCTGACCTGCTTCCAGCAACAGACACAAAGGCAGCAGGTGCAGATCCGCATGGTTTTAGTAAAAATGTCTATGGCGGAAAGGACTATTCTGCTAAAGAAATGGCAGCCTATGCTGCTATGATTGCAATTCTTGATGAAAATATCGGAAAACTCATCCAACACCTTAAAGATATTGATGAATATGACAATACAGTGATATTCCTGCATGCTGATAACGGTGCTGGCAACGGGATTTTCAGAGATGTTAGTTGGGCTATTAATACTTATGAAAATATTGGCAACAGAGATTCCTATGTAGGGGTTGATACCGAGTGGACCATTACCTCAAATACACCGTTTACAGAGCAGAAAGCAAGCGTAAAAGAGGGGGGATGGCATACTGCGGCTATTATCCGTCATCCAAAATGGAACTCAAAGGGTAAAAAAGTTGACCTTCTTACTTCTGTAACAGACTTTGCTCCAATGATTCTTGATATGGCGGGAGTCAGTTACCCAAGTGAATGGATTAACCCACTGACGACCGAGACGAAGCAAAACAAGTCAATGGAGGGTATAGTTGCGCTGAAAGAAAAAAGAAGTACGGCAGTAGTGCCGTTGAACGGGAATTTTTTTGTTGTAGGCAGTAACGGAATAACAGAAAACAAGACGGAGCGTTATCTGGCCTTTGAGATAGTGGGTAAGGTAGGCCTGCGCAAAGGAGACTGGAAGCTGGTCAAAGATAGCTGTAACGCTCCTGTTCAGCTCTTCAATCTCGCAGATGACCCCTTTGAAACCAACGATCTGGCAGGAACTCAAACTGATAAGCTGCAGGAATTAACGAATTGGTATAGTGAGTATATGGCAGCCAACAACATTATAGAGCGAACCTCTTATAGAGGGCAAGCGTGTACCAAATTTTTCGGTGGTGGTAGCATGCAAATGCAAAATCACCTAGACTACCTAGACTACCAGCTTAGGCCGTGACAAAAGTTCGGGTTCTGCGCAAGTTCCTGAGTTTGCAGGTTTTCCTATCTTAAACCCCTGAATCCTTTACAGATTCAGGGATCAGTAAGTTACTGAGACACCCAAAACGTGGAATCTGCCGATTTTTCGTTTCGGCTGCGTAACTCAGTTATTAATTTTTTTGATTTTTTTACGTAACGTATTCCTGCTCAATGCATTTAGGCCCATACTTATCTTCGGGAAAGAATCACGCCAAACTCCGGTTACAACAGGACAGGCTTTGAGCAGGAACTATGGAACTCTTTAAATTCCTCTGGACCGCATCAGGAGCCGAGACCCTGCGCATCACGATTCTTGTGGTTATCAACGGCCTGGCTGGCGGTATGCTGCTCATCTTTTTGCCCGATGCTGCGATCCATCTTCACCCAAAGGGACGTTACCTGTTTTATGGAGTGCTGCTTCTCGTCAACATTGCTGTTTTTTTAATATCACGGCATACAGTGCAGTTGAAGACGGAAGCCTTGGCTGGTAAGGCTGTGGATCAAATGATTTTGCGAATGACCAACACGGTTCGCCACACAGAGCTTATTGAATTTCAGCAATTGAGCCAGGAAGACATCTTTCTCAGTGTTGCAGCCTCACGAACCATCAGTACAGCAGCAAGCAAACTGATGGAAAGTTTTCAGGCCTACATTACGTTGCTCGTGGGCTGGTTTTATATTGCCTTCTATATCTCCTCGCTCTTTGGCCTGATTCTGCTTGGGGTCCGCATGTTGCAGGTTCTGTTGCAGGAAATGTTTGGAAAAATTATCTTTTCTTATGTCAGAGAGCATCAGCAGGAAGAGAAGGAAGTTTTTGCCGCCCTGCAGAATCAACTTTATGGGTTTAAAGAATTAAAGTTTAACAAAAAGAAACGGGAGGACATTTTTTCAAACTATCTGCTTCCCAAAATAGAAGCAGGCAAAAGAAAACGAATTACCGCCAGTCTGTATACTGCTGAACTGTTGCTTACCAATATACTGACGCATATGCTGTGCATGGTCTGCTGCATCACCCTTTCTTCGTCTCTACCGCCCTATGAAGTTTCCAAGGTGGTCATCATCATGTTCTTTTTTTTACAGAATGACATGCTGATCAATGCCTCAGTCCAAAATGTTATTGAAGGCAATGTCGCCTTACAGAAATTACGCCAGCTTTTTCCTCTCAATTCAATGCGAAGCGCAACGGAAGCTGTGCCTGATCCTGTTCGTCAAGAAGATGAACGATTTCAGTCCATCCGAATTGATCAGGTTGGTTTCAGCTATCCAGTGTCCGATAACGGACAGGGCTTTTCCATAACCATTGACGACCTGACCATCAACGCAGGAAAAATCCTTTTTGTCGTAGGAGGCAACGGGAGCGGTAAGTCTACTTTTATGAATTTGTTGACAGGCCTATACTCTCCTGATTGCGGGATAATCGAAATTGATGGACAGCCGATCTCCACTGGTGAATATCGAGATATGTTTTCTACTGTTTTTAATGATTTTCACCTTTTTGATAAGTTTTATGGTATTGAAAAAGTAGATGAACAACGGGTACAAGAGCTTCTGCAATTAACTGGTCTTGCTGGCAAGACACAATACAAATCGGAAAAATTTACCACGCAAGATCTCTCCACTGGACAGCGAAAACGACTGGCCTTAGTTATCGCAATGATTGAGGATCGACCCATCTTTATTTTTGATGAATGGGCGGCTGATCAGGACCCACATTTTCGCCGTTTTTTTTATGAAGATATCCTCCCCTCTCTTGCAGCCCAAGGAAAAACCATTATTGCAGTGACCCATGACGACCGTTATTTTCACCTTGCAGATAAGGTCGTTCGCATGGAATACGGTCGGATAGCCGAACAATGGTGTCCTGACCGCTCTTCCCGAAAAAAGTCTGCTGATCTGCTCCAGAATGATACTGCGACCGCTAAAATATCTCTCCATCCGAAACGACAACGACAACAGCAGACTGCCGAGCATCAGGAAGGAGAGAGTGACAGTGGAATATGGGACCAGTTTAACCAGTTCTTTCTGGATGAACAACAGGCTGGCCGAAAAATTTTTCTCATGCTGTCTCTGTTTGTTATAAGTGTAGTGGCTGTGACTATAATAATACTACATGCATCAACTGAACAAATGACAACTGTCCAGTATATAAGCTTTATCTTCTGTTTGGTTGTCATGGTGATGAGCTTCCGGCGTCTTCAAAAGACATATCATCACATTGTGCAGAAGCGAATCGCTTTGATGCGTATTGATGTCATGAATCATGTGCGGCAAACAGATCTGCTGACAGTAAGAAAAATTGGAACAGGGAGGATATATGCTGCCCTTACCTCGGATATCAGTGCTGTTGCCTCGACCTCAAATATTGTTCTGCTCTGTATCCAAGGTGGAACACGCATGGGGATGATCTATCTCTATTTGGCAATTCTTTCCCCATCAGCTTTTCTGCTCGTCCTCCTGTTGACCGGTCTTGGTGCATTTTTTTATTTTGGAAATCATATCAAAACGATTAAACTCTTTGAGCAAATTGAGACGCAACAGAAAAAAATTTTCGATTCGCTCCATCATCTGCTAGACGGATTCAAGGAACTCAAAATCAGCAGCAGAAAGAGTAATGATTTCTACCGACAAGCTCTGCGGCAGGGCATAGCAAGGCTGCGAACACTCCGGTTAAGTTCCATAGGCTACTATAACAATAATGCCACGATCACCTACGGATTTTGGATGAGTAGCATGCTGCTTATCCTCTTTTTTCTGCCTTGGATTGGACTGGCTATACCCGCTCATACCCTGCCGATCGTTATCGGTCTTATTCTTACGATGCCTCTTCGTCAAGTAATTGATCTTTACTCTCAATTTCATATAGCCTTTCTTTCCATCCAGAGCCTGTTTCGTTTTGAGAATCGAATGAAAAATTTAGGGAGGGAACCTGAAGCGCTTGCGGGCGCTGAAGACTTACGAACCTATACTTCAATTCGCTACGAAAATATCGCCTTTACCTATCAGAGCAACGACGAGCGTCCCTTCAGTATCGGCCCGCTAAATATATCCTTCACAGCAGGAGAAACAGTCTTTATTACAGGCGGCAACGGCAGTGGCAAATCTACGCTGATGAATGTTATCACCGGGCTGTATCCGTCAGACTCTGGCCGGATTATCCTGAATCAAGACAAGGAAGTGGATATACGGCAATATCGGGAATTATTTTCTGTTATTTTTACTGATTTTAAACTGTTTGACCGGCTGTACGGTATGCGAGAAGAAGTTGATGAAGAAAAACTCCAGGCCCTCCTCACACGCTTTGGTTTGGAAAAAAAGGTGCAATGGATTGACGGCAGATTCAGTACCCTTGATCTTTCCACTGGTCAAAAAAAACGACTAGCTCTGATCACTACCATTATGGAGGACAAACCTATTTTTATTCTGGATGAGTGGGCTGCGGATCAGGACCCGTATTTCCGAGAATACTTTTACACTACTCTGCTCCCTGAATTCAAAGAGCAGGGCAAGACCGTTATCGCTGTCACCCATGACGATATGTACTTTCAGACCGCAGACCGAGTTCTGTATCTGGAGTACGGCCAACTCAAGGATGCTGACCCACTTACCGATCATCTCTGATAAAAAATTTCTCATGAAGATAAAACTGCTTATGCTACCGTTTTCCGGTGGTGCTGCCCATGTATTCAATCCGTTTTTTGACTTTGCTCCTTCTTGGCTGACTCTGATTCCCACAGACCTGCCGGGACACGGCAGAAGATTCAGTGAACCGCTCTTAACGGATATCCATGCAATAGTTGATGATCTTCTTCTTCAGCTTTCCCATGAGATGACTGAACCGTATGCAGTGTACGGACATAGCTTCGGAGCTGTACTTGCCTATCTGCTCTGTCGAAAAACTATCGCCCAAGGCCTTCCTGTTCCGCTGCATCTTTTTGTTTCTGGCCGGAGAAGCCCAACCTGTAGCAACGATGAAGTGCTTCATACGTTACCAGCTAGGGAATTTCTCCAAGGTGTGCTGTCTTACGGGGGAATCTCTCAGGAAATATTAAAAGAACCAGAGTTGATAAAAATGCTTCTTCCTGTATTACGTACGGATTTCACTGCTGTTGAAAACTATATCTACCGACCAGAGCCTCCTTTGCAGATACCGGTGACGGCAATGGGTGGAACAGAGGATCATAAGGTTCCGTTTGAGCAGATAATACGCTGGCAGGATATTACGGCACATAGGTTGAGAGCAGAAAAATGTGTTGGCGGTCATTTTTTCCCTTTTCTTGACCCTAAAAAAATCATGGAACTTGTTCATGATATACTGTGTCAAGTACCACAAATATCTTTTAGTAGACCTACCTCTCCAGTCTTTTTTAGCAAAAAAAACAGCAACTAACACCCCCCCCTTTTTTTTTCTAAAAAGTTGCTTTTTATAATCCCTTATGTTATAAACTCGACATTCGTGAGTTTTCATTCATTTGATAAACCATGTGATATATCTGACTGAAACGACAATGCTTGAGATTTCAGAAAGACAACCGGCATAAAAAAATAAACCGGCATAAATATGACACAAAACGCCACCCTTTCAGAAAAAAAGGTACTCTTAACGCAATTGCTGAAAGAGAAAAAGACAACATATAGTTATCCGCTTTCCTATGGGCAGAAAGCCCTCTGGTTTATTTACCAGCAGGTCCCTGAAAGTCCGGCCTATAACATGGCTCGACCGATAGAAATCCGTGGCTCTCTAAATACAGCCGTCTTGCCTTCGGCCTTGGAGCGGCTGGTCATCCGTCATCCGATTCTACGCACAACTGTTGCCTTAGAAGAGGGTGAACCTGTACAGGTTGTGCATCCGGCAGGTAGCTGTCAGCTAACCGAACATGATGCGGCAACTTGGTCAAAGCAGGAATTGGACCAGGCATTACGGCTTTCCTGTGAACAACCCTTTGACCTGAAGAACGGCCCAGTCTTGCGGGTTGATCTTTTCCTTTGCGGCACTGAACACTGTATACTTCTCCTGACCATGCACCATCTGCTCGGAGATGCGGGTTCTTTGGTTATTTTGAGCAAAGAATTACTAACCTTATGGCAAAGCGCAGAAAAGACATCACTTCCCCCGCTCTCTGTTTCCTATGCCGACTTTATCCGTGCAGAGCAGGCCATGCTGTCCGGTCCTCGCAGCGAGGAGCTACTTGCTTTCTGGAAGAACAACCTGCAAGGCTGCGCAACCGAACTCAATTTGCAGACTGATTTTCCACGGCCAGCCGTGCAGACCTATAACGGGGCCTCAATACCCTATACCTTTTCCGAGGAGCTGTCTCAGGAACTGAAGCAGTTGGCCCAGCAGGAGAAAACAACCCTGTTCAACCTGATGCTGACCGCCTTTCAGATTCTGCTGCACCGCTATACCGGTCAGGAGGACATTCTGGTGGGAACGCCAACCGCCGCCGGTCGTCAGGATGCCCGTTTCTCCGAGGTCGTTGGCTATTTTGTCAACTCCGTTGTCCTCAGAGCCAATATTGATCCGGTGGCCGCTATTTCTTTTCGGGATCTTTTAGAGGTAAACCGCCGCAATATTATGGAGGTATTGGAACATGCTGCCTGCCCCTTTCCTCTGCTGGTTAAAAATTTGCAACCAAAACGAGATGCCAGCTACTCTCCGCTGTTTCAGGTGATGCTAGACTTTAAAGCAGCAGATTTTGCTCCGACCGCTCTTCCCGGCCTGCTGGTCAGCTCTGTGGAAATGGGTCAGATGGAAGGGCAGTTTGATCTCAATCTGAGTGTATATGAAGGCGAACAGTTGAGCGGTCATTTGAATTACAACCGTGATTTATTCAGACCGGAAACAGTGCAGCGGATAATCACCCATTTTGAAGTGCTGCTCACCGCCGTTGTCCAACATTTCGATCAGCCGGTTAACCAGCTTCCGCTTATGCCAGAGCAGGAAATCAGTCAACTGATGAACTGGAACAACACTGACCGGAATTATCCCGGCAAAGAGCAAACTCTTGCTGATCTGTTTGAAACACAGGTAAGAAAAACACCGGATAATACAGCCCTGATTTTTGGAGGACAACAAATAACCTACAGCCAGCTCAACGAACGGGCCAATCAGCTGGCCCATGAGCTGCTGGCCCGTAAGAACGATAATAACCCGCTGATCGCCATCTGTCTGGAGCGTTCTCTGGAAATGGTCATTGGCCTGCTTGCCATTCTCAAGGCAGGTTGTGCCTACGTACCCATTGATCCAGAATATCCACGAGAACGGATCAGGTACATGTTGGAAGATAGTGCGGCCCCGGTTCTGCTCACCCGGAGTCATCAGGTAGACAGTCTGCCTTTGGAGGAACTGGATCATACATGCCTTATTCTGGCGCTGGATACGGAATTCCCGTCTGGACAGACGACAGCCGACCCGAAAGTCCCTAGGACAGTTGATGATCTCGCTTATATGATCTACACTTCAGGCTCGACTGGAAAACCCAAAGGGGCGTTGAATGCACACAGCGGTATTGTCAACCGCTTGCTCTGGATGCAGGAAACCTATCAGCTGACAGCAGAGGACCGTGTTCTTCAAAAAACGACTTTCAGCTTTGACGTCTCTGTTTGGGAGTTTTTCTGGCCGTTGATTACCGGTGCAGGTCTGGTGGTCGCCAAGCCGGAAGGCCATAAAGACCCAGTCTATCTTGCTGACCTGATCAAAGAGCATCAGGTCACGACCCTTCATTTTGTTCCCT
Source organism: Candidatus Electrothrix gigas (assembly GCA_022766165.1). GTDB lineage: Bacteria > Desulfobacterota > Desulfobulbia > Desulfobulbales > Desulfobulbaceae > Electrothrix > Electrothrix gigas. The sequence goes on from QYLO01000004.1 coordinate 83,806, forward strand.
CCATGCTCCAGACCTTCCTCACCCATACAGATGCCGCTTTGTGCCGCAGTCTGGTTCGAGTAATCTGCAGCGGTGAAGCTCTGACTCCAGAACATGTCCGACAATTTTTCAATACGTTTGGAGAACTTGGTACAGAGCTACATAATCTCTACGGCCCGACAGAAGCGGCCATTGATGTGAGTCACCATCCCTGTTCCCCGCAAGATGCTGACAGCCTCTCCATCCCCATCGGTAAACCGGTGGCCAATACCAAGCTCTATGTGCTGGATGTGAACCGCCAACTGGTACCCGTCGGTGTTCCCGGAGAACTCTATATCGGAGGAGTTCAAGTCGGACGTGGCTATCTCAACCGTCCTGACCTGACGGAAAAGGCATTTCTCAACGTGGAACTGTTTGGCAGAGAGGAACGGGTATACAAAACCGGAGATCTGGCCAAATGGCTGCCCGACGGCAATTTGGAATATCTTGGTCGGATTGACCATCAGATCAAACTGCGTGGTTTCCGCATTGAGCTGGGCGAGATAGAGTCGGCAATGCTCCAGTTTCCCGGTATCAGTGAATGCGTTGTAATTGCACGGGAAACCGGTGCTGGCTCCGGACAGCTGGTCGCCTATGCTGTCAGCCGAGACCAAAGTCTTTCGGAAATAGATCCGGCCCGGCAGGTGAAGGAATACCTCAAACAGAAACTGCCGGACTACATGGTTCCGGCAATCGTTCTGTTTCTTGAGGGGCTGCCGCTGACAGCCAACGGCAAGATCGACCGGAAGGCTTTGCCTGCACCCACTGTCCGCAAGAGCAGCTACGTCTGTGCCCGTGATACTATTGAGCTGACCCTTGTCCGCCTTTGGGAACAGCTATTTGACATCAGTCCGATCAGTGTGCAGGATGATTTTTTTGACATTGGTGGTGACTCTTTGCTAGCCATGCGCCTGATCTACCATATTAAAAAAGAATTTGACCGTACCCTGCCCCTGCATACCCTGTTTCAGAACCGTACTCTGGAGCAGCTTGCCGCTGTTTTGCGTCAAGAGACCCCGGTATCAGCCTGGCAGCCCATGATCTGTCTTCAGTCTGAAGGCGACAAAACACCGATCTTCTTTGCTCATGCCTCGGGTGGTTCCGCCTTTAATGCTCTTGAATTCTCATCGTTTATGGGGAAAGATCGACCCTTTTATGCTATTCATCCCAGAGGAGCTGAACTCGGAGATCCCTTTCACGACAGCATTGAAGAGATGGCTGCTGATTATGTAACGGCTATGCGCGAGATTCAACCTGAAGGTCCCTACCTTATGGCTGGCTGGTCCTTTGGCGGCACTGTCATCTTTGAGATGGCCCGGTTGTTGGAACAGGCCGGTGAGACAGCGCCACTGCTGATCACGATTGACATGCCTGAACCAGAGGCTGTTGTCTGGAAGGAAGACGATGTGGAATTTCTTATGGACAGATTGCCTCACTATCACGGTATTTCTGTGGACGAACTGGATGAAAACAGCTCGGATGAGGAAAAGGTGACCTACCTGCTCAAGGAAATTAAAGTAGCTGGCTTAATGCGTCCAGATATTGACCAACATCAGGCGCAACATTGGTTCTCAATGTATAAACACCATAACCGATTGGTCGGTCTGTATAAACCCTCTTCTCCGGTACAAAGCAAAATGCTGTTTTATAAACCGGCGGAACGGATTCCCTTTGACGATCAGATGGGACAAGCCCTTGAAAAGTGGCCGCCCTTTGTCCTCGGCGGATTGGAAATGCAGGAAGCTCCGGGCAATCATTTCAACATGGTTTCTCCAGCCAATACGGCAATACTGGCTGGCAGGATAAAAGCGTATCTGGAAGAACGCAGCATTTGACAGATAACAATAAAATAATGTAGGTAGGTCTGTGACTGCCGGGAGCTGATATGCATCATTGGGATATCGTACAGTCGAAGCATATTTATCGCATCAAGCAATGGGGAGAGGGCTTCTTTGGTATTAATCAAAAAGGTGAACTGACAGTTTCATCAGACTTGAAGCAATATGACCCGTTAAGCCTGTATAGTATAGCACGGGAATTGAAAAAGTATGATGTGTCTTTCCCGGTACTGCTTCGTTTTCCTGATATTTTGCAGCAGCGTATTCAAAGACTGTGCAATGCCTTTGCAACAGCGATGCGGAAGGCGAATTATTGCGCTGACTATACCCCGGTGTATCCGATTAAAGTTAATCAGCAGTGCGGTGTTGTGAAAACCGTATTGGACAGCGGACAGGCCGGTCTGGAAGCTGGCAGCAAAGCGGAAATGATGGCTATCCTGGCTCTGTCACCTCCTGAAGGCACAATTATAACCTGTAATGGCTATAAAGACCGTGATTATATACGATTAGCTTTAATCGCCCTTGAGCTTGGCTTGCAGCCATATATTATTATTGAAAAAAAGACGGAGCTGAAACTTATTGCGCAAGAGGCGGCAAAATTCAATATCACCCCGCTGTTAGGAGTACGAGTTAAGTTGGCTTCTGTCGGATACGGCAAATGGCAGGACAGCGGTGGAGAAAAATCAAAATTCGGTTTAAATTCAAGTCAGCTGTTGGATGTTATTCACCATGCGGAACAGGCCGGTCTCCTGCATTCTTTGCAGTTAATGCACTTTCATGTAGGCTCTCAGATACCCAATATACATGACATTCAAAAAATTCTGTCTGAAGCTGGTCGTTATTACAGCGAGTTGAGATCGTTGGACGTACCGATTCGAATCGTCAATTCCGGTGGCGGCTTAGGAGTGGATTATGAAGGTACGATGTCAGCTCGTACTTTCTCCAAAAACTATACTGTTGAGGAGTATGCAAACAACATTATTTATGAATTTAAAGAAATCTGCCGTTCTCAAAATTTGCCCGAGCCTGATATTATAACAGAAACAGGACGGGCATTGACTGCTCATCATGCTGTCTTGATAACAGATATTATTGATGCAGCTCCGTCTGCTGTATCCTTTGATTCGGCCAGCGTTCCTCCTGTTTCTGATAACGATCCTGATATTATTCGGGATTTATCGGATCAATTGAATACTGTTAATTCTTCTTCGGCTCTGGAAGTTTATCATAATGCTGTATCCTGTTTGAATGAGGCGCATATAATGTTTTCATACGGTGTGATTGATCTCAAGCAACGAGCTCACGCCGAACAGCTGGTGTATACTATTTTTTCACGAGTCCGTGAAGTAGTAGAAAAAGAGTTGCGATCAAGTGTGTATGATCAAACACTTGATGATTTGAACAGTAAATTGGCTGATAAATATTTTGCTAATTTTTCGCTTTTTGCCTCAGCTCCTGATGCCTGGGCCTTGGAGCAGTTATTTCCTGTTGTTCCGCTGCACAGGCTTGATGAATATCCGACCCGCAGGGCTACTCTGCATGATTTAACCTGTGATTCTGACGGGCAGTTTAAGAAATATGTTCACAGTTTCGGGCCTGATACCAGCCTGCCGGTACATCCTCTTTCCGATAGCGAACCTTATCTGATAGGCGTATTTCTCATCGGGGCTTATCAGGAAATTCTAGGTGACATGCATAATTTGTTCGGAACGCCTTATTCTGTCAATGTACATTTTACAGAACAGGGAAAATATACATTTTCCGGCCTTCGTAAGGGAGATAGTGTGCGGGATATGCTTGGCTTTGTTCATTTTGAAACAGAAAATTTGCCGGAAGTATTGAAAAGAAAAATGACATGCTCTGAAATTGATCGGAAGAAAAGCTGTTCATATATTAAGAATATTGAAGATATACTCGAAAACTACAGCTATCTCAGGAGGTAAATGATTCATGAAAAACGGCCTTTACAATAAAAAAAAGATTGCAAACTATAATATAGTCTCTTTGGAAGATCGATATGATTTATTGGAACAGCAAAATGAAATTTCCGATGAAGTTTGGCCGGAATTTATACTTCACGATCCTGTAACGATTAGTTATTGGATGCGATTTATTAATGCGTTTAAAGATTATCAATTATTGATTATGGATGAAAAAGAGATACTTGCAATCATCAATACGGTACCCCTTCATTTTGATGGAGATTTAAATAAGCTTCCTGATGAAGGTTGGTCTTGGGGTATTAAAAAATCAATATCCGACTATGATGCAGGAAGAGAACCTAACATTCTGATGGGAGTGCAAATAGTCGTAAATAAAAAACATCAAGGTAAAGGACTGAGCAGTATCGCTGTTAAAGAGATGTCGAAACTGGCCATGGAAAATGGATTTGACAAATTGATTATCCCGGTGAGACCTAGCGATAAACATAAATACCCGTTAATATCTATGGAAGATTACCTGATGTGGAAGAAAGATACCTCGTTACCTTTTGATAATTGGTTGAGAGTTCATATAAAGGCGGGTGGAGAAATGATAAAAATCTGCTCGGAATCTATGTATGTCCCGGGATCAATAGATGAATGGAAGGAATGGACTCAACTGGATTTCCCCGGATCCGGATCATATATAATTCCCGGGGCACTTAATCCTGTATCAATTGATACGAGTAAAAACCAAGGTATCTATATTGAATCCAATGTGTGGGTTCTTCATAACGTAGAAAAAGAGAATACATCTAAATTTGTATAACAAGGTGTGCATCGGAGCCGCTGACACAGCCCGATGACAAGTGAAAAGGATACAGCTATGTTGCCAATATTTCTCTTAGCAGCCGGAAGTATTGCTTATCTCGGCAGAACAATCCGCAAGAAAAGAGCGGCATCCGGAAGCAGCGGAGGGAACCCCGATGCCGACCTGAAAACAATGGTGAAGAGACCGGCATCGGATGATCCTTTTGCGGAATGGGATGAGGAGGTTGAACACTACCTCCCTGTGTCGGCAGGGGCTTTGGGGTTGGCGACAGCAGGTTCTCTTTTTTTCCCTCCTTTAAGTATCATCAGCGTTCCTGTAAGCCTGTATGCCAGTTGGCCGATTTTTGAAACAGCGTATCGGCAAATCAGAGAACATCGCAAGATAAAGTCAGAGATTATTGACTCTGCAGGTGTTTTTATTTCATTGGCCGGAGGATATTATTTTGTTACCGCCTTGTCCGGCTGTGTCTATTTTGCAGCATCAAAAGTTTTAAGTAAAACCAGAGATCATACCGGGAAAACGCTGATTAATATCTTTGAGGAACAGCCGCGTCATGTCTGGATACTGCGGGATGATGCGGAGATTGAGATTCGATTTGATGAGCTGAGTGCCGGAGATATTTTTATCGTCAATGCGGGAGAGGTGATACCGGCGGACGGTATTGTCACTGAGGGAGCCGCGACCGTTGATCAGCATATGTTGACCGGTGAGTCCCTGCCCTGCGAGAAAACGGTCGGTGAGCAGGTATTTGCTGCAACAGTAGTCTTGGCAGGACGGGTTTACATTCAGGCATCCTGTACCGGTTCCGCAACCCTTGCCGCACAGATCGGCGATATTCTGAATAACACTGCAAAGTTCGAGTTATCTATCCAGACACGCAGTGAAGAGGTGGCGGATAAATCCGTTCTGCCCACACTGGCGGCTGGCGCCTTGGCTCTGGCAACATTGGGCAGAAGCAGCTCCGCCGCTGTCATCTGTGCCAACTTTTCAGAGGTTAATCGGGTGGCAAGTCCGCTGGCAATGCTGAATTTTCTCGGTACAGCTTCTAAAAACAGCATTCTTATCAAGGACGGACGGGCCTTGGAGGCGGTGAATGAAATTGATACTGTGGTCTTTGATAAAACCGGCACGCTGACCCTGAATCAATTTTCTCTGAGCGGAATATATCCGGCTGACGGGATGGAAGAAGATGAGTTGTTGAAGTATGCGGCGGCGGCAGAGTATAAACAGACTCACCCTGTTGCCAGAACCATCCTTGAAGCAGCGGAAGAACGGAATATAGTTCTTCCGGAACCTTCTGATAACAGCTATGAGATCGGCTACGGTATCAAGGTTGAAATCAACGGTCGGTCTGTTCTGGTTGGCAGTAACCGTTTTATGGAGATGCAAGAGATTGCCCTGACCGATACTGTCAGAGCGTTACAGGAACACAGCCACGAGCAGGGCTGCTCCACAGTGTATGTAGCTGTTGATCATAAACTTGCCGGAATGCTTGAACTGCGGCCCAAGATCAGACCTGAGGCAGCAGAAATCATTCGGAAACTGCAACAGCGCAAGCTGTCTGTCTGCATTCTTTCAGGAGATCAGGAGAACCCCACCAGGCAACTGGCCGGACAGCTCGGTATTGATCAGTACTTTGCCGGAGTACTTCCGCAAGAAAAATCCGAAATCATTGAACAGCTTCAGCAGAAAGGAAAAAAGGTCTGCTTTATTGGGGACGGAATCAATGATTCCATTGCGTTGAAAAAGGCAAATGTCTCTGTTTCACTGAGCGGTGCCTCTACAGCGGCTGTGGATACGGCACAGATTATTCTTATGGATAAAACACTTGTACAGCTCGACAGGCTTTTTGAACTCTCCCGAGACTTTGCTGCAAACCAAAAAACAAGCATGGCGGCTGTGTTTGTGCCGGGAATACTCTGTGCCGGAGGAATCTTTTTTCTCCATGTCGGTGTGTTCGGCTCAATGATGTTTTATAATATCAGTGCTGTTGCCGGAGTAACCAATGCGCTTTTGCCTTCTTTGAAGAAACGAGAAGTAAATAACTGCGAAAAACAATGACAGCCTTATTGACCACTTTATAGTTAAACTGAGTAGTTAGGAGGTTGCCCACTCTGTCTGCACGGCAAACCTTCACAGGAGATTTTCAATGGATTTTACATGGGATGAAGAACAACTGTCGTATAAAGATGCTGCGGTTAATTTTGCGCAAAAGGAACTCAGCGAGGGGATAACAGATGATGACCGGCATGAAACCTTTTCTCGAAAACGATGGCAAAAATGTGCGGAGTTCGGTGTGCAGGGTTTGCCTTTTCCGGAAATCTACGATGGGGCTGAAGCAGATATCCTGACCACTATGCTGGTCATGGAAGGGCTGGGCTACGGCGGTAAGGACAACGGCCTGCTCTTTGCCCTCAATGCACAAATGTGGGCGGTGCAACATCCTATCCATAAATTCGGCTCTGTTGAGCAACAGGAAAAGTATTTGCCCGGCTTGATTGCAGGCGAACTTATCGGCTCGCACGGCATTAGCGAGCCTGATTCCGGTTCGGATGTGTACAGCATGCACGCCCGTGCAGAAAAGTGCGAGGGCGGCTATATTCTCAACGGTGTCAAAACCCTTGTCACCAATGCACCGGTAAGCGACTTGGCTCTGGTCTTTGCCATGACAGCACCGGACAAGGGCAGTTGGGGGATCAGTGCCTTTCTGCTGGAGACGGGCACCCCGGGTTTTTCGTTGAGCAAGAATATGGAAAAGATGGGATTGCGCACCGCGCCCATGGGTGAACTGATTCTGCAGAATTGCTTTGTAGCGGAAGCCAACCGACTGGGACCGGAAAACATCGGCGCGCAGATTTTTAACAGTTCCATGGAATGGGAACGTGCCTGCATTCTTGGTGCCCATGTGGGAACAATGGAACGACAGTTGGAAGAATGTGTAGCCTATGTGCGTACACGCAAGCAATTTGGGCGACCTATCGGTAAATTTCAGGCTGTTTCCCATCGGCTGGCTGAGATGAAAGTACGTCTGGAGACGGCTCGCCTGCTCCTCTACAAAACGGCCTGGCTGATAAAAGCGGGACGACCGGCCAAGATGGAAGCGGCTATGGTTAAGCTCTACCTGAGCGAGGTCTTTACCACCTCAAGCCTGGATGCAATTCGTATTCACGGTGGGTACGGTTATACGACAGAGTTTGAAATTGAGCGGGATTTGCGCGATGCCATCGGTGGTATACTCTACTCAGGAACGTCGGACATTCAACGCAACATCATCGCCAACTACCTGGGAGTCTAGTAGAATGGCTTATCTCTTATCCCAATTATTAAAGCAAAGCGTCCAGGCCCATGCCGAACGTCCGGCACTGACAGATGGAAAACGTGAACTTACCTATCGCGCTTTGGATGAATTGAGCAACCGTTTCGCCCAACAGTTGCTCCAGGCAGGAGTCACACGAGGTGACCGTGTGGGGATCTATCTGAAAAAATCACCAGAAGCCGTTGCTGCAATTTTCGGGGTGTTGAAAATTGGAGCTGCCTATGTGCCTCTTGACTCTGCCGCACCGCTTCAGCGCATTGCTTATATTGTTGAAAATTGTCGAATAAAAGCACTGGTGAGTACAAGGCCAAAAATTACGAAATTCCAAAACAGATCATCAGAGATCGAAAATAAGCCAACTCCGATTTTGGTTGATGATCAGCAGGCCCTTGCAGCAGTACCGTCCGAGCCTCTCCCTGATCCGCAATCAATTGAGAACGATCTGGCCTACATCCTGTACACTTCCGGCTCAACAGGTATGCCTAAGGGGGTAATGATCAGTCATCGTGCATCGCTCACTTTTGTGGATTGGGCCTTTGACACCTTTGCAGTGCAGCCGACGGATCGCATCAGCAGCCATGCCCCTTTCCACTTTGACCTGTCAATTTTTGATATTTTTGTGACGATGAAGGCAGGAGGGACGTTGGTGCTTGTGCCGCCCACGCTTTCGGTCTTCCCCCGTGATTTGGCTGATTTTATCGCTAGTCAGAAGATTTCCATCTGGTATTCAGTACCGTCGGCGTTAATTCAGATGTTGCTTTATGGTCAATTGGAACGTCATGACTTTTCTAGGTTGCGTACGGTGTTATTTGCTGGTGAGGTCTTTCCGGTCAAGTATCTACGGCAACTGATGAGCCGGTTCCCTCATATCGGTTATCACAATCTTTATGGTCCAACTGAGACCAATGTTTGCACATGGCACACGGTTTCGCCGCTTGCTCCTGATCGCAGTCAACCGATCTCGATTGGCAAGGCCTGCGCTAACAGCGAAATTCTGGTGTTCAATGAACAGAATGAGCTGGTAGCTTCGGGCGAAACCGGCGAACTTTGCGTGCGCGGACCGGGTTTGATGAGCGGTTACTGGGGATTGCCAGAACGTACTGCTGAGTCCCTTACGCACTGTCGTATCCATGACCTAGAATCGGAGGTAATCTACCACACCGGCGATTTGGTACGGCAAGAGGATGATGGCAACTACACCTATCTGGGACGCCGTGACAATCAGATTAAAAGTCGGGGGTATCGCATTGAGCTGGGCGAAATTGAAACGGTGCTCTACAGCCATCTGGCGGTGGAAGAGGCTGCGGTGATTCCGATTCCTGATGAGGAGATCGGGAATCGTATCCGGGCTATTCTGGTTGTCCGTGATGGAGAGCAACTGACGCACAGCGCGTTGGATGTTTTTTGCGCTACGCACTTGCCCAAATATATGATGCCTCACGAAGTCGAGTTTCGGGATTCCTTGCCTAAAACATCAACGGGAAAGGTGGATAAGGTGCAACTAAGCCAGGAAAGCACAAGCTGAAACTTATACCGCTGTAAAAAATATGTAACAAATTTATCATGTTAAATAATCAGGAGATAAAAGATTATGGTGCGCACTGCAACGGAGATTCAAAATACCATTAAGAAGTATATAATTCAGGAGTTTATGTATGACCAATCAGGAGTGGAGTTGACGCTTGAAACCCCTCTGATTGAGGAAGAAATTATTGACTCAATGGGGATTTTTCGCTTAATCGCTTTTTTGGAAGAAGAATTTAGCTTTACCCTCAAGCATGAAGAAGTGGTGATGGAATCGTTTGAGACGATTGTCGCCATTGCCGCCTTGGTGGAAGCTCGTTTATCTTAATAAAAAATAAATTAAAATGACCAAAAAATCAGATGGCTTGGAAGCTGCCCGCACCCTCATCAAGTTGCGTAATCAAGCCCCACCGTTACTGTTCACTGAACAAACAGAGCCATATTTTCCGCTGTCTTTATCCCAGGAACGATTATTGGCATTGGAGCAGTTGAACACAACAACTTCTCTTTATAACTTGCGTTATGCCTTTCAACTGAAGGGTGATTTAAAGATGAACGCCTTAAACCGCAGTGTAGAGACAGTATTGAACCGTCAACAGGTTTTACGAACCGTTTTCGGGATTGCGGAAGGGCAGCCTAAACAGACTATACAAGCTCAACAGCCTGTTAATTTTGATTTGGTCGATTTATCTGCCATGTCCTTTGAGCAGGCTAAAGTGCGGATTATCACCGAGCTTGACCAGCCGTTCAACTTACAAGAAGAGCCTGGATTTCGCTATCGTCTGTATCGGTTAGGCGTTGATGAGCATGTCCTGAGCTTCACCTTTCACCATATTATTTCCGATTATTGGTCGGAGAACCTGTTTTTTAAGGAATTCAGCCGTTATTATGCGGCGTTTGCAGAGGGAAAAGAAGCAAACCTGAAACCGCTGCCGATTCGTTATGCCGATTTTTCGGTGTGGCAGAGGCAATGGTTAAGCCAAGCGGGTGTATTGGAATTTTTGCTGGGGTATTGGCACCCCCGGCTTCAGGGGTTGGCCCAGCCTGATTTGCTGGCAGACCAAGCATCAACGGGCGAATCGGAACGGCGCATCGAATTTAAGAAGATAACGATTGCAGCGGAGCAAGTGACGGCTCTGAAGCAATTAGCCCGGCAAACCAAGGTCAAGACGTTTAGCATTTTGCTGACTGCGCTCAAACTGACGCTGGCGGAATATCTTCAAACCAGTGATGTTGCTGTGTTCAGCCCCATCACTAATCGTCATCGACCAGAATTGCAAAATCTTATGGGAGATTTTTCCAACCTGTTGATTTTGAGAAGCGATCTGTCCGGCAATCCCACCATTGCGGAGCTGTTGCAACGAGTGGGGCAAGTGGTTTCCGGGGCCATTGCTCACCAGGATTTGCCGTTGCAGCTTATTAGAGCCTGCATTCCCCTGAAAATGCCTCAAGTCAGCTTTTCATACTTAAACATTCCACAAGAGACATTGACCTTATCGAATGTGGATGTTGAACCATGGGATCTGGGGCTCGGCACCAATGATTTTGAACTTTTTCTTTTGCTGACGGAACGCAAGGGCTGTCTGGAAGGGTATTTGAAATATAACGCTGGCCTGTTCTCTGAAACAACTGTTCAAACAATGCTGGACCGGTTTCAGGCAATGTTAACAGCTATGGCTGCACAGCCTGAGCAGTCTGTCTCTCTTTTACTCTCCAATGAAATTCTAAAATCGTCTCCAAAATCAAACAGATGCGCATCTGAAAAAGGTTTGCTTCTGCCCATAGCGGCACTTGTTGATCAAGTACAACAACACTTAAAAAAATCGAAAAAAGAAAGCGTGTTACGGCACCGACTCAGTCAGGCATCGACTGAGGAACAGTATGAGATATTGAAAAAACATATCAAAGCTGAAGTCGAACGGCTTGCGGAAAGGGTTCCGGGTGATGAGCAAGGCTTTTTTGATTTGGGGCTGGATTCGCTGACCTCTATTCAATTGGGACATCGGCTGGCCCTGACTTTAGATATTTTCCTGCCGGCAACCATAACTCTGGAACAGCCTACTGTAGCAGCGTTGACCGACTGTCTGGCTGAAATGCTTTTCGGAAAACAACAAAGCAGCGAGATTGATCTGCCAAAAAACTCGGCAGGCAAAAGAATATATGCAGAGTCAGAACCCATAGCCATCGTGGGTATGGCCTGTCGATTTCCAGGGGGAGCGCATACTCCAGAGCAGTTTTGGCAGTTGCTCCGTCAAGGTCGGGAGGCTGTGACCGACATCCCGCCTTCACGCTGGCCGGTTGATGATTATTATGATCCCGCACCCGGTACGCCAGGCAAGATGTATATGAAGCAGGCTCATTTGTTGCAACATCCCATAGAGGAATTTGACCCCTTGTTTTTCGGGATGTCTCCTGTGGAAGGCATGCATCTTGACCCCAGACATCGCCTGCTGCTGGAGGTCACCTGGGAAGCATTAGAAAATGCCGGGTTGCCGGTTGATGCTTTGCCAGCCCAGACCGGAATATTTGCCGGTCTGATGGAGAGCGAGAAGGGCTTGGATACCGGATCGCATGATGTTTATGCTGCCACCGGAACCCTGACTTCAATGGCAACCGGGCGTTTGGCATATGTATTGGGGGTGCATGGGCCGAATATAACCATTGATACTGCCTGCTCCTCTTCACTGACGGCCTTGCATCTGGCCTGTCAGTCTTTGCGGGCCGGAGAGTGTCAGGTGGCCTTGTGTGGCGGGGTCAACGTTATGCTCTATCCCAAATTAATGATCGGGCTTGCCGGAATGCAGGCTTTGTCGCCTGATGGCCGCAGTAAAACCTTTTCCGCTACTGCCGATGGTTTTGGCCGGGGGGAGGGCTGCGGCATGGTTGTTCTCAAACGGTTGAGCGATGCCCTTGAGGATGGCGACCGGATTGAGGCTGTTGTCCGGGCTTCAGCGATAAATCATGACGGACCCAGCAGCGGGCTGACCGTGCCCAGCAAGAAAGCGCAAACCGCCCTCATCCGTCAGGCCTTGGCACAGGCTGATATTACGGGAAAACAAATCAGTTATATTGAGGCCCACGGCACCGGGACCAAGCTGGGCGACCCGATTGAGGTGCGCGCCCTTGCTGAAGCCTTGGGTGAGCAGGACGACCACCTGTATCTCGGTTCGGTCAAAACCAATATCGGGCATTTGGACGCCAGCGCTGGGATGGCTGGACTGATCAAAGTAATTCTGGCTTTACATCATCAGGAAATTCCACCTCATTTACATTTCGATGAACCGAATCCGCTTATAGATTGGGAAAATCTTCCGTTTAAGGTGCCGGTTCAACCGATTTCTTGGCCAGTACACGATAAACCTCGTATTGCTGGGGTCAGCTCATTTGGTATGAGCGGCACCAATGCCCATGTGATTGTGCAGGAAGCTCCCCAAATAGAGCCAAGAAAGAGTTTTGAAAATCCTTTGGCCCTTGAACGGCCTGTGCAGATAGTAACCTTGAGCGGCAGAACGGAACAGGCGCTCGCCGATCAGGCCGATCAATATCATGATTACCTTACCGATCATACTGATTTAAATTTGACCGATGTCTGTTATACGGCTAACACGGGACGAGTACACTTTGAATACCGTTTAACAGCTATCGCAGAGGATAGGACCGAGTTAAGCACAAAATTAGCCGCCTATAAAAAAGGGGAAACAGTTGCTGAGTTGACAGCTGGCAAGATCAAAAGTGAGAAACCCAAAATAGCTTTTCTGTTTACCGGTCAAGGTTCTCAGTATGCGGACATGGGGCGTGAACTGTATGAAACGCAGCCATTATTCCGCAAGACAATGGAGCAATGTGACCGGATTTTGCAATCCTACCTGGAAATATCCTTGCTAAAAGTATTGTACGGCGAAAATAAAGAAGAATGCAGTAAGCTGTTATTGCGGACAAAGTACACGCAACCCGCTTTATTTGCCATTGAGTATGCCTTGGCCAAACTCTGGCAATCTTGGGGAATAGAGCCGATAGCTGTCATCGGTCATAGCGTAGGAGAGTATGCAGCCGCATGTCTTGCCGGGGTATTCAGTCTGGAAGACGGTTTGAAATTGATTGCAGAGCGGGGACGGTTGATGCAGGCCCTGCCTCAGAACGGCATGATGGCGGCAGTTCAAATTGATGAGACCAAGCTGAGTCAGACAATAGAGCCTTATCTTGACCAGGTTTCAATTGCCGGATTGAATGCACCCGAAAGCATGGTGTTGTCAGGAGAGCGGCAGATGGTTACTCAAATTGTTACACAACTCCAAGCGGAAGGAATAAAATGTAAGCCTCTGAAGGTGTCACATGCCTTTCATTCGCCGTTAATGGAACCTATGCTGGCTGAGTTTGGTGCGGTTGCGAAGACAGTTGATTATGCAGAACCCCGGCTAAAACTGATTTCGAATCTCACCGGCGAACCGCTTGTCGGAATCAAAGCAGAGTATTGGGTCGAGCATGCTCGGAAGGCGGTGCGTTTTGCCCAAGGAATGACAACATTAGAGGAGATGGGGACTGATGTTTTCCTTGAGATTGGTCCCAAGCCGATTCTGCTGGGTCTGGGTCAGCAATGTTTGAGCGATCAGGCTGAACACTTATGGCTGTCGAGTCTCTATCCCGGCCAGCGCTCGGATTGGGCGCAGGTATTGGACAGTTTGGCGAAGCTGCATGTCTGGGGCGGACACGTTGATTGGCAGGCATTTGATAAACCGTATCCTCGCAGAAAGGTATCATTGCCCACTTACCCCTTCCAGCGAAAACGGTATTGGATAGACCGGATGGACAAACTGGGTACTGTTTCCAGCCAAGGACAAACATGGCATCCGCTGCTCGGAGAACGGCTTCAGCCGCTGGCGACAAGCCGGGAAATCGCATTTCAAAATCAGATATCGGCTGTCTGCCCCGCCTATCTGAATGATCATCAAATCTACAATCAAGTGATTGCGCCAGCTACTGCCTATCTGGAGATGGCCCTGAGTGCGGGTACGCAAATTTCCACTGGCGAACAATATGTTCTGCAAAATGTCGTCCTGTTACACCCGCTGGCCTTGTCCGAAGAGACCAAAAGCACGGTGCAATTACTCCTCACTCCTCTTGAGGGCAACGATTATCAGTGGCAAATTTTTAGTTTCAGAGCGGATACGGATGAATGGCAACAGCATGTAAGCGGCGAACTCAGGGTTGCATCGTCGGACTCCCGCTCGGAAGACGACAATTCGCTGTCAAGTCTGCAGCAGCGTTGCACAGAGGAGCTTTCTCTGAAGGAATATGAGGATTCTCTGCCGGAAGCGCTTGGCTATGGGCCTGATTTTCAGGGGATAACTCAGTTATTTCGGGGAGAGAAAGAAGCGTTGGGGCTGATCAGGCTGCCGGAGAACCTGTCTGCCGACGAATATCGAATTCACCCGGTTCTGCTGGACTGCTGCCTGCGGACAGCACTGGCTATTCAGACGGATGACACAGATGGGGCTTATTTACCCTTTAGTTTCGATAGAATACAATTATTGACGTCTCCTCCCTTAACGTCGGTTTGGTGCCATGCTCAATGGCGGGGCGATGTGTCCGACGCACGGCAGATGGATCTCGTCCTGTTCGATGAAGCAGGTCAGATGGTAGCGGAGGTGGCGGGTTTTGGCCTGCGCCAAGCCAATCGTCAGGCCATAACTGGATCAACGCTCCGCACTGATTGGCTGTATGATATGGTTTGGTCGGATGCGCCTCTACCACAACAATCACCCTATACAAATGAAGCCGGGCATTGGCTGATCGTGTCTGAAGCCACAAATCACCAGGCTGAGAGACTGGCTGAACTACTGCGAAGCAAAGGCGAAAAGGTCGATTTGCTCGATCCAGCGGTGAATATGTTGCACGATTCAAATTGCATAAATTATCGAGCTGTAATTTATCTGGCCGCTCAACCAGCTACATCAGCTGATCACACTCAAAGCGAACTGCCTGAGAAGGCATTCAAGATTTCATGCCAGCTGTTGGAACTGGTACAGAACTTGATTAAAGCGGAAGTCGAACCGGATTTATGGCTGGTTATGCAGGACAGGCTGGAAGAGTCCGTTCTGTGGGGCTTCGGGCGAACATTGATGTGGGAGCAGTCTCAGTTGAACTGCCGCTGTTTTGAAGCAAAAGCTGGGACTGCAACAGAAACCCTGTTCAGGATGATCTGGCACGCAGACGGCGAGAATCAGATACGAGTTGATGACCGATCTCAGCGTCGGGCTGCCCGGTTGGAGCAACTGCAGTTGTCATCCTTGGGTGCGGACAGCCAGCCTTATCCGTTTCAGCTACAATTAGAACAATACGGCTTGCTAGATAGCCTTCAGCTTGTACAGGCCCAGCGTCAAGAACCACAGGTAAATCAAGTGGAAGTCCAGGTACGGGCAGCGGGGCTAAACTTCCGTGACGTATTAAATGCTCTCGGGATGTTGAAATCGTATTACCCCCCGGAACTCGGTTTTGATGATCCAAGAAATCTGCCGTTCGGCTTTGAAGCTGCTGGGACAATCACCCGGATCGGCGATAATACCACCGGATTCCAAGTCGGGGATGAAGTCATTGTGTGGCAGCACTTCGGGAGTTTAGCCTCCTTCATTACGCTTGACAGTCACTTGGTCGGCAGAAAACCTCAGCATTTGAGTTTTGCAGAAGCTGCTACCATTCCGATAACTTTTTTGACGGCGTATTATGCTTTGATCGTGTTAGCGGATATGCAGGCTGGGGATAAGGTTTTGATTCATGCAGCGGCTGGCGGGGTTGGTCAGGCAGCGATCCAACTGGCGCAACATGTCGGTGCCGAGATTTTCGCCACAGCCAGCCTTCCCAAACAGGATTTTCTCAAGTCGCAGGGTATTGATCACATAATGGATTCCCGCACGCTGGAATATGCGGAGAGGTGCATGGAGCTGACCGGAGGCCGAGGGGTCGATATTGTCCTCAACAGCATGAACGGGGAATACATTCAGAAAAATTTCGATGTATTGGCGAAAAACGGCCGTTTCGTTGAGCTGGGCAAGAGAGATATCTGGGGTAAAGAACAAGCCAAAAATTATCGCCCGGATGTTATGTACTCTCCTTTTGATTGGTCTGATATGGCCTTAGCAATGGAGTTTAGGGCAGAACTGGAAAAGCTTTTGGCAGAAAAAAAGATTACTCCCTTGCCTTGCCGTCTTTTTTCAATAGAGAAAGCAGAGGAAGCGTTCCAGTTTATGGCCAAAGCCAAACATATTGGCAAGGTGGTCTTATCAATGCCGCTACAACAGCAGGAAAGCGAACAAAAGCGCATTAAATCTGATGGAAGTTACCTGATAACCGGCGGTTTTGGTGGACTAGGACTGAAAACAGCGGAGTGGCTGGCAGCGCAAGGAGCAACCCATCTGGTCTTGAGCGGTCGTCGAACGGACTCGGAAGCGGCTCAAAGTGCAATAGCTGATCTGGAAAACAAAGGGGCAAAGGTCAAAGCAGTTAAGGCGGACATTTCGCAGGCACAAGAGGTGAAGAGCCTGTTGCAGGTTTGTCAGGAATTTGCCCCCTTAAAAGGCATTATTCATTCTGCTGGGGTGTTGGATGATGGCGTGTTGACTCAGCAAACGCCAGCCCGGTTTGCGAAAACTTTTGCCCCTAAAGTGCAGGGAAGCTGGTATCTGCATCAATACACCCAAGGCATACCCCTTGATTTCTTTGTTTGTTTTTCCTCGCAATCATCCTTGTTAGGGAACGGCGGGCAGGCAAACTATGCTTCAGCCAATGCCTTTATGGATGCCCTGATGCATCAACGGCAGACAATGGGCCTGCCAGCCCTGAGTATCAACTGGGGGGGCTGGTCTGAGGTCGGCATGGCAAAAGAGTTGATGGAGAAAGAGGATCAGGCCATTTCGCCGCAACAAGGTGTTGAACTGTTCGGGGCCTTATTGGCGCAGGATATGCCGCAGGCTGGGGCTGTTCCGCTTCAATGGCAGAAATTCAGTCAAAGACTGCCCTCGCTTGCTGGATTTCCGGTGTTGTCGAAACTGATAAAGCCGTCCACCTCAACAACTGTTGGCAGATCCTCCCTGCAACAACAGTTCAGTCAAGTTTCCAGTCAGGTTTCAACTGAGAAACAGTATGAAATATTGCAAAACCATATCAAAGCTGAAATTAAACCGATTGTAGGAACTGTCCCTACTGACGAGGAAAACTTCTTTGTTGATTTAGGCATGGATTCGCTCATGTCAATTCAGTTGAGTACTCGTTTAACCACTTACATCGGTGTTTCCGTCTCTGTAACAACAATTCTGGAACACCCGACAGTTCCCAAACTGACCCAAGCCTTGTCGGAAATGCTCAGTCTCAAAACAAAGCGAAATCAACAAGTGTCTCAACAAGTGTTAAGCGATGGTGATGACGGCTATGAAGAGGGAGAATTATGAAACACATTGAAGCTCTGCTGGATAGGTTACATCAACAGGATATCAGTCTATGGCTGGAAGAGGATAAACTGCGATATCGCACGCCCAAGGGGGGACTGACTGATTCATTAAAAAAAGAGCTTAAAAATCAAAAAACTGATCTTATTGCCTTTCTGAAAAACAAACAGCAGGAAGTCAACGTTGCTGAACCGTTTCCCCAAGTCAAGCCCGATCCAGATGCACAGTATGAGCCGTTTCCGTTAAGCGACATTCAGCAAGCCTATTGGATTGGTCGCCAAGGTCATCTTGAACTGGGAAATTTGGCAACGCAAGTATATCAGGAATGGCGGATGCCTGATGTAGATATTGCCCGTTTGAATGAGTCATGGCAAAAGGTGATGGCTCGTCATCCGATGTTGCGCACTCTGGTGCAGTCGGACGGGCAACAAAGGGTGTTGGCTAAAATGCCGGATTATCAAATTTCGGTACTTGATTTACGTGAAGAGGAAACAGCCCAGCAGAAGTTGGAGAATATCCGACAAGACATGACTGGACATATTTCTCAGGCAGATGAGTGGCCGTTATTTGATATCCGGGTAACACTCATGCCAGGCGGGGTACATCTACATTTCTGCATTGATATGTTAGCGGTTGATACGTGGAGCATAGAACTCATTGTAAGCGATTGGACAAAGTTCTATCAGCATCCGGAGTTGGAGTTAGCCCCTCTTGAACTGACTTTTCGGGATTATATGGTGACAGCCAAAGCGTATGAAGAAAGCTCAGCCTTGTATAAGAGTTCCAAGGAATATTGGCTTAACCGTTTGGATCGCTTGCCTTCTGCCCCTAAACTGCCCTTGTCTCAAGAGATGCAGGCGATCAAAGTTCCCAAATTTACATGGTTTGAGAAGCGGCTGGAAGCACCATTATGGGAAGCAGTCAAAACAAAGGCAGCACAATACGAGCTACAGCCGTCCGCATTACTGCTGGCTGTTTATGCTGAAGCACTTACTCTATGGAGCAAAAGCTCTCATTTTACGCTGAATCAAACCTTTTTTCACCGTTTGCCGTTTCACCCGCAAGTTGATCAGGTCGTCGGTGAATTTACCTCAATAATGTTAACCGAAATTGATAATCGGAGCGAGACAAGTTTTATCCAGCGGGCTAAACAGATACAAACGCAACAGTGGCAAAATTTAGACCACCGTTACTACAGTGGCGTACAGGTTATTCGTGAGTTAAATCAACGTAACAATGCGGGAAATGCAGCCTTGATGCCAGTGATTTTTACCAACCTGTTAGGTGTAGAATCAACCTCGCATATTGGCTGGGGAGAGCGGGTGCGTTTAATCGGTCAAACTTCGCAGGTCTATTTAGATCATATCGTACGCGAAATTGATGGTGAACTGTTCTTGTATTGGAGTGCGGTTGAAGAACTTTTTCCTGCGGATTTATTGAACGACATGTTTTCCGCTCAGTTACAGTTGTTGAAGCGTCTGGCAACAGAACAAAATGCTTGGACAGACTGCCACCCGTTAAGTCTGCCCGACAGACAACTGGAACAGCGATCCGCAATTAACGACACCCAGGCTCCAGTCTCTGCTGCCTTACTGCATACCTTGTTCATGCGTCAAGCTGCACAGACCCCGGATAATGTCGCAGTGATCGGCATGGATAAAACGCTCACGTATCAAGAACTGCATCAACAGGCGAACCAAGTAGGGCATTGGCTGAAAGAGCAAGGTGCTAAACCGGATCAGCTAGTTGCTGTGGTCATAGAAAAAGGCTGGCAGCAGGTAGTTGCGGTCATGGGCATTTTGATGTCAGGTGCAGCCTATTTACCCATTGACCCGGAACTACCGACTGAGCGTCAGCATTATCTGTTGGCGCAGAGCAAAGTCAACCTGATTGTAACTCAAAATACATTGCATCAACAGTCAATTTGGCCGGAAGGGATCAAACGATTGGCTGTTGACGCTCCTGATGAGGTTCTTGACAGCCTCGGGGACTCTAATTCGGCGACCTTGCCAGATTTGGACCCGGTTCAGAAGTCCTCCGATCTGGCGTATGTGATCTATACATCAGGTTCAACCGGGAACCCAAAAGGGGTCATGATTGACCACCAAGGCGCGGTCAATACGATTTTGGATATCAACCAGCGTTTTGAGGTGACAGCCCAAGACCGGGTATTGGCCCTCTCCGCCCTAAACTTTGATTTATCGGTCTATGACATTTTCGGTCTGTTGGCTGTTGGCGGGACAATTGTCATACCTGCCCCCGAAGGACGGCGCGATCCTTCCCATTGGGTGACACTGATGACGGAACATGGGGTGACACTATGGAACACTGTGGCGGCGTTAATGCAGATGCTGGTTACCTATCAGGCCGGAGGTTCCAGTTCAGCCGAATGTGCAACCCCGCCCGATTTGCGTCTGGTTATGATGAGCGGCGACTGGATACCACTTGATTTGCCTGACAACATTCGACAACTCTGGCCAAAGGTCGATGTGATGAGTTTGGGAGGCGCCACGGAAGCATCCATCTGGTCAATTTACTATCCGATTGCAAATGTAGAGCCAGCTTGGAAGAGCATTCCCTACGGTAAACCCTTAATAAACCAAACATTCCATGTTTTAAACGAATATCTGGAACCATGCCCGGTTTGGACGCCGGGCCAGCTATATATCGGCGGCATTGGTCTGGCCTTGGGCTACTGGGAAGATGCGGAAAAAACCAAGGACAGTTTTTTTACCCACCCTCGCACCGGAGAGCGACTGTATAAAACAGGTGATTTAGGCAGGTATCTGCCCGATGGTAATATAGAATTTTTGGGGCGGGAGGATTTTCAGGTTAAGATTCATGGTCATCGCATTGAGTTGGGCGAGATTGAAAGTCACCTGCTCAAACATCCAGATATCAAAAATGCCATTGTCGCCGCAGTAGGTGACAGTCATCATGACAAGCAATTGGCAGCTTATATCGTACCGAGCCAGAGCGACAACAAGGCCGCCGCCGAGACTCAAAACAATGCCGCTGAGGCTCAACCGGTCGATCAGGCCTCCTATGGGCTGCAAGTGATGCAAGGAGTGTTAACCGACCCGATAGAACGGCTGCAGTTTAAGTTACAACAGCCCGGCATCCGTCAATTTGAGAGTGTCCATCCCGAAATTGCGTTACCCGAGGCAGATGTTGATGATGCGATTTATTTGGCCCGGCAAAGCTATCGTCAATTTTTAGATGAACCAATTACGTTGACCAAACTCTCTCGGTTGCTCAGTTGTTTGCGACCTCGTTCCTTTCCCAATGCACTCTTGCCCAAGTATTGGTATGGTTCAGCGGGCAGCCTTTATCCGGTTCAAAGCTACCTGTATGTAAAACCGGATCGCATAGTCGATGTAGCTGGTGGGTTTTATTATTACCATCCCACCAAGCATAAACTGGTGTTATTATCATCAGCCACCACAGCCAATCAGAAACTGCATGGCGGAACCAATCAGGTTATATTTGAGCAATCAGCTTTTAGCCTCTTTTTAGTGGCTGAATACCAAGCCATTGATCCAATGTATGGCTCCAGCGCTCGTGATTTCTGTTTGCTAGAAGCGGGATATATGAGTCAACTCTTGATGATGGAGGCTTCAACGCATGATCTGGGATTATGTCCCATTGGCGGAATGAACTTTGAACCGTTGCGAGCAGAATGTAGTTTAACCGATAGTCAGGAAATGGTGCATAGCTTTTTGGGGGGCGGTATTTCCGCCGAGCAAAAAGAACAACTGGTTCAAGCGGAACCCCAAAACAAGTCACTGGAAGAACGTCTGAAGGATTATTTAGGCCAAAAATTGCCCCGTTATATGATGCCTAATATCTATGTCCAGTTAACGGAATTGCCCTTAACGGCCAATGGGAAAATTGACCGCAAGGCTTTACCTCACCCTGATGTAAGCAAACAAACAATGCAGTCGGTCCAGCCCGGTAATGCTTTGGAACGTCGCCTCGTTAAGATAGTGCAAAAAACGATTAACTTGGAACAGGTTGGCATTACAGATAATTTTTTTGATTTAGGGGCTAATTCACTGGATATGGTGCAGTTATACAATGCTGTGAAAACGGAGTTCCAACGAGAGATAACCATGACCGATATTTTCACCCATGCTACAGTGCAAATGCTGGCTGAACTTCTCGGACAGGCTTCGGCAATAGTGCCGTCACCCACGGTCGCCGATACTGTTCTGGTCTCGGATCTTAACCCGGAACAGGTCGATCGGCTTTCAGCCAATGTAGACAATCTAACCGAAGCCGAGATTGAGCAGTTGTTGGCTAAATTATAGAACTTTTGTAAACTTGCATTGCATTGCTTTGTAGGGACGCCCAAGGAATGAGACCTAAATATAATATGAACCTTCAAAAAAATACTACTTTTCTACATCTTTTGCATATCGGAAAAACCGGGGGCAGCGCTGTGAGATACGCCTTTACTAACGGTCTTAAGGTATTAGTTGATGGTGGTCATCATAACAGAAAAACATGGGTAGTTTCTCTGCCGGAGATACCCTATGTTGTGCAGATGCATCCTCATAACATCCGGTTAAGGGATGTTCCTGAGGGAGAAAAGGTAATATTTTTTCTCCGGGACCCTGTGAGCAGATTTGTTAGTAGCTTTTACAGTAGAAAGAGAAAAGGTGCGCCTCGATATCATTTTGAATGGCATCCCGATGAAGCTGTTGCATTTGCACGATTTTCCACTGCAAATGAGTTGGCAAACTCCCTAAACGCAGATGATACTGAGACAGCCGAAGCTGCTGCCAAGGCAATGCGTTCTATATTTCATGTCAACACCTCCTTTTGGGATTGGTTTGAAAGTAAAGAATATTTTTTCTCCAGAAAAGAAGATATCTTTTTTATAGGTTTTCAGGAAAGTCTTAATAAAGATTTTGAACGCTTAAAGAGCAAGCTAGAGCTATCTGAAACGCTACCGATTGTCCTTCCCTCAGGAAAGGTGGAGGCGCATAGAGGGCAGCATTCCGAGGCTGATCGTTTTTTAGAAGAAAATGCCGTCAATAATCTAAAACTATGGTATGCTGAAGATTATAATTTTATTAAAGTATGCCAAAATTTTTTTTCAGGAGAACAAACCGACAACTGATAGAATACTCTGTCAGCACGTCTGTTAAAAAACGGTGCAATTATGTTCAAAATACTTGATGCAGGACTTGGTCGAACAGGAACCATGTCGTTGAAACATGCTCTGGAGGAACTGGGATTCAGCAAATGCTACCATTTCAGCGATATACATAAACATCCTGAGCATATTGATCTCTGGCGTGCTGTCAGCCGGGGAGAATCTGTTGATTTGGAAAACATGTTTCAGGGATATCGGGCTTTAGTCTATTGGTCTCCGACCTATGATTATCAGTCTCTTCTTCAGCAGTATCCTGATCTCAAAGTAATTCTCACAGTACGGGAACCAGAAAAATGGTATAAGAGTACGTATGATACCATCTATACCTATAACCGGCTGACCCTGTCAAGAAAACTCCTGTTGAGCTTTTTCTCCCTGTTCCAACCAAAATTAAAAAAGCTTCATGCGCTGTGGCAACTTCAGGAGGATATTCTTTGGAAGAAGACTTTTGATGGTCGATTTCACGATAAAGACCATGCTATCGCCGTCTTTACCAAGCATATTGAAGAGGTGAAAAAAAATGTACCGTCGGATCGTCTGCTGGTATATAAAATTCAGGATGGCTGGGAACCGCTCTGTCAGTTTCTGCAAGTTGCTCGTCCAGAGACCCCTTTTCCACGGGTAAACGATTCAGATGCGTTCAAAGAATGGCGGAAACATATTTTTAGCGGAAAGTCATTATGAGTTGTTGAGAGAAATTGATATGGTACTCTTTGACAAAACTGACATATTGACCTATGATATGTCAGTTTTGTCAATAATCGTTTTCGTAGATAATTCTCTTATCCTGTTACCGGGCCATACTGCAGAAAATGAAATTTAAAAAACTGAAAACTCTGTTGAAGAGTATTGATCAGCTCCTCTGAGGAGCGTACAATTCTTTTTTTATTTCTCTCAACACAGAGGAATAATTTAACCATTGCAAAAGGAGAAAAATATGGCAGATGCAACAACGGCAGTATCAGGGACAGTAAAAGGTATAGCTGGGACAGCAGTGACTACGGCCAAAGCGGCAGCAGTTTCACCAATATTTGCAGTTGTAGCCTTGGGAGGCATTATTGCCTTTGAATGGTGGAAAGGCTCTAAAGATGCGCAGAAATTTACAACAGCGGAAAGCTGTTCTGAAGACGCATCTAACTAGCTTCTTTCATTAAAAATAAAAATTTAACAACATGAAAAACGAGGTGAAAAAATGGTTGCAGAACAAGATAACACAGCGACACAGGACGATCAAGCAGCACAATGTGAATGCGATGAGACAACAGTCTGTTGCTCTAGCTCCGATGCCAAGGAGAAAGGCGAAAGGATTATCAGAAATCACATGTTGACGGCTATGGGTGTAGGACTGATTCCTTTTCCCCTTGTTGATCTGGTCAGCATTACCGGTGTTCAGCTTAATATGCTGCGAAGGCTTTCAAACACTTATGAGGTTCCCTTTACTGAACACAAGGTGAAAAATATCCTTATGTCGTTGGTCGGAGGGAGTTCTGTTCTTCCTCTCGGAGGAACTCTTATCAGCTTGACCAAGTTTGTTCCAGTTGCCGGACAGGCTCTTGGAGCTGTTTCTATGCCGATTACAGCAGGAGCTGTGACCTATGCTGTGGGCAAGGTCTTTCACCAGCATTTCGCTTCCGGTGGTACCTTCCTGACCTTTGACCCAGACAAAGTCCGGGAGTATTACAAACAGATGCTCAAAGAAGGCAAAGCTCTTGTGTCAAAGGCAAAGACATCTGCCTCAACAGCAAGTTAATGCGTTAAAAGACATTAAGAAACATACAGCAAGATCAACTAGGATCAACATGGGTAATGACGGTCATTTTTTGTATTGAGCAAAAACGACCGTCATTGCTGTATTATACATTGTATACAATGCCATAAAAAAATATGCATATAGCTATATTGGGTACTGTCTATCTGTTATCATGTCTTCTTATGGGGGTACTGGGCATGAACAGAAAATTTGGTTTCTGGGGATATTTTTTCAGCTCCATTGTGTTGACTCCGATCATAGGATTGTTGTTGGTTTTTGCATCTGATCCCAAAAAAGTTCAAGTAGTTCAAAAAAAGTAAAAAAATGAACGGTCGAGGAAACATGTTTAATGAGTGAGGTACGCCAGAAAATTAAAAGAGCTTTGACAAGATACCTATCTGCTTTTCTCTCCTTTTTCCTTATTATTCTCATTGTAACTATCCTACTTTTTAACAGAATTGTTGTTTTTATAGGGCCAGGCGAGGGAGGGGTTCTCTATAGGCTTTTTCTTGGCGGTACTGTCACCACAAGGGTATATCCAGAAGGTATTCAGTTTATCTGGCCTTGGGACACGATGTATATATACAATGCCAGGATACAGGAATATCCTCATGAATTTGATGCGTTAACCGTAAACGGTCTCAAGGTTCATCTCAACTTATCTGTTCGTTATCGGCCTGAATATAAACTGCTTGGTGTTTTGCATCAGCAGGTAGGAGAAGATTATGTCAACATTGTTGTCCTACCTGAAATCGAAAATGTTCTTCGTGTTCTTCTCGGCAGCCTAAATGCTGAGGAAATTTATACAACCAAGCAGTCACTTCTTGAAAAGGCCATCAACGGTGCTATTGAACAAATTGCCCGGCGATACATTCAAGTTGATGATGTTATTATTAAGAAAATACAGCTACCTGAAAGTGTAGCCGAATCAATACGGAATAAAATTAAGCAGAAACATATTGCCGATGCCTATGTATTCAGACTGCAAAGAGAAGAGCAGGAAAAAGAAAGAAGACGAATTGAAGCAGAAGGACTGGAGAGATTTCGAGAAGCTTTATCACCGTCGGTGTTGCAGTATATGGGAGTACAGGCCACGCTGGAACTGAGCAAATCGGAAAATGCGAAGATTGTTGTTGTGGGTGGTGGAAAGGACGGAGGGCTACCGATTATTGGCAATATGCCGCTGTCGTTCACAGACGATCCCTCAACCTCATCTGAAATTGATGAATCATCATCCGTACCTCCTCAGCCTGAACCTGAACTTTTGCCTGATAACAGGATAAAGGAACCAGCAGAAAAAACATTTGCAGTCAATGAAGCAATCGGTGAAACGTTATCGGATTCTCGTCCTCAAGTTGCGGAAATAGCCGGAACAGAAAACATACATCTCAGGCAATTTTCTGAAAACCAAACTGTTGTACGATAATATCTTTTCTTAGGCAATGACAAGCAACAGTAAACAATCTTTTCTCTTTTTTATCTTCCTCTTTGTATTACCTGTTGTGCTTTCCGCATGTAATCCTCCTGATCCCGAAGAAAGAGCGCAAAGAGCACGTAACTCTCAAGGCGATATTTTTATTGCTCTTGTTCAAACTTCTTTGCCGTCAAATTTCCTCCTTGAAGGAGTTGAGATGGCAATTGACGAAATCAATCAACAGGGCGGTTTGCTTGATGGAAGAAAGTTAGTGTCTGTTATTTACGATGACAAAGGCGACCCTGTTGAGGCAGAAAAAATAGCACGTAAAATTGCCAAGAATAAGAATATCATGGCTGTGATTGGACATAGGAATTCCTCAGCCGCTATTCCTGCATCCATAATTTACGAACAAGCCGGAATCCTTTTTATTTCCTATGGAGCCAACGCTCCCGCTTTAACACAGTACAGTGTTGATTATACCTTTAGAAATATTCCCACAAATAAAGACTATGGTTTTGCAATAGCTGATTTTATCCATAAAAAAGGCTTAAAGAAGATAATGTTATTTCATGATCGTGATATAACACAGAGAAATCTTGCTGATATCTTTAAAAAAGAAGCTGAAACGAAAGGGGTCGAAGTTGCTGCAACTCGATCCTATTTTCGCAATGACAGGGACTTCAAAGAACTTGTTAACTCCTTACAAAAACAGTTAGAACAAGGTGTTGATTCAGTTGTTCTTTTTGGCCTTATGCCTGCGGCGGCCTATCTGTTAAAAGAAATGAACGAAATGGGGGTTAAGCTTCCGGTTTTTGGAGGCGGGGGCATGGATTATCCAGATTTATTTACCATTGCTGGAAATTCGGCTGAAGGAGTCACACTACCAACAGTGTTTAATCCGTTATATTCAGATCAGAAGACCAGAACATTTGTAAAGAAATTTCAGGAACGATTTAACGTAACACCAGATAAATGGGCAGCTCAGGGGTATGACGCCGTGTCGCTGCTTGCTCATACTATACAAAAAAGTGGCAGTCTGATTCCAGCAGTACTTGCCTCGTATCTTCGTTTTATGGAACCGTGGCATGGTGTTACTGGTACCTACTCTTTTATCCCGCAAGGGGATATTCAAGATAAAGAGATTTTTTTTAAGAAGGTACAAAATGGAGAATTTGTCTTTGATAGCGAGCAGTCAGGAAAATCTGATCTGTTTAATTATATAGAAGAGCGTACACTGCGTCTTCCTTTGCAAGAACCTGTCACCACCCTTGACCCGGCCTTGGTTCGCAATAAAGGTGATGTGGAAATTGCTGAACAGCTTTTTTTAGGTCTGACCGGTCTTGATCCGAAAACAAATAAACCGATTCAAGAACTTGCAACAGATTGGAAAAGGGAGTTGAATGATACCAGATATCGTTTTACCCTGCGTAAGGATATCACTTGGACTGACGGAACACCTGTAACAGCCCATGATGTCCTGTGGGCCATACAGCGCAATTTGGATCCAAAAACAGCATCTCCGCAGGTTGAAGAACTCTTTATATTAAAAAATGCCCAAGACATCTATTTAGGCAGAAAAAGAACATCACAGCTCAAAGTATATGCTCCTGACGATTTTTCCTTAGTCTTTGACTTAGAACATCCTGATCCGTTTTTTCCGGCACGAGTCAGCCTTCCTGTATTTCGTCCTTTGCCAAAATTGATTATTACCCAGTACAAGGATAACTGGACAGATCCTGATACAATTCAAACGAATGGCCCATACAGGCCAGTTGAATGGCAAAAAAATCTTGGTATTTTTCTTAAAAAGAATCAGCAATACTTTGCCGTAGACAAGGTTTCTATACCGGAAGTGCGTTATTTTGTTGTTGCTCAACCTCCTATGGGATTGGCGATGTATGAACATAATGAACTTGATGTTATGGGTGGCACCTATTTATCGCCTCCTGTTGCTGCAATTTCTCAAATAAAGCAGGGGCCTTTGCATAATCAATATGAGGAAGCTTTAACAGCATGTAGCTATACCTACATTTTTGACACGAAAAAAGAACCATTTAACAAGTCTCTTGTGCGAAAGGCTATCTCAGCAGCAATAGATCGCCAACTACTTATTGATGCTGTCAACAGTGGATTAGGTGAGCCAGCGACTTCCTGTACCCCACCAGTATTATTGGGTAGATCTCAATCTCAGGATGAGGAGAGTGATACTGCAGAGGTAAAGATCACATTTGACCCTGAACAGGCAAAAGAATGGCTAGCCAAAGCCGGGTATCCCGATGGAAAAGGGTTTCCTGAAGTGACCTTATTTACAGAAGACTCTGACACTGATAAAAAAGTTGCCGATGGCATCAAAAAAATGCTTAAACACTATCTCCATATTTCTGCTCAGATCAAAACGAAACAAAGAAAAGGAGACCAAGAAGGAAATCAAGCTCTTGCAGATGCAGATGCAGATAAAGAGTCTCTCTCTATGGCTCTGTTTACAGTATGCAGTGATTATCCCACCCCGGACGGCATTCTCAAAAAATTGCAGAAAAAAACCAATTGGACAAGTAATACCTTCAACCGACTTATACGAAGCACGAGATATTTGACGAGAACACAACAGCAACAGGGCGCATACAAAAGAGCATATAGACAAGCTGATAAAATACTTTGTCAAGATGAAGCGGCAGTTTTACCAATATTTCATAAATCATACCCTGTACTTGTGAAACCTAGGATACAGGGGTGGCATCAAGCAATGATGGGCGGACAGCAGCTTGAGCAATGCTTTTTTGAAAAATATGTATACTGAAAAAATAATTAGCTCTCTTCTTGCAAAGAATTGAAAGTACCCCCTTGTTGGAGAGGAATGGAAGTTATATAAGAAATGGAAAAAAGTGAAAATACTGTGCAACTTGACAGGAAACTTGATAAAATTATCAAAAATCATACATTAAGTGCCATTGGGGTGGGATTGATTCCTGCTCCGGCTGTGGATTTTGCTGGCGTGCTAGTGATTCAATCCAATATGATCAGGGAAATTACAATGCTATATAATGTCCCCTTTATGAAAGAGGCCGCAAAAAATGCCCTGACTTCGCTCATTGGAAATGCCTTTCTTGCCAACGCCATGCCTATATTTTCCAGTATGATCAAGGTTATTCCAGTCATCGGACAGACCATCGGTATGGTGACTATGCCAGTGTCCTGCGGTGCATCTACCTATGCCACTGGTAAAGTATTTATCCGACATTTTGAATCAGGTGGAGATCTTGTGAGTTTTGATTCTGAGAAGATGAAAGCATATTACAAAGAGATGCTCAAAGAGGGAAAAAGAGTCGCACAAAAAATATTTGACAGCGAGTATAAAGGAAAAAATAATGCAGGAAGATAACATGGAACAGCAGAGTATACAGCAGGAGTATGATGAAGAATCGGTTGATTCAATTGAAAAAACTGCTGATAAAATGATCAGACAGCATGTGTATATGGCCTTGGGTGTTGGACTTTTCCCTATCCCTTTTATTGATTTTATCGGTGTGAGCGGAATTCAGCTCAATTTGATGAGAAAGTTGTCTGAGCTGTATGATGTCCCGTTTTCCAAAGATATGGTGAAAAATATCATCGGTGCGCTGATCGGAGGGGCCTTTCCAGCATCTGCCGGCTCTCGTATCCTTGCAAGTTTTTCTAAAGCTGTTCCTGGAGTCGGACAGACCTTGGGTGCGCTTGGTTCTGCTACAGTATCGGGTGCTTCCACTTATGCGGTGGGCAAGGTATTTGCCCGTCATTTTGCAGAAGGCGGTACATTTTTGAGCTTTGATCCTGAAAAGGCTAAGGCATTTTATGAGGAGATGTTCAAGGAAGGTCAGGAGGTAGCAGCGGACATAAAGACAGAAAAGAATGAAGAGGACAATGCAGAGGGAGCAGCGGACGTTAAGAGGTGGCGGCATAAGTGAGAAAAAAAACAAAGCAAATTAAGGTGTCCGCTACCTATGGAAAATTTTTATGAAGTACTGGGTGTATCAGAAGATGCAGAGAAAGAGGAAATCAAAAAAAGCTTCCGAAACTTGGCAAAGCAGTATCATCCTGACATAACCAAGGGGGATGATGAACAGTTCAGAAAGATAAGCCAAGCCTACAAGGTGCTGTCAAATCCAGAGGCCCGCAATGACTACGATAAAACCTTGAAGATCTATCGTTCTGGAAGCGGTAAGCTAAATGATTATAAGAAAGACAGCTACACAGTTGAAGGCAAGCATGTAAAGAAAATATTTCAAGAACTGATTAACCAGAGTCATTTTACCAGTATAAAGATCAAGTATCGGGAAAAAACACTGGTTCATCTCTCTTATCCTGTAGCTGCCTCGCTGAGTTTTATTGGGATTATCAAGGCTCCGATTTTTTTTCTCCTTTTGCATCTGGGAATAGGTGCTTTTTTTACAATCGAAGTCACCAATCAGGTGATGTTGTTGTTTGAAGAGGCCCTTGCGCACCATAATGAGGGTAGAATCAGACAGGCTCAAGATCTGTACATAAAAATTTTACAGAAAAGCGAATACTTCATACCGGCCCGCATCAACCTTGGTCTACTGTACCGACAACGGGGAAAAAACAAAAAAGCCATTCAATGTTTTAGTCAAGTGCTTGAGACCGTACCCTTTGGGGAAATAGGCGATATAGCGAGAAAGCATCTTCAAGAGCTGAGGGGATTTTAACTTGCTAATTTGCTTCCGTATCCATCCGTTGCAACTCTTCCAGAAATGCAGGCAGCAACTCTGCTTCCGGCAATTTTTTGAAAATTTCTCCTTTTTTAAAAATAATCCCAGTGCCATGTCCGCCAGCAATACCAATATCCGCCTCTTTGGCCTCACCTGGCCCATTGACCACACAGCCCATAACGGCAACTTTTATATTGGATTGCATGGTCTGAAGAATCCGTTCCACCTCTTCAGCCAAGGGGAAAAGATCAATTTGGGTACGCCCACAGGTTGGGCAGGATATCAGTTCTGGCCCTCGCTCTCGAATACGCAGGGAACGAAGCAGCTCAAAGCCCACCCGAATCTCTTCCAAGGGATCACGGGTCAGGGAAATGCGGAAGGTATCGCCGATTCCCTCAAAGAGTAAAATACCCAAGGCAACGCTTGATTTGACGGTACCGGGAATCAGGCCACCTGCTTCAGTTACGCCAATATGCAGGGGATAGTCTGTGCGTTGAGACAGTTCTCGATAGCCAGCCACAGTGGTCAGGGTATCAGACGATTTTATAGAGATCTTTATCTCGTCATACCCTAACTTTTCAATGGCCACGACATTGGTTAGCGCACTTTCAATCAGCGACTGACAGTTTTCCGGAGTCGGGTACCCGTATTTTGCCAGCAGATCTTTTTCAATGGAACCGGAGTTGACCCCCACCCGGATAGGAGCCTGATGCCGTTTGGCCGCATCCACCACCAGAGCCAACTTATCCGGCCCACCCAAATTGCCGGGATTGATGCGGATAGCCTGCGCCCCATGTTCTAGGGCTGCCACGGCTAAACGGGAATCAAAATGAATATCTGCAATCAGGGGAATGGTGATCTGTCCCCGGATGGTTGTAATGGCTTGAGCTGCCTCCATATCTGGCACTGCCACTCGAATGATCTCGCAGCCTGCTGCTTCCAGTCCTTGAATCTGGCGTACCGTAGTTGCCGCATCTCGGGTATCGGTATTGGTCATGGACTGCACCGTGATAGGAGCGTCACCGCCCACCGGAGTATTCCCAATAACTATTTTTTTTGTCTGTTTACGTTGCATGTTTATGCTATAGAATTCGCTTTTTCGCTGTGATAGAAGAATAAAGAATTATGCGGTGGCCTTATTTTTTTGTAGGTTCACTTCAGCCTCCGAGGCCCGAACATACAGAGGAGCAAGCGTTGCCGGATCTGTTGTTTTGTCAGTAAGCAGTTGTTCAGCAGCCAGAAAACCGATGCGGGCAGCGCTGGGACTGCTGAGAGCTGCCGGGATAAGTTGCACATCTTTATGCGCAGCAAAAAAATCATGATACTCTGTTACACCTGGGCCAGCAAGCAGGGTTGGGCCAGTGATTTTTTCAAGCAGGTGTTCCGGACAAAGAGTCTCAACCGGACTGCACTGTTCTGGCAACCCCGAGGGACCTGTATGATAGCACGCCGCATAGACCTCCTGCTTACGGGCATCAAGCAGACACCAGAGTGGACGATCAATGACCGGGCATGCAAGGGCGATTGCATCCAGAGTCTGTACTCCAATGAGTGGCGTTTTACATGCATAGACAATGCCCTTGGCCGCTGCCATGCCGATCCGCAGGCCAGTAAAGGAACCAGGGCCGAGGCTGATTGCAACGCCATGTAGCTCATCCCACTGCACACCTGCTGCCTGCATCACCCAGTCAACAGAACCCAACAGCCGCCGGGAATGGATGATCTCGGGTTGCGCAATGGCTTCAGCAAGGACTTTACCGTTTTTTATTCTCCCCTTGGTCAAGGCAACACTACCACAACCCGTTGCGGTTTCAATGGAAAGAAGAAGGGCGTTTGTAGCGTTCTTAGGTATCTTAGGCATGGTATTTTTTCCGTATCAACAGATTTGTCAGGCCATCCACTGGCGAACAAGTCGGGCAATGTCGTTGTAAAAAACAAAGATCATTAAAGAACCGAGCAGGGCTATGCCAATTTTCTGCGCCCAAATAACCGCTTCATCTGAAAGAGGTTTTCCCCGGACTGCCTCAATGCTGAGAAAGACAAGATGTCCACCATCCAATACCGGAATAGGGAGCAGATTCAGTATGCCCAAATTGATAGAAAGTAAGCCAGTAAAATGAAGCAACTGCATAAGACCTGCCTCCCATTGCTGACCTGCTAACTCTGCAATCCGAATAGGACCGCCTAACTCTGATGCCGGCACAACCTGTTGGATAATTTTAACAATTCCTAACAGGGTGAGGACAATAAGATTCCATGTTTGCAGAAAAGCGTATTTGATCGCCTCAACAAAAGAAGTTTCTTTGTATACTAGTTCTTCTGAACGAGAGATTCCCAGCAGATAGCGTTCTCCGACCTCTTCGCCAAAGATATTTTTTACCTTATCCATAGCCGGTGTTGCTGCAATGGTCAGCGTTTCCTGATTGCGTTGAATGACGATGTGTAGCTCCTTTCCCTCTGAATTTTTGACAGCATCAGAAACCTGCGTCCAGGTACTGATCTTCTGCTTATCAATGGAGAGAATCAGATCCCCGTCCTGTAAACCTGCCTTCTCAGCCACTGAGCCTGGAGAAACTTTGCCGATAAGCCCGGATTCCACATAATCAGGTAGGCCAGCAAAATGAAACATAAGCCAAAAGAGAAAGACCGCAAAGAGCAGGTTAAAGAGTGGACCGGCAAGTACAATACCGAATCGCTGCCACACGGTTTTATGGGTAAAAGAGACAGCCTGCTCTTCCTTTGCAATCTCTTCATCTGGCTGTTCGCCAAACATCTTGACATAGCCACCCAAGGGAAAGGCGGAAATCAGATATTCGGTCTCGCCCCATTTTTTACTGATAAGTTTGTTGCCAAAGCCGAGTGAAAATTTCAGCACCCGTACACCAAAGAGCTTGGCTAAGAGAAAATGCCCTAACTCATGAACAAAAATCAAGACGCCAAGGACAAGAATAAAAGAGAATAATGAATTCATAATGGGTTGTTGGAGAAGAATAGGGAGGATAATGGTTTGTATGCTGTGTATGGTGTACTCTTCCAGCTTTCAAAAGAAAAAGGGAATTATTCTATAACTTCAATACATTTTTCTGGACAAAAAGCTGCTGCCTGATGAACAGCGTCAGTAATGACTGGAGATGTGGTTATTAAGGCTGCTCTCTCAGTGGCCTCGTCAATGCGGAAGATATCAGGACACATTTCCACACAGGTTTCACAACCACTGCACTGATAGGTATCAATAATAATTTCTGCCATGTTGTTTTCCATTCTGCGGTTGAAAAAATTTATTGGGTTTTTCGAATATGCCCGTAGTTGAGAAAGGCCACAAAAAAACTGCCACCAATGAGATTGCCCAGCATGGCAAGACTGATAAAACGTACTCCTTGCAGGAGAGTGAATTGGTCAGAAATAAAAAGTGCTGTGAACATTTCAACTGATCCAGCAATGGAGTGATGCAGTCCGCCCAGCCCAATCAGAAAGGTGACAATATAGATACAGACAATTTGACTCAGGGCCGGTGTGGTTGCCAAGACCAGCCAGCCTCCCAGGGCCATCAGCCAACCAGCTACGATTGCACTAAAAAGAAGCGGTACATTGCCGTATCTGACCAGATGATCGGCAATATACACATATCCTTTTTCCGCCTGAATCACCTGATCTGTGCCAGTGAGCAGAAGTGCGCCAACAATGGCACCAAACATATTTCCCAAGATAACAATAGACCAAAGACGAAAGAGTTGCCTCTGATCAGCCTTGCCCTCAAGAAACGGATACACTGCTGTTGCGGTATGTTCAGTAAAAAGTTCTGTTCCACTCATGATACAGATAATAAAGCCTAATGGATAGACTAAAGCCATTGCAAGGCGAATGAGCTGGGGCTGTTGCAAATCAATCATAAGCGTAGACATAACCGCCACCGCCATGACAGAAGAGCTGAGAATAAGGGCTGCTGCTACAGAAGAAAGAGCCAAGGAGAGAAAAGGGCGTTGGATCTGTTCCATGCCCTCAACGATTGCCTTTTCGAGAATATCATCAGGATGTCGAATACCCTCATCGTTTCGTTTGATAATAATAGGAACGAAATCATTATCTTCTTGATCTCGTTCGGCTGAACGCTCTGTTTGCGTGCTTGATACCAGTGGTGAGCCAAGTTTATCTACGAGCTTATTCCCTTGTTTTTCCGTCAAAGAATTATCTCCATGTTTGATGTGACTTGTTATCTTTTGCGCTATCCTACCAGTTAATCAGTTACAAGCTCAAACACCTTTTGACGAATATTCGCTATGAGTACTGGCAGCTCATCTGGTTTTTCCTCTGCGGTTTTTTGCAGCTTGGCCCCCCATTGCTCCAGCATATCCGTAGTAATCTTTCTGATACTGTTATCCTTGCTCCACTCGCAACCTATTCGTATTCCAAGAAGATTTAAGGAACGACGCAACTTTTCTTTCTCACTTTCCTTTGTTATTTTATTAAGAATTTTAGAGGTAATGTCTTTCCACCCTTGCGCATAAAAGGTTCCCTCCTGAAAGGTTGTGAACCATTCCTTTTCTTCTGCAGAGAGTTTTTCCGGATCTGGCAAAGGAATGCTACAGAATTTTCCAGACGATTTCAATTCTTTACTGTCAATATGTTCAGCAAGGCTTGAGGTTGCTGAAAAAGGTAACATGCTAAACTCAAGAACAGCAACAGTTAAAATGAAAATATGTAAATACATACGATCCTCCATAATATTGTTATCGCAGCCGCCCGTTGTGACCGGGATTGCTTTTAATTTTTAATGCGTACTTATCCTCTATCCTGGCCCAGCGGGGTGATGTGGAGAGGGTATGCGTTTATTTTTATAACCACTTGATTGTAATAGGTAATTATGCAAAATAATTATAGCAGAAAAATATTTTCATTACAAGCAGATGCAGGAAACTGTAACAAAATTAAATTTACTCTAAAAATTCAGCGTACTCGACGTACTCTCTTTCGTATTTTTTATATTTTTGAACGGCTCAGACAAAAGACACCAGAAAATAGCAGCCACTGAACAGAAGAAGACAGAGTAAGGATGCCGTTGCAACTAGTATCGTAGCCTGGGTAATATGGTGTGGCTCGGGTGGAAGAAGAGGATCACCAAGGGTTGGTTTTTCAG
The DNA here is from genome assembly GCA_022766165.1 of Candidatus Electrothrix gigas. Lineage (GTDB taxonomy): Bacteria > Desulfobacterota > Desulfobulbia > Desulfobulbales > Desulfobulbaceae > Electrothrix > Electrothrix gigas. The sequence continues at coordinate 119,859 of QYLO01000004.1, forward strand.
ATCGTTTGCCAAAATATGATGATACGCCACCGAGCTGAATGTTTAAGGCCCCGGCCATAGCTGCTTCTGGCCAGCCTGCATTGGGACTACTGTGCTGCTGCCGATCTCTTTTCAGGATATAAAAACTTGTTTTCATATCATAACCACAGATCAAAGCCGCAAGGACAAGAGCAAGACCTGTAATTCGCGCAGGAAAAAAGTTCACCAGATCATCAAGCCGGGCTGCGCAAGAACCAAAGACAAGGTAGCGTTCATTTGTATAGCCAAACATGGAGTCCATCGTATTGATAGCCTTGTACAACATGGCGGCTGTCACCCCCCATATAATGGGATTACCGAGAAATCCAAGAAATCCGAGAAGTCCGTTAAAAAAATCACTAAAACTGGCAGCGACTATTGACCAGAACAGCGGGGCAATAATGCCATCCGACATATTTTCTGCAACACTCTCCACACAGGCTTGCACAATACCTGTGGTATCAAGTTGGTCTGTATCTCTGCCCACAAGCATACCTACTCGTCCCCTTGCCTGCTCTATATCTTGAACGGCAAGGGCAACCACAACCTGTTTGGCATGCGTCAGTAAATCCCGAGCAGCAAGAGTAGTGTATAGGAGAAAGGCAGCACCTAAGAGAAACAAGGGTGGTGGCGCATAAGACAGCATAAAAAAAAGGGCAAGACAGGCTCCACCGGTACTGCACAGCACAATCAAGACAGCAAGCATCCCACCTATAGAGAGGTTTACAGGAAGCTTTCTGGTAAAGGATTCTGCAAGCAGGGCAACCTTTCCGATAATCCGAACCGGATGAGGAAACCAGCGAGGATCTCCAAAAAGAAGGTCAAAAAGAGAGGCCAAAAAGAGAGGCTGTAAAAAGGACATTATTTTAAAAATGCGTTTGTGGATTGATGATTTCCTCAGATTTTATAGGGGGGCATATTTGCCAGTAAATGCTTTTTTTTGCAAGAGCAAGATGAAAACAGGGAGAAAACTGCGTTAAAAATACCCAGTAATGAAAGCAGACTATGTAAAGAATATATATTGAGTTCAAGATGCTAAAGAATAATTTAGCCCTCCAGGGGGCTTCAGTTTTTTTTAAACAAGATATCTTAGGGCTGTTTTTTTGCGCAGAAACAGCTTGATGTCTTGCAACAGAAGCATAAAGATATTTTATCCGAACACTTTCGGCATATTCCTTGCAAACTTAGTAAGTTGAAGACAAGCTCAATAAATGGAAGGGATGAAGGTGTAGTCTCAAATACTGCAAAGGAGATAAAAAAAGTTGCCTTATGAATTATTATTATCTTATCAAATCAATGACAGACGATGGTTTTGGAGAGTTACGCTTTATTGATAACGGGAAAGAATCACGTATTTCCCAGGCAAGGGACTCTGATATTGAGGCAATAGAACGCCTGCTCGATGTTCGTCCGGGTACGTTAAGCAGTAAAGCCTATTTTTTTGAGTCTGATGCCTGTGTCTGTAAATGCAAAAAAAAGATAACCATGTATGACTTTGTTGTGACCTCATTGATTGATGCAGCCTATTCCAAGCCCCTTGTACTGCATACCTTGCTGGGTACAAAATTGATTGGCCCAGAGACACCCAAAGATATCCGCTGTTCCTCCTGCGGAAGACGTGGTCTTTATATGAGCAAGTATAAGATATCGTATTATGGTTATTACGACAATGTTGCCTGAGCTACCTAGGATTTTTAGTTTTCCTTTGGCAAACCCTTTGGCAAAGTTATACTGCCAGCCGGATTCCCACGCTTCCAAAACAATAGTTGGGCGGATAGTGGACACGGCAGGCTGAACGAACCAAGTAGGCATCATTGGCCCATGATCCACCGCGTGCTACCCGGAAGTTCCCTTGGTTGGGGCCTTGAGGATCAACAGCATCCTGTGCTGTTACATCAGGTTGCCAATAATCCTGACACCATTCCCAGACATTGCCATGCATGTCAAATAATCCCCAAGCATTGCAAGGGAACCTCTTTACTGTCGTTGTTCTTTTTCTATAACTTTGATCGTTGTTGTTTTCGTTATAGTTGGCCAGATTTGGCGAAATTTCAGCGCCTGTTGAAAAGGGCGTTGTTGATCCGGCCCGACAGGCATATTCCCACTCTGCCTCTGTGGGCAGTCGAGCATGAAGTCCTGCTAAACAACGATTAAGGCGAGAAAGAAAGGTTTGGGCATCTTGCCAGCTTATTCGTGTCACCGGATGCAGATCTCCTTGAAAGCCACTAGGGGAAGTCAACATGACAGTATGCCACATTTTCTGCGTAACCGTGGTATCAGCCAACCAGAATCCCTGGGTCAGAGTGACCTTGTGCAGTGTTTCTTGGCCAAGCCAAGCACGTTGTTTTTTTTTCTTCCCTGTTGCGCCCATAAGAAAGGTTCCTGGCCTCATCCAGCGGAAAGTCTGCCGAACTTGGTTCACAGCAAAACTCATCCAGAGGCCGTACCTATCCTCTCCCCAGTCGACGGCCCAAGGGGCTGGGAATTGGGGTGGTGAAAGATGATTGCGGTAAGGCATCCTTGAAGATATCCTTGTGGTCATTTTTTTGATTCCTGCGGGGCTAGAGCAATACGAAATCCGATACGAGAATTGCTGAAATGGGGGGCAAATTTACCTCGAACAGCTGATCGGACTCCGCGGCCGCCTACAAACCAGGAACCTCCACGAACTACTCGAAATTCTCCTTTGTTTGACCCGGTTG